>NZ_JBDIUZ010000002.1:590000-1457500 GCF_039631535.1 Ochrobactrum sp. WV_118_8 | reverse complement strand
CGGACAAGGATCGCGTGGAACAGAGCCTGCCCTTCGGCAAGGTGAAGATCGTTTCCGACGCTGTTACCGCCCTGCAAGGTGCGCTCGGTCAGAAAGACGGCGCCATCGTTATTCTCGGCACCGGCTCGGTGTTCGTCAGAAGAGAAGAAGACGCCTTCGAGATTATCGGCGGGCGCGGCTTCATGTTGAGCGATCATGCGGGCGGCGCGCGGCTTGGTCGTGAACTTCTTGAAGAAACGCTGCTTGCTCTGGACGGCATGACGGAGCACACGGAACTTGCCGATGCCGTGCTGGCACGGTTCAACGGTGACATGCGCCAGATCATAACCTTTTCGCGCACGGCGACGGCCGCAGACTACGCCGCCTTCGCTCCTATCGTTTTTGACTATGCGCATAAGGGCGATGCGCTCGGCCTTTCGATCCTGCAACGCGCCTGCTCTTATATTGCCCGCGGTCTGGATCGGCTCGGTATAGAAACGCTTGCCCGGTTCAGCCTGACGGGAGGCCTCGCCTCATCCTATGCAGCACTACCATTTCTACCGCATCGGGAACGCTTTCGGCCCGCGCTTGGCGATGCGTTGCAGGGAGCATTATCGCTCGCCTTGCTGGCCAACGGACGAGATTAGTCGCCAGAACGCCATGCGCCATCGCGGATGTTCCACACTATAGAAGTCACGCATCGTGCATTCCAAAAATCGATACCGATTTTCGGGCCGATGCTGTAGCGGCAAAAAGACTTGTCGCGGCGGGGTTTACCCCCTAACTTCTTATATACAGGCACTCACAGATATTAGGCCTGATCTTGCGAAACGGTGCCAGCTCACGCTGGCGGCGTGTGTGGCGTATTCTTTTCATGCATTTCCGGACGGAAACCGGTTTCCGTTCCCAGAGGAAATGCTCCACAGGGGTGGCATGCTGACTAAAAAGGGCAAATATGGCCTGAAAGCCATGGTGCATCTGGCGGGCGTTACAGATGGACAGCTGGTTTCGGCCAGCGAAATCGCCGAGAAGCACCATATACCGCGCAAGTTTCTCGACAATATTTTTACCGAACTTCGCAATGCCGGCTTCGTTCTTAGTCGCAAGGGCAAGGGCGGTGGCTTCTGTCTGGCCCGCCCGGCCCACGAGATTGCCATCGGCAATATCATCCGCGCGCTCGACGGCGCGCTTGCCCCCATCGCCTGCGCCAGCAAGACAGACTATCGCCCATGTGACGATTGCGATGAGGACGAATGCGAGGTGCGCCATATGATGCTCGATGTGCGCGAAGCCATCGCCAGCGTTCTGGATCATCGGACGCTAGCCGACAGCAAGGCCATGGATATAGCCTCACTGTCAGAATAGGCCTCAAGCCGCGGCGGCCGACCAGTTCGGGAACGGATCGTTCAGCCCCGACCAGCGCTCTGGCACGAAGTCTTCTTCCTCAAGAAGACATTGATCCAGCTCATCGATGAGCGCATCTTCCTGCATCGGATCGACACCGATGAACACAATCTCCTGACGCCGATCACCCCACACCTTATGGAAATATGGCTCCATGGCGCGCTGCCATTCGGGTTCCGCCGGCCAGTATTGCTTCGGCACGGATGACCACCAGCGCCCCCTTTTTCCGGTGCGGACCAACGCGCCCGCCTGACTGATTTCACCGACAAAATCCGGACGGGTGGCAAGCCAGAAGAAGCCTTTCGCCCGCACGACACCCGGCCAGCCCTTGTCGATGAACGATTGAAACCGTTCGGGATCGAAGGGACGTCGCGCACGATAGACAAAGGAGCGAACGCCATATTCCTCGGTCTCGGGCGTATGCGAGGCAAAGCCGTGCAACTCCTTGTACCAGAGCGGATGCTCATGCGCCTTGTTGAAGTCGAAAAGCTTCGTGTCCAGTATGGCGTCGAGCGACACTTCACCGAAATCGACCTCCTCGATGCGGGCATCGGGATTGAGCGAGCGGATGACCTTGTGCGCCAGATCACGCTCCTCTTTTGAAGCGGTCGATATCTTGTTCAGCACGACGACATCGGCGAACTCGATCTGTTCAACCAGAAGATCGACAAGCGTGCGCTCGTCATCTTCACCAAGGGATTCGCCGCGATCGCGCAGAAAATCGCTCGATGCATAATCCTTCAGCAGATTGGCGGCATCAACAACTGTCACCATCGTATCGAGCCGGGCAACGTCCGAAAGACTGTTGCCCTTCTCATCGCGAAACTCGAACGTGGCGGCAACCGGCAGTGGCTCGGCTATGCCGGTCGATTCGATCAGCAGATAATCGAAGCGTCCCTGAGCTGCCAGTTGTGAAACCTCCTTCAGGAGATCATCGCGCAATGTGCAGCAGATGCAGCCATTGGTCATTTCGACCAGCTGTTCATCCGTGCGGGAGAGATTGGCGCCGCCCTCACGAACGAGGGCGGCATCTATGTTCACTTCACTCATATCATTGACGATCACCGCGACGCGGCGGTTCTCGCGATTATTGAGCACGTGATTGAGCAGTGTCGTCTTTCCGGCCCCGAGAAAACCGGACAAGACCGTAACGGGCAGTCTCTTTCTCATGACTCCGTTCCTCATCAAACTGGGTAGGATCAATCGTGATGGTGGTGATCGAGGTTGAAGGTCAGCGTGGTGAAATAGCTGAGCTTGTCAGCTTCCTTTGAATCAGACAGCGGCCTGGAATAACCCGCCCCAACGACATTGAGACCCGCGTTGCGGATATTGATCCTGGCGATACCTTCCGCGTCGGTTTTCACCGGCGCTGCGTGACTGTCATTGACATAATCCGCCGTGACCTCGACGCCTTCCACCGGCTTTCCGTCAAACAGAACCTGCACGGGAAGCTCGTTGCCCGCCTCCAATATTGTCGGGTCCATCAACGGAACGATTTCGAAAGGCAAGCCTTGGGCCTCTGGCTTTTTGCGCAGATGATCCAGAATGGCGACAGCAAATTTCTGACTCTGACTGGACTGTTTTGCGCCCGGCACTTCCGATTTCGGCTTGTTGACCCACTTGCCGTCCGGACCCTCGGCCCAGAAGCCATTGTCGAATGTGCCGCTGACCACGACTGCATCCTTGGGCACGCTCAGCAGGGCATGATCTTCCTGTCGTTTGATCTCGACGGCGACATCCTTGCCCTCTCCATTCTTGGCCGTAACCGTCTTGAGCTTCTGCGGGTCATAGGCCTCATCGCTTGCGCCGTGACCGTAAACAACCGCCTGCGTTCCGTGACGTTCTGCAATCCAGATTCCATGAGCACCCGCGATTGCGGGAGCAAGAAAAGTCAAAACGGCACCAGCCTGAAGCGCCTTCACAAAGCTACGCATTCTCTTCTCCTTAATGTTATATCATAACAGATTTAATGGTGAAAATAGGCGGCCTGAGCCGCCTTTGAGTGTCGAAATGCAAGTTTCGATCTGCTTCAATCAGGTCGAGGCGCACTCATTAGAGCATGTCTCCCGAAAGTGGGAACCGGTTTCGGGATAAAGACATGCTGAAAAACAAACAGATAGAGCATTTCCAATGATTCAATTAAAACAGGAAATGCTCCAGTGCCGGGCTGCCCGTAAGTTAAAGCAGGGTCCAGCCCGGCACCGTTGCGACCGCTACCAAGTTATGGGCGTGCACCTGGCGAGGGCGCGGTCGCAGCTGTTGGCCCTATTTCGACAGACAGTCCTTCAACGAATCCGCCAGATTGCGAATGAGCTGCGGATAGAGATCCGGACCATCCTTCAGCTCTGCCCCCAGCGGATCGAGAACGCCTGTCCTGGCATCCGTTCCTTCGATAACAGTATTCACCAGCTTCGGTTCGAACTGCGGTTCGGAGAACACGCAGGTTGCGCCAAGCGATTTGATCTTCTCGTGAATTTCCTTGATGCGCGCGGCACCCGGTGCCTTTTCCGGGCTGACCGTGATTGATCCAGCCGCCTTCACACCGAAACGATTTTCGAAATACTGGTAGGCATCATGGAAGACGATAAACGGCTTGTCCTTTACCGGCTCCAGTTCGCTGGCGACTTCCTTGGTCAGCGCGTCAATCTTCTCGCCATAGTCCTTGGCGTTCTTTTCATATTGCGCAGCATGTTCGGGGTCGCTTTCGCCGAGCGTCCTGGCGATATCCGTCGCCAGAACCTTTCCGTTTTGCGGGTCGAGCCAGAAATGCAGATCATATTCACCGTGACCATGGTGATGGTCATGCCCGCTTTCCGATGCTTCGGCGGCATGATTGTGCCCCTTGTCGGCATCGGCGGCATCCTTCTTGTCATCGTGAGCATGGTCATGACCTTCGGCACCATGGTTGTGACCTTCATGGCCATGGTCATGCGCTTCGAACGGACCACCTTCACGGAACTTCAGCTTGGTCAGGCCGTCCGCTTCACCAAGAGCGACAACCTTTGCGCCATCGCCAAGTGTATCGATGGGCTTATCGAGGAAGGTTTCCATCGACGGCCCGGCCCAGAAAATCACCTTGGCGTGCTCGATTGCTTCGGCATCGGAGGGTTTCAGGCTGTAGACATGCTCGGAACCCGCACCCTGAACGATCAGTTTCGGCTCGCCCACCCCCTGCATGACTGCGGAAACAATGGAATGGAGCGGTTTGATCGAGACCACGACGCCGTCGCGTTCTGCGGCAAGTGAGACATTTGCCGTACCAGCCAGAAATGCCGAGGCTAGGAGGAGGGAGCGGAGATGTTTCATAGTCTCTCTCTTGTACGATTGGGGAGGGGCACCACATTCTTGTGATATGTTATTTTATTACGTTAGTTGCGTTATGCTATAACGTCTGCCATAAGGTGAGGCAACCCCCATTTTGGAAAAATCACAGCGGCGGTTGCGCAATAGAGCGGCAACGGAAAAAGACGCTGGGAAAAATTTCGAATCGGCGGATGATCCGTGCGTGGGACACGAACATACAGGCATTGAAAGCCCGGAATAGATGAGCAGGAAGACCGCCCTCCCCGCCGAAAAAGCGCGGGAAACATTGATTGAACTGAAGGATGCCGGCGTCTATCGCGACGGGCGCTGGCTCGTGCGCAATGTCGACCTGAGCGTTGAGCGCGGGGAGATCGTCACCCTGATCGGTCCGAATGGCGCGGGCAAGAGCACCGCCGCCAAGATGGCGCTGCGTATCCTGAAGCCCGATGAAGGCAGCGTGATCCACGCGCCGGGCCTGCGCATCGGCTATGTGCCGCAAAAGATCAATATCGACCGCACGTTGCCGCTTTCGGTCGAGCGCCTGATGACCCTGACGGGGTCTCTCTCGCGCAAGGATACCGAGACGGCTTTGGAAGTGGTGGGCATTCCACATCTTGCCAAAGCCGAGATCGCCAACCTGTCAGGCGGCGAGTTCCAGCGTGCGCTGATGGCGCGCGCACTTGCGCGCAAACCGGACCTCATGGTGCTGGACGAACCGGTGCAGGGCGTCGACTTTTCCGGCGAAGCTGCATTGTACGAACTGATTGCGAAACTGCGCGACGACACAGGCTGCGGCGTGCTGCTGATTTCGCACGACCTGCATCTGGTCATGGCGGCGACCGACCGCGTCATCTGCCTCAACGGTCATGTATGCTGCAGCGGAACGCCGCGCGATGTGACGGCGAGCCCTGAATATATGCGGCTGTTTGGCAGCCGGGCCGTCGGACCGCTTGCCGTTTATGAGCATCATCACGATCACACCCATCTGCCGGACGGGCGCGTGCTTCATGCCGACGGTTCCGTGACGGATCACTGCCACGCCGATGACGGCCATCATCATGACCATGAACACGGGCATGATCACGAACATCATCATCACGAAGGGAGCGCGCCGCGTGCTTGACGATTTCTTCACCCGCGCCATCATCGCCGGTGTCGGGCTTGCGCTCACGACCGGACCGCTCGGCTGCTTCATCGTCTGGCGGCGCATGGCCTATTTCGGCGATACCATGGCGCATTCCGCCCTGCTCGGCGTGGCGCTGGCGCTCATTTTCGACATCAATATGATGATCGGCGTGTTCGCCGTTGCCGTGGCGATTTCAGCCATTCTGCTGCTCTTGCAGCGCCGACACACATTGTCGGCGGATTCGCTGCTCGGCATCCTGTCCCATGCCACGCTGTCGCTTGGCCTCGTCCTCGTTGCCTTCATGACATGGGTGCGCGTCGACCTGCTGTCGTTCCTGTTCGGCGATATTCTGGCTGTCTCGCGAATGGATATCGCCTTCATCTATGGCGGCGGAGTGTTTGTGCTGGCGGTTCTGGCCTGGCTGTGGCGCCCTTTCCTTGCTGCCACCGTCAGCGAGGATATTGCCCGCGCCGAAGGCATGAACCCTGCCCTGTCGCGCATTGTTTTCATGCTGCTTCTGGCCATCGTCATCGCCATTGCGATGAAGATCGTCGGAATTCTATTGATCACCTCGCTGCTGATCATTCCGGCAGCGACGGCACGCCGCTTTTCCTCCACACCCGAACAGATGGCCATTCTGGCCTCACTGATCGGTGCTGCGGGGGTTATCGGCGGACTTTATGGTTCCATTCATTTCGACACGCCATCCGGCCCTTCCATTGTGGTCGCGGCGCTTGCCATTTTCATTTTGAGCCTGCTACCCCTACATAAGAGGGAAAAGGCATCACCGAAACGGATCGCTGGACAATGAGCACGCATCACCATCATCACGCCCCGCAGGACCTCACCCGCAATCAGACACTGGTTTTCGACGTTTTGTCCAAGGCGGAAGGCCCACTCAGCGCCTATACGATCCTCGACCAGCTACGTGACGACGGTTTCCGCGCGCCGCTGCAGGTCTATCGCGCACTGGAAAAGCTGCTCGATTACGGGATGATTCATCGCCTTGAAAGCCTCAACGCCTTCGTTGCCTGCGCGCACCCGCAATGCCATCAGCAGGGTCTGGTGGCTTTCGCGATTTGCGAGAAATGCGGTCAGGTGACGGAATTCTCCGACGCGGCGATCGAGAACCTTGTCAGCGCCTGGAGCCTTCAGAACGGTTTCAAGTCGCGCAAGACGACACTGGAGCTGCGCGGCCTCTGCGAAGCCTGTGGCGAACACTGACAAACAGGAACCTGTTCAAGGTAACCATGTCCGCAAAATCCCGGTTTAAAAAGTAACGCATCGGCAATCGAAACCTGCTAGATTAGTCTCAGGGGAATAGCAGGTAAGATTTTGATATGGCACGGGTTAAGCCATCCCACGAACGTCGTAGGGAAGAGAGACAGCGTACAAGGCTGCGCTCCGGAAAGATCGTGGGGCTCGATGGGCGTTTCATCATCGAATGCCAGTTCAGCGATATTGCGCCCCATGGCGCCAAGCTGAGAACTGTCGAAGTCCCGACCCTGCCCGAACGCTTCTGGCTGTTTGACGATTATTACGGACGCGCGCTTCTGGCCCGCGTGGCCTGGCGGGATGGTCGTGAAATGGGTGTGGAGCTTGTATCCGACCCGGCGGTCGCACCGCTCGATGACGAGCGCCTCGCCCAGCTTGCAGGAAAATACTATTCGCTGTGACTGACAGGCTCTGCGTTGGCCTGCTTCTCTGACTGCTTGGCCGGTGCCGTCGGTGTCGGCGTGCCGCGCATGTTCATGGCACGGATTTCTTCCGCTGAAATATAGTTGAACTGCTCGACCAGAAGGTCCTTGATGACCGGCTCGGGGAACCGCGCATTGAGATCGGTGATGATCGAGGCACGAACGTCCTCGAAACTCACCTTCTCGACCTCTTTCGTATCCGAATAGCTGCCATAGAATTTACGGAATATCTCATCGTTGATGAAGAATTCGAGCGGCACGGTCAGCTTCTTGCGAATGTTCGAATCGACCGTATAGACAAGCTGCGTCACCACATAACCGGCGACGCCGCCATTCGAGATGATCGGCACGCTCATCACATCTGTCTTGACGTAATCCACGCCGCCAAATCCACTGGTCGCCGCCTGCGCCCCATCCGAAGATGAGACGTTCTGGCGAACCGCCAGGAAAAGCGAGCCGAAAGCGACGGCACAAATCCACAGACCGATGGCAATGATGCGGATCATCGTGCGTGACCGAGCCTCACACTCTGCATGCTGTAGGTGCCGTCGGCTTCCTGCGTTTCCAGCGCACCGCGAATGAGATCAGCCAACTCACCAACGGCCCGCAGATGCAGCTGCAGCGCTTCGCAGTTCTTCTCAAGCTTCTGCTTCAGGCTGTCGAGCAGCGGCTGAAGCCGCTTCATCGTCGCCGGTTCGGCAGCACTGGCCGCTTTCTTGATCGCCTTGTTGAAATCGTAAAGCCCACGGCTCTTGCGGGAGTTGATTTCCGCCAGATCCGGATTGCCGCCCTCCAGAAGAAGGCGCGTTTCAGTATCGATGACATCTTCCAGACGTTGGATTGCCCGCACGACCGGCTTCAATGTGGGGTTCTCGGCCGGTTCCTCTGCCAGCGCCTGACCCGGTTCGCTCGTGACAGTGACGATTTGCGAATCCTCTGGCGGCAGGCTGTTTTCAGAGCTTGTCTCGGTCATTTAGGGGTCCTCAATTATGAAGCATGGCGGACGCTATGGTTGCGGGCCAATCAGCCGCGCGCGCTGTCCGTATCGCTGTTGTTGTCGAGTTGCTTTTGAATGAGCTTGCGTTCGAAGCCATGCACGATGTCCTTCGATACGCCGTTCTGGCCCACACTTTCTCCCAGATTATTGATCACGTCTCCTAACGCTATCGTCGTCGGCGCGTCTGCCCGCCCGTTGCGCGCCGCCTGTTCCTCAAGCAACTTGGCAATGCCGACACCGCCGCCATCCGCCATCTTGTTTGCCATGGCTTCCGCCATCATGGACTTCCAGTATTCACCGGCAATCCCCTTCCCGAAGGTCGCCGTCGTGTCACTGGTGAACATCGACTGCACGAAGGATTGCAGCATGAAGGCCTCGAACTTGCGATAAGCCGGACTGGCCGCATTCTGCGCATCCGGTCGTACGCTGACCCCAGCCGCAAGGCTGTCGGAAAAGCTGGCGAAATTATCCCGCGTCAGTCCACCACCGGCGGCGGGTGCCGCCATTGCGGCTGCCCCAGTGGATGCCACCATGGTCCCGGATGCGGACGGCGCTCTCAGCCGTTCCGCCGCCATGCGATAGGCTTGCGGATCGGCTGCACGCGCCACGTCCATCACCAGATCTGACGGCGGGTTGATCGCCATGCATCTCTTCCTTCTTTTAGAGCGCGTTTCGATCTGATTGCATCAGATCGGCGCTCTAAGGGCTAATTCTGCCGCGCATCCTATCCAAAAACCGCTTCGCACTTTTTGGGACGCGTTCTGATCGTCCTTGCGCGCATCTTGTCCAAAAATCGCTTCGCACTTTTTGGGATGCGCTTTGTTACTTGCACCATAATGGGTCAAACTTGACTGAAACTTGTGCGTGCGCTCAGCCTCGATTTTGCGCTCAATCAGGGTTTTGCGAGCGATTTGTCGTTTTCCGGCTAATAAATTCCTCGATCAGGCTGGAAAGTTCCCGCCGTTCGCGATCATTTTCAGCATCCGTCAGCCGCTCTTCCAGCAACCCGACACGTCTTTGTTCCTGCAGAAGTGCTTTGCGCTGTGATTCGAGACGCTGCCCGAGCTGCTGCGATTCGGCGGCATTGGTTCCAAGACGCTTGATGAGCAGCGATGGATCGATATCGAGCGTATCGCCATCATAGCGGCGATCCTGCATGGCGATAAGCGCCTCCCGCTCCTCATCCAGCGCGCCCTTGCGTGCATTGGCTGCGGCAAGAGCCTGCTCCAGCCGGGCGCTTCCGAGCTTTTGCAGTTCAATCAGCTTTTTCAGATTGCGTGGATTCGTCATGGCCACCCCTAAAACAACTCGCGAAGCTGCGTCGCAGTTTCGTTGGTGAAGAAGCGCAGGAGTTCCGGCAGGATGAAATAGACCACCAGCAGCCCTCCCCCCAGCACGAATGGCATCGATACGAAGTAAACCGGTATGGTCGGCGTCAGCTTGTTCACCAGACCGATGGCAAAATTGACGAGAATCGCAAAAACGATGAACGGCGCTGCAATACGCAGTGTCGCCAGAAAAGCCGCCGAAAGCGCATCGGTGAAATCGATCATCGCCGCATCGGGGCGGAACTGCCCGTCAACCGGAATGGCCACATAGGAATTGAGCAGCGCCCGGAAGATTTCCAGATGCATATCGGTAATGAAGAACAGGAACAGTGCGCTGAAGGTGACGATGGTGGCAAGTGTCGCCTGCGGTTCACTTTCCGTGATGGCATCGGCAGGCGAGCCGGAATATCCGACTGAAACCGCCATCGTGTTTGCCATGAATTGCAACGCCCAGAAATAGATATGTGCCAGAATACCGATAACCGCGCCGACGAACATCTCGCTCGCCATCAGGCGGAATAGAGTCCACGGCTGCCCGGCATCGACAACGGTAACGATACGCTGCAGCACCAGCGGCAGGACTGCGAATGAACAGGCCAGCGCAATATAGAGCCTGACCTGCAACGGAATGCGCGCACTCGAAAGCCCCGGCATCAGCATCAGGCACGCACCGACCCGGCAGAACGCCAGAACGGCGGCCAGAATGATTTCGTTGAGCGGCAGTTGCGCGACAGGCACTCAAGGCCCTTTCATCGTATGAAGCAATAACTAATCCCCCTCGCCCTTCGATACGCCAAGCCTCGGCAAGCTCGGCTTGGCTCCTGAGGATGAGGGCCGCAGGATCGAAGAACGCCGTCCTCTTACGAAATCGCGCCGAGTGACTTCACCTCCACGCCACGTGCGATTTCGACATGGGACAAGACAGGCAGGGTGGCGAACAGACGCTCGATAATCATGCGAATGTATGGCCGCGCTTCTGGCGAGGAAACCAGCACGAAACGTTCGCCATTGTCGAAATGCTTGCGAATGACGGTGGAGGCCTCGGTGCCAAACTGTTCCAGCAGGCGCGGATCGATGTCGAATTCGACGATTTCACCTTTGGCGTCACGCTTGAGGCTCTGGTGGAAGACCAGATCCCAGCGATTGCCCAGACGCAAAACATTCAGCACGCCATTGTCGGAAAGATCGCCGCAAATCTGCTGCGCCATGCGCATGCGGACATGTTCCACAATCATTTCCGGGCGGCGAACAAGCGGTGCGATCTCCGCAATGGCTTCAAGGATCAGATGCAGGTTGCGGATGGAAATGCGTTCGGCGAGCAGCAGCTTCAGCACCGCCTGCAGGCCCGAATAGGAAATATGCGTCGGGCAGATATCTTCCAGAAGCTTGCGATATTCAGAGCCGAGACGGTCCAGCAGAATGCGCATATCCTTGTAGGAAAGAAGCTGGGCCAGATTGTTGCGGACGATTTCGCTCAAATGTGTCAGCAGGACTGAGAGATTATCCACGGTCATATAGCCATCGCGGCGGAGATCGGACGCAAAGGTTTCCGGCACGGAATAGGCGCGCATACCGAAGGCCGGTTCGCGCACTTCCTCACCCGGAATGGATGGGATCGGGCGGTCGCCAAGCACGACAAGCGTTTCACCGACGCGCAGCTCGTGGCTGGCGACTGCCGTGCCGTGTATCTTGATGCGATAGCTTTTCGGCGGAAGCGCGATATCGTCCGTGACCTTGATTTCAGGGATGACGAAACCGTATTCCTGCGCGAACTTGCGGCGCATCTTGTTGACGCGATGCGCCAGCTCCTGCTGCGATGCGATCAGGCGGGCGGAAAGCTGCTTGCCGAGGCAAAGTTCGATCTGGTTGGTTTCGAGTGACGCCTTGACGGAATTGCGCTCCTGCTCTTCCGCTTCGCGCTGCTTCTTGCCGGCCTCGTTGGCTTCCGCCTCGCGCTGGCGCGCTTGTCGACGGGGTACGGCAATACCGATGAAAGCCATTGCGCCACCGAGCATAAAGAACGGGAAGGCTGGCAGGCCCGGCATGATGCCGAGGACGAAGAGCAGCATCGCCGCAACCAGAAGCGCCTTCGGATAGGCACCCAGCTGACCGAAGATCGCCTGATCGGCGGAGCCGCGTGTGCCGCCCTTCGACACCAGAAGACCGGCGGCAAGCGAGACGATCAGGGCCGGAATCTGTGTGACCAGACCATCGCCGACCGACAGCTTGGTGAAGACATCGGCTGCGTGCGCAATATCCATGTCGTGGCGCGTAGCGCCGATGATGATACCGCCGAAAATATTGACGGCGGTGATGATGAGACCTGCAATCGCATCGCCGCGCACGAATTTGGATGCACCGTCCATGGAGCCGAAGAAGGAGCTTTCCTCTTCCAGCTCGCGACGGCGGCGCTGCGCTTCCTTTTCATCGATCAGGCCGGACGACAGGTCGGCATCGATGGCCATCTGCTTGCCGGGAATGGCGTCGAGGGTGAAGCGCGCGCCCACTTCCGCGATACGCGTCGCGCCCTTGGTGATGACGAGGAAGTTGACGATGATGAGAATGCAGAAAACGACCAGACCGATGACGAAGTCGCCGCCCATCACGAATTGCGAGAAGCCGTGGATCACATGACCGGCGGCAAGATAGCCTTCATTGCCGTGGGTGAGAATCACGCGTGTCGTCGCGATATTCAGCGACAATCGCATCATGGTGGCGATCAGCAGCACCGTTGGAAAGGCGGAAAAGTCTAGCGGGCGCTGAATCCAGAGCGCAACCATCAGGATCAGGACCGAGAAGGCGATCGAAAACGCCAGACCAATATCCAGCACGACAGCCGGAACAGGCAGGAAAAGCACGGTCAGGATGATGATGATGCCAACCGCCAGCCCCATATCGCTGCCGGTCAGAAGTCCGCTTTTCATCAAGGGTTTAGCCGCTGCCTGCTGCACATCCGTCTCCTGTTTCGGGACGGACCTTAGCTCGCGAAGCTTGCGCGAAGGCTACGTGCTAGAACCCCTTCTCGATACGAGAATAGGCCAGCAGCGTGAAGGAGTTGATCTGCGCACCGACGAATGGCGCGGTCAGGGCCAGCACGACGAAAATGACGATGATCTTCGGCACGAAGGTCAGCGTCATTTCCTGAATCTGCGTCAGCGCCTGGAAAAGTGCGATGCCGATGCCTGCAAGCATGGCGGCAAGCACCGCCGGACCGCTTGCCATAAGCACGGTCCAGATTGCAGAATTGACGATATCAAGCGCGTCGGCTTCGTTCACCGCATCGGTCCTAGCTGATCTTGACGCCTGCGCCGATCATCAGCGTCTTGCCGTCTTCCAGTTCGGCCAGCATGCCGTTGGACTGGATGGTAACGGATTTTACGACGCCCGATATGCTGCCATCGGCATTGGTCAGCGTGCGACCGATCCAGCCTTCGGCCTGTGTCAGAGACGTATTGGCGATCAGCGTTTCAAGCTTGCTGTTCATCTGCACGGCCTGCTCGACATTGGAGAAGGTCGCAAGCTGCGAAACATATTGCGTCGCGTCCATGGGCTGCGTCGGATCCTGATTTTGCATCTGGGTCACCAGAAGCTTCAGGAAGGAATTATAATCGACGCTCGCCTTGTTGGCCGCGGAATTGCTGTTGTTCGTCGTGTTGTTATTCGTCGTATTTGTGCCAATCGGCGGTGTCGTGGTCATGGGTTTGCCTCCGCAGATTTCCGGGTCGCAGCCACGGGCAAAACAGGGCTCTCAAGGCCCATCAGTTCGGCCTCGCGTGGATATTGCGCGCGAATTGTCTTGAGCGCCTCGAAAATGCGCCCGTTATGCACCAGCTCGTCGACCAGCTTCAGCGCATTCAGGATTTCCGCATCCTTGAACGTCGAGAACATGCCTTTCAGCATCTGTGCGAAAGTGGAGTGGGCCTGTTCGCGCATGGCCGGTTCGATCAGCATCATCTGCGCGGCGAAATAGAGCTGGCGCAGCGGCGTGGTCGTGTCTTCCGGCTGGAGAACATGGTTTTCCAGAAGGAAGGTCGCATCGTTCAGGAGTTCGAGCGAGACCTTGCGGTCGGCTCTCAGTACGGCACCGTTGATGAAGATTCGTTCGCCCGCGCGCAGCGAAAGGCGAATGGCCGGTTTTCCGTTTGGGGTCATCTCAAAGCCCGTCCCGGATCGATTGTGTGATCTCGATCAGCGTGGCGTAATCGTTGCTTTCGCCCTGACGGATGCGCTCGATTTCCTTCAGCACGAAAATACCGACGGAAATGATCGCAGCCTTCAGTTCCTTCGGCAGCACATTTTCCTCGGACCCCAGATCATCGATGATCGTGGTCCAGAGCTTTGTCGTGAAATAGGTCGCGTCAATTGCCTCACGCGAGCCGCTGCCATTTGCCTTCGCCGCCTCGAGCATTGCGATGGAACGGTCGAACAATGCCCGTTCCCGTTCCTTGGCGCTCGCCATATCGTCATTCATGACATCTTCGTAGCGCATCTGATACATGGTTTCTCCGTCTATCAGTTCGGACGGGCTCGCATCATGCTGCGTCCGTCCTCATTTCATCTCAACTATCTGAGATAGTTGAGCAGGCTCATATTCTGCAGCTGAACCGTCAGCGAATAGGACGTTTCGATCTGTGTCTTCAGAGCGTTGACGCGTGTCGCCGCTTCATAAGGATCGACTTCTTCGAGATTGAGAACGGACTGGTTCAGGATCTTTTGCTGCGCCACAATGCGCGTGGTTGCAGCTTCGGTGCGCGACTGGGCGAGACCAAGCGTCGTCTGTTGCGACGTCGTTTCGGTGATTGCAGTCGTCGTGGTCTGCATCGCCTTTTCAGTCAGGGCATTGAAAGCGGAATTGTTGAGGCCGATGGTTGCAAATTCGGCCACCATAACCGCCGACATGATGGTCTTGCGGAAACCGTCGGCATTGGCCGAGATCGATGTATCCGCCGTTTCTGTCGGCGAAATACGGCTCTTGATCACCGTGTCCGATGCATCCGACCAGTTTGCGGCCCAGTTGGCATCGTTGAACTCGTCGGCGAAATCACCGTCCAGAAAGGCCTTCATTTCATCGCCGGTGATGTTCGCCACCTGCGGATCGTCGATGGCAAAGCCGAAATGCGTCTGAAACGCCTGTCGCACTGCTGTTTGCGCAGCGCTGCCTTCGGTATAGTCGGCAACCGGCTTCACATCGGTGTTCACACCGGCGAAGATATATTCGCCGTTATAGCTGGTGTTGAGCAGACCGGTGACAGAGTTGAGAATGGACTTTGCCGACTTTGCAATCGTGGCAGCGCTTTCAACGGTATTGTTGGCGCCAGTCAGATCACCCAGAAAATTCTGCGTGTTCTCGATGATCGTACCGGCAGCGGTCTGCGTCGCATTCATGCGCTGCTGCACCAGCTTGTTCATGTCTGTCAGCACGGTCAGACGGTCATATTCCTTGCGCAACGATACGGTCTGGCCAGACTTGGAGCCAAGCGACAGGCCGACATCGAACACGGTTCCCGTGGTCGCTTCCTGCTGCGCCTTCAACATCTCGGCCTTGTTCTTCGCCACAAGGGCTCGCAGGGCTGACGTTGCGCCATAGGTGGAAATCGATTGCGCTTTCATTGGCCTCACACCGCGTTGAGAAGATCGTCGAGCATTGCGCTGATCGTGGTCAGCACCCGGCTCGATGCCTGATAGGAATGTTCAAGATCGAGAAGCAGCGCCATTTCGGTATCCATATCGACACCGTTGGCGTTGGAGAGGGCTGTGTCTGCCTGACCGGCAACCGTCGCATTATAGGAGAATTCGCTGTTGGCCTTCTGGCGCTTGCCTTCAAGCCAGCTGATCGACGATGAGCTGTAGTCCGTCAGGCTGGAGTTTGTCGCCAGACCCGCCACCGAATTGAAGGTCATCGGCTCCGAAAATGCTTCGTTGAGTGCACGCAGGCGATCGCTGAAACCTGCCCCACCTTCAGTATTATATTTGTAGTCAGGCCCGTTGGCCCCACCGTCGCGCAGAAGAAGTGAGCTGCCGCCTTCAGACGTAACGAAAGCCGAAGACACCTTGATGGTGCCTGCAATACCTGCCGAAAGGCCTGCACCAGGAACATCCGGCGATCCGCCCCAGCTGAACAGGCCCGTCTTGTCCGCGCCAACACCGGTCTGGTCGCTTTCGGCAAACATCGTCACCAGATTGCGCGCAATTTCGTCAAGCTGCATCTGGTATTGCGGGGCGATCTGGTCACGCAACTGCAGCAATCCGCTCAGGCGGCCCGTTCCATAAGGCTGGTCGAACGTCTCGTGGTTGAGCGGAACGCCATCCACCAGCACTGCCTTGCCGGCAATACCCGGCGCCAGCACAGTCGATTGCTCGAAGCTCACCTTGCGCGCCGTGGTCTCGAACAGTGTCACGCCGTTTTCGGCAAAAATGACCATGTCATTATCGCCGCGCATCATGGTGGTGATGCCGATCTCGCCGGAAAGCTGCTTCAGGATCGAGTCGCGCTGATCCATGTAGTCGGAGACATCGCGATTGGCGCGCGTACCGCCGACGATCTCCTGATTGATCTTTTCGAACTTGGCGAGAAGATCATTGATGTTGGCGACAGAATCCGCGATTTCACGGTCCGCATCATTGCGCAGCGACTGAACCTGCTTGGTTCCGGCATTGAGCGCATTGGCAAGCGATTGCGCCGTGGAAACAACACTGTCGCCAAGCGCGCTGTTGGACGGAGAAGCGGCAAAGGTCTGGAGTGCATCGCGCAAATCGCCGATCAGTGCCGATGGCGAACCGGAATAATTATCTGCCGAATAAAGCGACGAAAGGCGGTCAAGCCCGCCTGCGAGAATGGAAGAGGAAGAAGCCGTACTGTTGGACTGGATGAACTTGTTGAACAAGGCTTCATCCGCCGACCGGCTGATGCCCACGTAAAGAGAACCGTAGGGCCCCGATACGAGAGAAGCCGTGCGCCGGGAATAATCCGGATCGTTGGCGCCCGCAATATTGCGAGAGACAACGGAGGTCTGCTTGGACGTTGCCGCAAGCGAACTTTTGGCCGTCAGAAGAGCAGAACTAAGCGACATCTTACCCCATCCTACAAGTGCATCCCCGAAAAGCGCGAAGCGGTCTCGCGTCCGGAAATGCGGCTAAAACAAACACTTGGAAAGCCCCTGATAATTCCGCTTATATCGGAACTGCCCCAGCGTGCGCGGACCGTACCTGTTGCCTGAACGGTCCGTATTCTCAATGCTGCAATTCCGGGGAAGACTTCTTTGCCATCCCCGGAATCGTCTCGATTTATCTCTTCAGATTGACCAGCACGTCCATCAGTTCGGAGCCGGTCTGGAAGACTTTCGAATTGGCTGTGTAGCTGCGCTGCGCCTCGATCATGTCGGTCAGCTCCTGCGCGATATCGGCGTTGGATTCCTCCAATGTGCCCGACATGATCTTGCCCAGACCTTTACTCTGGGGATAGCCGAGATTGACCTCGCCCGATTCCGCGCTCGGCAGGAACACGTTGCCGCTCACAACCGTCATGCGATCAGGGCTTGCCACATTGGCCAGCGGAATGCGCGCCAGAACCTTCTGCGTGCCGTTTTCGTAGATGGCGACGACCGAACCGTCATTGGCCACATCCACGCCCTTGACCGCAGATGGTGCCTGACCGTTAATCTGCGCCTGCGAAATGGTGTAGTCACCCGCGCGCTGCGTCGATGCTCCCAGATTAAGGTTGAGGTTCTGGCCGCCATAAGGCCCAAGATCGACCGCAATGCCACCTGCAGACGTCATGTCGCCGGTGGTCGGATCGAATGTCAGCGCTGTCGGGCCGCCAACCACCACATTGTCAGCAGCATTCTTGACCGTGACGCTCCATTCATCCGCGCCGGTCTTGGTGAAATAGACGTCGAGCGTGATCTTCTCGCCCTTGTCATTATAGGAGATCAGCGACGTCTTGTGATTGAACTCGCCAGCTGCCGGGACCTGATCGGTAGACGGCAAATTAACGGTGAAGTTGCCCGACGTGCTGGCCTCGGCAGGAAGTGCGGCGCTGTTGACATTGATGATGTTCAAACCGGGAACCGTCAGGGCGCCAGCCGGGTCGTTCGGGCCCGCGCCCAACAGATAATAGCCGGCTGAGTTGACCAGATTGCCGTTCTTGTCGGGAACGAAGGAGCCAGCACGGGTCAGGAAGGTCGAGCCGTCCGCTCCCTGCACCACAAAATAGCCGTTGCCGTCGATGGCAAGGTCTGTCGTGGACGATGTGGAGCGGATGCCGCCCTGGTCGGAAATGCCGTAACGAACATCAGTCAGAACGCTGCCGGAATTATACTGTCCGCCAGTGCTGGGCAGAACGAGCGACGAAAACTGGGTTTCCGCACGCTTGTAACCGACGGTGCTCGCATTCGCGATGTTGTCAGCGACCGCCGACAGGCGGTTCGCCTGCGCGTTCATTCCCGAAACACCGGTCCGCATCATACCGTAGAGGCTCATTGGCAGCTCCTGATTAGTTGTAGCAACCAGCTCAAAGTCCGAAACTATCGGGCTGGAATTCGTAAAACCGAGCGACTGAATCGGCACACCGATCCAATCATCCGCGGTAAAGCTAATGGACCACGCTTGCGTGAAACTGTAGCCTCGGGATTTTCTACGCTTTTACTGAGGGGACAGGCGCGATTTCAGAAATCCGGAAATGTGCTCGAAATCGCGATACTGGGGATTATGGAGATGCAGCAATATCACTCGATATTGATGCAGTAGCCGAGGAAGCGCTTGGAATCGATCGGATCGAAACCCATCTGCTCACGCAGCTTTTTCCGCAACTTACTGATATGGCTTTCAACGACGTTCTCTTCGACTTCACTGTCGAAGATGCCGTAGATCGCGCTGAAAATCTGCGCCTTGTTGAGGCGGCGACCGCGATTGGCGATCAAATATTCCAGGATGCGGCGCTCGCGACGCGGCAGTGGAAAATCGATGCCATTGATCTGCGGATCACGACCATCGGAGAAAACACGGATCGGACCGAGCTCCGTGCCGCTATCATTGGAAGCAGCTGATGCACCTGCACGGCGGCGGATCGCATTGATGCGCGCAAGGATTTCACGCACATGCACCGGTTTGCGAACAACATCGTCAACCCCGGATTGAAACAGCTCAAGTGTATGTTCAAGCGAGGGGCGATCGTTGACGGCGATGACGGGCGCCTTGCAGCGTTCACGAATCCGGGCTGGAAGGCGATGCTGATCTGCACATTCGCCGATCAGAAAAGCTTCGACAGCCATAATATCCTGTTGTGGAACGCTCTCGACCCATTCGTCGAAATCGGTAGGGGTAAAACCTGTTGTCGTGATGCCTTCGCGACCGAACCAGGAAGAGTATCCTTCAGTCACTATGTCTCTGTCGTCTACGACAACAATCATCGGCCCGCCTTCCGAATCAATATGTTAGCCCAAGCACGATAGGAATAACTGGCAGGAGGAATCAGCAACAATGGCAATTAATTGCCCGCAATATATTGGGAGGTAATTTAGTATATTCTAATTTAATGGGAATCGCACTGATTGCAATGCGCCTACCTCTTTAGCCGTAAGAACCTTAACCATATGTTAACGGCTCACGAACTTTTACGATTCTTTACAAGGGCTTAAAAATCCACGTGCTAATTTAGCGCCAACCGGGCTCGGCAATCATAGGTTGAGCATAGGCAAGCCGGGTGTATCTGACGTTCTGTTACAACCTGTAAAATTCCAAGGGATCCCTGTTCAGCCGAAGCAGAAGCTTCGTGCCTGTGGCGTCCAATTTCCGAAGCCGGTGGCGACCATATTCGTCATCACGCGACAGACATAACGCTTCTGGGCGGGGTCGTTGTTCGGCCCTGCGTGATAGCGTGCAACCGCCATCGTCCAGTTGCCTTCGCGCTGTCGAAGCTGCCGCAGAAAACGCGCCGCATAATCAACATTGAGACTCGGCATCAGCATCGCGGCGACCGACGGAAATTCCTTGCCGTGATAATAATAGTTGATCTGCATGCAACCGAGGTCGACCAGCTTCGCACCTTCGGCCCGCACTTCTTCGAAGCGTCTCACCGCCGCCATTTGCGATGGCATGAATTCGGCACGGCCTTCAATATTCATCGCATAAGGTTGCAGGGAGTTCTTGCGACCGGTTTCCGTGAGGCCGACCGCGTAGAGTATGCCAAGCGGCACATCGTAGCGGGCGGATGCCCGGTGCATTTCACGCTCGCAGATATTTTCGGCGCGGGCCGGGCTGCTATCAGACAACCAGGCCACGGCCATCATTGCGAGAAATGCCGCTCCCGCTGTCCTGAGCGGTTTGCATGTCTGAACGCTCGCGTCCTGCCTGACCGGATTCGCCATTCTGCCTGCCCTCGCCGCCCATAAAACCCGCCTGTGCCTCAGCGCCGTTTCGCCCGTCGAAGCCCTGCTGCATGTTGAAAGCTTGCTGACCCGGTTGCTGGCCACTCGCCTGTTGCTGGCCCGCATTCTGCGATGCCTGTGCCTGCTGGACGGCACCTGCCGCGTTGCGGTCAGCGACTGTCACCGAAATTTTCGCATCGTCTGCAATGCCCGCCGCTTTCAGTGCTTTCTCAATCATCGAGCGGTCAGCGGCGAGCGCTTCCGCCGCATGGGTCTTTTCAGCGACGAGATGCACCTCGATACCTTCCGACGCCACACGGATACGCGCCGTCACCGCTCCAAGCTCAACCGGATCGAGCCTGATCTGCAAGGTCTTGACCGTGCCGAAGCTGCGCTCGGAAACCACATGAATGTCGGCTATCCGGGCTGCTGCCTGCGATGGCGTGGTGGCTGCCTTGATGTCTGCAGGCGCGTTACCCTTTGCGGGTGGCTGCTGCTGGATATCGGTTCTGTCGGGCATTTGACCCGACTGCTGCTGTGCCGACCTCTTATCAGTTTTCAGAAGGCTGGCGAGATCGTCCGAAGCGTTTTCGGCCTGATTGTCGCCGGTAGCCTTCGGTGCGTCCTGATTGATTGCCTGATCCGGTTTGGTGCTGGCCGTTGGGATTGCCGCGGCCTTCGAAGGCACTGTTTCAGGCGTGCGCTTCTTCAGATCGGCCTGCAGCTCGCCCCCCTGTCCCTCGACCTGTTTCGGATCGATGTCCTTAATTAAGGCAGAAAGCGGATCGGGGGCATTTGTGTCGTTTTTTGCAGTATTCGGCGTGGAAAAACTGTGATTTGCCCCCTTCAATTCAGGCGAAGAAGCATCCAAAGAAAGGAGATTTTGTGGCAAGGCAAACAGAGCGACCGGCTTTGAACCTTCCTCATCCTTCGTATCTGTCTCATCCGAACCCGCATTGGCTTCGCTGTCGCTCTTCTTTTCGACCTTGCCCTGAGGCTTTTCGAGAAGCGAACTGAACAATTTTGCCGGGTCAGCATTATCCTGTGCCTCGCCCTCGGCTTTTGCCTGGGAAGGACCCGAATTTCGGGCGAGCGAAGCAAGTCGGCTGGTGGAATTCAGCAAAATATCAATGCTCATTGAACGGTCTTTCCTAGCAAGGCATCGATCTCGGCGAGCTTGCGCCGCGCATCTTCCATCGTTTTCTGCAAATCGTCTTCCGGCTGGTTTTTGACCGGCTTCATGCTAACCGCCGCCGGGGTCGGCTCAGGTTTTACGGCCTCATGCTCCTGCGAATCCGCCACTGCCATTGGCGGCACATCCCGTTCGGTGAGAGCGGGTTTTGCAGGCGGCAAAGCATCTGGAGTGCGTGTAACCACCGTGCCGACCGCTTCAGCGGCCTTCAACAATTTCCGGTCACGCTCCTGCAATTTGTCGGGTGAAATCTGCGACAGTTCACGCAGCGCACTGCCCGCCGAATCCGAAGCCACATCGCTTGCCGCCGCATAAAGATTGGCGCGGGTAGGGTCGGCCTTCAGCCTGTCAGCAAGTTTCTTCGCCTCTGCCGACATGAAACGCGCCCGTTCCGTCTGGCCATCAACGAGCGCACCGCGCGCGATTTGCAGATAAAGCGAATATTGCATCACCGGATCAGCAGAGCCGATCAGTTTTGCCAGCTCCGCATTGCCGATACGGTCGTTGAGTTTCACCGCAGCATCAACAAATTGCGCCATGAAATCGCGCATATAGGGCGAACGCGGAAAGCGCTGGAGATAGTTGCGCGACAGGAGCCTGATCTTGTCGGCATCGCCGAGCTTGGCCGCAATCGGCATCGAACGGCGGATTGCCGCTTCCTCAAACAAGGTGCCCGGCGCATCGAGCCGCACCTGATCAAGCCGCATCAAGGCCGTCGCTGGGTCGAAGGCGGTCATCTGGCTCGCGGTGACAAGCACGATGGATGCCTTCAGTTCCGCCGGAACATCAGGCGAAAGCGGCACCGAGAAAAGCTTCACGACTTCGATCGTCTGGCCGGAAGCATAGGCCAATGCGCCCTTGACCAGCTCCGGCGGCACGGCATCGGTCTTGAGGTCGGCAAGAACCTTGCGCACCGCTTCCGGATTGCCGCCGTTGAAGAGATAGATGATCGCCGCGTAGACATTTTCCGGATTGCTCCAGACGTCATTCGACGCTCGGCCCATATCCGCGCTGACAAAGCCCAGAAGCTTGTTCAGCATCACCACTGCTTCCGGTTTTCCGGCGACGACCTGATCCTGCAGCATGCGCAGCGAACGCACGAGCTTGTAAGGCTCCAGCACCGGCAGCGCGCGGGTCTCAGCCGGTGCCTGCGTTTGCGCAAAGACTGGATAGGCCGCTCCCATCAGGGAGAAGCCTGCAACACATGCCAGCAAAGAGCGCATGGCGAGCTGCATCATGGAGCGGATTTCAGGAAAATATCGATGCGGCGGTTTTCAGCCGCATTCGGATCGCTGGCGTTCTTGGGCTGGCGGTCTGCATAGCCTTCAACGCGCAGCACACGCTTTTCATCGAGCCCGCCGCGAACCAGCATGTAATAAGCCATCTGCGCCCGCGCCGAAGACAGACGCCAGTTATCATAGGTCGCGCTCTTGAACGGTCGCGCATCCGTATGCCCACTGATGATGACTTCACCCGGCTGGCGGGAAATCACCTGCGCTATACGCTCCAGCATCTGCACCACCCGCGCATCCGGCTTGGCCGAGCCGATGGTGAACATGCCATAATCGATCTTGTCGGTGAGCTGGATCATCACACCGCCATCGACCGGAACGACCGTCACATCCGGCATTGGCTCGGCCTTCTTCGCCTCAATCCCGTCTTTCGCGGCTTCGCCCTCAGCTGCCTTCTTCAGGTCGGCAATGAGCTGCTCCTGCGTTTCTGCAGGCTTTGCAGCTTCCTCCGGCTTCGGCTGTGCTGTTTCCGACTTGGGTGGTGCGGCAGGCGCAGCATCGGGCGGGGTCAGGTCATCGACAGCCTTGCTCGACCAGTAATCCGGGCTGAACGGATCGCGATAGGCTTCACCGCCTTCGGCACCCGTTGCCGGACCGGATTGCGAGGTACCGCCATCGCCCTTGGCCGACTGGTTCTGCAGAACACCGGTTTCATGAGCCAGTTCCGAGAGGACCGCATAGGGTTCGCGGAAAAGCTGGCGCTCTTCCTGGTCGCTTGGCAGCGCAACCGTCGTATCGTTGATGACCTTCGTGCTGTTTTCGATCTTCTGGTCGCTCTCATAGCGAACCTTGCCGTCTTTTTCCTCGACGTCCTGCACGCCCTTGGAGCTTGAATGCCGGTCCATCAGCTTGACGGGGTTGAAATAGCTGGCAACCGCTGCCTTGGTTTCCTCATTGGCGGCATTGATGAGCCACATGACGAGGAAGAAGGCCATCATTGCAGTCATGAAGTCGGCATAGGCGATCTTCCATACGCCACCATGATGGCTGTCATGATCGTCGTGCCCGCCCCGGCGAACAATGATGATCTCACGTTTGGTTTCGGGATCGATGCTCATTGAACCGCAGCCTTCAATTCTTCAAGAAGCGGCGCGATGCGCGTTTCAAGCTTCCGGTCGCCAAAGGAAAAGGAAAGTTCTTCCGCCCCGGTTTCTGAAAACCGGCAACCATGCGGCAACAGGGCCGCATGATCGCGAAGCGGAGCAATCAGTCGCGCCGGACCGGAGATTTCCGGTGCTTCGCCATCGAGCGCCAGCGCCGCAATGCGCCGCGCAAATTCCGCGACCGCCTCACGCTCCATCTTTTCCGCCAGAAAAGGCATCAGGATTTCGGCGATCTGACCGGAAAAGTTTCGTTCAAGCGCGGTCAGCGCTTCGGTCAGACTACCCGCCAAGAGCAAGGCCTGCTCACGCGAAAATGCAGCGCGCAATGTCTCGATCTCGGTCTCATGTTCGCGCAGAAGCCGCGTCTTTTCAGCTTCGTAAAGCGCCTGAGCTTCCCGGTGGCCGTCCTCACGCCCTGCTTCGAATGCCAGGCGCTTTTCTTCCTCGATGGCGATGATGGCGGCGACTTCGGCCTGCTCGGCAGCGGCGGCTTTCTCAGCCGAAACGGGACGCTTCGCTCCATCGCCGCCTGCCTGCGGCGGGGGTGTGTCTTTCAGCGGCATCTGCGGCGCAGGCGCAGCAATGATCTCGATCGCCTCATCCTCGATATGATGGGTCGAAAAGTCGGGAAGATAACGGCTGAGGGAAAGCGCGCTCATCGTCAGGCCGCCTCAAGCTCCGGCATGGCCGAAGCCTTTACGGCCGATTCCCTCAATGGTTGGGCTTCGCGGCTCGCGGCGGTTTCGTGAATCCACTGCTTGAGAATGGAGGCGACGCGCTCCTCATCCATGTCGATCATCTGCTCCAGACGTAGCTTGGCAGGCATGCGCATGCGCTGGCGAAGATCGCTGAGGCTGGTCTTCATCTGATCGGCATAGGCCTCCGGCCCACCGATGACAGCCTGCACGCCTTCACCAGCCGCCTGACCGCCGACGAAATTCGGCATTGCCACTTCACTCGTCTCGCGGACTGCCACTTCCGTGCCGGTTGGCTTGGCATTCTGGTCACGCAGCAGCGGACGCAGACCGAACCAGATCAGGAGACCAACGGCGGCGAGGATTGCAAGCGCATTGACATAGGAGCCGCTCTGGCGAAGCACAGTATCGGTCCACGGCGTGGAGACCGGCTCCATATCGGCACCGGCAGGATCAAGGAAGTTCACCGCCGTCACATTGATGACGTCACCGCGATCCGCATTCAGACCGGCAGCCGTTGCAACGAGGTCGCGGATCTTGGTGATCTGCTGATCGACGAAATTGGCAGGCGGCGGCGTGGTACCCGCAGTTTCCAGAAGGCGCGCCTGATCGATGACCACGGCAATGGACAGCCGCTTGACGGCATAGCCGTCGCTGACGGTGGAGACCGTCTTGCTGTTCATTTCGTAATTGGTCAGCTCCTCGCGGCGGTCGGTCTTTTCCGTCGAGCTTTCGCCGTTGCGGTTCTGGATTTCTTCCTGCGGAATGTTCTGTTCCACACCGGTTGCATTGTCGTTACGATTGTTGCGGGAATCGCCGCTTTCACGGACAACACGTACGGAACGCTCGACGCGGGATTCAGGATCGTAGGTCGTCTCGTTGATCTGGCGGCGGTCCGTATCGAGCACGGCCTGAACGCTCGTCTGGAAATGGCCAATGCCGAGATAGGGCGCAAGCGCCTTGCGGATGCTGTCATCCACATTGCCTGCAACCTGCTGTTCCAGCGAGGCGGTCATGAGGGCTGCGCCATTGGCAGCTTCGCCTGCCGATGCCAGCAGACGGCCGTTGGTGTCGAGAACAGTGACGGCGGAAGCATCAAGCGACGGGACGGCAGCGGCGACCAGTTGGCGGATGGACTGTGCGGATTCGGCAGCAAAGCCGCCTTCGGCGCGGATGACGACCGAGGCGGACGGCTTCTGGTCGCCACGACGGAACGAGCCTTTTTCTGCCATGACTATGTGAACGCGCGCGGCTTTCACACCACGAATGGCCTGGATGGTGCGGGCGATTTCGCCTTCAAGCGCACGCACGCGGGTGATTTCCTGCATGAACGAGGTGAGGCCGAGCGAACCCATATTGTCGAACAGCTCGTAACCGGCATTGTTCGAGGTCGGCAGGCCCTTTTCAGCCAGATACATGCGGGCATTTTCAGCCTTGCCGATGGGCACGAGGATGGACGAGCCGTCAGCCTTCACGTCGAAAGGAATGCCTGCTTCACCGAGCGCAAGACCCATGCGGTTCACGTCGTCACGCGAAAGGCCGACATAGAGCGTCTCGTGGGATGGGCGGCTCAGATAGATGCTCGTATAGAGGATCGCGCCCATGAGTGCCGCGCCCACCAGTCCGAGCGCGATGAGTTTTCGCGCGCCGAGCTTGCCGAGCGTACCCTTGAGCTGTTCGATCAATTGCTGGAAATTCTGCTGCATCCACACCACCGCCATAATGATGGATGCAAACTAGCCCGCGAAGCTTGCGCGAAAGTGGCGGCTGATGAAGCAAGCGCTTTCTAATGCATGTCTCCCAAAAGTGGGAACCGCCTTCGCGGGGGACTCAGTCCACTGGACTGATTTCTGGTCCCGCTACGATGGGATAAAGACATGCATAAAAACAAAAGTTTAAAGCGGGTCGTAAGAGTACGATAAAACGCGACACGCTTTAATACAGAAATGAGCGCAAAGAATTGGGGCGCGGAATAAATCCCGCGCCCCGTTTTCCGCCCAAAGACATCCGATCCGATCAGGTCGGTTCGGATGCGAACCCCTGATTTACCTGAGAACTCGCGAGCGCCGGCAACCCGGCGCCCTTGCTGTCTACTCAGTTATGATTAGCCGCGGAACAGCGACAGGATCGACTGGTTCGAAGAGTTGGCAATCGACAGAGCCTGAACGCCGAGCTGCTGCTGAACCTGCAGAGCCGACAGACGTGCCGATTCCTTGTTCATGTCAGCGTCAACGAGCGTGCCAACGCCCTTTTCGATGGAGTCCTGAAGACCCGACAGGAAGCTCTTCTGGCTGTCGATCTGCGACTTGGCTGCACCGAGGGTCGCTGCGCCGGTAGCCAGCGAAGCAAGAGCGGTTTCAACCGTGTTCAGAGCCGTGCCGATAGCAGCGTCGTCCGAGCCGGAAGTGAAGAAGGTTGCTGCAACGATGTCAGTAACCATGGTCTTCGCATCGGTGTCGGCAGCGGCAACGGTGATCTTGTCAACCGTGACGGTAGCACCAGAACGATTGTACGAAGCAACAACGTCGAGATCGGCGGTCGGGCCGTTCAGCAGGTTGGAACCAGCGTAATTGGCATTGCTGAGAGCAGAGTTGATGTTGGAAACGATCGACTTGATTTCAGTTTCGATCTTGGTCTTGTCTTCCGTGCTCGCACCCAGAGCCGAAACAAGCTTGGTCTTGATGTCGTCAACCGATTCACGGATCTTGTTGATCGCGGAATAAGCGGTATCGACCTTGCCTGCGCCGAGGCCGAGAGCGTCCTGAACAGCCGAGTTGGCCTTGTTGTCGGACTTCATCGACGTCGCGATGGACCAGTACGAAGCATTGTCCGAAGCTTCCGAAATGCGGAGGCCGGTCGAGATACGGTTCTGGGTCGATTCCAGTGCCTTGTTGGTCGAGGAAAGCGTCTGGAGAGCGGTCAGAGCCGACGAATTTGTAAGAATGCTAGCCATAGTTTTTTGCCCCTTGGGAAAAACAATCTGAGGGACAGGCCGGGTTTTGGATTACCGGCATGGTGGAGCGGCATCATGCCTGTTGCCGCGTAACGCGCGGAAACCCACCATGAGCCGACAGTTAGAACCCAAACATTAAATAAAGGCTAATTTATTCAGTCGAAATTTAACGGATTCGCGGATTCCGATGCAGAAACTTGATTGGCACGGTTCGAAGCGTACCAAAATGGGTCAGGAGAAGGATCGTATGAGGCTTCCGACCAGAATATTCCAGCCATCGATCAGCACGAAGAACAGAATCTTGAACGGCAGCGAGATCACCGTCGGCGGCAGCATCATCATACCCATGGACATGGTGAGCGTCGCGACGACGAGGTCGATCACCAGAAATGGCAGCACGATCAGGAAGCCGATTTCAAAACCGCGCCGCAGTTCCGAGATCATGAAGGCTGGAACCAGCACGCGGAAATCAACGATGCCATCATCGCCGGTGCGGAAAGACGGATCGGCGAGGTCTTCGAACAGACGCAGATCCTTGTCGCGCACCTGCCCCATCATGAATTCACGGAAAGGCTGCGATATTTCACCGAATGCAGCTTCCTGTGTGATTTCATTGCGCATCAGGGGCTGCACGCCATTGTTCCAGGCCCGGTCGAAGGCGGGCGCCATGACATAGAAGGTCATGAACAGGGCAAGCGAGATCATCACCATGCTGGCAGGCGCGGTCTGGAGGCCAAGCCCCGAACGCAAAAGCGAAAAGGCGATGGCAAAACGCGTGAAGCTCGTCACCATGATGAGCAGACCCGGCGCAATGGAAAGCACCGTCAGAAGTCCGAACAACTGCACGATCTGGCCGCTCGCAGCACCACTGCCCGCAGGCAGCAGATTGTCGAGCGTCAGCGGCTGCTGCGCCTGTGCGGAAACGGTGAGAGCGAGCGTCAGGAGAACACCAAGACCAAGAAGTTTTTTCATTCTACGACCAGTGCCGAAATGAAAACGCGTTCGACAGCGCCTTCCGAACGCAGGCGTGCGCGTTCTTCCAAATCGGAGCGCAAATAGGCAAGCCCGGCCGCGCCCTGCAATTGCATGAGGTTGACACTGCGCAGGAAGCTCAGGAAATCATCGCCGACGCTTGCCGCCACCGCCGCCGGAATTTCATGGCCCGGTTTTGCCACCAGCGAGGCTTCGAGACGCACCCAAGTATTCTGCGGAATGCCGAGATTGGTGATGATCGGCTGCAGGGGCACGACAGTGCCGATGGAGCGTGACTCGAAATCACCCTGCTTCGGCTTGTCTTCCTTGCCGGAAGGTTTGGCCGATGCCAGCTGATCGGCGGAAATCATGCCGCCCAGATACCAGCCGCCACCGCCCGCGATGACGGTCAGAACCGCGACGGCCGCCAGCAGCCCCGTCAGGGAGCCTTTCGCCTTACCGTCTTTTTCCGTTGCCGTCGTGTCACTCATGCTCAGCGCCCTAGAACGGAGAAACCTGATCGAGAATCTGCTGGCCGTATGGCGGCTGCTGAATCTCGCTCAGACGTCCGCGGCCACCGTAGGAAATGCGGGCCTCGGCAATCTTGTCGTAGGAAATCGTGTTATTGCCGGAAATATCGCGCGGACGCACGACACCGGCGACATTCAGCACGCGCAGCTCATTGTTGACGCGCACTTCCTGAGACCCGCGGATAATCATGTTTCCATTGGGCAGCGTATCGGTGACGATGGCCGCAACCTGCAGGCGGATATCTTCACTGCGCTCGATGGTGCCCTTGCCCTTCGACTTGCTGTCGGAATGGGTGTTGAGCGAAGCATCCATGTCGCCGCCGGCCCCGGCACCCGTGCTGCTGCTCGTGGCAAACGAACCACCGGCACCGTAAATGCCCTTCGACACACGCTCGCGATCCGTCTTGTTATCGAGATTGGCGCGATCGTTGATTGAAATGATGACCGTCAGGACATCACCCGGCGTCGCCGCACGCGGATCCTTGAAGAAATTGGTCGAACGCTGGTCCCAGAGCGAATAGGTCGCCTTGCTCGGACGCGCCGGATAACCGTTGAACTGCGGATTGTTCTGCATACCAAGATGGGCCGCAACCGGGGACAGATCGGGTGCCCGACCAATTTCCTCCGGTTTGGTGGCACAACCGGTCAGAAGAACCAGTACTGCTGCTGCAAGGGTTGCTTTGTTCATGCTGTTTTTCATTGAACCGTATTCCCGGACTGCGCCGCAGCGCGCTGATCCCTGCCCGACTGATCCTTCACAGCCTGCGGTGCAGTCGTCGTGCGCTGCGAACCGACGATGACGCGGGCCAGCTTGGCCGCCTTTTCCGGCGGCATTTCATTGAGGATGATACTGGATACGCGCGGGTTGAGCTTGAGGATCAGGGCTGCCGCCGCTTCGTCGCCAATCAGCGCCATCTGCGCCGCCGCTGCATCGGGCTTCATTTTCGAGATGATGTCGACCAGCGAATCCTGCGCCTTGCTGACAAACTCGTCGCGGCGCTTCAACCACATTTCATATTCCCGGCGCTTTTCCTCAAGCGCACGCATCCGTTCCTCGACATCGGCCTTCAGCTCGGTCAATTGCTTGGCCTGCAGCGCATAGCGGGCGTCCGCCGCCTGATCGTCGATATTGCCGCAGAACTTGCGGATTTCATCGAGGTTGCCAAGCGGCGGCGAAGAAGCAAGCTGCTGTGCCGCCGATGCCTCTACCGGTACTGGAGCGGGCGTCGTCGCCTGCTGCGCCAACGCCGGAGCAGAGGCAGCCAGAAGCAGCGCTACTGCCGAACCATACCGGATCATTTTATGAGCCATGGTCATTGCACCACCAGTTCCGCATGAAGCGCGCCGGATGTCTTGATAGCTTGCAATATTGCGATGATGCCGGTCGGCTTCACGCCGATCTGGTTCAGGCCCTTCACCAGATTTTCAAGATTTGCGCCGGTCAGAATGCCAATCTTGGCGTTCTGCTGGTTGACGGCGATATCAGTGTTCGGTTCGACAGCCGTTACACCATCGCTGAACGGCTCTGGCTGAACGACCATCGGGGTTTCTGTTACACGAACCGTCAAGCTGCCATGGCTGATCGCTACTTTGGAGATACGCACCTTCTCGCCGATGACGACGGTTCCAGTCCGTTCGTCAACCACCACACGCGCCACTTCGTCAGTCGTGATCGGCAGGCCTTCAAGCTCTGCGAGGAAACGTGCGGCAGGCACGTTCTTCGGACGCGACAGGCGGATCGTCTTGGCATCGCGCGCAATAGCGACACCGCGACCGTAACGGCGCTTGGCGAAGACATTGATCGTATCGGCAGCGCGCACGGCAGTGGTGAAATCAGGATCGCGCAGCTCAACGATCATTTCGGTTTCCTTGCCGAAATTACCCGCCACTTCGCGTTCGACCAGCGCGCCATTGGGGATGCGACCGGAAGTCGGCACACCCTGCGTCACGCTTGCGGCTTCACCTTCCGCCGCAAAGCCGGACACGATCATGTTGCCCTGTGCAACGGCATAAATCTGATTGTCGGCACCCATGAGCTGGGTCATGACCAGTGTGCCGCCCTGCAGCGACGTCGCATCGCCGAGCGACGATACCGTCACATCGATGCGCGAACCGGCACCGGCAAAGGCGGGCAGGTTCGCTGTCACGATGACCGCAGCCGTGTTTTTCGAGCGGGTGGAGTTGCGCGGCGCGCTGATGCCGAGATTATCCAGCATGGCGCGCATGGACTGTTCGGTGAACGGCGAATTGCGCAGGCTGTCCCCGGTGCCCTTGAGGCCGATGACAAGACCATAGCCCACAAGCTGGTTTTCACGCACGCCCTGAATGGTGGCGATATCCTTCAGGCGCGCAACCGCGCTTCCCCGGCCAAGTTCGGCATAGGTCATTTTCGACGGATCGCCACCCGAGCCAAGCCAATCGGCATCGGCATCCACTGCGGAACCAAATTCCCGCGCATTCTTCGACGACTCGTCCGCAAATCCTGCAACAGGCTGGAAAACGAGCGCCAGGACGGCGAACAAAGTAGCAATCTGGGCGGCGCAAGTCTTTCTCACTGCATCCCCACCTGAATGCGCCCATTGGCCAGCACAGTGCCGGACACGATGATGCCGCTGTCGACGTTACGAACCTTGATGAAATCGCCAGCCGCACCGGATTCGAGCGGTGTGCCCATGGCGGTTATGGTCAGCGTACCGGCGGTAAAGACCAGCGGTGCCGGAACACCGCGTGTAACCAGAGACGGCTCCCCCAATGCGGAAACGAGGATCGGCTTGCCGGGGAGCAGCGTCTTGCGCGCCACCTTGCCTGCCGCCTGATCCGGGGACAGCACATATTGGGTCGCCGCCGGCGCGTTGATGAAGAACTGCTTCTCCAGCAATGCCGTATCGCTTACGATCTGGCCGGGATAGACGGTGGCCGAAGGCACCACAAAGGCGATGCGGTCTGCCGCACTTGCGCCAGCCATTGCCGCAAGCAGGAAGCCACCGGCAAGAACCAGCCTTTTCTTTTGAAAGATCGCCTTCACACAGCCCATCGCCATCACCGTCAGCGCAAGTTCTTCGATACGGTTGCCGCCATTTCGTCGGCAGCCTGAATAACCTTGGAGTTCATTTCATAGGCACGCTGCGCCGTGATGAGATCGGTGATTTCCTTCACCGGATCGACATTCGACGCTTCGAGATAGCCCTGCTTGATCGAGCCGTAGCCCGGATCGCCTGGCACGCCGACCAGCGGACCGCCGGATGCTTCCGTCTCGCGATAGAGATTGCCGCCGAGCGGCTCCAGACCCGCTTCATTGGTGAAGTTAGCGAGGGTCAGCTGGCCGAGATCGACCTGATTGACCTGATCCTGCAGCTTGGCGAAAACCTGTCCCGTATCGGTGACCGTCACTTCAACGGCGTCTGGCGGAATGGTGATCGCCGGTTCGACAGGATTGCCATCGAGCGTCACAAGCTGGCCATCGGCATTCTTGTTGAACGCGCCAGCGCGCGCATAAAGCGTCTCGCCGGTCGGGCTCTGAATCTGAAACCAGCCCTTGCCGGTCAAAGCCAGATCGAATGGATTGCCGGTCTGGTTGAAACTGCCCTGCATATGGAGATTGCGCACCGCTGCCGTCTGCACGCCAAGGCCAACCAGAGCGCCTTCCGGCACGATGGACTGGTTAGCCTGATTGGGCACGCCTGCCGTACGCTCGGACTGATAAAGAAGATCGGAAAATTCCGCACGCGCGCGCTTGAAGCCCGTTGTGTTGATATTGGCGATGTTGTTGGCAATCACTTCCAGATTGAGCTGCTGGGCGTTCATGCCGGTGGCGGCGATCGTCAGGGCTTTCATGGCTTATTTATCCTTGGCTACCGCAAATCAGATGGGCATACGGCTGATTTCGAGATAGGCCTGCACGATCTTGTCGCGGATCGCGATGGCCGTCTGAAGCGACTGTTCGGCTTCCATGACGGAGCTGACCACATCGCGCACCGGCGCATCGCCCTTGATGCCCTGAATGGACGTCGCTTCAGCCGTCTGCAGCTTCTGGCCGACGGAATCCGTCATCTGCGACAGGACTTCGCCGAACGAGGCACCCGGAGCTGCCGGAACAGCCTGCGGCGCGGAAGTGGAACCCACGCCCTTTTCGGCTACGGTTTCCGAGAGGCGCGACAGGGCATTGCGCGCCGAAATGCTCATGATCGAGTCGTACATTATGTGCTCCTCAAGAGATCGATGGTCATGGAGATCAGCTCACGGGCTTGTTTCACAACCTGCAAATTGGCTTCATAGGAACGATTGGCTTCGCGCATGTCCGCCATTTCGACGACCATGTTGACATTGGGGTAACGGACATAGCCGCGCTCATCCGCTGCGGGATGGCTCGGCTCGTATTGCTCGATAAAGGGCGATGTGTCCTTGCCGACTTCGGCAATGCGAACTTCGGCGGCTCCTGTGCCCTGTTCCAGCTCGGTACGGAAGGACACCGTCTTGCGGCGATAGGGATCGGCGTCGGCAGTCTCGGCGGTGGACTGCGCATTGGCGATGTTTTCGGAAACGATGCGCAGACGCGTCGATTGGGCCGAAAGGCCCGACGCTGCGATCTTCAATGTGCTTTGCAAGGCATCGGAAGACATAACTACCCCTTCGCGACCGAAAGCATCATGCGATGGAACGCTTTGACGATGCTTGTGTTGAGCGAATATTCGCGGGCGATCTCACCGGCCTTCATCATTTCCTGTTCGACATCGACCGTATTGCCGGAATGGGTCTGCTCGGTGATGTCGTCCGGCCGCAGGCGCGCACCGGCGATCCCGTCGGCCCCGGATTCCAGATGCAGAGGGCTGGTGGCAGCCATGGTAAGCTGAGTCTTGTCCAGCACATCCGCGAAAGGCTGCACGTCCCGCGCCCGGAAATCCGGCGTGTTCGCATTAGCGACATTGCCCGCAACAGTGGCTTGTCTCACCGACAACCACTGCGCCTGCCTTGCAGCCAGATCGAAAAGATGAATGGAGCTCATGGAGTTTCCCGCCTTTACAGTTGATTAACTTAAAGGCCGGAACTTGCGTCAAGCTTGCGGGAGGATAGGGCAGGAGGGCCTTATTGCCTTCACCCTCACCTCCGCATCTCAATCACATCGCCCGACGATGTCGTGAGCTGCCAGGTGCCTGCACCGCGACCGATTGAAACGAGGTGACTGCCATCGGGCAGCAACGAGCCTTTTTCGACGAACCAGTAGCCGGACGTATCCTCGATCATCGCCATGCCGCCAACGACTTCGCGCAGTGCAAAAACCGGCTTCGGGAAAGCCTGCCCGTCCCCGCTTCCATCGCCGCCATTGCCCATGCCGGTGCCCGGAAGCCCCTTGCCGTTCGACATGACCGAGCCTGTCATCGTGTTGTCCACATCGGCATTCGGCGCAACCTGCTCGGATGGTCGGAAGGACGGAAAACGACGCACCGTTTTCTGTTCCGAACGGTCCAGCGGATCGATGATCTTGCGCTCGGCCTTCTCGGGCGAACCCAGATCGACGCGCTGAAGATAGGTGACGAAAGGCAGCATCGCACTTCCGGCGGCGAGCGTGATGGCCGCGATCTTGAGGTAGCGATCCACCTTGCTCTGCGGCTTCTTCATGCCTTCCTGTCGTGCAGCGGCCTCGACCTCCGCCGTCAGATCTGCAAGGAGTTTCTCTTCCTTTGTCTTGCGAAAGCCCGTCATCATGCGTGTTGCGCCTGTCTGTCGCCGCGCAGTGCTGCGGCAAGGTCGTTATAGGGATCGTCCGATAGGCCGGTTTCCGGCGATTGCTGCAAGGCGTCGTAAATGCGCGGCACAAGATCGACCGCCTGGTCCAGAAGGCCGTCATGGCCTTTCTGGTACGCCCCGATGGCACGCAGGTCGCGCGTTTCCTCAAAACGGGCAACCATGCCCCGCAATTGGCTGACCAGCTTGCGTTGTTCCGGTGTCCAATTGTGCTTTGCAAGGCGCGAAACCGAGCCCGGAATATCGACCGCCGGAAAGCGTCCCTGCGCTGCAATCGCCCGGTCAAGCACGATGTGGCCGTCCAGCGTGCCGCGAATCGTGTCGGAAACCGGATCATTGTGATCGTCGCCATCGACCAGTACCGAATAGATGCCGGTGATGCTGCCGCCCGCTTCCGTGATACCGGGCCCTGCGCGCTCCAGAAGACGTGGCAACTGGCTGAAGACGCTTGGCGGATAGCCACGCGAAACCGGCGGTTCCTCAGCGGCAATCGCCACTTCACGCGCCGCATGGGCAAAGCGCGTGACGGAGTCAACGATCAGCAGGACATTCTGACCGAGATCGCGAAAATATTCGGCAATGGCCGTCGCCGTATTCGGTGCGAGGCGACGCATCATCGGGCTTTCATCGCCCGTTGCAACCACGGTTATCGTTTTGTCCAAGTGACCTGCCATGGTCTCTTCCAGCATCTCGCGCACTTCGCGTCCGCGCTCGCCGGTCAAAGCCAGTACCACCGTGTCGAAATCCGCCGCACGCGTCATCATCGCAAGCAGCGTCGACTTGCCGACACCAGAGCCTGCAAAGATGCCGATACGCTGGCCGAAGCAAAGCGGCGTGAAAATGTCGATGACATTGACGCCTGTACGCAAGCCGCGATCCACCCGCCCGCGGCGCAAGGCAGCCGGTGCAAGGCTCTCGGATGCCATTGGCCGGGTACCGGGCTGCAAAGCGCCCTTCCCGTCAACCGCCTCACCCAGCGCATTGATGACGCGTCCGCGCCATTCGAGTGCCGGGCGAATACGCATCGGCCCTTCCTCGAAAACCGCAGCGCCAAGCGAGGGAATGATGCGGTCATCGAAGGGTTTGACCAGCACCTGCGTGTCAGCCACCCGGATGATTTCGGCAAGGCTCTGGCCGCCTTGCGCGTGGATCGCCACCGCATCGCCCAAATGCGCATCACGCGAAAGCCCGCGCACGGCAATCGCCGAGCGCGACACGTCGCTCACCGTTCCGCCGATACCGGTGAGCGGTTTTGGCGCCACCGATTGCTGACGGGCAAAAGCGGCCAGACGGGAGAGCGGCAGATCAGGCGTCATCCGTTTCTGGAACCCAGGGTCTTAATGGCTTCAGAGACAGTACTTTCCTGCTGCGACAGCAGATTGTTGACCTGCTCAAACGCACGGCTGACGCTGATGAGGCGCGTCATCTCCGTCATGGCATCAACATTCGATCCTTCGATCATGCCCTGCACGACGCCCACACTGTTGTCGTCGGCCACCGGCTGGGCAGGCTTGTTCGGGATCACGCCGGATGTGCCTGCATAGGTCAGGTCCGCATCCGCCGGAATGGTGTAAAGACCGATAGCACCGATCTGTGCTCCGTTCTGGTAGATTGCGCCGTCGCTTGAAATCTTCGGTGCGCCGCCGCCGGGATTGAGTACGATGGGGGCACCGCCGACATCGAGAACCGGATGGCCGGTGATGGAAACGAGATCGCCCGTCGGCAGCATGTTCATGCGCCCGTCACGCGTATAAATCTGCCCCTGCGGTGTCGAGATCGACATCCAGACATCGCCCTTGACTGCAACGTCCAGCGGATTGTCGGTCTTGATCATAGGGCCTGCTTCGGTACGGATGAAGCTCTTGCCCGCCGTAGCGAAACTCACATCGTCGCTGGCCTTGTTCGAAACGATGGTATCGAACTTGGTGCCCTCGCCCCGGAAACCGACCGTTGAGACATTGGCGACATTGTGGGCAATGGCATCCATCCGCCGTTCCAGCGTGATGAGCGACGAAAGCCCGACATAAATCGAATTATTCTGCATCGCCTAACGCCCGCCCGGCTTGAAGTTCTGCAAGGTGCTGAGAATATCCATCGAAATGCCGACGGAAGACGTTCCGCCCAGAAGCAGGGACGCAATCGACGCCGGGCTGCTCGCCGTTGGATTGTTCATCTCATACATGGCGGTGAAGCGCGAAATGAGCTTCGACACGTAATCGGGATCGGACATCTTGGTGAAGTCGATCTTGTCCTCGATCATCTTCGCCTGCTTGTCGATATCAGCGTTGGATATGCTGGATGGCCAGCCGAAGGTCGTCTGGATCATCGACACCAGCGCCCTGTCGCCAAGGATTTCATAGGCATTGGTGATCGTCGGCGCCTTGCGTGCGAAATAGAGTGCCAGCCGCACGCCTTCGTTCTGGCTTCCGGCTTCCGTTTCCAGTGTCTGGCGAAGATATTTATCCACGACACCTTGTTGGGCAGCCGTGCTCTGCGTGGCCTCCGCGCCCTTGCCTGCAAAATCGAAGACGGTCGCAAATTCCTTGTAGCGCTTGTCGGTCAGCTTGTTCGCCATGGCATCATCGCTCTTGACGCCCTCAGTCAATATCTTGCGGACAAACGCCTTGGCGAAGGCCATGTCTTCCAGACCGAACGCCTTCATCGCGTAATTATAAAGGCGGCTATCGGCCATGAAATCATCGATGGATTTCACCTTGCCAATATTTTCCTTGTAGTAGGCGGTTTCCCGCTCCACCATCGGTTCCTTAGAAACACGCTGCAACGACCGCGCCATATCCGCCGCGATCAGGCGATAGCTCGTCATCGTATCGACCATGCGCATGACCCCCTTCCGGTATTTCAATCCTTTATGAAAGACCAAGCTTGTCCGAAGCTGGCTTCCGCCCGCACCAGTTGGCAAGCTTCGCGCAAGCCGCGATCCATAAGGTGCAATGAACGAACTTGTACGCGGGAGTCTCGAGCTTTGGGCATTATTGTCGGTCTTGTCATCACACTGGGCTGTATGCTGGGCGGCTTTATCGCCATGGGCGGACATGTCAGCGTGCTCATCCAGCCCTGGGAATTCGTCATCATTCTGGGTGCCGCGCTCGGGACCTTCTTCATCGCCAACCCTTTTTCACTCGTGAAAGACACGGGCCGCGCCTGCATGGAAGCATTCAGCAATGCCGTTCCAAAGCAGCGCGACTATCTCGACGTTCTGGGCGTGCTCTACAGCCTGATGCGCGAGCTGCGCGCCAAGTCGCGCAACGAAGTGGAAGTGCATATCGACAACCCGAAGGAATCGTCGATTTTTCAGGCCTATCCGAGCGTATTGAAGAAGGAAGACCTCACCCATTTCATCTGCGACTATTGCCGCCTCATCATCGTGGGCAATGTGCGCTCGCATGAAATCGAGGCGCTGATGGACGAGGAAATCCACACCATCGCCCGCGACAAGCTCAAGCCCTACCACGCCATGGTCAGCATTTCCGAAGCCCTTCCGGCACTCGGCATCGTTGCCGCTGTTCTCGGCGTCATCAAAGCCATGGGCGCGCTGGACCAGTCGCCGGAAGTGCTGGGCCATCTGATCGGTGCCGCCCTTGTCGGCACCTTTGCCGGCATCTTCTTCTCTTACGGCGTGGTCGGCCCGATCGCAGCCAAGATCAAATCGACCCGCGAAAAGAACAATCGCCTCTACATCGTCGTGAAGCAGACGCTTCTCGCCTATATGAACGGCTCCCTGCCGCAGATCGCCGTGGAGTATGGCCGCAAGACCATCTCCGCCTATGATCGCCCGACCATCGATGTGGTCGAGCAGGAAACCATGGCGAGCGCGCCGACCCAGCAGGCAGCGTAAGATGACTACGTTGGGGCAAAACCGCAAAAGCGATGTTCTGGCCGAGAACCTGCTGCGTGCCGCGGGTCTTTCAGGCGACGACCTGAAATCGCTTGCCCATGTGTTCAAGGATGCCTCGACCCATTTCTGTGACCGGCTGAAACATGGTTGCGCTGCCGCATTCGACGTTGAAGCAGGCCAGGTGGAAAGCACTGACGATGCTGCCTTTGCCGATATTCTCGACAAGGCTGCGATCATCGCACCTTTGAAGGCCGAGCGTTGGGGCAGCACACTTTATCTCACCGCCGATGCGACGCTCGTTTTCTCCGTGATCGAAGCCATGTATGGCGCACAGGGCCATGTCGGCTCTGTCGATGAGGACCGGCCTTTCGGCATGCTGGAACAGAAGATTTCCACTCTTCTTGCCGGTCATCTCGCCAGTTCTCTCGATCAGGTTTTTGCCGCAAACGGACAGGCGCTTTTTACCGCCGGTGAATGCACCGACACAGCCGAATTCGACCGTGAGAATTTCGAGCGCTCGCGCCTTTTCGCCTGCCGCATCGATGTTACTGCCGCAGGCAAAACCGGGCAGGTTCATCTGCTGCTGCCGCGCAGCACGCACAAGCCGATGCAGGATGCCGTGGCAGCCTTTTTGCGCCGTCCGATGAACCAGACCGATCCGAGCTGGGCGAAGAAGATGCGGCAGGAAGTCAGCCGTGCCCGCATCGAACTCGAAGCTTTCATCCAGCAGGGGTCGATGACGCTGGACGCCTTGTCGATGCTCGAAATCGGTCAGGTTCTCAAACTGCCTGTCGATGCCATGGAGCAAGTGCGCCTGCGCGCCGGCGATCAGCAGCTTTTCAAGTGCACGCTCGGCAAATCGGGCATTCATTTCACAGTCAAGGTCGGCGACCCGGTCAATCAGGAAGAGGATTTCATCGATGAGCTTGTTGCTGGCTAACGTGCTTTCCACATTGATGGCTCTTGCCTCGCTTGCTGCGCTCATCGTGGTTGGCCGCAAAGCCAACGAGACGATCAAGCTTGGCAAGCTGCTGGCGCTGCGCGTTGCAGCCGCCTCCAACGGTTTGGAGCGCGCCGTCAAGGCGATCCAGAGCGAACGCACCGACCTGACGGACGAAAACAACAAGCTCGAAGCCCGTCTTGCCGAAACGCAGCGCGTGCGCCGCGAAATGGAAGAAGCCATCGAAGAACTGAACAGGCTGCGCAAGGCCCTGACCCGCGACATCCGCCATGCGCGCAACGTCGCTGACAGCTCGCCGCGCACTGAAGACAAGATCGCCACTGCCACCGAACAATCGCTCCCGAAGGAAAAGAACGCGCTGCCGGTTTTCGTGCGTCGCGCGGTTCGTAAAGCTACCGTCGAACTTGCGGGGCAGGCATGAGCGCTGACAACAAGGACAAGAACATGCAGCAGGAACTGGACGAAGCCATTGAGGAACTGCGCGAGGAGAAGCCGCGCGGCACGCAGAAGGGCGCATCCAAACCCAATCTCGAACTCATCATGGGCATCCCTGTCGATGTTCAGGTTGTTCTTGGCGGCACGACCATGCCAGTTGCCAATCTGATGAAGCTTGGTCGCGGTGCGGTCATCACCCTCGACAAGCAGATCGGCGATCCGGTCGATATCGTGGTCAATGGCCGCGTCATCGCCCGTGGCGAAGTGATCGTCCTTGAAGACGATTCCTCGCGCTTCGGTGTCAGCCTCACCGAAATCATCGGCAAATAACGGACGTGACCATGGCCGACAATGAACAGCAAGCCCTCGCGGAAGATCTTGAAGGCGGCGCTACCGGCCTCGTCGATACGCTGACCGGCCCGCAAAAGGCGGCAGCGATCCTCGTTGCCATCGGACGCCCCGCTGCCTCACGTCTTCTGAAGCATTTCAATGCCGAGGACCTGCGCAAGCTTGCCGGTCATGCCCGTACGCTGGAACCGATTTCTCCGCTCGACTTCGAACAGCTGGTCAAGCAGTTCGAGGATTCCTTTGCCGAAGGCGCGCCAGTTTCAGAAGCCGCCCAACGGTTTGAAGGTCTCTTGCGGGAAGCTCTGCCGCAGGAAGAAGTCGATGCAGTTCTGGAAGACCGCGTTCAGCCGCAGCTCGTTCAGGAATCGGTCTGGGTGCAGCTTGGGCGTCTGCCGGTTGATAACCTGCAGGCCTATCTGACCGACCAGCATCCGCAGATCATCGCCTATATCGTGTCGAAGCTGCCATCCGACCTCGCAGCCCGACTGTTCGTCGTCCTGCCGCCTCAGCTGCGCAATGCCGTCGTGCAGCGCTCGCTTCATATTGGCAATGTGGCACCGGCGGCTGCGGAACTTCTCGAAGACGTGCTGCGGCGCGATCTTCTCGGTCGCAGCGATTCCGGTCCGGTCAAAGCGCATCACGGCCAGATCGCCAACATCTTCAACCAGCTCGACAGAAGCGAGATGGAAGAACTGATGGCGAGCCTGGAAGATCTCAACCGCGACGATCTCAACCGCATCAAGGCCAAGCTCTTCACGTTTGAAGACATCGAGCGCCTGTCGCAGCGCGCACGCCTGCTGCTCTTCGATGAAGTGCAGACGGAACAGATCGCAACCGCACTTCGTGGAGCAGACACAAGGCTTCAGGAACTCGTTCTCTCGTCGCTCTCGACCCGTGGTCGCCGCATGGTGGAAACCGAGCTTGGCGCCGAGCAGGGCAACATAACCGCGCAGAACATTGCCGATGCGCGCCGCACGATAGCCCGTATCGCCATCGATCTTTCCGAGCGCGGTATCATCACCCTCGACGCAAGCGAAGCTTCGTCCTGATCCTGTGTGACCCATGGCAGATGATGCTGACAAGGAAAGCAAAACAGAAGAAGCCACCGAGCAGAAGATCCGCGACGCCTTGGAAAAGGGCAATATGCCCTTTTCCCGCGAAACGCCGATCCTCGCCGGTATCGCTTCCTTTCTGATTATCGCGGTCTTTGTCGCAGGGCCTGCCACCACGAAGCTCGCCGTCTTCCTGCGCGAACTAATCGACCGCCCCGAGGACTGGCTCCTCAACAGCGCGGAAGATGCAAGCCGCTTGTTCGGCGTGCTGGCGCTGGCAGTCGGTGCAGCCCTGGTGCCAGTGTTCATCATCATTCCGCTTGCCGGTATTGCAGCCTCCGCATTCCAGAATGCGCCGCGCTTCGTTGGCGAACGCATCCGCCCGCAGGCATCCCGCATATCTCCGCTTAAAGGCTGGCAGCGGATTTTCGGGCGCGCCGGTCAGGTGGAATTCCTCAAATCGCTGGCGAAATTTCTGGCGGCAAGTGTCATCGTCTTTGTCGTCTTCTTCAACGGCAACAGTCTTTTCACAGACGCAGTCGCTTCCGACCCGAGCGCCTTGCCGGAGTTTCTGCGCGAGAACATGGTGCGCCTGCTCGTCGCCAATGTTCTGGCCATTACCGCAATTGCGGCATTCGACCTTGCCTGGTCACGCATTCACTGGCGGCAGGAACTGCGCATGACGCGACAGGAAGTCAAAGACGAACTGAAGCAGTCGGAAGGCGACCCGCTGGTCAAATCGCGCCTGCGTTCGCTTGGCCGCGACCGTGCGCGCCGCCGCATGATCAACACCGTTCCGACGGCAACGCTGATCGTCGCAAATCCGACTCATTTTTCCGTAGCACTGCGCTACAAGCCCGATCAGGATGCAGCCCCGATCGTTGTAGCAAAGGGACAGGATCTCATAGCACTGAAGATAAGAGAGATTGCAGCGCAGCATTCCATCCCGATATTCGAGGACGTTCCGCTGGCGCGCGCGCTCTATAAACAGGTCAATGTCGACCAGATGATCGCGCCCGAATTCTACAAGGCTGTTGCCGAGCTTATCCGGGTGATCAATGCACGGCACGCGATACATTGATGAATAGCCATGATTTTTATATATTTCAGAACAGTGACAGCCTGTTCCCCCAGATCGGCGGTGAAACCATGAAGAGCCTGCAATTCTCGAACGAGCGCGAGGCGATTATTGCCCAGAACCTGGTTGAGGTCGCAACCGATCTTCGTCTGGTCGATCCGGCGGATTACATTGCTTTCATACGCTGCGAGCTTTTTGCCAATATCGCCGATATCGTCAGTTCAGCTACCGAGCTTTATTTCTTTCCCGGCACGCTGGAACTCGGCCATGGCGGCGAATATCTCTGCGACTGGCAGTCGGCTCCAGCCATCGTGCTCGACATGGAATTCCGCAATCAGGGCGTCTATGCCTATTTCCGCTTGACGCTGACCGACAAGACTGCCGGAGTAGAGCTGAACCATATCGCCTTCGAAGATGCGGATGAAGACCCGGCCAAAAATACGGCGAGGCTTGCCAACGCATTCGACGCTGCCCGTCTGCCGCTCAGAAAAAGGGCCTGAAGCATTTCCAGCAAAAGTGCGAAGCGGTTTGCGCGAGGCAGATGTGGCGAGAAGAATAAACAAACACCGGATGTCTCAGCATCCGGTGTCGTTATAATCAGGTCTTTATACTGCGGCTGAACTACACCAGATGGTGAACTTCCGGCATTTCGATGATGCCGAGCGACAGCGCCGTTGCGACAGCCGACGTGCGGTTGGAACAGTTGAGTTTGATCTTCGCATTCTGGAGATAGGTAACGACGGTCCAGCGCGCGATACTCAGGATTTCCGCAATCTCTCCATCCGTCTTGCCGTTCGCGGCCCAACGCAGGCAGTCGACTTCACGCGGGGTGAGAAGGCTTGCGACCGTCGCAACATCCTTGCAGCCGCACAGGGCTGAATGAATGATCCCGGACAGGCTCAGCAGGCGCGGACGAAGCTTGGCCACAAATTGTTCGCGATCTTCGTCGGGGCTCATCTCGAACATGAACAAGGTGCATCCCACAGCACCTTTCTGGCTCCGGGCTGACACGGCGACGAAGATGTTGCCCAGTCCATGCTTTTCCGCATCCTGCAGCAGTTCAGCAATGGACGGGCACTCATTGGCATCTTCCTGAAGATCGCGAACAATACCGCTGGCATCATTCTGGAAATAAGGCGCGTCTTCCTGAAAGATCGGATCGATGACGAAATAATTCTTGGTGGAATAACGCGCAGTCCAGGAGGTCGGCACGGTCATCACGACTGTCAGATCGGAAGAAGTAGTTTTCGTGCAGTCACCCATGCGCCCACGATAGGTATGCATGATGTGGCGGCAACCGATCTCATCGCGAATTCGCGTCAGGAGAGCAAGGGTGTCGCTTTGGAAGGCCGTTCCAAAGAAGGTCTTCTTGAAATTCGGAAAATGAATGAGATCGAGTGTCATTTTTACAATATCCTTGGTACGCAAGTCCGAGGGTTACTTTGTTACCGCCTCTGAAATATCAGCGAATCGTGTCCCTAGAACTTTTCAATCGTTTATAAGTGACATAAAAAATGTAGTCTCTGGCAACCCGCAATTAATGGATTGCAATCCTTTACACACAAGAACAGTGCGTAAATTATGGCCCTCAAGCAAAATTTATAGATTGAGCCAAAAATAAAATTTTCTAAATCGATTTGTAAAAATCAACTGTTCTCTTTTTGAACACTTCGCTGCTCCGTGCCATAGGCACGGTAGAAAAAGTCGATGGCGAGCTCAACGTTTTCACGAATCGTTTCCGCCGATGGCGGTTCCGGCAAAACGCCAAACAGGCGAGGCCGATAGAGGCCAGACAGGAACAAATCAGAGAGCTGATAGGCCATTTTCTCGGGATCGAAAGGCTCCAGTTCGCCATTCTTAATCATATCATCGAGATACTCGGCCATGAGAACGAGGCTGCGCTTCGGTCCGCGCTCGTAGAAGCGGGCTGCAAGCTCGGGCTTGCGCTCGCTGACACCCAGAACAATGCGCTGCGCGCGCACTGCCGTCGGCGAGGTTATCAGCGTGACCAGCGCCACGCCGAAGTCGGTCAACTGCTGGCGCGAATTAAAACCCTTGTCGAGTTTTTCGATCAGTTCACGAAACATTGTATCGCGGTAATGCTCGCATAGTGCGACGAACAGATCTTCCTTGCTGTTGAAGTAAACGTAGATCGTTCCCTTCGACACACCAGCCTCGCGCGTGATGTCATTCATGCTGGCTGCGTCAAACCCCATACGCAGGAACACATCCTGGGCGCCTTCAAGGATTTGGCGGCGTTTTGCAGGGTCCTGACCGGCGCCGAGCCGCGTGCGACCGCATTCCGTTTCGGAGCAGGACGATTTGCTGTTTCCGGGTCGGCCGACACCTTTTTCATCATGCCGGTTCCGGTCATGCATCATCGTATCCGGTGTTCCTTTGGTGTTGCGATCAGGCTTCATTCTTCGAGACTCTTAACTTTTTTCGAACCAAGCGGTTCGATATCCTCTTGATATGCGCATCTTATTGATCTATGTCAACATCGAACCGAGCGGTTCAATCCGAAGGATGTGCAGAAAGTTTCCCCTATGTCCGCCCCGAAGTCCGTTGATAAGGCCGATATTCATCCGTTCCCCAACGCCAAGAACTTCGCCTCGGCAACCCAGCCAGCGACAAGTGAGGCGCCTCTGAACGAGAGATCGCAGCCCCATACCGTACCGACCCCGCAGGAAGCCGCCCCTAAGGAAACTGCCAAAGAACCTGCAAAGAAAAAGGGCTTCGGTAAACGTGTCCTTCTTCCCGGCATTCTGACGGTCGCGGTCGCCGGAGGCCTCTGGTTTGCCTATGACTGGTGGACAGTTGGACGTTTCATGGTTTCAACCGACGACGCTTATGTGCAGGGCGATATTGCGTCCATCGCGCCGAAGGTTACGGGTTATATCGAAAATATCCCGGTGGTCGCGAACCAGCAGGTCAAGGCTGGCGACGTCATCTTCCAGCTTGATGCTGGTGATTACCAGATCGCGCTTGACGAAGCGGAAGCCAAGCTGGCGACCCAGAAGCAGACGCTCATCCGCATCAAGGCGGAGACCGATGCTGCGCAGGCCATTCTTCTGCAGGCAAACGCCGACAAGCAGGCCGCAACAGCAGTCCTGACCAATGCTCAGAACACGATTGCGCGCGTGCAGAAGCTGCACGAAACGCGTTTCGTCGCGCAGGCTGATCTCGATACCGCCCAGTCCTCGCTGGACCAGGCACGCGCCAAGGTCGCTGGCGGCGATGCGCAGATCGCTTCCGCCAAGGCCAATATCGAAGTGCTCAACGCTCAATATAGCGAAGCCGACAGCACGATGAAATCGCTGGAACTCGCCCGCGATAAAGCCGCGCGTGATCTTTCCTTCACGTCACTGCGCGCGCCGTTCGACGGTGTGATCGGTAATCTTGCTGGCAAGAAGGGTGATCTCGTTTCGCCGGGCCAGAAAATTGCAGCACTTGTTCCGGTCAATGAGCTTTATATCGACGCGAACTTCAAGGAAACGCAGCTCGCAAAGATCAGGACCGGTGAAACCGCGCATATCTATGTCGATGCAATCGACGGCACGAAATTCGACGGCAAGGTCGCGTCCATCGCCCCGGCCTCGGGTGCAGTGTTCTCGCTGCTGCCGCCGGAAAATGCGACCGGCAACTTTACCAAGATCGTGCAGCGCGTTCCTGTTCGCATCATGATCCCGAAGGAAGCGCTCGAATCCGGCAAGATTCGCGCGGGCCTGAGTGTCGTGGTTGATATCGATACGCGTACGGCACCCGACGAAAAAGCCGACTGATCGAAATCGGCAGATCCTATTGAAGTAACACATGGCGGCGCGGCGAAACGGATTTCGCGCCGCCTTTCTCTTCCATTCCGGAGTGCGCCGTCATGGCCGCAGATACGACAATGGGGCCAGTAGCCCCGGCGGATGACCGCATCGACCCGAAGAAGGCCGTCGCCTTTCTGGCCATGGTGTTCGGTATGTTCATGGCGATCCTGGACATCCAGATCGTCTCGGCATCGCTTGCTGAAATTCAGGCGGGTCTGAGTGCCAGTTCCGACGAAATATCCTGGGTTCAGACATCCTACCTGATTGCCGAAGTCATCATGATTCCGCTGTCGGGCTTCCTCGGACGCCTGATGTCGACGCGCGTTCTCTTCACCCTTTCGGCGGCAGGCTTTACCCTCGCAAGTATGCTCTGTGCGACAGCGACGAACATCGAGCAGATGATCGTCTACCGCGCCATTCAGGGCTTCATCGGCGGCGGCATGATCCCCAGCGTGTTCGCGGCTGCCTTCACCATCTTCCCGCCTTCCAAGCGCTCGATCGTCTCGCCGATGATTGGCCTTGTGGCAACGCTTGCGCCTACCATCGGCCCGACGGTAGGCGGCTATCTGAGCCACGCCTTCTCCTGGCACTGGTTGTTTCTGGTCAATGTCGGTCCCGGCATTCTGGTCACCATCGCCGCATGGAACCTCATCGACTTCGACGAAGGCGACAGTTCGCTCCTCAGCAAGTTCGACTGGTGGGGCCTTGCCGGCATGGCAGCTTTCCTCGGCTCGATGGAATATGTGCTTGAAGAAGGCCCGCGTAACGACTGGCTGCAGGATGAAGCCATCTTCATTCTGACCGGCGTCATGATCATCGGTGGTATTCTCTTCTTCTTCCGGGCCTTCACGGCTGAAGAACCCATTGTGGACTTGCGCGCCTTCAAGAACGTCAACTTTGCCTTTGGCTCACTGTTTTCGTTCGTGATGGGCGTCGGCCTCTATGGTCTTACCTATCTTTATCCACTCTATCTCAGCAGCATACGCGGCTACGATGCCCTGATGATTGGGGAAGCGCTGTTCGTCAGCGGCCTTGCCATGTTCTTCACCGCGCCATTGGCAGGCTTCCTGTCAAACCGCATGGACCCGCGTCTGATGATGATGATCGGCTTCCTCGGCTTTGCGGCAGGCACATGGATGGTGACCGGCCTCACTGCAGACTGGGATTTCTACGAACTGCTGCTACCGCAGATCCTGCGCGGTTGTTCACTGATGCTTTGCATGGTGCCGATCAACAATCTGGCGCTGGGCACGCTCCCGCCTGCCCTGCTGAAAAATGCGTCGGGTCTTTTCAACCTGACCCGTAATCTGGGTGGCGCTGTTGGCCTTGCCGTGATCAACACGATTCTGACCCGTCGCGGTGACATGCACTATGAGCGTCTGGCGGAGCATGTTCGCTGGGGCAATGCCGAAGCGGAGAAAATGATCGCCAGTCTGACAGCCAAATACAATGCGGCTGGCATGGACGGCGCAACAATCGCCATTGCCAAGCTTTCCGGCATTGTGCGCCAGCAGGCTACCCTGCTCTCCTTCATCGATGTGTTCTTCATTCTCACGATGATGTTCTGCTCGCTTGCTGTCTGCGCCGTGATGCTGCGCAAACCGAAGCAGGTCGCCGGTGGTGGTGGAGGGCATTAAACCTTCCACCTCACAACTTCATACGAAACCCGCAAGGGTTCATTCAACTTTCGGAAGTTTTCGTTTATCCCCGATATCCGACATTGATGCCGCGCTGGGACAAACCATTGTCGCGCAGGGAAAAGCCTCTCGCAGAATTGTGACAGCGGTGAATTTGCTGTCACATTTCCTGTCATAAAAATGCTGCTCCCGCTAACGGATGAATTGCTAAGTCCCTGAAAACGTGTTTCACTTTCCACCGCTGACAGTTTGTGACAATCCATAAACTGTCATCCAACCGTCATGTAGGGCGGGTATCGGGAATGCGCGAGCACCGGAATCGACCGGGGGCGTTCGCCGGACCTTAAACAGGGGAGTCAAACAATGCTTGCTTACACAGCGCGTCTGCTGTCGCTTTCGACGGCAATCGCCGTTGCCGGGGTTTCCATCGCCGCTGCTGAACCGTCAGCCGAACTGATCGCCGCTGCCAAGGCAGAAGGCGAACTGACCACCATCGCACTCCCGCATGACTGGTGCGGCTATGGCGAAATCATCAAGAGCTTCAAGGACAAGTACGGCCTCAAGGTCAACGAACTGAACCCGGATGCCGGTTCGGGCGATGAAATCGAAGCCATCAAGGCCAACAAGGACAACAAGGGCCCGCAGGCTCCTGACGTCATCGACGTCGGCTTCGCCTTCGGCGCATCGGCCAAGAAGGACGGCCTCATCCAGCCTTACAAGGTTGCAACATGGGACGAAATTCCGGACAGCGCCAAGGATGCTGAAGGCTACTGGTACGGCGATTATTACGGCGTTCTGGCCTTCGAAGTGAACAAGGACATCGTCAAGGACATCCCGCAGGATTGGGAAGACCTTCTCAAGAGCGACTATGCCAACTCTGTTGCGCTTGCAGGCGATCCGCGCGTTTCCGCACAGGCCATCCTCGGCGTTCATGCCGCCGGTATCGCCCGTGGCGGTGAACCGGGCGAAGCCGCAGGCAAGAAGGGCCTTGAATTCTACAAGGAACTGAATGCCAACGGCAACTTCGTTCCGGTCATCGGCAAGGCTGCCTCGCTGGCACAGGGTTCCACCCCGATCGTCGTCCGTTGGGACTATAACGCTCTCGCCGATCGCGACACGCTCAAGGGCAACCCGGAAATCGAAACCGTCATTCCGAAGTCGGGCGTCATCGCTGGCGTGTATGTTCAGGCAATCAGCGCCTACGCACCGCATCCGAACGCTGCGAAGCTGTGGATGGAACACATCTATTCGGATGAAGGCCAGCTCGGCTATCTGAAGGGCTACTGCCACCCGATCCGCTTCAATGCAATGGCGAAGGCTGGCAAGATCCCGCAGGAACTGCTCGACAAGCTGCCACCGGCAGAAGCCTATGAAAAGGCTATCTTCCCGACCCTGGAACAGATTGAGGCCGCACAGACCACGATCACCAAGGAATGGGACAGCGTCGTGGGCGCAAACGTCCAGTAAGGACCTGTAAGCGCCAAGTACACACTTGTCGCATCGAACACATATCGCGTCGGCCTTAGAGCGCATCCCGAAAAGTGTGAAACGGTTTTCGGAAAAGATGCGCGGTGCAGAACAAAAGTTGAGATACATTGATCTGGTTTATTCAGATCGGCGTATCTCAACGGTCGGCGCGATATCAAAGCGGCTTTCATCTGAGCCGCCGGTCCTCTTTTCCAAACAGCGTCACGCTCTTTGGCAAACAGGATGCGCAGTTCAAAAAGAATGCTAGCTATTTCCGGCAGGGGCGAATGACAGCCTGCCGATCGCAAAAAACAAGAACAAAAGTCGGAACGGTTCTGTCAGTTCCGTTCTGGCGGGAACCGGTCTAAAGAAAGAACGTATGAGTTCAATAGCCGAAACATCAGCCCCCAGCGGAGTGCGCAAGCGCCGACTTCCGTTGTCATGGCTTGGCGTGACACCGTTTTTCATCTTCGCCATTTTGTTCCTGATCTGGCCGACGATGTATCTCATCATCGGTGCATTTCAGGACCCGGCCGGAAACTTCACGCTCCAGAACATCCACGATCTGTTCCAGCCGCAAATCATGAGCGCGTACTGGGTATCGATCAAGGTCAGTCTCGCATCGGCCATTGGCGGCGCGATCATCGGCTTCTTTCTGGCCTGGGCAGTCGTTCTCGGCAACCTGCCTTCGTGGCTGCGCCCGACGGTATTGACCTTTTCAGGCGTAGCATCGAACTTTGCAGGCGTGCCGCTTGCCTTCGCCTTTCTGGCGACACTGGGGCGAACCGGCTTTGTGACGATCCTGCTCAGGGAGTGGTTCGGTTTCAATCTCTATTCGACAGGTTTCAACCTGCTCTCCTTCTTCGGTCTGACGCTGACCTATCTGTTCTTCCAGATACCGCTGATGGTGCTGATCCTGACACCCGCGCTCGACGGCCTGAAAAAGGAATGGCGGGAAGCCTCATCCATTCTGGGTGCGACCACCGCGCAATACTGGCGCATGGTGGCCTTCCCGATCCTGTGGCCGAGCCTGCTCGGCACGACGCTTCTGCTGTTCGCCAATGCCTTCGGCGCAATCGCAACCGCCTACGCTCTGACGGGCTCCTCGCTCAATATCGTGCCGATCCTGCTCTATGCCCAGATCCGCGGCGACGTTCTGCATAACCAGAACCTCGGCTACGCGCTGGCACTTGGCATGATCGTCATTACGGGTGTTTCGAACCTCATCTATATTTGGCTGCGCATTCGCGCCGAGAGGTGGCAGCGATGAAAAAGAAAGGCATTAATGCCCAGAAGATTGGGGCCTGGATCGCCTTCCTGATCGGCGCAATCTACTTCCTCGTCCCACTGATTGGCACGTTCGAATTCTCGCTGCGTATGCGGCGCGGCGAATATTCCTTCGATGCCTATCGGGTCGTGTTCTCCGATCCGAACTTCCAGGCAACCTTCGGCTATTCGATTCTGCTTGGCTTGCTCACCATCGTTTTCGGTGTTCTGCTGGTGGTGCCTACGGCCTATTGGGTGCGCCTGCGCCTGCCGCAACTGCGCCCGGTGATGGAATTCATCACGCTGATGCCATTGGTCATTCCGGCCATCGTCATCGTGTTCGGTTACTTGCGCATCTACAACTCGTCGTCGTGGCTGCCGTTCACGGCGTCCACCCGCGCGACCGACCTGCTCCTGATGTTCGGCTATATGACGCTGTCGCTGCCCTATATGTATCGCGCTGTCGACACAGCGATGCGCACGATTGATGTTCGCACGCTGACCGAAGCAGCCCAGAGCCTCGGCGCGGGCTGGGGCCGCATCATGTTCAAGGTGATTTTCCCGAACGTCATCTCCGGCGTGATGAGCGGTGCTTTCATCACATTCGCCATCGTCATCGGTGAATTCACGCTGGCTTCGCTTCTGAACCGTCCGGCCTTCGGTCCCTACCTGCAGCTGGTCGGCGCAAACCGCGCCTACGAACCGTCAGCGCTGGCGATCATTTCGTTCGGCATCACGTGGCTCAGCATCATCATGCTGCAGCTCGTCTCGCGCCTCAATAAATTCAAGACAACCGCCGGGTAACATTCATGGCTTTTCTCAACATCAAAAACCTGAAAAAGAGCTTCGGCGCCAATACCGTCGTCCACGATTTCAACCTCGCCGTGAAAAAGGGCGAATTCGTTTCTTTCCTCGGTCCATCGGGCTGCGGCAAGACAACCGTTCTTCGCATGATCGCCGGTTTCGAAGCGCCCGATAACGGTGCCATCGAAATCGACGGCAAGGATGTAGTCGATCTCAAGCCCAACCAGCGCAATATCGGCATGGTGTTTCAGGCCTATGCGCTCTTTCCGAATATGACGGTGGCGCAGAATGTTTCGTTCGGCCTGCGCGTTGCCGGAAAGCCGAAGGCGGAAATCGACGCCACCGTGCAGGAGATGCTCGGCCTCATCCGCCTCGACCATCTGGCGGATCGTTATCCCTATCAGATGTCCGGTGGCCAGCAGCAGCGCGTGGCACTGGCCCGCGCGCTTGCCACCAAGCCGCAGGTTCTTCTGCTCGACGAGCCGCTATCGGCACTGGATGCGAAAATCCGTATATCCTTGCGCGAAGAAATCCGTGCCATCCAGCAGAAGCTTGGCATTACCACCGTCTTCGTCACCCACGATCAGGAAGAAGCGCTGTCGATTTCCGACCGCATCGTGGTCATGCACGAAGGCCGCGCCGACCAAATCGGCTCGCCTTTCGACATCTATAACCGCCCTGCCTCACGCTTCGTGGCATCTTTCGTCGGCACACTCAACATGCTGGAAGCCTCGGTTAGCGAACCCGGCAAGAACAGCATCGAACTCGACGGCCGCACCATCACCGTGCAGGAAAAGCTCGACCATCATCCGAAGGGCAAGCCTGTCACACTGGCCCTGCGCCCGGAAGCTGTCAGCCTCGAAGCACGCAAGAGCCACGATACCTCGCTGGACGCGACCATCGAGGACGTGCACTTCCTCGGCTCCGTCATCCGCACGCGTGTGGCGCTTGGCAAGAACCGCCTGTCGTTCGACACGTTCAACGACCCGACCCAGCCTCCGCCGCAGCGCGGTGACAAGGTGACGGTGCATTTCGCCTCGCATGATCTGCTCGTGCTGGCAGATTAGAGCGCATCCCGAAAAGTGTGAAACGGTTTTCGGAAAAGATGCGCGTAAAAACAAATGATTAGAGCGCCGATCTGATCCAATCAGATCGAAACACGCTCTAAAATAAAAAAGCCGCCCGATGGGCGGCTTTTTTGTTTGTCACGTGCGCGACGGGCTGATGAGATTTCGGTTCATGTCGTGCCGAAAATGGTGGCTTTCGAGAACCGGATCGCAGAGGGACGCCATTTGCAGGCGGGTGAGGGACCGAAAGATATCAGCCCCAGGGACCGTGGAAATCACCATCCTTATCGATACGCTTGAAGCCGTGCGAACCGAAGAAGTCGCGCTGGCCCTGAATGAGATTGGCTGTGCCGAGCGCCTGCGTGAAGCTGTCGAAATAGCTGAGCGCTGAGCCGAGCGCTGGCAGAGGCAGGCCAGCGAGTGCCGCCTTGGCGACGATCTGGCGCAGGCCCTTGGAAGCCTTGCTCATGCGCTCCACAAAAGCAGGTGCCAGCAGCAGATTGCGGCTTTCGCTGTCTTCGAAGGCATGGGCAATATCGTCCAGAAGCTGCGAACGAATGATGCAGCCTGCGCGCCAGATGCGCGCCGTTTCGGCAAGCGGAATGTTCCAGCCATGCTCTTGCGAGGCGGCTTCCATCACCGCAAACCCTTGAGCATAGGCAGCAATTTTGCCAGCAAGCAGGCCCTGCTCCAGATCGGCAAGGAATTTTGCCTGATCGGAAATGTCGAGGCTGCGCGAACCCGGCTTGTAGGCCTTTGCGGCAAGCTCACGCGTAGCCTTCAGCGAGGACAGCGAGCGCGCGGCAACAGCGGCTTCGATTGCCGTTGCCGGAACGCCAAGCATCTGCGCCTCGATGGCCGCCCAGCGGCCCGTGCCCTTCTGACCAGCTTCATCGAGGATCATGTCGACCATCGCCTTGCCGGTTTCCGGATCGGTCGCCTTCAGCACCTTGGCGGTGATTTCGATCAGATAGGAGTTGAGCGGGCCTTCGTTCCATTTCTCGAACACATCACCGATAGCCGGAGCCGAAAGCCCGAGGCCGTCCCGCAGGATGCCGTAGATTTCGGCGATCATCTGCATGTCGGCATATTCGATACCATTGTGGATCGTCTTGACGAAATGACCGGCGCCATCCGGGCCGACCAACGCGCAGCAAGGCTCGCCCTTGTACTTGGCGGCGGCAGCAAGCAGGATCGGTGCGATGCGCTCATAGGCTTCCTCGGTGCCGCCGACCATCATCGACGGGCCATGGCGTGCGCCTTCCGCACCGCCGGAAACGCCCATGCCAACAAAGGTCGGGTCGTTGGGGCCAAGTGCCTTCAGACGGCGCACCGTATCGCGGTAATCGGAATTACCGGCGTCAATCATGATATCGCCCTTCTCAAGATAAGCCTTGAGGCGGGTGGTTTCGGCATCCACGGGAGCGCCTGCCTTGATGAGGAAGATGATGGGACGCGGCTTGCGGATATTGGCAGCCAGATCCTCGAAAGTGGGGCAAGGGATGATCTTGTCGCGCAGCGGGCCAGCCTTTTCCATGAAGGCTTTGAGCACAGGCTCATCACGGTCATAGACGGCTACCGTGTAGCCTTTCTCGGCTATGTTCAGCGCCAGGTTGGAGCCCATGACGCCAAGGCCGACCATTCCGATATCTGCTTTTTCCATTTTGTGCCCTTCAGAAATGCAACCGACCGGCCGTCGTCTAGACACATGCAGAACATCGAACGCCGACAAGCCGAACCGATAAGAATAGGCTGCAGCCGGATTTCGGCAGCAGCGCATGTCAATCTGTATCCTATTGTGGGATGATCTAGGGCATATGACGCAAAGTTGATAGACCTCCCATGACGAAAATCACCGGTTTTGCCCGTGGAAGCGTCTGGTTAAATCGGTTAGCTCACCCCAAAAACCTGTATTTCGCGCACTTCACACCCGTTCCAGCTTGCGATGCGGCAGCGGCGGCAATTCGACAATTATCGCGTCATCCGCCTTCACCGTGCCGCCTGCAAGAACGACGGTCATGATGCCGGACTTGCGAACAAGTTCGCCATCGGGCGTGCGATCCAGCACAGCATCGAGAAGCCCGGTCTGGAAATTCTCTATCTGGGAGCAAGGGTTGCGCAAGCCCGTTGTTTCCAGAACGACCTCGTCGCCAATTCGGATCAAAGCGCCCTGCGGCAGCCCCAGCAGATCGACCCCGCGCGTGGTGACGTTCTCGCCAAGATCTGCGGGCGCGACATCAAAACCCTTTTCCGCAAGCTCGTCGAAAAGCTCGGCATGAATGAGATGCACCTGCCGCAGATTGGGTTGCGTCGGATCGGCCCGCACGCGTGAACGGTGCTTCACCGTCACGCCTTGATGCGCGTCGCCATCGACGCCGAGTCCTGTGACGATGCGGATTTCCGGCACAACCTGCTTTGAAAAACGATGCTCGCCATCCCGCGCCACAGCCACGACAAATCCACGCATCACGTCCACCTCTCCTGACAGGATAAACAAACTTCGTTAGCCGCATTACATGGGTTATATAGCACCTGTATGAAGCTGTGGGGCAAGCACGTGAATCGCGACAAGCAGGTAAAAACGGATTTCCGCTGGGGCATTTGGGGCACAGGCACTATAGCCGCCGCCTTTGCTGCCGATATTCAGGCAAGTGCTGGAATGCGCGTTTCCGCAGTCTGCTCGCGGGCGTCAGAGACCGCCGAAACATTCCGGCGACGTATCGGCGCCGACAAGGCGTTTGGCGATTCAGGTGAATTTCTTTCCGACGCGAATATCGATGCCGTCTATATTGCGACCCCGAGTGCCATGCATGTGCTGCAGGCCATGCAGGCAATCGCAACGGGCAAGCCCTGCCTGATCGAAAAGCCGCTCTCGCTGGATGCTGCTGGCGCGCGGCAGATCGAAGCTGCGGCAAAAGCAAAAAACGTCTTCGCCATGGAAGCCATGTGGAGCCGTTTTCTGCCAGCTATCCGCGCTACCAAACAGCATATCGATAATGGTCGCATCGGCACTGTGACGCGCATCGAAGCCGATCTTTCCTATATCCGTGCCTACGACCCGCAAAGCCGCTTCTTCAGCCCGGACCTTGGCGGCGGCGCAGCATTCGATCTGGGTGTGTACCCGGTTTCGCTTGCATTGTATTTTCTCGGTCTGCCGGATCATGTCGATGGTCGCTGGCAGCGCGCCAAAAGCGGCGTGGACATGCGCACCGAGTTCCAGCTCAGCTGGCAGGGTGCCACGGCCAGCCTCTCCTGCGGCTTCGACCGCGACGGCGACAATCGCATGCTGATTGAGGGAACCAGGGGCACGATCCTGATCCACGCGCCGTTTCTGAAAGCCCAGAGGCTGACCCTGTTTTCAGCCTTTGCTGCGCGGTCGTCGCTCGGGCCGAATGGCGGCAAAGGCCTTGTCGGCAAGGTTATGAACCGCCTGCCCCTGCCGGGCCGCACAATCGAAACTTATGCCTTTTCCGGCAACGGGCTGCAGTTTCAGGCCGAAGCGGTCCGCGATGCGGTGCGAAGCGGCCAAATCTCCAATGCGATCATGCCACTCGACCAGAGTGCAGCCGTTGCCGATATCGTCCGCAAGGTGCTGGCTAGAGCATGATTCCGAAAAGTGGGAACCGGTTTTCGGATAAAATCATGCTCAAACAAAAGTTTAGAGCGGGATAACGATTCAACTTAAAAACATCACGCTCTAAAGGCTAGAAGCTGCTTCTCATCCTGTAAGGCTGTGCATTTTCGCCAGCATTGTTCAAGGCAAGCGCGATTTCAGTGATATGCAACGCCACATCACCGGAAAAGAATGCCTTATCGCCGGTTTGGATAGCCCGAGCCTGATCGGCAATACCGCGCACAAAATCGATCTGCGAAGGATACATCGGCAGCGTCCGCTTGTCGGCCTTCGGATAGGAGAGCTTTTGACCGACGGTCGGTTTCCATGACAGGAACTTGCCGATGCGCATTTCCAGAATACCGAACAGGCGCGCCAGAAAACGGCGTTTTTCTTCCGTGCGCTCAAGACGGACAGCCGAGCGATTATCCCAGAGATCATCCACCACAATCGAGCCCTTGTCGGCAACGATTGTCAGGCTGCGATCCTTCGGCATCGCAAGCCCGGATGTGAGGCGTGCCACCAACCCCGACCTGAAAACAAGACAGCCGACCGAAAAATCGGGCGCCATGTGAAGATGTTCGGTCCCCGGCCCCTTGTTGGGAAAGGTTATGGCGGAAAATGCCGAAACGCTCTCGACCGGACCGAACAGCGACACCAGCCATGACAGTGCATAGCCTGCATGTTCCAGCGTACAACCGATCTCGAACTCGTGCAGGCCCGGCCATGGCGCACCAGACTGCGAACGCCAGGTCGACCATTTGTCACGAAACACCGGGCCGTCTTCCATTTCGGCATAAACCAGCCGCGGCATGCCGATCCCGTTGATCACGCTTGCTACCAGACGATAGGCTTCGCTGAGGCCGTTTGCCGGGGCTGCCGCCAACGTGAGGCCGGATTGCCGTGCAAAAGCGACCAGCGCTTCCGCATCCTCATAATTCATAGCCAGCGGCTTTTCGGAATAGACATGTTTTCCGGCGGAAAGCGCTGCATGCGAGATTTCAAAATGGCTTTCAGGTGTTGTCAGATTGACGACGATCTGCACGTCAGGATCGGCCAGAACAGCCTCGAAACTCTCATAAGCCTGGACGGAGTAGTGCGCGCAGAACGCTTTCAGTCGTTCAGGCGACCGATCATAGACCCCGCGCAGCTTCAGCTCGGGATAATTACGCAGCGTGGTCATGTAATAGTCGGCAACAAACCCGGTCCCGACGATTCCGATATTCATGAATTGGCTCCGGCTAAAAGCATTTCCAGCAAAAGTGCGAAGCGGTTTTGCGTTGGATAATGCGTATAAACAAAGAGATAGAGAGGTTCTACGATTCTGTTTTAACTGGAACCGCTCTATCGTTTGGGAATGATAATTTTCGCGGTCAGTCTGAGGCCGAATATCGCAAAGACGAGCGTAAGCCAGACCGGGTCCATGCGGCGAAAGAAGAAGCTTTCCAGCATGGCGTTCAACGTTCCGAAGAAGACGATCATCAGGAAGAAATCGGCAAGCAGCAGATTTTCGCGCACCGGACGGCACCGCAGATAATTGATCAGCGGCATGACGATGATGACCAAGATGGCGCAGATCAGCGCCGGAATCCCCATCGATACCGCAATATCGAGATAGCCATTGTGTCCATGCACGATGCCGCGCACATCCCAATCCAGATAATAGGGATTCGCCGCCTCTTTCACGATTGGCGTGCCCCAGAAGCTTTCATAGCCGAAACCGGTCCAAGGGCGATGGGAAAGCGCCTCAACGGCAAAGGCCCAGATGGAAGTGCGTCCGGTGAAGGTCGGATCAACATCAAGCTGCAGAATGAGCTGGTGCATCGGCTCGAAAAGAACCGTGCCGAAGGTGAACAGCGCAAGCAGAAACTGGATCGTGAAAACTGCCACCGGCGCAAGAAAACGGAGACCAAAAATGCCGGGGCCGATCACGAGCAGCATGGCGAGCGGCACCAGTGCCGCAGTGGTTTTCGATCCGGTCTGCGAAACGAAAAACAATGCAGAAACCGCAATCAGAAAACCGCTTACGCGCCAGCCGCGCCGCCACAGATAGACACCGGCAAAGGCAAAAGCGGCCATGACCGGTCCGGCAATATTTTTGTGCGTGAAGACACCGCGCCAGAGATAGGCGTTTTGCGGCTCCAGAGCGTCGGCGCCGTGTGTCCCGAGATTTGGCAGGAGGAGGACGCCCGCATAGGAAATGACAATCACGACCGAAGCCACCGCGACCAACATCGACGAATAGGCATCGCCATCCTGCGGCAGGCTCAAAACAGCAATGACGGTCAGAATGCCGATCATCGTCAAAAGCACGCCGCGTATGGCGGTTGACGGATCGGGGCTTGCGAAAACCGATGCGAACAGGAAGGCGAACATCAACAGCCATCCGGGGCTGACGATTTTGACCACTTTTTTCGGGTCGGCAAACATCGCAAGCGACAGAAGCGCCACCGCGCCGAGGCAACCGAAACCAAGCTGATTGATGACGTCGCCGCCGCCCGATGCGGCACCATCGGCTGCGGCACTCAGCGGATTGAACGGACGGAATGAAATCAGCAGGATGCAGAACGTTATCGTGGCGATAACAAGCGCAACCGTACGGATCGTCGCCCGCATATCGGTTTGCGCTGCAACGTCGGAGCGGGTGTCAGTTCTTGTCCGGGTTGCGATACTGCTCATTCAGATATCCAAAATGGGCCATGACCCGGCCCAACCCGATATGGATGAAATAGGTCCCGACCGGCACGAAGCGCGCCGCGAATCCGCGCCGCAGCGCCTTGATCGGAGAATAACCCAGAAGTGCAACGCTTTTCAAAAAGACGCGGACCTGACCGAAAGGCTCGTCCTTGCGCTGGCGCTGTTCGATCAGTGTCGACAGAACGCCGTTGCGCAAGCCGCGCGCCGTGATCCAGTCACTCTCCAGCCGCCGCGCCGGAATGGTTTCACGGACAATGCCTTCATTGCACCATGCGATATTAAAGCCCTTGGCCCGTGAACGATTGATGAAATCTGAATCGCCGCCGCCGGTGAAGTTGAACTTCAGGTCCATAAACGGATAGCCAATGGCTTCCAGAACCGGACGCGCAATGAGCAGATTACCGGATGAATAGATGATCGGAACCGGGCCGGTCTTGTTGTAATGCGGCAGGAAGACAGGATGTCTCGCCCATTTTTCTGCGCCCGGTTTTTCAAAGATCGGATATTGCGGGCCACCGACGAGGCTGGCGTTATAACGCTCGGCAGTGGCCACCATGTTTTCGATCCATGCCGGATCAGCCAGTTCATCGTCATCGATGACGATGACATATTTGAAGTTCGGGAAGTAGGTCATCGCCGTCAGCCAGCCCGCATTATATGCGTTGCAGTTGCCGCGATGGGATTCGACAATCAGCATGCCGGTATATTTTCCGGCCTCGAACTGAGGCGCCGCAACCTTGGCGCCTTCCTGGTCCTCCGCCTCGTTCTCGATCACCACGACCGCGAAGCGGCGGCTCGTGACCTGAGCATTCAGCGTATCCAGCGTCCGGATGACATGCTCCGGACGGCGGAACGTCGGCAGCGTTACCACCACCTCGACTTCATCGAAACGAAGCCCAGGAGTTTTAGCAATTACTTGTATATGACTAGGTAAATCAGACATAAACGCTACCGGATATTTCGAACTTCTATATTTGTTTATCCGCCACTATTGAAAAACATTTAAAGAAAAGTTCACCGCAGGACTATAAACACTGGCCAAAACTATCATAGAGCACACCGACCCGAAATGTTAAGGGTTTTAAGATGAATAATGCATTAGGAAAAGCTTGAGCGCGCACCATTATTTTTAATGCTGCCAGCGCGAAAATGATTGTTCAGGAGTTGAATTGCCGTCCCCTCACCTTGTTTTCGTGACATCGATTGTTCCACACGGAGTACCGACCACCGGCTATGAAGTGGCAAACGCCGCCGTGGTCGACGGCTTGCGTCGTTCGGGAGCAAAGGTGACCGTTCTTGGCTTCACATGGCCGGGCGTGAAAGCCGATGCCGCGGATACTGTCGTTCTGGGCGAAGTCGAAGTACGGACCGAAGGCGCGGGTATCAAGCGCAAGATCGGCTGGGTGCTGAAATCCTTCCTGACCGGCCTCACGGTTTCCTCGGCGAAGCTGCGGGTGATACCAGCTGAGACACTGCGCGCGGCCATCGCCAAGATCGGCCCGTTCGATGCCTATGTGCTGAACGGCGTGACCTTGCCCGGTGCATTTGAAGACATCTTCAAGGACAAGCCCTCGCTGTTCGTGGCGCATAATGTGGAATATCGCTCTGCGGAAGAAAACGCCGCCGACGCCGGAAGCTTCGTCCAGAAATTCCTGTTCGGTCGCGAAGCCCGTATTCTGAAGGGATTGGAAAGCCGTCTCATCGGGGATGCCCGCTTCGTCTTCACTTTTGCCGAGGATGACGGCCCGGCGCTCGGCCTCGGCCCTGATCGGTTTGCGACAATGCCGCTCGTCACGCCGGGCGGGATGCAAGCCGCACAGCAGCGGCCTGTCAAATACGACCTCGCCCTGATCGGCACATGGACTTGGCACCCGAACCGCATCGGGCTCGAATGGTTCCTGCGCGAGGTAAAGCCGCATCTTCCAGACGATATTTCCATCGCGATTGCAGGCAACACGCCCGCCGATCTGATTGCTACATGGTCGGGTGTGGGGTCCGGTATCAATTTCGTCGGCAAGGTGCCGGACGCGACTGAATTTGTCGAAAGCGGCGCGCTTGTACCGCTCATCAGCCGTGCGGGAACCGGCGTGCAGCTCAAGACCATCGAGACATTCGAACTGGGCATGCCAAGTGTCGCAACATCACATTCCGTGCGCGGTATCGGCAATATTCCGGCCAATTGCACCATTGCCGACGACCCGAAGGCATTCGCTGCGGCAATCGTCGAGCGCATTGAAAAGATAAGGTTGGGGGATCGCCAGAGACTGGACGGCAAAGCCTTTACAGGGTCACAAATCGAAGGCATGGACCGCGCAGTTGCCAGAGGTCTGCAAGCACTTCATGGCGAAGAGAAAAATACGGACCAGGCATGATGCATACCGAAAATGTCACTTACCGGAATATCCTTGGCGTGAAGGTCGCCTGTTTCGACTGGGCCGGCGCCTTTGCCTTTTTCGAGAACCGCATCAATGAAGGCCGGTTCATGAAACAGGGTTGGCTCAATGCCAACAATTCCAACATTACAGATACCGACCCAGCTTACCGCACTGCATTGCAGGATTTCCTGATCCTGCCCGACGGTGTGGGCGTCGATATTGCAAGCAAGGTCGCCTATGGCAGCAAGTTCCCCGCCAATCTCAACGGAACGGACTTCATTCCGGGGCTTTTGCAGCATATGAAACGCCCGCTGAAGGTTGCACTTCTCGGTGGCGGTCCGGGCGTTGCCGCCGATACCGCGCAGCTCTTCATGCAGCAGATACCGCACCATGAATATCACGTCATTTCCGACGGCTTCTTCAAGCCCGCCGATCTCGACGGCATTCTCGGTCAGCTCAAGGAATTTCATCCCGATATCCTGCTGGTCGCCATGGGCGTTCCGCGCCAGGAACTCTTCATCGACAAGCATATCACGGCGGAGCATTGCACGGTGGCGAGTGCGGTCGGCGCCTTGTTCGATCTGCATACAGGTCGTGTGCAACGCGCCCCGCACTGGGTGCGCAAGATCCAGATGGAATGGGTGCACCGGCTGCTACAGGAACCGCGACGGCTCGCAAAACGTTATCTCATCGGCAATCCCGTATTTCTGTGGCGCGTTGCCAAAGGCTGGATGAAGGGAGAGCCCCGGTGAAAACCGCAATCGTCACAGCCAGTTGGGATCAGGATTTCGAGCGCTGCAAGCTGCTTTGTGAAACAATAGACAAATATGTCAGCGGTTTCACGAAGCACTATATCCTTGTCGACAGCAAGGACGTTGCCCTGTTCCGCAAACTCGAAAGCACACAACGCGTCATCATCGATGAACGCGATCTGCTGCCCTCATGGCTCCACGCCTTCTGGGACCCGACCTATCTGTGGCGCAGGCGCGTTTGGCTCTCACTCAGAACCAAGCCGCTGCGCGGCTGGCATGTGCAACAGCTGCGCCGCATCGCACTTGCCGGTGCCGTGGAGGAAGATGGATTTCTCTATACGGATTCCGACACGGCTTTTCTGCGTCCCTTCGATTGCGGCACACTCTGGCACCACGAAAAGCTCCGGCTTTTCGTGCGCCCCAATGCGCTTGCAAATCCGGAATGGCCGGAGCATCCGGTCTGGGCGGCTAATGCGGCAAAGCTGCTCGGCATCAGGAAAGGGAAAAGCGGGCTGAACGACTATATCGGCCAGCTGGTCTCATGGCGGCGCGATAGCGTGATTTCCATGTGCGAAAGGATCGAAGCTCATACCGGACAACATTGGGTGGCAGCCCTTGGCAACATACGTCGTTTCTCCGAGTGCTTCATCTATGGTCGCTATGTCGATGACGTCCTGCACGGCTCCGGTCATTACAGTGACACCCATGATCTGTGTCGGATGCAATGGTTCGCACCACCGCCGAGCGAAGAGGAATTCCGCACCTTCATCGCGGAAATGGAACCGCATCAGGTCGCCATAGGCATGCAGTCCTTCCTCGGCCTTTCGGTCGACGACATTCGGCGGATTATCGGAGCCTAGAGCATAATCCGATCGGAGTGAAACGAGGATCGATGAGATTATGCTTTGGAAAGAAAACTTAGAGCGGTTCTCTTCGGATTATTGAAACCGTTATCTGTTTTTACGCATTTCCGAACGCAAACCCGGTTCCCACTTTTGCTGAAAATGCTTTAAACCCGCTTTGCCGGCAAACGAATGCTCGTATAGGTGAAAACCAGCGACAGCAGATAGAGCCCGGCGAATACGACATTGAGCCCGAGAATCCAGTCGTGGTTATCGACATAATTCACGAGCAGAAGCCAGACGAAGAATGCCTTGGCAGCGGTCATCAGCACCATGCTCAATGTCCTCAGACCGGACTGGCCGCGCGCATAGAGAATTTCGGTCTGATACTCGATGAGGTTGCGAAAACCCGGTACGAGCAACACCAGCGGCAGCAGCCCGACAATCGGGGCAACGCTTGAACCGAGTGCGTTCGGGAAGATTTGCAGGAACACGACCATAGCGCCAAGACCTGCCACCGAGACGGCAAAGACTGCAAGTTCCAGCCCGGCGCGGATGCGCAAAGAGGACAACATGTCCGGCGTACGCATAAGCTTTTGCACCAGCATCATGTTGAAGGACCGCACTGGCAAAGCCGTCAGATCGACAAGCCGCATGATGATCGCATAAAGACCCGCCGTCGCAGGCCCGCCAACGGTCAGCACAAGAAGCTTGTCGAGCTCAGCCTGAATATAGAACAGCAGTTCGGCCCCCATGACTGCAATCGCATCCGAAAGCCGCCGCATATAGAGAACCGGTTTGAAGCGGAGCCGGATAGACGGATAGAATTTCAGCGCCGTCAGCAGCGCAACGCCATTGGCCGCCGCATACCACCACGCCCAATGAGCAATGTCATGAACACTCGCCAGCCACATGAACAGGACAGCCGCCACAGCGCGCGTGGCTGTCCCGAAAATCACCAGCCCCGCCGATATGCCGAACCGGCGCAGGCCATTGTTGACGATGATGATGATTTCCGTCGAACGCCAGAGCAAGGCTTCCGCAAATACCACCACGGCAAAAGGCAGAAAAGAAATGTCGCGGCTGAAAAAGACGAAATAGACCAGCCAGGACGCCAGTGCGAACAGTGGCAGGGAAACCAGAAGAGCGACAAGAAAACCCGCTGTATAGATGCCGAGCAGGCGCGGCTTCACTGTCGATATGCGGTAAAGCGGCGAACTGAAGCCCAGAGAAACGATGCGTGACAGAACCACGCCTGTGCCCGACGCAGTGGCAAATATGCCGAAATCACCGGTCGGCAGTGTGTTTGCAAGCGCAATGAAATAGACAAGCGAGACGACCAGCCTGCCAGCGGAGCCTGAAAACAGGGACAGGTAATCACGCACCATTCCGGCGTTATTGCCTGACAGTTTCCGGAGCGCTTTCGCTATCAACAGGGAGCCTCGCCTATCATAGTCTGGTGCATGTGCCTGTTCGTTGGAACGGAGGCATAATCGGGGTTTAGCTAAAAAGACTTAAACTCTTCTTTGCAAGCTCAAAGAGTAAACAAGCAAAAGCTAAAGTTTCAGATTCAGGGAATTGACACTTCACCTCGACATTATTTTAACGTTTTGTTTTCTATAAAAAATTACATTCGGCCTTGAGGTGCGAGCCAACCGGATTCCCGTTTGGCATGCGGAAGCCTTGGCTTATGAATTTCAAAGCAGCCGTTGGCGCCGGAAACGGTTGAGACGGCTTACAGACACGGACGATTTCGGCAATGAGCGATCACGAGGAGCGCAGAAAGGCGGGAGTTGAGAAACCTCTTCTCGCATTCTCCGACGCTCGCCCCGCTGGTCGTTTTGACAGCGAAACCGCACCACCCTGGACACCACCGGCGACGCCGGATGAACGCGCCGCGTTCTTTCGCCAACACGATCATGCTGCGCAGGAAACACCAGAACCGGCGGAATCCGTTCTCGAAGAGGAACTGGATGAGGCCGATGTCGCCGAGCTGCAAAAGCGCGTCGCGCTGATCGAGGCGGAACTGGAACGCAAGGTTCAGGAACGCGAGCGCCGCAAAGTCACAGTCGAAACTCCCGTTCCAACGCCAGAGCCGACCCGCGCGCCGGCCCCGGAGCCGATCAAGCGCCAGCGCCCTGTCATTGACGGACCGGCACCTGATGCGGAATGGAAACCACTGATCGATCCGCGCATCGCTATCGACGTGCTGCGGGGATCGCGCAAGCTCCTGCTTGTCAGCACGCTACTGGGTGGTGTGGTCGCCGCGCTCTATGCATTGTCCTTGCCGCAGATGTATGTCGCTTCGACCGATATTCTGGTCGATCCGCGCAATATCAAGACCGTTGGAGACGAACTGACGCCAGGTCAGCTCCCGACCGATGCGTCACTTGCCGTTGCGGAAAGCCAGGCACGCATCATCGATTCCAGCAGTGTGCTGCTGAAAGTGATCGACAGGACCGAACTGACAAAAGACCCCGAATTCAACGGCACTCTGGTTCCGACCGGCATTGCCGGGCTGTTTGCACAGATCAGGGATATGCTGTCGCCCAAAAAGGCAAGCGACAGCCAGACACTGCAAACCCGCGTCCTGTACAATCTGCACAAGAGCATCGCCATCGGTCGCGACGCCAAGACCTTCATCTATTCAATCTCGGTGAAAACGCGTGATCCGCAGAAATCGGCATCGCTTGCCAACACGATCAGCTCCGTGTTCCAGAGCGAGCTTGCATCCGTGCAATCCGATGCTGCCCGACGCACTTCGGATGAATTGTCGAACCGTCTTGCCGATATGCGCGCCAATGTCGAACAGGCGGAGCGCGCAGCAGCTGATTTCCGCGCCTCACGCGATCTCGTCAATGTCGACGGCAAGCTGATCAGCGATAACGACTTGACCCGCCTCAACGACCAGTTGACCAACCAGCGCGCTGAAACAATGCGGCTTCAGGCCCGCGTGCAGGTGCTGAACAGTGCCACATCCGACAGCGTGGTATCCGGTACCTTGCCGGAAGATTTGCGTTCCAACACGCTGACCGCGCTGCGCGCGCAATATGCGCAGGCGCGCCAGACGGCAAGCGGCCTGTCCACCCAGCTTGGGCCACGCCATCCGGCACTCATTCAGGCACAGTCGCAGGCAGGCACGGTCCTGAGCGACATCGATGCCGAATTGCGACGCATCCGCTCCTCGTTGCAGGTCGAGGTCGCCCGGTCCGCGCTGCAGGAAAAGGACCTCACTGCCCGCTTGGCGCAGCTAAAATCGCAACAGGCGAACAATAGCGGCGATCTGGTGAAGTTGCGTGAGCTTGAGCGCGAAGCCACGGCGCGGCGCTCGGTCTACGAAGCCTTCCTCCTGCGCTCGCGCGAGACGAACGAACAGGAAGGTCTGAATACGGCCAATGTCAGGGTTTTGTCGGAAGCTCGCCCGCCGCTCGATCCGGCAGGCACATCGCGCAAGCTGATCGTCATTGCCGGGCTGATTGCAGGCTTCCTTGCAGGCCTTGCAATCACAGCCGTCCGCAACTTCGGACGGCTGCTGCGTCTATCTTAAAGCGCGTTTCGATCTGATTGGATCAGATCGGCGCTCTATCTCTTTGTTTTGACGCGCATCCCGAAAACCGTTTCACACTTTTCGGGATGCGCTCTAATTCACGCGGACTGCCGCAAAGAGGTCTCAACGCGCGGCACCTTGCGCCCGCTGGCACGCAGAATGCCGTGTGCCCCGTCAAGATGGCCCGGTTTCAGCTCAAGCGCCAGAAAGCGACGCTTTTCATAAGGGCCGGGCATGGCAAGCTCGCCGGTCTTTTCAGCAGTGAAGCCGAACCGCTCGTAGTATTCCGGATCACCGACAAGGATGATCGCGCCATGGCCGCGGTCTTTTGCTTCATCGATCGCACGACGCATCAACGCCGAACCGATACCGCAACCGGCAGCGGACGGATCGACCGCCAGCGGGCCGAGCAGCAAGGCAGGCACCGGAAAGCCGAAAGCATCGAGACCGGCATGGACATCCCACAGCCGCACAGTGCCTGCAAGCAATCCGTCTTCGCCAAGCGCCGCAAAAGCCAGACCGTCCGCAGGCAGGCGACCGCGACGCAGCTTTTCCGATGACTTCCGGCGACGGCCTTCACCCATCGCCCGATCCAGCAGCGATTCACGCGCAAGCACGTGCTCCAGCGTTTCGCCCGCTATTGTGAAAGCCGGAGCGACGATGGTTGCAGTATGTTCCTGAATTTCCAGAGTTACGTTCATGACATCTATCCCCGCAAAGCGGCAGCAGCACACCCCACCCAGCGCCTTGCAGCACTGGGCGGATTGAGAGGATCATTCGGGACTTTCAAAGGTATGATCTAATCCGAAAACCGGTTCCCACTTTTCGGGATCATACCAAGTCTGAATGATCAGATGACGTAGGATCGGAGCGGTTCGAAGCCGTTGAACGCCACCGCCGAATAGGTGGTGGTGTATGCGCCCGTGCCTTCGATGAGGATTTCATCACCGATGGTCAGCGAGACCGGCAGCGGGTACGGCGTCTTTTCATAAAGCACGTCCGCACTGTCGCAGGTCGGGCCAGCCAGCACGCATGGTTCGGTTTCGCTGCCGTCATGCGGGGTCACGATCTGGTAGCGGATCGCCTCGTCCATGGTTTCGGCGAGACCGCCGAACTTGCCGATGTCGAGATAGACCCAGCGCACATTGTCGTTGTCTGCCTTGCGCGAGACCAGAACCACTTCAGTCTTGATCACGCCTGCATTGCCGACCATGCCGCGACCCGGTTCGATGATGGTTTCCGGGATACGGTTGCCGAAATGCTTGGACAGCGCATCGAAGATCGCCATGCCGTAGGCCTGAGCAGTCGGCACGTCCTTGAGGTAACGGGTCGGGAACCCGCCGCCCATATTGACCATGCGCAGGACAATGCCTTCGTCAGCCAGGGTGCGGAACACCGATGCTGCATCGCCAAGCGCGCGATCCCATGCGGAGAGGTCCGTCTGCTGCGAGCCGACGTGGAACGATACACCGTAGGAATCGAGACCGAGCGACTTTGCATGGCGCAGAACGTCGATGGCCATCGCAGGCACACAACCGAACTTGCGCGACAGCGGCCATTCGGCGCCTTCACCATCCGTCAGCACGCGGCAGAACACGCGGCTGCCGGGAGCGGCGCGAGCAACCTTCTCGACTTCTTCAACGCAGTCGACCGCATAAAGGCGAATGCCCAGCTCGAAGGCGCGCGCAATATCGCGCTCCTTCTTAATGGTGTTGCCATAGGAGATGCGGGTTGGCGTTGCGCCGGCTTCCAGAGCCATTTCGATTTCAGCAACCGACGCAGTATCGAAGCACGAGCCGAGCGAAGCGAGCAGGCGCAGGATTTCCGGCGCAGGATTTGCCTTCACCGCATAGAAGATGCGCGAATAGGGCAAAGCCTTCTCGAAGCTCTGATAGTTGTCGCGCACGACGTCGGTGTCGACGACGAGGCAAGGACCGTCCGGACGGCGGGTGTTGAGGAAGTCGATGATACGCTGCGTTGCCATGGTCGTTCTCCCGCACGGCTTGATCTTGCCGTATTCTGGTGCGTACCCCCGAAAAGTTTCAGACTTTTCGGAAAGGATTACGCAGAAAAGGACTTAGAGAATTTCGCAGGCCCTCTTTGGACCAAGAGAAACTCTAAGGACAAAGTGTGCATGAACGCATCCGCCGTGAGGCCAGCCTTTGGAGGTGCTGATGTCACGCGAAAACTCATGCGGCGATGGAACAACGCTAAACCCGCGTTACTCCGCTTTGTCTGCCTTGGATTGGAATTGGAGAACCGCATCCGCACTTCTGGCAATGAAGGTGTGCCTCTTCAGTAATTTCGGCTTTTGGACAGCCGAAAGACACTAGAAAGGCCCGCACCGTCGTTGCTTCAAGATGTCCTCGATCTGGCGGTTGGCCAACAGATCGACTGGAGCGGTTAGGTCCAGGTACCGTACCGAATTCCTCACCATTCGAGGATCGGCGGACACCCACAGGCACGTGCGACTTTGGGCAAGCGCGATATAAGCGCAAAGTCGTGTCCATTCAATGACAAAAATTCCTCCGGACGAATTTATTTTGGCAGGATCGCGTTGAACGGCGCGCTTGCCATTGTTCAATATAAGTGAAACATTCGCAGCTCAGACCTGCCTCGAAAGAGCGTAAATAGACCGTTAATTGCTGCATGTTGTGAACAATGGCCAGTTTCGATCCCTTCAACGCCATCATTGCAAAACCCGAGAAGTTACCCGTTCACACAACGGACGGACCGCTTAAAGGTGAACGGCTGGCCGTAAAAGACATTTATGACGTCGCCGGAATGGCGACCGGATGCGGGAATCCGCAGATCGAGGCCGAATCACCTCGCGCCGAAAGATCAGCTCCGGTGGTGAAGAAGCTCCTCGCCGCCGGTGCCGAATTTGTCGGCAAGGCGCAGACCGACGAGCTTGCCTTCTCCCTGATGGGCCAGAATTCGCATTTCCCCTATCCGATCAATCCGGCAGCACCGGACCGCGTTACCGGCGGCTCATCATCCGGTTCGGCAGCAGCAGTGGCGGGCAAACTCGCCGATATTGCGCTCGGCTCCGACACGGGCGGCTCCATTCGGGCACCTGCAAGCTTTTGCGGTCTCGTCGGCCTGCGCACCACCCATGGCCGCATTCCGCTCGAAGGCATCATGCCGCTTGCGCCCTCGCTCGATACGATTGGATGGTTTGCACGCGATATCGACCTTTACGACCGCGTTGGCTCTGTCCTGCTTGGCAACGACGCCCGAGAATTCAGGCTGACGCAACTTCTCTATATGCCGGTTCTGGAACAGCTTCTGCTCGGTCAGCAGGAAACAGACGCCTATCGCACCATGTTCGCCCAAGTGCGCCCGCACTTCTCGGGTCTCAAGGCGGCGAGCCAGCCGACGCTCTCGATAGACGAGCTCTATCTGGTCTTCCGCCACATACAAGGCGCGGAAGCCTGGGCGACACACGGCAGCTGGATTTCCTCCGGCGATCGCAAGCTCGGTCCCGGCGTCGCGGACCGTTTTGCCTTCGGTGCGGAAATCGCCGCTGATCTCGTTGCCAGCCAGCGTATGCGCCGGGCACAATTCACGCAGGAACTCGAACAGATCGTCGGCAATGATGCCGTGCTGGCGTTACCGACCGTACCGGGTGCAGCTCCGCTGGCAAAAGAGCCTTTCGAGACCTTGCAGGCCTATCGCGAACAGGCTTTGCGCCTGCTTTGCCTTTCGGTACTTTCCGGCCTGCCGCAGATCACATTACCTTTGGGACAGGTGCAGGGCGCACCTTTCGGCATCTCCTTCATCGGACCACGCGGCAGCGACCGGGCGCTGATCGCACTGGCCAAAAACATCATCGGGAAGCGGGGCTAGACCATGGACACCCTCACACGTATGCGCGCCTTCATCGACGTGGTCGAGGCGGAAGGCTTTTCCGCCGCTGCGCGAAAAATCGGGCGCTCCAAGGCGCTTCTTTCCAAATATGTGCGGGAATTGGAGGACGAACTCGGCGCACGCCTTCTCAACCGTACCACGCGGCAATTTTCGCTGACCGAAGCCGGTCACACCTATTATCACCGAGCGGTGGAGATCATTCGCGAGATCGACGCGCTGCAGGATGCTGTCAGCGAAACCAGTTCTGACGCGCGCGGGCGTATCAAACTGTCGGCCCCGCGCACTTTTGCCGATGCCGTCATTGGGCAGTCGCTGATCGACTTTTGCCTCGCCCATCCGGACATTGTGCTCGATGTGCGGCTGGATGACCGTTTTGTCGATCTGGTGGAGGAAGGCTTCGATCTTGCGATCCGCATCACGCGTTTGCAGGACTCTTCCCTCATTGCCAAGCGCCTGTCGCCATTCCATTCCATCCTGTGCGGCGCGCCCGAACTCATCTCCCGCGTCGGCAAGCCCGAACGTCCGGAAGATCTGGCTGATCGGCCTTGCATCATCGACACCAATGCACGCTCGCGCAACAATTGGCATTTCCGCAATACGGATGGCTCGATGATGACAGTTCCCGTCAACGGTCCCATCGAGGTGAACAGTCCCGTCGCCACCAAGAATGCAGCACTCGCCGGGCTTGGCTTCTGCATGCTGCCCGCCTTCATCGCCGAAGAAGAAATCGAGCGCGGCAGGCTGGTTGCCTGTCTGGATGAATTCATCGTGAAGGATGGCGGCATCTATGCCGTCTATCCACATCGGCGCTATCTGCCGGCAAAAATCCGGGCATTGGTCGATTTTCTGACCCAATGGTTCAAGGAGCGGGAATAGAATGCATCCTGAAAAGTGTGAAACGGTCTTCGGGACTAAGATATACGATAAAGCAAATAGAACGTCGCACTTTCGCCGCCTTCGGGCATAAGCGTGGGAAAACTCTAACGGAAAGTTTTATGCTGGTTTCGTCGTCTTGGCTCAAAAGCAGGTTCGTTCGGTCTGCCGCAGCTGCGCTGCTGGCCGGTCTCGTGCCGACGGCTGCACTCGCTCACCCGCATGTCTTTGCCGACGCACGACTGGAACTGACCATAGCCCCCGATGGCACAGTGCAACAGCTTGCGCATGTCTGGCGTTTCGACGACGTTTTCTCCTCCACCGTCCTGATGGAATTCGACAAGAATGGCGATCTGCAGCTCGACAAGAATGAATTGATCGACCTCGGCCATGTCATCAACGGCTCGATTGCCGAGTTCAAGTATTTCCAGACCGTTCTGGACGATGGCAAGGACGTGAAAATGGCGAGGCCGACCGACCTCGCAGCAGATTTCACGGACAATCGCCTGCTCATCATCTTTACGAGCAAGCCTGAAAAGCCGTTGAAACTCGCCCCCGGCCACAAGGTCAGCTTCGGCGTCTACGACCCGACTTTCTATACTGCCATCGATTACATGAACGACAGCGATCTGGTTGTGAAAGGCCTGCCCGCAGGCTGCACCTCCAAGGTCGTGCGCCCCAATCCGGATGAAGCGCTCGCCCAGAATCAGGCGACACTCACCGATGCCTTCTTCAACGATCCGGCAGGCACGGACATGTCGAAAATATTCGCGACCCGTCTTGAGATAGACTGCGAACCGAAAGGGAAATCAGGCTGATGAGAAAACCGGCTACCTTTATTCTAACCCTCTGCCTTACGATGATCGTTGCGCAGGCCTATGCGCAGTCATCGCTCGGCATTGGTGCGAATGAGGTGGCGATGAAGCCAACCGGGCCTTTCGCGCACATCATTCTCTGGATGAACGAACAGCAGCGCTCGTTTTATCTCGCCATGACCAATGCGTTGAAAGCCATGCGTGAAGATCCTTGGCAGGCTTCGGTTCTGGTCGGACTTTCCTTCGTCTATGGCATTTTTCATGCGGCAGGGCCCGGCCATGGCAAGGCGGTCATCTCGTCCTACATGATCGCCAACGAAACGGCGCTGCGGCGCGGCATCTTCCTGTCGTTCATTTCGTCGGTTTTGCAGGCCATCATGGCCATCGCCGTGGTCGGCCTCGCATGGTTCCTGCTGCGTGGCACCGGCATTTCCATGAATCAGACCGCGCGCTACATGGAAATTGCAAGTTTTGCGCTTGTCCTGTTTTTCGGCCTTTGGCTTCTGGCGCGCAAACTACCGCTACTTTTCAAGAAGCAAGACGATGCAAGCCCCAGCCCGGCCTCGTCGCTTTTTGCCGCAGCACCCGAACCGGCAATGGCTTCCGGTCCGGCATGGCAGGGCAGTATTTCGCAGACCACGCGCGCGGCGGCTGCCACAAGCACAGTAAAGCTCAATTACAAACCCGCAACCGCTACTGCATCGGATCATATCTTCATTGGCGAGGGCGATGTGTGCGCCGCGTGCGGTAACGCCCATATTGCCGATCCGTCGACGCTCGGCGACGACTTCAACTGGAAAACGGCGTGGTCGGCGATTTTCTCGGTGGGCCTGCGTCCCTGTTCGGGTGCGCTGATCGTGCTGACGTTTGCGCTTTTGAATGGCCTGATGGTCGGCGGACTGCTTTCAGTCTTCGCCATGGCGTTCGGCACATTCATCACCGTGGCTGTTCTTGCCACGCTGGCTGTCACAGCAAAAAACACGGCACTGCGATTTGCAGGCAGCAATGCCATGTCAGGACGGCTGAAGGCGGCAATCGAAGTTGCCGCCGCCCTGTTCATCGCGCTGACAGGTGCGCTTTTGCTCAGCGCTTCGCTGGTTGGTTAATCCTTGTTCTGGCGGCGCGAGCGCAGCCAAAAAATGGCGAAGAAGCCCAGAACGAAAACTATCGGGAAAATGATCGCCGCGATTTGCGAGCGCTCGCCCAGTGCCAGCATGATGCTGGGCACGAAATAGGCAAGCACCCCGAAGCCGATCAGGATGATGGCGGCAGCAATTGCCGGATTGCTCTTCTTACGCTCAGCCAAGATCACGAAACTCCTCCAGCTTCTTCTTCTGCTGACCGTCACTATCAAAGTTTTCCGGCGCAAGCCATGCCTGATAGGCTTTCTTCAAGGCAGGCCACTCGCTGTCGAGAATGGAAAACCATGCCGTATCGCGGTTCTTGCCTTTCGCCACCATATGCTGACGGAAAATCCCCTCGAACGAAAAGCCGAAGCGCTCCGCGGCCCGTTTGGACGGCAGATTGTCGTTGTTGCACTTCCATTCGTAGCGACGATAGCCAAGCTCGTCGAAAATATACTGCATGAACAGGAATTGTGCTTCGGTGGCGGCGGGCTTGCGCGAAATCAATGGTCCCCAATAGATGTTGCCGATTTCAATCGCGCCGTGAGCGGAATCGATGCGCATCAGGGTCTGGCGTCCGGCGACCTTGCCGCTGGCCTTATCGATGACGGCGAAAAACTGCGGGTCTTCGCTTTTCGCCACCTTTTCCAGCCAGGGCTCGAATTCTTCGCGGGTTGCGGGCGGAAACTCGAACAGCCACGTAAAGCGCTGATCCGCGTCGGTGACCGACGAAGCGGCGAAAAGTTCGTCCCCATGCTTGTTCGGGTCCAGCGGCTCCAGCCGCACATAACGACCTTCAAGCACTTTGCGTTCCGGCTTGGAGCGTGGCGTCCAGTTCTGCAAATCAGTCATGCCTATTCTCCCATTCGACAAAGACAGGAGCATAAAAGAAGCGGGCCGAAAACCGGATTATTGTCCCCGCGTCATTTTTCCCGAATAGCCGCCCGATCCACCGAAACCGCCTTCACCAGCGCGACCACATGGTCACCCGATTGCAGCGCCAGTTCGTCGACCGAGCGCCGCGTCAGCCGTGCACCGAGACGACGGCCTTGGAAGTCCAGCGAGACATGGGCATTCGGGCCATCATCCGCCGTAATGGCAGTGACGGTCACCGGCAGCACATTGCGGATGCTGATCGCTTCCGGCACCTTGCGTGCGATGGAGACGTCGCGCGCGCGCACGCGCAGCCGCACATGCATATTCTGTTTCAGCCCCGCATCGCTGAGCTGGAACGACGCGCCGCCGAGATCGATTTCCGCCAATTTGTAGCGCTCGTCGTAGGACGAAACCAGCCCTTCCAGCAGCACACCGCCACTCTCGCCTTCCGCATTGATCAGTGGAAAGACATCCGTCGCCGTACCGCTTGCGGTCACCTTACCGCCAGACAGAAGCACGATTTCGTCGGCAAGCCGCGCAACCTCATCGATTTCATGGCTCACATAGACAATCGGCACATGGCTTTCATCGCGAAGACGCTCGATAAAGGGCAGAATTTCCTGCCGGCGCGCATGGTCGAGTGAAGAAAGCGGCTCGTCCAGCAAAAGAAGTGCGGGATCAGACAACAGCGCGCGACCGATAGCGACACGCTGGCGCTCGCCACCTGAAAGCGTCGATGGCCGCCTGTCGAGGAGATCATCAATGCCGAGCAGCGCCACCACCTCGTCAAAGCTCCGTGTCGCCTGCCTGTGCCCGGCCCAACGCGCATAAGTCAGGTTCCGCTTCACGCTCATATGCGGAAACAACCGCGCTTCCTGAAACACATAGCCGATGCGGCGCTTTTCCGGCGGAAGATTGACGCCCTTTTCGGCATCGAACAGTGTGAAGTCACCCACGGCAATGCGTCCGCTCTCCGGACGGAGTGTTCCGGCAATCATTTTCAGAAGCGTCGTCTTGCCGGCGCCCGAATGGCCAAACAATGCAGTCACGCCCCAGTCGGCGGCGAAATCGGCCTCGACAGGAAACCTGCCATTGCGCCCTTTGATCGAGACAGCAAGCCCGCTCATTTTGTCGCTCCCGCAAGCCTGCGCTGCAACCACTCGGAAAGGACCACGGCGGCAATTGAGATGGCTGCAGATATGGCAATCAGACGGAATGCTTCGGCATCACCCGTTGGCGTCTGCATCAGGGCATAGATGGCAAGCGAAAGAGTCTGCGTTTCGCCGGGAATGTTGGATACGAATGTGATCGTAGCGCCAAACTCACCCAGAGCCTTGGCAAAACCAAGCACTGCGCCTGCAAGCACACCGGGCAGCAAAGGCGGCAGAATGACCGTGAAGAAGGCCGTGAACCGGTTCGCGCCAAGCGTGCGCGCCGCTTCCTCAAGTCCGCGATCCAGCCCCTCTATCGAAAGCCGGATCGGACGGACGAGCAACGGAAACGCCATGACACCGGCGGCAAGTGCGGCGCCCGTCCAGCGAAAGGCAAAGGAAAGACCGAACAATTCCTGCAGAGGCGCTCCCAGAACACCCCGCGCGCCAAACAGGATTAAAAGCAGATAGCCCGTCACCACCGGCGGCAGGACCAGCGGCATGGTGACGATAGCCTGCGCCAGAGACTTGCCCGGAAAATTGAACCGGGCAAGAATCCAGGCGACGATAAAGGCAACTGGCAGCGCAACAATGATGGCTATTCCGGCAACCCGGAGCGACAGAGACACAATCTGCCAGACATTACCCTCAATCATCTTTGGCCATCATTATTCAGCAGCCTCCGCAGCTCCCACGAAGCCCTTTTCCTTGATGATCGCCTGACCGGCATCACTTTCAAGGAAAGCCAAGAAAGCCTTGGCGGCATCGGTTTCGTTCTTCGCAACAAGTGCCGCCGGGTAAAGGATCGGGGCGTGGCTGCTTGCCGGGAAGCGATAGGCTTCGACCAGTTCCGGTGCTGCGGCACGGTCCGACGCGTAGACAATGGCCGCCTTCACTTCCGCGCGGCTGACATATTGCAGCGCAACGCGAACATTCTCGGCAAATACGCCATTCTTCTCGACGTCTTTCCAAATGTTGAGCTTTTCAAGCGCTGCCTTGCCGTATTTGCCCGCCGGGACATTTGACGGATCACCCATGGCAAAACGACCGGCGCTCAAAAGCTCCTTGGCGTCACCCTTCGGCGTGTCTTTCTGCGTTGCAATCACCAGCGCATTGCCGGCGATCACCTTGCGTGAAGCCTTGTCGATGGCATCGGCCTTTTCGACATAATCCATCCAGTCGAGATCGGCGGAAATGAAAATCTGCGCCGGAGCGCCCTGCTCGATCTGCTTGGCCAGAACCGACGAAGATGCAAACGACGCGACCACTTCGGTACCGTCCTTGGCCTTCATCTGTTTGGCAGCTTCTTCGATAACGTCTTTCATGCTGGCGGCAGCGAAAACGGTCACCTTCTCGGCAGCATGGGCAACCGAGGCGGTACCCGCAGCAACGGTGATGAGAAATGCGGCGATCAGTTTCTTCATGAATATCCTCCATATTGCCTGCGACGACAGGCAAACCATCATCCGCCGGAAAACCGGCGCTGTTTCTGTATGAGCATTGGAGATTTCCTATGCCCCGACTTGCGATGATGGGTGTGATGGAGGCAAACGCGACCCGGATGCCGTCAAACCCTTGATGCACGGGCGTCCATGCAAAAGCCGCCCAAATTCCGTAACGAATTCAGATCGTTCCGGAACCAGAGCCACCATAATGGGATGAAATCTGTTTGACCAGCCCTATGGGGAGCATGCGGCAATAGAGCATTTCCTGTTTTGATTAAAACATTGGAAATGCTCTATTGTTTTGTTCTGACGCGCATCTTGTCCGAAACCGTTTCACACTTTTCGAGATGCGCTTTAGAGCATTGCCGCAAATTGCGTCAACTGCCGATGTGCTTGTGCGCCCCGCGCATTTCGGCGAGCTTCACCTGCTTCTGGCGTTCTGCGTAGCGGGCGCGATCTTCCGGCGTGCGCTCGTCATAACAACCGGCACAGGAAACGCCTTCCTTGAAAAACTGCGAAAGCTTGTCCTCCGGCGAAATCGGGCGGCGGCAAGCGCGGCACAGTTCGACATCGCTTTCAGCAAGGCCATGGCCCACGGCCACGCGCTCGTCGAACACAAAGCACTCTCCGTTCCACATGCTGTCTTCACGCGGAACTTCCTCAAGATACTTCAGGATACCGCCCTTTAGATGAAAGACATCGTCGAAGCCCAGCCCCTTGACGAAGGCCGTTGCCTTTTCGCAGCGAATACCGCCTGTGCAGAACATGGCGATCTTCTTGCCTTCCAGTTTGTCGCGGTTCTGCTCGACCCATTCGGGGAACTCGCGAAAAGTCTTGGTCTGCGGATCAAGCGCCCCTTCGAATGTGCCGATGGCATATTCATAATCGTTGCGCGTATCGACCACGACGGTGTTCTCATCGGCGATGAGTGCGTTCCAGTCCTGCGGCGCGATATAGGTGCCGACGCTTTTCAGCGGATCGATACCATCGACACCCATGGTGACGATCTCACGCTTCAGCCGCACCTTCATGCGATGGAACGGCATTTCGGTCGCATGGGAATATTTGAGCTCCGGGTCAGCCAGACCGGGGATAGCCGTGATGTGCTGCACCAGCTTTTCAATTGCCTGGGGTGTGCCTGCAACCGTCCCATTGATGCCTTCCGCCGCCAGAAGCAGCGTTCCCTTGATGCCATTCGAGCAGCAAAGCTTGGCAAGCGGCTCGCGCAGGCTTTCATATTGCTGGAGCGGCGCAAAGCAATAAAGGGCGGCAACGGTGAAAGGCAAATTGCTCATCGGTTCTATCTTCTTTGAAAACTATCCCGCAACTAATCCCCACAAACGGCGAATTCAAGTCAACTTTATCCTCATGCGACCAAGACGCCCCAAAATCCGCCTCGAAGACCACTTTTCGAGGAGAGAGATATGTTCGACAGCCAGACAATTGCAGCCCTGACGACAATGGCAGATGAGACGGAGATCAACCCGGCGGCTTTGTTGGCAATTGCGGAAGTGGAAAGCGGCGGGCAGGCGCTATTCGATATCAGCGGAGGCAAGGAACCGGCCATCCGGTTCGAAGGACATTATTTTGACCACAGGCTGTCCGGTCGTCTGCGCGACTATGCGAGGAGCAACGGCCTGTCCGCCCCAGTCGCAGGCCAGATACGCAATCCGAAATCGCAAACCGCGCGCTGGCTTCTGCTTGAACGTGCGATGGGCTTGAGCAAAAAGGCAGCGCTTGAATCCACCTCTTGGGGGCTGGGGCAGGTTATGGGTGCGCATTGGGAATGGCTTGGCTATGCCACCGTCGATGAACTTGTGGCGGAAGCACGCGGATCGGTTGCTGGTCAGGCGCGCTTGATGCTGCGCTTCATCGAAAAGGCAGAGCTTCTCGAAGTGCTGAAAGTCCGCAACTGGCGCGAGTTCGCCCGACGCTATAACGGTCCGGCTTTCGCCCGCAACGAATATGACAAACGCATGGCCGAAGCCTATCAGCGCTGGCAAAAGCAGCTTGAGAACTTTAAAAGAGCCGCATGAATGCGGCTCCTTCAGTAGTGGACAAATTGCCGAAGGGGACTTAGAGCAGTTCCTGTTTTAACGGAAACCGTTGGAACCGCTCTAATCGTTCATTTTAACGCATTATCCGACGCAAAACCGTTTCACACTTTTGCTGGAAATGCTTTAAATCGATTTATCCACTCAAACAGCCGAGCAAGCCGATGTCCCAGAAAACCGATCTTCTCGCCCCCATCATGACAGGCCAGCCGGTCATTCCGGTTCTGTTGATCGACAAGGTGGAACATGCTGTTCCGCTGGCACGCGCGCTTGCCAAAGGCGGATTGCCCGCAATCGAAATCACCCTGCGCACGGCTGCGGCACTTGATGCCATCCGCGCGGTCGCGTCGGAAGTGCCGGAAGCAATCGTCGGTGCCGGGACGATCCTCAATGCCAAACAATATGAGGATGCAGCGAAGGCTGGTTCGCGCTTCATCGTCAGCCCCGGCGCAACGAAATACATCGTCGCTGCCGCCAATGACAGCGACGTGCCACTTCTGCCCGCCGCCATCACACCGAGCGAAATGCTGGCGCTCCGCGAGGAAGGCTATACCCATCTGAAATTCTTCCCCGCTGAACAGGCTGGCGGCGCATCGTTCCTGAAGGCGCTGTCCTCTCCGCTGGCCGGAACCTTCTTCTGCCCGACAGGCGGCATCAGCCTTGCAAACGCCAGGAATTACCTGTCGCTGCCGAACGTCGTCTGCGTCGGCGGCTCGTGGGTTGCACCGAAAGAACTCGTCGAGGCTGGCGACTGGGATGCAATCACCGACCTTGCAAGCGAAGCAGCTGATCTGAAAAGCTGAGTAAGCTCATATGGGATGTAAAAAGGGGCCTCGAAGGCCCCTTTTCTTTTGGTTTGTCGTCGTTTGGATGGCGATCAGTTGGTTTCCGTGAACTTGGCCACTGTCAGGAAGGTAACGGCATTGCCGCTGAACTGGTTGGCGCGTTCGGTCGGCAAATTGCCACGCTGGAAACCTGCCGTGTAGACCATGGCCGGTGCGGAGCGCATCGCATCGTTGCGGAGAACCGGATTGGTCACCGGTATGGCGCTCGACACCGATTCCGTCGACATGGCGACTTCCGAAGTTGGCATCACCGCAGGCTGGACAACTGCACGCGGTTTGGACTGGGCCTTGGCTACATAACGCCCGCCCTTCGCGGTGGTACGAACACCAGTTTCTGCTGCCTTGCCAATCACTGCGACCTGTTTATGGACTGCCGCAGAAGCAGTAGCTGTCGGCTTTGCCGGTGCCGTGCGGGCAACCGACGCTGTCTGCACAGCTGCTGGAGCCTGTTTTGGCGCAGCGTCTGCAACCGGCTTGCTGTCGTAATAATCGTCAGAAGGCGGTGCGATCAGTTCGCCGATCTCATCCCTCTTGGAAAGCAGGGCAAGCTGCGTGTTGGCACGCGGCGCTTCCTTCGGCAGCGGGAACGCTGCCGTTTCGCCCGGCTGCGGCACAGCCGCATTGCCTGCATCGGCAAGCTGCGTCGGTTCGGCCTGCTGGCTATTGACCAGTGCGGCAATCGCATCCTGACCGTTTGTGGCAGGGTTTTCACCCGGACGCGTCGGACGCGCTGACGGCACCACCGCAGCTGCAAGCTGCATATTATCCGTTTCAAGCTGCGGGCGAGCCGACGGGATTGGCACAAAACCATTCATCAGCTGCGAAGGCGTACCAGCATCGGCAACCTGAACCGTATTCGCATCCACAGCGGCACGGGCGGCAGCTGCCGCATCGGCGGCAGGTTCGGCTGCGGCGAGTGCAACGGCATCCTGCGGCGCCATTGCGGGTTTGCGAGCCGGGATAGGAACGTTTAGTGCGGCGACCGGGACTTCGGCTGCGGCCTGTGCCTGTGCATCAAGGCCCGTTTCCGGACGCGGTGCCTGTACTGGAAGCGGAGCATCGCGGGCAGGCAGAGCAGCAACCATGGTTTCACGCGGCTGCTGGACCGGCTCTTCCGGAACCGCTGCCGGAGCCTGACGCGCAGGCGCGGCGCGAGCCGGCCGTGCCGTCGCCGGCGGGGCGCTCACATCACCAGTGTCTTCTTCTTCGTCGGCACCGCCGCCAAACAGCGCACCGAACAGGCTCTTGCTGCGACGCGGCGCGGAATTGCTGGCCATCAAGATCTCGCCGCCACCGGCCTTGCGCTTCTCGATCATGGCCAATGCCTGCTCATAGCCCGGCAACGGCTTGCCGTCTGCGGGAAGGTGAGCGGTCTTGCCGTCCGGGAAGAGTGCGAGCAGTTCGCGGCGGCTCATGCGCGGCCAGGAGCGAACATTGCCAACATCCATGTGGACGAATGGCGAGCCGGAACGCGGATAATAGCCAACGCCACCAATCTGATAGCGCATGCCGATGCCGCGCAATTTTGCCAGAGGTACGCCGGGAATATAGAAGTCCATCGCTCGGCCGAGCATATGCTGGCTCTTCTTGGCAACGCCGGTCTTCGCGGAACGCGAGCGCAGCATGGCATTGGTGGCCGGTGAACGATAAGCGGAAACGACGGTGATATACTGGCTCGACCCAGTAGAGCGATAGACCTGCCAGACCAGATCGAACAGGCGCGGGTCCATCTTGGTCGGCTCGTTGCGGCGCCAGTCTCGCAGGAAAACGTTCAGCTTCTTCAAACCTTGGGCGTCAAAGCGACCGTTTCTCTTGAAGACGATTTCCGCTTTTTCACCGGTGTGAACGTAATAAAGCTTGAGAGAGCGGGTTTCAGCCGAAGCCTGCGAAGGAGACAGCGCCATGAGAACCGCAGCAGCGGCAAGGGCAGACGGAACGGACATAGATGCCTTCATCCCGGTCCAAACCTTCGCAAAGCGCGCTTTAATGGTCGATATGCTGTTCATCGAATCGTATCGCCTTACCGTTTTTCCGCCCCAGAAGCATTCTCCAGGCATCCCTCGGGACTTTCTTTGTGGTGCCACAAAAAGCCTGCGTCCCAGTTCCGCTCGAGCTCCGATTGTCGGATTTAATGGTTAATGGACGCTTAGTGAACAACAAATGAGGAAACACCATGGCAAAAAAGCCACACACGCGCATCTATTTTTGTCATGGTTAAAAAATTATTAACAGTCTTTAATCGGCAACAGTACCTGCCAGGCGTGACAGCCAATCTATTATAAACGACTAAAATTCAATTGGTTAGGCAGAGTTTCATCAACTGGCAGCACGGTTGAAAGGGGTCGTTTCCCCCTCCTCATCGGCACCCGGCCCCTTGCCGGAAATCGACGTCACATCGATGCCATATTCCTTCAGCTTCCGGTAAAGCGTCGTTCTTCCAATGCCCAAACGACGGGCAACTTCACTGATTTGCCCGTCATAATGGGCGATCGCGAACCGGATCATTTCTTCTTCGGCTGCGGCAAGGGTGCGCACCTCGCCTGCTCCGTCGATCCCGCTGAACAAGCCCGACTGACCATTCACCGTTGGATCGTGATCGACAAGGTTGAACTGGGCGGGTTGCTGTGCTGCCCTTGCGGCCTCTGTCCCCGCACCGATCTGTGCGAAATCAGCTGCCGTCAGTTCGCCAGTCTCGCAGAGAAGGACGGCACGATAAACGGCATTTTTCAGCTCCCGCACATTGCCGGGCCAATGATAGGTCTTCAGCTTTTCCAGCGCATGGGTGGTGATGCCGGTGATGTGCCCCATCCGCTCTTCGCTGACATAGCGCATCATGAACTGATGCAGCAGGATCGGAATATCTTCCAGACGGTTGCGCAGCGGCGGCATAGCAACGGCAAAGGAGCCGAGCAGATGGTAAAGCCCTGCATGGAAACGCCCCATATGGACGAGATCCGCCAAAGGACGGCTGTTCGATGCCATTATGCGGGCGTTGGACAGCGCGCGCTCGCCTCCCCCGCCGGTTTCGAACTGGCCGGACTGCATGGCGGCAAAAAGCTTGATCTGCGTGTGGCGTGGCAGTGCACCCACCTCATCCAGAAAGAGCGTCCCACCATCGGCTTCCACGAGTTTTCCGAGGCTGCGGATGACATCATCCTCGCGGCGGTCGCGCCGTGCAGTCGAAACGCCGAAGAAAACTTCGTCGGCATTGTCGACGGTCAAGGTGCGGCAATCAACGGTCACGAAAGGGCCACGCCAGCGAGCACCGCCGCTGCAAATAGCGCGCGCCAGTGTTTCCTTGCCGCTGCCGGGCTCTCCTTCGATCAGAAGCGGTGCATCCAGCGCCGAGGCACGACGTGCCAGAATGCTGACCCGCTCCATTTCCGGGCTTTTGATCGCCATGTCGGAAAGTGTCAGATGAGCTTTCAGGGATGAGCGGGCACGTCGGATTTCCTGCGTCAGCGCATCGATCTTCAGAACATTGGAAACCGAAACCTGCACACGCTCGAAGGCGACCGGCTTGGTCACAAAATCGACCGCGCCCATTTTCATTGCCAGCAGAACCGGCTGGAGATCATCATTCTGAACGAGAACAATAACAGGAACATTATTTCCAGCTTCGCGCATCCGGCGCAAAACGGTCAGGCCATCCATGTCCGGCATCGATAGATCAAGCAGCATCAGGACGATGTCCTTACGCTGGCTTACAAAGCCGAGTGCGCTTGCTCCACCGTCAGCAAGAATGGTCCGATAGCCCATGCGCATGACTATCGCTTCAAGATTGCGCCGATGAATCGGATCGTCATCCGCTATGAGTATGCGCGTGGCCATTAACAGCTATCATCAACCTATGGAGTTCCCACGCCCAAAATACTTAAACAGTTTAAATGTCTCATATTCCAGGCGCGTTATTTGGAGGCAAGCCTTCGTCGAATGCAAGGTACTAAATGTACCTGAACGTCCCATTCACAAAAATTGTATCCTGAATCCACTCCCCGATTCAGGTATTTGCTTTTCTGCAATCCACCGCGGGACAGGCCATCACAAAATTTCGAGGCGCTTTTCCCACCTCTTGGCGATCCTGGCAAGACATGCGAGAAGAGGCCTAGTAGAGCGGTTCCGGTTAACGCGGAATCGTGGAACCGCTCTATCTCTTTGTTTGTACGCATTATCCGACGAAAAACCGTTTCGCACTTTTTCTGGAAATGCTCTTGGAGAATGTTCATGACCCGCTTTTCAGAATCCGTTTCCTTCAACAAGGTTTTGTACGCACCGGCCAGTGATGCGGTTGCTGCCGAAACGACTGACCTCGGCAACCTGCCGGAATGGAATCTGGGCGATCTTTATCCGTCTGCGGACAGCGCAGAACTGAAAAACGATATCGAAAAGGCTATGAAGGACGCTGCAGCCTTCGAGAAACGCTGGAAAGGCAAGCTCGGCGACGAAGCAGCCAAGACCAATGGCGGCAATTTTGTCGATGCAATCAAGGAATTCGAGGCTCTGGACGAACTGATGGGCCGTATCGGCTCCTTCGCGGGCCTCTACTATTATGGCGACACGTCCGACCCGAAGCGCATGAAGCTTTTCGGTGATGTGCAGCAAAAGCTGACCGACGCCAGCACCCATCTCATTTTCTTCGGCCTTGAACTGAACCGCATCGAGGATGCAGTTCTCGAAAAGGCGATGAGCGATAACGAAGCCATTGGCCATTATCGCCCATGGCTGACCGATCTGCGCATGGACAAGCCATATCAGCTCGATGACAAGCTGGAGCAGCTCTTCCATGAAAAGTCGATTACCGGCTACAGCGCCTGGAACCGGCTGTTCGATGAAACGATGTCAGGGCTTCGATTTGAAATCGATGGCAAGGAACTCAGCATCGAGCCGACACTGAACATGCTTCAGGACGCCGATGGGGCCGTGCGTAAAAAAGCCTCCGATGCACTGGCAAAGATTTTTGCCGCCAATCTGCGCACATTCACACTGATCACCAACACGCTCGCCAAAGACAAGGAAATTTCCGATCGCTGGCGCGGTTTTCAGGATATTGCCGACAGCCGCCACCTTGCCAACCGCGTCGAGCGGGAAGTGGTGGACGCACTCGCCAAGGCGGTGGAAGACGCCTATCCACGCCTTTCGCACCGTTATTATGCCCTGAAAGCCAAATGGCTTGGCCTCGAAAAGCTTGAAAACTGGGATCGCAACGCGCCGCTGCCGGAAACGCCGCAGGCGCTCATTCCTTGGGATGAAGCGCGTGAAACCGTACTTTCCGCCTATGGCAATTTCGCACCGGAAATGGCCGAGATTGCGAAGAAATTCTTCGACAGGAACTGGATCGACGCGCCGGTCCGCCCCGGTAAGGCACCGGGCGCCTTTGCACATCCGACCGTTCCGTCTGCGCATCCTTACGTGCTTCTCAATTATATGGGCAAACCGCGCGATGTGATGACGCTGGCACATGAGCTGGGCCATGGCGTGCATCAGGTTCTGGCGGGTGGTCAGGGCGCTCTGATGGCCTCAACGCCACTGACGCTTGCTGAAACCGCATCCGTGTTCGGCGAAATGCTGACCTTCCGTTCGCTTCTGGAGCGCACGAAAGACAAGCGCGAGCGCAAGGCCATGCTGGCGCAGAAGGCCGAGGATATGATCAACACGGTCGTGCGCCAGATAGCCTTCTACCAGTTCGAACGTCGCGTCCATACCGAGCGCCGCGAAGGCGAACTGACCGCAGAACGCATCGGCGAAATCTGGATGGATGTGCAGCGCGAAAGCCTTGGCGATGCCGTCAATCTCAATCCGGGTTACGAGACCTTCTGGACCTATATCCCGCACTTCATCCATTCGCCGTTCTATGTCTATGCCTATGCTTTCGGCGATTGTCTGGTGAACTCGCTTTATGCGGTCTACCAGAACTCGGAAAAGGGCTTCCAGCAGAAATATTTCGACATGCTGAAGGCTGGCGGCACCAAGCACCACAAGGAATTGCTTGCGCCGTTCGGTCTGGATGCAAGCGATCCGGATTTCTGGAGCAAGGGCCTGTCGGTGATCGAAGGCATCATCGACGAGCTTGAAGCCATGGAAGACTGAGCACTTGCGTGACTCACCAAAGCAATAAGCCGTTTATCCTGTTCCGGGATGACAAGGCGGGCCGCGATGTGCTTTTCACGGCCCCCTCATCGATCATTCGCGCCGACACACCTGATGAATTTGAACCCGCATGGGATGCGATGCAGGCGGCCCATAATGCCGGAAAATGGCTTGCGGGTTATCTATCCTATGAAGCCGGCTATCTTCTCGAGCCCAAGCTGAAGCCGTTGCTGCCAGAGGGACGCAATGCCCCGCTTCTCTGCTTCGGCGTGTTCGATGGCCCTTCCGACCAGTCTATGCACGGCCGCGGCGAAGACAATGCCACCTTTCTGCGCGATCCGGTCGAGCAATGGTCGTTCGACGACTATGCGCCCCGCTTCGAACGCTTGCACCAGCACTTGCGCGAAGGCGATTGCTATCAGGGCAACCTCACCTTTCCGATCCATGCGGAATGGGGCGGCGATCCGCGGATCCTGTTCAACATGCTCGCAAAACGTCAGCCGGTTCGCTACGCGACCTATTGCGATCTTGGTGGACCGGTTGTCCTGTCGCGCTCGCCGGAACTTTTCTTTGAAGTCGACGGCGACGGGTGGATTGAAACCCATCCGATGAAAGGCACCATGCCCCGCGGTGCGACGCCTGAAGAAGACGAGCAGAACCGCCAGTTTCTGCTGAACGACCCGAAGAATCAGGCCGAAAACCGTATGATCGTTGATCTGCTTCGCAACGACATTTCGCTTGTCAGCGAAGTAGGATCGCTCGATGTGCCGGAACTCTTCCGCATCGAAACCTATCCCACCGTCCACCAGATGATCAGCCGCGTGCGGGCCAGACTGAAAGAAAACCTGCCATTGCGCACGCTCTTTGCAGCCCTTTTCCCGTGCGGCTCGATCACCGGCGCACCAAAGATCAGCGCCATGGAAATCCTGCGTAAACTGGAGGCCGGGCCGCGCGACATTTATTGCGGCTCGCTCGGCTGGATCGAGCCAAGCGGGCGGATGCGTTTCAACGTTGCCATTCGCACGATCTCGCTTCTCGATGAAAATCGTGCGATCTTCAACGTCGGGGGTGGCGTGGTCTTCGATTCCACGGCGCAAGCGGAGTACGAGGAATGTCTTCTGAAAGCACGGTTCGCGGCACTGTCGAGCCACACGGGGCGCAGGCCGTGATCATGGAGCCGGATTATCAGCTGATCGAAACCATGCGCTGGGAACCGCTCTCGGGCGTTTTACGCTTCGATTTGCATATGGCGCGTCTCGAAAATTCCGCCCGTGAACTCGGTTTTTCCTGCAATATGGAAGCTGTCCGGCAGAAGGTTTCAGAAAGCGGAACCGGTGAGCAGGCCCTGAAGGTGCGGCTGACACTTGCGCCCGATGGCGTGACCACTGTCTCGACCATACCTTTTGAGCCACTCTCCTGCCAGACGATCTGGCGAATCGCAATTGCCCGCACGCACCTTGATCACAATGATACTCTGTTGCGCCACAAGACGACGCGACGGCAGGCCTATATCGCAGCGCGCGAGGAGTACTCGCCGGCGGAGATCGACGAAGTCGTCCTGCTCAATGATCGCGGCGAAGTCTGTGAGGGAACCATTACGTCGATATTTCTCGATGTTGGCGGCACGACCTGCACGACGCCCGCCCTATCATGCGGCCTCCTCGACGGGGTTCTGCGCCGTGAATTGCTGAACAACAATGTTGTCGAAGAGGGTATCGTTACCGTCGAAACGCTCAAAAATGCGCGCAACATTCTCGTCGGCAATTCGCTGCGCGGCATGATCCGCGCACAGTTGATCGAGGCTTAAAAAGCCAATCCGCATTAAACATGTATTGATGTCATAGGCTTGTGACGTTTCTTTCTTTCTATGAAGTTGTGTTATCGTTCCCGCGCATAAGCTAAACCGGGCTAAGGATAACCCAACACCGCAATTCTGCGGCACCTCAGAGGAAGAAAATGGCGAAAGCGAAATGGCAAGTCTATGGCGAGATAACCGGCCCCGTCATCATGATCGGCTTTGGGTCGATCGGGCGCGGTACCCTGCCGCTGATTGAACGTCATTTCAAATTCGACAAGTCGCGCATGGTCGTGATCGATCCGAGCGACGCCAATCGCAAAATCCTCGATGACAAGGGCATCCGCTTCATCAAGGAAGCAATCACCAAGGACAATTACAAGAAGGTTCTTGGACCTCTCTTGAAAGAAACGGAAGGCCAGCCTTTCATCGTCAATCTTTCGGTCGATACCGGATCACTCGATCTGATGCGTTACGCCCGAGAGCATGGCGCGCTTTATATCGACACCGTGGTGGAGCCTTGGCTCGGCTTCTATTTCGATGAAGACGCAGACAATGCCTCGCGAACCAACTATGCGCTGCGCGAAACGGTTCGCGCTGAAAAGCGCAAGAATCCCGGCGGCACGACCGCAGTTTCCTGCTGCGGTGCCAATCCGGGCATGGTCTCGTGGTTCGTCAAGAAAGCGCTCGTCGATCTTGCGACTGAACTGAAGCTCGATTTCACCGAACCGGCAGTGGATGATCGCCACGGCTGGGCGAAACTGATGAAAAAAGCCGGCGTCAGGGGTATCCACATCGCCGAACGCGATACCCAACGCGCAAAAGAGCCGAAACCTTTCAACACATTCTGGAATACATGGTCCGTCGAAGGGTTCATCGCCGAAGGCCTGCAACCGGCAGAGCTTGGCTGGGGCAGCCATGAAAAATGGATGCCCAAGAATGCCCGCAAGCAGAAGAAGGGCAACAAGGCCGCAATTTTCCTCGAACAGCCCGGCGGCAATACCCGTATTCGCACCTGGTGTCCGACGCTCGGCGCGCAATATGGCTTGCTCGTCACCCACAATGAAGCGATCTCCATCGCCGATTTTTTCACGCTGCGCGACAAGAAGGGCAAGCTTGATTTCCGCCTGACCTGTCACTACGCCTATCACCCGAGCAATGACGCCATTCTGGCTCTTGACGAAATGTTCGGCGCAAGCGGCAAGGCGCAACCCGTGCAGCATGTTCTGGAAGAGCATGAAATTCTGGACGGCAGTGATGAACTTGGCGTGCTGCTTTATGGCCACGACAAGAATGCCTATTGGTACGGCTCGCAGTTGACCGTAGAGGAAGCGCGCAAACTTGCGCCTTATCAGAACGCGACTGGCCTGCAGGTTTCCTCAGCCGTTCTGGCGGGCATGGTCTGGGCGCTGGAAAATCCGCGCAGCGGCATCGTCGAGACCGACGAGATGGATTACCGCCGTTGCCTTGAAGTCCAGATGCAATATCTGGGTCCGTTGAACGGCTATTACACTGACTGGACACCGCTGGAAGGTCGCGGCCATCTGTTCAAGGAAGACCTCGATACCAAGGATCCGTGGCAATTCCGGAATATTCTGGTTCGCTAATCAAGCTGGCCCGGCTTCGACCGGGCCATTCCATGAGGAATATGTGCGTTTATCGATATTTGCCCGCAATACGATAAGGCTGGCTGTAAGCCGGTTTCCTGATCTGATGGCTCTGATCTGCGGACTTCTGGTCTTGCCCTGGATTCTAGGTGTGCCGGGGCATCCCAGCCAGACGGTGCAGTTTGGATGGACGATCGGGCTAATCTCGATTGTCCTCTATCTCGCTCTCTACCAGTTAACGAAATCCATTGCCTCCATGGTCTCGTTCAAGAACAGTACTGCGCTCAAGCACTATCTTCGTCGCGCACTTTCAGCGTCGTCGGTGATCGTCGCCGTCATGATGTTTATATCGGCAATGCTGATTTTCGGGTCGTGACAGCGAAACGGAAAGATCGGGCACAGCCTTCCACTCTGCGCGGCGATCTTGCATCATTGTCAACAAATCGACAGGCGGAGGCCCATTCCTCACAATGAGGGCTTGTTTTCGTGCAAGTTTCAATACATCAAACTAACCATCCCCGAGCGGTTCCAATCAGCACGGAATCGTTGAAGCCGCTCTAAATACTTGGTTTTACGCATTTCAGACGCCAGCCATTTCGCAGTTCTGGCCCGAAAATGCTTTAATGGAGAGCATGGATATGAAACGCTTCCGCATCATTGCCCCTCTTGCAGTCATGTCGCTGGCGTTGGCCGCGTGTGAAACGACTGGCCCGGTCGGCGGCAATGTCCCGACCGTATCCCGCGCCCCTGCCGGCATCGAAGGCAGCTGGGTCGATCCAAACGGCATCGTCTCGTCGTTCAACGGCGGCATTTTCGAGACCCGCTCCACCGACACAAACGAAAAGCTTGCCGAAGGCAACTACCGTTACCAGTCGCCGCAGCTTGTCGAGATCGACATGCGTTCCATCGTGCGCGGCACGTCTTCAAAAGTGAACTGCGCACTTGTTTCTCCGACGCAGCTCAACTGCACGTCGTCGTCGGGTTCGCGCTTCTCCCTAACGCGTCGCGCGGCGGCATAAGCACCCGATATCTTGCGTAAGTTTCAGATATTTACGGCGCGGGAAACACCCGCGCCGATAGAATTGCGCCAGCGGCAATTGTCAGGATTGTAATTTGTCTTTTTTTCTCTAGTTTTCCGGCTGAACAGGAGTCGGAAGATGAGTGAGATGGATAAAGTGCAGGAGAAGCCCAGCCAGACAACCAAAACTGAGGTGCAGGCAAAACTGCCCAAGGTCGGTGTTCTGCTGGTCAATCTCGGCACACCGGATGGCACGAGTTACGGCCCAATGCGCCGCTATCTGGCCGAGTTTCTCTCGGATCGCCGCGTCATCGAATGGCCGCGTCTTATCTGGTATCCGATCCTTTACGGCATCGTTCTCAACACTCGCCCGAAGCGTTCCGGCAAGCTTTACGACCGCATCTGGAACCGCGAGAAAAACGAATCTCCGCTGCGGACCTATACGCGCGCGCAGGGCGAGAAGCTTGCCAAGGCGCTTGCCGACTATCCGAATGTGGTCGTGGACTGGGCAATGCGCTATGGCCAGCCCTCCATTGAAAGCGTGACCGACCGTCTGCTGCAGCAAGGTTGCGAGCGGATCGTCATGTTCCCCCTCTATCCGCAATATTCGGCAACGACGACCGCTACGGTGAATGACAAGTTCTTCGAAGCGCTCATGAAAAAGCGCTTCCAGCCAGCGGTGCGCATCGTCCCGTCTTACGAGACGGAACCCGTTTACATCGAAGCACTGGCCCGCTCCATCGAGAAACATCTGGAAACACTTTCCTTCAAGCCGGAAGTGGTCCTCGCATCCTATCATGGCATTCCGAAAAGCTATTCGGACAAGGGCGACCCCTACCGCCAGCAATGTCTTGAAACATCGCGCCTGCTGCAGGCCCGGCTGGGCCTTGATGACAGCCAGTTTCGCTCCACATTCCAGTCGCGTTTCGGTCCGGAAGAATGGCTCCAGCCTTATACCGACGAAACGGTGGAAGAACTGGCCAAGCACGGGGTCAAGTCGATGGCCGTTCTCAATCCGGGTTTCGTGGCCGACTGTCTGGAAACAGTGGACGAGATCGGCAATGAGGCTGCTGAAGAATTTCTGGAAAACGGCGGCGAGAATTTCAGCCATATTCCTTGTCTCAACGACAACGAAGACGGCATGAAGGTCATCGAGACACTGGTGCGCCGCGAATTGCAGGGATGGGTGTAAGGCAATAGGCGATTAGGGCAGTATGTTTGCCGCGCTAAAGCATCTATTGTCATATTACCCTACTGCCTTAATGCCTTAAAAGGGAAACAATCAATGACCGGTTTCGATATCACGCTGCTCATTCTGGCCGCACTGGTTCTGGCAACGCTGTTTGCCGGTATCAAGACCGTGCCGCAGGGGTTCAACTACACAGTCGAGCGGTTCGGTCGCTATACGCGCACCCTCAATCCCGGCCTCAATCTGATCGTGCCATTTTTTGACCGCATCGGCGCGCGCCTCAACATGATGGAACAGGTGCTTGATGTGCCGACGCAGGAGGTCATCACCCGTGACAACGCCATTGTCGGCGTTGACGGCGTGGCTTTCTATCAGGTGCTGAACGCAGCACAGGCAGCCTATCAGGTCGCGAACCTGCAATATGCGATCCTCAATCTTACGATGACCAACATCCGTACCGTCATGGGTTCGATGGATCTCGACGAGCTGCTGTCGAACCGCGATGCCATCAATGATCGTCTGTTACGAGTCGTCGACGAAGCTGCCCATCCGTGGGGCCTCAAAATGACCCGCGTGGAAATCAAGGATATCAATCCGCCGGAAGATATCGTCACCTCGATGGCGCGCCAGATGAAGGCAGAGCGTGACAAGCGCGCGCAGGTTCTTGAAGCCGAGGGCGACCGCAACGCGCAGATTTTGCGCGCCGAGGGTCAGAAGCAGTCACAGATTCTCGAAGCTGAAGGCAAGCTGGAAGCGGCCAAGCGCGAGGCAGAGGCACGCGAGCGCCTCGCGGAAGCCGAAGCGAAAGCCACCACCATGGTTTCCGATGCCGTTGCCAACGGCAATGTGCAGGCGCTTAACTACTTCGTTGCGCAGAAATATACGGAAGCTCTCAGCAATATTGCCAGCGCCAAGAACCAAAAGGTCGTGCTGATGCCGCTTGAGGCGAGTGCCCTTATCGGCTCGCTCGGCGGCATTGGTGCAATTGCCAAGGAAGTCTTTGGTGATGGCAGCAGGCCGGTAGACCCGGCACCGCAGCCGCCGACCCCTTCCCGCCCGCGCAGCGTTCCGTCCGCAGGGCGCTAAAGCTGCTCAAAAAAAGGAAGAGAGGGCGCCATGATTATCGAATTTCTGTCCGGTCTTGGCATATGGAACTGGCTCGTTTTCGGGCTGATCCTGCTCATTCTGGAAATCTCGGCGCCCGGCTTCTTCTTCATCTGGTTCGGGCTTGCAGCACTTGTAACCGGTGCGCTCGCCTTTCTCTTGTCTTCGACGACAGGGTTTGGCTGGCAGTTTCAGACGGTTGTGTTTCTGGTTCTGGCCGTCATTTTCGTGCTGGTGGGGCGTCGCTTTTTTGGCTCACGCAGCACCGATGCAGACGAGCCCTTACTCAATCGCCGCGGTGAACAGCTGGTCGGCCAGCGCGCGACATTGACCGAACCGATCATCAATGGTCGCGGGCGTATCCGTATCAACGATACGATGTGGCGCGTGAAGGGCCCTGATCTGCCAACCGGAACAGAAGTCCGCGTTGTGGCTTTTGATCCGGTCTCGCTGGAGATTGAAGTGGCAGAATAAGGCAGTAGGGCAATATGTCTGCCCTACAAAATATAATGCCTCAATACTCTATCAAGCAGCGCCGATCCGCAGCAGGTCGTGGAAATGCACAAGCCCGATCGGGCGTCCGGCCTCGGTGACGATCAGTGCGCCGATGTGATTTTCATTGATGGTGTTGAGTGCTGCCGTCGCCAGCATGTTCTGGTCAACCGTCTTGGGCTTGCGTGTCATGACGTCGTCAACCGCCAAAGCCGCAAGGTTTCGGCTCAGATTGCGCGATATATCGCCGTCTGTGACGATGCCTGCCAGATCACCACCACCGTCGACAACCACAACACACCCAAAACTCTTCTGCGCCAGAACCTTCATCGCGTCCGGCAGAGAGGTGCCCACTTCCACCAGCGGGAGGCGTTCGCCGCGATGCATGATATCGCGGATATGGATAAGACTTGCCCCCAACGAACCACCGGGATGAAATGTCTTGAAGTCACTCGGGGTGAAGCCGCGCGCTTCCAGAAGTGCTATTGCCAGCGCATCACCGATGGCAAGCTGCATCATGGTTGAGGTCGTGGGTGCCAGACCATGCGGGCAGGCCTCGGCAGTTTTCGGCAAGAGCAGCACGACATCCGCAGCACGACCAAGCGCAGAATCCTCACGTGAGGTAATCGCGATCAATGGAATGCGGAAGCGCTGCGAATAATTGACGATCCCCTTCAATTCTGCCGTTTCACCCGACCATGAGATGGCCAAAATAACATCGTCGCGGTCGATCATGCCGAGATCGCCGTGATTGGCTTCCGCCGAATGAACGAAGAATGCCGAAGTACCGGTCGAGGCAAAAGTAGCAGCGAGCTTGGAGCCGATATGGCCGCTCTTGCCGACGCCCGTAACGACCAGACGTCCGCGCGAGGCGACGATACGCTTCACCGCTTCGACAAAGGGGCCGGAAAGGCCGTCATTCAGCGCTTCTTCAAGCGCTGCGAGGCCCGCATTTTCGGTCTTTATGGTGCGCAGCGCCGAAGCAATAGTCGCTTCCGCATCTGCCGGAGGGATGATCTGATCGAGCTTTTCCATGGCGGCAAGGGTTAACTTTTTCACAGTCGGTTGTCCAAACATTTGTGCAGCGAGCATCGCCATGAATTCAGCCGCAGCAACCAAGAATTAACCATGTGCCTTTACCGTTCATCTACCACGTTGCGACGGTTTGAAAACACGACATGCTATTTGCCAAGACCCCTTCTGGCGGTTCGACGCCCATTGCCCGCAGGCTGCAATGCCTGTTTTTGTCGGGCGTGGCGATAGCAATCTGTCATGGTTCTGCATTTGCTCAGGAAGCCTATCTGCGCGGAAGCGTTGCCGAGGACGTGCTTTCAGCCTCCTCGCCGGAAACGCTCGCAAATCGTGGGCTTGCCGCCCCCGGATATGATGACGGCACCAGCGAGACGACCGACGACAGTTATACTCCGCCTGAAAACACGACAGCGGCAGACCCGACCACCACAACACAAACCGCTCCGACCGTTCCCGTGCCGCAGGACCGTCAGCCGCTTCGACCCGACAATATTCGTGTTGGCTCGGTCGATACCGACGCAAGCGACGAAACGGGCCGGGCACAGCGCGAAAATCTCCGGCAATCGCCCGAGCAGGGGCGCAGCTCCACGCAGGAAGCCGATCCGTTCGCGCCGGTCGGCATTCGCACCGGTTCGTTTATCCTGCGACCGTCGCTGGAACAGGGTATCCGTGTCACGACCAACGGCGACAACAGCGCAAGCGGTTCCAGCGCCGTTCTCAACGAAACCACGTTGCGGCTCAATGCACAGTCGGACTGGGCGCGCCATCAGGCAACACTCGATGCTTCGGGCACATGGGCCAAGTCCATTTCGGGCGAAGACGTTTCCGAACCGCAGGTCGATATTCAGGGCAAACTGCGTTTCGATCTCGGTGATCAGACGACCGTCAACACTGGCGCAGGCTATCGGCTGCGCCGCGAAAGCGCGTCAAGCCCGAACGGGGTCGTCGGCGCATTGCAACGGCCTCTGGTTCACACACTCAATGGAAGCCTCGGCGTCGAACGAGACATGGGCCTGATCTTCGGCAGCGCAACCGGACGGGTCGAGCACAATATTTATGGCGATGCGGAATTGTCCTCCGGCGGCACGGTCAGCCAGAAGGATCGCGACAACACCTATGCCAGCATTACGCTGCGCGGCGGTTTCAGCTTGTCCCCGGCAATCAAGCCCTTCACTGAAGTTGAGCTGGGCAAGCGCATCTTCGACGAGAAGGTAGACAGCAACGGCTATGAACGCAGCGGATCACAATTTGCCCTGCGTGGCGGTATGATGCTGGATATGGGCGAAAAGCTGAACGGCGAATTCGCCGCCGGTTACATGCGCGCCAACAGCGATGATTCTCGTCTTGGCGACATCAGCGGACCGTCGATCAATGCAGCGCTCAACTGGTCACCGCTACGCGGAACCGATGTGAGCCTCTATGCGCAGACAATGGTCGATACTTCGACCACGCCCGGCATTGCAGGATCACTCCTGCATTTTGCCAGCCTCGATGTGACGCACCGCATACGTTCAGACCTGAGCCTCAATGGCAGGCTCGACGCGAATATCCGGCAGAACAAGGATGGCACCGGAACCGACTACACGATCGGTGCGCAGATCGGGGCAACCTACTGGATCAACCGGTTTGTCGGGCTGGATGCGCGCCTGCGTCACGAATTCCTGACAAGCAAGATTTCCGATCGCGAATATACCGCCGACAGTGTCTATCTCGGCGTGAAGGTGCAGCGTTAGAGCATGTCTCCCGAAAGTGGGAACCAGTTTCGGGATAAAGACATGATTGAAAACAAACAGATAGAGCATTTCCAATAATTCAATCAAAGCAGGAAATGCTCTAGTGTGGAGATAGGACGGCACCCCTTTCGGGATGCCGTATTATCGTGAGTTTAAGCGAGCCAGAACAGAATACACGCCATGCCGAAGCCCAGAAGTCCGATAAGGGTTTCCAGAACCGTCCAGGTTTTCAGCGTTGTCTTGACGTCCATATTGAAGAAACGACCGACGAGCCAGAAACCGGAATCGTTGACGTGGGAGAGCATGACCGACCCAGCAGCAAGGGCGATCACCACCGCGGCGGTCTCAAGTCCGTGATATCCGGCAGCCTGAACGGCAGGCTGGATAAGCCCGGCAGCCGTTATCAGCGCTACCGTTGCCGACCCCTGTGCTACGCGCAAAATCGTTGCGATCAGGAAGCCTGCCACGATGACAGGCAGTCCTGTATCGGCGAACGCATTTGACAAGGCGTCGCCAATGCCGGAAGCACGCAGAACACCGCCAAACATGCCGCCTGCGCCCGTAATCAGGATGATGGAACACACCGGACCGAGCGCCGAATCGAGAATGCGTTCGACGCTGGCTGCATCTCTGCCGCGCCGTGGCCCGAGCACATAGGATGCCACCAGCACTGAAATCAGGAGAGCAACCGGCGTCGATCCGATCATTCGCGCCAGCTGATACCAGTTTGCATCGGCACTGACCCAGCCTTGCGCGCGGGCAAAATCGAGCCCCGTATTGATGAAGATCAGAACCAGCGGCAGCAGAAGCAGCAACATGACCAAGCCGGAACTCGGAGGATTGACAGCTTCTTCTCCGTTTTTCCCGGCATCAAAACTATCGGGGATCGGAAGTACGATCTTCTTGCCGATCCATGCACCAAAAAGGTGCCCGGCAATGAACCAGACAGGTATGACGACCACGATCCCGACGAGGATGAGAAGCCCCACATCTGCACCCAGAAGCTCGGATGCGGCCACCGGGCCCGGATGCGGCGGCACGAAAACGTGCATCACCGAAAAGGCCGCTGCGACCGGAATACCGTAGAGAAGCAAGCTTCCTTTAAGGCGCCGTGCGACGGTGAAGACCACGGGAAGCATCACGACCAATCCCGCATCGAAAAAGATAGGGAAGCCGAAGATGAGCGACGCGATGCCAAGCGCCATAGGCGCGCGCTTTTCGCCGAACCGTCGGATGAGATCGTCGGCCAGTGCCTGTGCGCCACCGGATATTTCAAGCAACCGGCCCAGCATTGCGCCAAGACCGACCAGAAGTGCCACCCCGCCAAGGGTTGACCCGAAGGCGGAAGTGATTGTCGTCAGAATATTGCCTGCCGGGATGCCGGTCGCGAGCGCCGTCAAGAGGCTGACGATTATAAGCGCTACGAAGGCATGGACACGAAACCGGATGATGAGCAAAAGCAATAATAGAACAGCGCCCACCGCGATCGAGATGAGCGCGCCTGCACCCATCGTCTGCTGGAATTCCTGCATGCTTTATTCCTTATGAGGGGGAGGAACCTGTTTGACCGATTGCACCCAAAAGATGTTTCACACTTTTTTGGGTACGTACTAGGCCAAAAGCCTATTGTCATTGTCAAAAAAAGCAAGTTTCACGGAAATAATACCCGCGACCATAAAAAAACGCCCCCTTTGCAGGGGGCGTGACCAGAGATTTGACTGGTTATATCAGGCTGGTTTGATGGTGTTCAGCAGATTGCCGATCGAGCTTTCGACGGAAGGCCGAATGTCGTTGCGCCACAACGCAAAGGCAACGTTGGCTTCAATGAAACCAGCCTTGGAGCCGCAGTCGAATGTCAGGCCCTGATAATCGAAGCCGAAGAATTTCTGTGCGTCGGCAAGCTTCAGCATGGCATCCGTCAACTGGATTTCGTTGCCAGCGCCCTTTTCCTGCTTGCTCAGAAGTTCGAAGATTTCCGGCTGCAGGATATAGCGACCATTGATGTAAAGATTGGAAGGCGCCGTGCCCTTGGCAGGTTTTTCAACCATCTGTGTGATTTCGAAACCGCTGCCGATGGCTTCGCCCTTGCCGACGATACCGTATTTATGCGCTTCTTCCGGGTCGCATTCCTGCACGGCGATGACGTTGCCGCCGGTCTTTTCGTAAAGCTCGACCATCTCCTTCAGGCAGCCCTTCTTCGACTGCATGACCATATCTGGCAGCAAGAGAGCGAAGGGTTCATCACCGACGAGCTCACGAGCGCACCAGACTGCATGGCCAAGACCGAGCGGCACCTGCTGGCGGGTGAAGCTTGTCGTTCCCGGCTGCGGCTGGATATCCTGAAGATGCTCCAGTTCCGCCTTCTTGCCGCGCTCTGCGAGCGTGGAATAAAGCTCAACCTGCGCATCGAAATAGTCTTCGATGACCGCCTTGTTGCGCCCGGTGACGAAAATCAGATGTTCGATACCAGCTTCGCGCGCCTCATCGACCACATACTGAATGACGGGCTTGTCGACGACCGTCAGCATTTCTTTGGGGATGGATTTGGTGGCGGGCAGGAAGCGGGTGCCAAGACCTGCAACAGGGAACACGGCCTTGCGAATTTTTCGGATCGAACTCATTCCTCTCCTCGATTTCACTATTTCAGATTTACTATCAAAGCATTGAAACGACTGAATTTCAAATAAGGCCTTTTCATTAAAGAACGACGAAATTGCGTGACCCATCCCATCACATTCAATGACCCGACCTTAATGTTGCTTGATTCAAAAATTTTTCGAAACTTTAGCGAATTTTAAAGCAAGGCCGCGATGGTAAACCAATTGCTAACCGACAGGTTCTAAATTGAACGTTCAACGGTTCGATCCGGAATTTTCTGCTGGCTCAAATTCAACACAGGATGGTATTAATTGAATAATGCAATCCGGAGCGGGCAGAATCCAGGTCGAAGGGAAACGCGCCGGTATCGGCTAAATTTGATTGCAGAAGGGAAACACAGAATGCTGCGATTTCCATTCACGGTGGGCCAGACGATGAAGCTGAAAGCAGCTGCAACGGTTGCGATAGCTGTGCTCGCCTCAACGCTGACGACCGGTTCCGCACTGGCTGATGCGAAATTTCGCCAATGGGTCGCCAGTTTTCGCCCTGTCGCCATAAATGCAGGTGTTTCGCCTTCCACGTTCGACCGCGCATTTCGCGGCGTGGATGCGCCAGACCCGGTCGTGCTGCAGAAGGCCCGCTATCAGCCCGAATTCACCGAACCAGTCTGGAACTACGTCGATAACCGCGTGAACGAACATTCCGTTTCGGTCGGCCAGAACATGGCGCGCAAATGGGGTCCGTGGCTCCAGCGCATCGAACAGCGTTTCTCGGTCGATCGCAATATCCTGCTCGCCATCTGGTCGATGGAGAGCAATTACGGCGAAATTCTCAAGCGTGATGACGTCATGCGCGATGCCGTCCGTTCGCTGGCAACGCTTGCCTATGCAGACCAGCGTCGCGCCAAATATGGCCGCACACAGCTGATTGCTGCAATGAAGATTCTCCAGACCGGCGATATTGACCGCGGCCATCTTTCCGGTTCCTGGGCCGGTGCGCTCGGCCACACACAGTTCATCCCGACGAGCTATCAGGCTTATGCCGTCGATATGGATGGCAATGGCAAGCGTGACATCTGGAATTCGATCCCAGATGCGCTGGGCACAGCGGCCAACCTCCTGCATCGCAATGGCTGGCAGCCAGGCCGTAGCTGGGGTTACGAAGTAGCCTTGCCACAAGGACGCAAGTTCCCTTCCGGCTCACTCTCGATTGCCGAATGGCAGAAGATCGGTCTCGTTCGTGCCAACGGACGCGCCTTCCCCGATCCGAGCGAAAAAGCAACGCTGAAAGTGCCGGATGGCCGTCAGGGGCCCGCCTTCCTGATGACAAAGAATTTCTTCGTCTTGAAGCGCTATAACAACGCCGACAAATACGCACTTGCTGTCGGCCTGCTTGCCGACCGCATCGGCGGCTATCAGGGACTTCGTCAGGACTGGAATCGCCCATTCACGCCGATTACCATGGACGAGAGGCAGGAATTGCAAACGCATCTGAAAGCGCTCGGCTATTATGACGGCAATATCGATGGCAAGATCGGCTCCACTTCGCGGGCGGCAATCGAAGCCTTCCAGCAGCGCAACGGACTTCAGCCGGACGGTCATCCGAGCAAGGAAGTTCTGTCGGTCCTGCGCCGTCGCTAGACTGTCGGGTTAAATTATCAAATGGGGCGCGCTTCTGATCAAGTGCGCCCCATTTTGTTTTTCCAAACAGCCAAGCTAATATACAGGCCATGAAGGCAAGACTGATGCGCGAAAATCGGATTGGGAGACGAATGGTGAACGCTGCTGGCGTCCTGCTGGCAGTCGCAGCTCTGCTGTTCTCAGGCATCGTCACGGCTTCTGCACAGGAACGTCCGCGCACGCTTTTCGATCTCTTGTTCGGCTCGCGGCAGGCACAGCCACAGCGCCAATATCAGCAGCCCGCTCCACAACGCGCCCGGCCAAAGGCGAAGCGGCCCAAGACCACCTCTCCCGCTTCACGACCGACGCCACCACCGGCTGCGACCCCGGCAGTCGAGTTCGTCGAGAAAAAGCCAGATGCCAAAAAGGTTCTTGTTGTCGGTGATTTCATCGGCAACGGTCTGGCCGAAGGCCTTGATGTTGCTTTCGCGTCGGACCCCGATCTTCAGGTTGTAACCCGGATAAATGGCTCCTCCGGCTTTGTGCGCAACGATCATTTCGACTGGCCCGACAATATCGGCAAGATACTGGACGAGGAGAAACCGGCTGCTGTCGTCGTGATGATCGGTTCCAACGACAGACAGGCAATCACCGAGAAAGGCTTAAGTCTGCCAGCCCGATCCCCGGAATGGAATGAAGAATATCAAAAGCGCGTCGCCGCCTTCATCAAGGTGATCAACGACAAGCATTTTCCTCTGGTGTGGATAGGGCAGCCACCCTTTCGCCCGAAAGGCATGTCGCAAGATATGCTGGCGCTCAATGAAATCTATCGCACCGCCACTGAAAAGGCGGGCGGAAAATTTGCCGATGTCTGGGATGGTTTTGTCGATGAGGATGGTAATTTCACCCAGACCGGTTTCGATATTAACGGTCAGACCGCGCGTCTGCGCGGCAATGACGGCATCAACATAACTTCGGCAGGCAAGCGCAAGCTCGCCTTCTATGCGGAAAAGCCGCTTCGCGCCTATCTCGGCGGCGCAAAGGAAGAGGACCAGCCCCTGCCCGCAGCAGGCACGCATGACCCGTCCAAGCCGGTTGATCGCGTGGCACCGGTCAGCATTCGGGACGTTGATAAGGACGAAAGCGGCGTTTTGCTTGGTGGCAACATCACAGCGCGTCCGCAAGCCACACGGCCAGCCCGGACTGAGAGCAAACCTTCACCCGGACGAGCGGACGACTTTTCCTGGCCACAAAAGAGCTCAAATCCCTAAATTATTGCCGCTCCTCAATAGGATTGAGCTATCAGCTGATTGATAGTCCGCGCCTTTCTCTATCTGATATGATTCTAATTGCTACATTCTGCGCTGTTCACAGGAGCGTTCGCATCGTCTATCAGAAGGCACCGTCTGCCTGAAAAGGCTGGACAGGAAGGGCGCTTTTCCTCGCGCGAGCGGGAGTAGTTTCCAGCGTCCGCCAGAAACAAGAGGCGTTTGAATGAATATCGCATCAAAGCCTTCTGTCGATCCACATCGGGAGGAGGAACCCCATCTTGCACGCAATCTGTCCAACCGACACCTGCAGCTGATCGCCATTGGCGGCGCCATCGGCACCGGCCTTTTCATGGGTTCGGGCAAGACCATTTCGCTGGCAGGCCCTTCGATCCTGCTGGTTTATGCCGTGATCGGCTTCATGCTGTTCTTCGTCATGCGCGCATTGGGCGAAATCCTGCTGTCCAATCTCGAATATCGCTCCTTTGCGGATTTCGCAGGCGATTACCTAGGGCCGTGGGCACAGTTCTTCACCGGCTGGACCTATTGGCTTTGCTGGATTGTGACCGGTGTGGCCGACGTGGTTGCCGTTTCGGGCTACGTCTCGTTCTGGTTCCCGGAACTGGCGCTCTGGATACCGGCGCTCGGACTGATCTTCACGCTTCTGGCGCTCAATCTGCCGACCGTGCGCAATTTCGGTGAAATCGAATTCTGGTTTGCCCTCATCAAGATCGTCGCCATTGTCGGGCTGATCATCGCGGGCGTGTATATGCTCTCGACCGGCTTTACGCTTCCGAATGGAAGTCAGGCATCGGTCGCCCATCTGTGGAACCATGGCGGGTTCTTCCCCAATGGCTTCCTCGGCTTCGTTGCCGGTTTCCAGATCGCGGTTTTCGCCTTCGTTGGCATCGAGCTCGTTGGCACCGCCGCCGCTGAAACCAAGGACCCGGAGCGCAATCTGCCCAAGGCAATCAATTCCATCCCGATCCGCGTGGTACTGTTCTATCTCGGCGCGCTATTCGTCATCATTACCGTTATTCCCTGGGATCAGGTCGACCCGAATTCGAGCCCGTTCGTCGCCATGTTCTCGCTTGCCGGTCTCGGCATTGCAGCCCATGTCGTGAATTTCGTCGTGCTGACTTCGGCAACGTCGAGCGCAAATTCCGGCATCTACTCGACCTCGCGCATGATCTACGGCCTTGCCACTTCCAAACTCGCGCCGAAGGCGCTCGGCAAGCTGAACAAGCGGAAAGTACCGGTCAATTCGCTGTTCTTCTCGTGCGTTTTCCTGCTCGCAGGCGTGGTTCTGCTTTATGCTGGCCAAAGCATCATCGAAGCCTTCACCATCGTCACGACGATTTCGGCGCTACTCTTCATCTTCATCTGGTCGATCATTCTGGCGTCTTACCTGCAATATCGCCGCAAGCGCCCGGACCTGCATGAAAAGTCCACATTCAAGATGCCCGGCGGACGCGCAGCCGTCGTGATGGTCTTCGCTTTCTTCGCCTTCATTCTCTGGGCGCTGGCGCAAGAGCCGGACACTGCAGCCGCGCTGAAAGTCACGCCGCTCTGGTTCGTGCTTCTCGCCGTCGCGTATCTGGTGATGAAGTCGCGACGCAGCCAAGGCTAAAAACAAAAAGCCCGCCAATCTGGCGGGCTTTTCATTTCTTTGGGTCTCTCTTAGCGCGGTAGAACGGAACTACCCATCAAATCAGCATCGATGGCGTGCGCTGCCTGACGGCCTTCGCGGATTGCCCAGACAACCAGCGACTGGCCGCGGCGCACATCACCGGCTGCATAGAGCTTGTCGACATTGGTGCGGTAGTCACGCTCATTGGCCTTGACCGACTTGGAGCCGCGACGGTCGGTCACGATGTCGAGCTTTTCGCCCAGTTCCTTGACCACGCTGTCTTCTGCCGGTCCGGCAAAACCGATTGCGATGAAGGCCAGATCGGCCTTGATGAAGAATTCCGTTCCGGCAATCGGCTTGCGCTTTTCATCAACCTGACAGCACTTCACATGGGTGAGGCGGCCGTCTTCGCCGATGAACTCCAGCGTTGCCACCTGAAACTCGCGGGAAGCACCTTCCGCCTGGCTGGAAGAGGTACGCATCTTGGTCGCCCAATAAGGCCAGACGCTGAGCTTGTCTTCCTTTTCCGGCGGCTGCGGACGAATATCAAGCTGAGTGACATTGACCGCGCCCTGACGGAACGCCGTGCCCACGCAGTCCGAGGCGGTATCGCCACCGCCGACCACAACGACATGCTTGCCGCCTGCCAGGATCGGAGCCGAAGTCCAGGCAACGGATTCGATATTTTCGCGCCCGACGCGGCGGTTCTGCTGAACCAGATAAGGCATGGCATCATGCACGCCTTCAAAATCTGCACCCGGAATACCCGCCGGGCGCGGCGTTTCCGAGCCACCGCTGTAAAGCACGGCATCATAGGTATCGAGGAGACCGCGCAACGGCTTGTCGACGCCGATGTTCACACCGCACAGGAAGCGAACGCCCTCGCCTTCCATCTGCGCGACGCGGCGGTCGATGAGGTGCTTTTCCATCTTGAAATCAGGAATGCCGTAACGCAACAGACCGCCGGGGCGGCTTTCGCGCTCATAAACATCAACCATGTGACCAGCACGGGCCAGCTGCTGCGCAGCGGCAAGGCCAGCCGGGCCAGAGCCGATGATGGCAACCGACTTGCCTGTCTTGTTGGCGGCTGGCTGCGGCACGATATGGCCGAGCTCATAGGCCTTGTCGCCCAATGCCTGCTCGACCGTCTTGATCGCAACCGGCGTATCCTCGAGGTTCAGCGTGCAGGCTTCCTCGCAAGGGGCCGGGCAAACGCGACCCGTGAATTCCGGGAAATTGTTGGTCAGATGCAGGTTACGGATCGCCTGATCCCAATTGTTGTTATAGACGAGATCGTTCCAGTCCGGGATTTGATTGTGCACCGGACAGCCCGTCGGGCCATGGCAGAACGGAATGCCGCAATCCATGCAGCGCGCCGCCTGCTTCTGCACTTCGCCATCCGTCATCGGAATGGTGAATTCGCGGAAGTGACGGATACGATCCGACGCCGGCTGGTACTTCGCTACCTGCCGGTCAATTTCAAGAAAACCAGTTACCTTACCCATTCTCTTACTCCCCTCGGCCTGCGACCAGCGCGTGGTCGGCTTTGCCGGAAGTTGCCCTGTCTGCCGCATCATCTTCCAATGCGCTGGCATGCAAGGGCGTTGTTATCTCTCATGTGGCTAAGGGTACCCGACCCAAAGGCCGGGTTCCACTTTTCAGGATCATGTCCTATTCAGCCGCGACACCGATCCGCATACGCTCCATGTCTTCCAGAGCACGGCGGTATTCGACCGGCATGACTTTCACGAATTTGGGACGATAGCTCTCCCAATTGTCGAGAATATCTTTCGCCCGCGTCGAGCCGGTGTAATGCAGATGATTGGCGATCAGCTGCACCAGACGTTCCTCGTCATGATGGGTCATGTTGGCCGAAACGTCCACACGGCCCTTGTGCATGAGGTCGCCGCCATGGTGATGCAGCTTTTCGAGGATGTCGTCTTCTTCCGGAACCGGTTCCAGTTCGACCATCGCCATGTTGCAGCGCTGGGCGAAATCGCCTTCCTCGTCAAGCACGTAGGCGACGCCGCCCGACATACCGGCCGCAAAGTTGCGACCCGTCTGACCGATAACCACGACGACACCGCCGGTCATGTATTCGCAGCCGTGGTCGCCCACGCCTTCGACAACCGTAACCGCGCCGGAGTTGCGGACGGCGAAACGTTCGCCTGCAACGCCGCGGAAGTAGCACTCGCCTTCAAGCGCACCGTAGAGCACGGTATTGCCGACGATGATGGAGTCCTCGGCAACGATACGCGTGTCTTCCGGTGGACGGATGACGATGCGGCCACCCGAAAGGCCCTTGCCGACATAGTCGTTGCCATCGCCGATCAGCTCGAACGAGACGCCGCGCGCCAGGAACGCACCGAAAGACTGGCCAGCCGTACCGCGGAGCGTAACGGCGATGGTGTCTTCCGGCAGACCCTTGTGGCGGAAGCGCTTGGCAACTTCGCCGGAAAGCATCGCACCGGCAGAACGGTCGACATTCTTGATATCGATGTCGATCTTGACCGGCTGGCGGTCTTCCAGTGCGGGCATAGCCTCGGCAATCAGCTTGCGATCAAGGACATCCTCAATCGGGTGATGCTGACGCTCGGTCCAGTAGATTTCGTGCTTCTCGGCTTCAGGCTTGTAGAAGATGCGGCTGAAATCGAGACCCTTGGCTTTCCAATGGTCGATCATGGCCTGCTTTTCCAGAAACTCGGTCTCGCCGATAATCTGTTCCAGCTTGGTGAAGCCCATCTCGGCAAGCAAGGCACGCACCTCTTCCGCCAGATAGAAGAAGAAATTGATGACGTGTTCCGGCGTCCCCTTGAAGCGCTTGCGCAGAACCGGGTCCTGCGTTGCCACGCCCACCGGGCAGGTGTTCAGATGACACTTGCGCATCATGATGCAACCGGCAGCAATCAGCGGAGCGGTCGAGAAACCGAACTCATCCGCACCGAGCAGCGCGCCAATAATGACGTCGCGACCGGTGCGCAAGCCGCCATCGACCTGCAATGCCACGCGGGAGCGAAGCCCGTTCAGCACCAGCGTCTGGTGGGTTTCGGCAAGGCCAATTTCCCAGGGGCTTCCGGCATGTTTCAGCGAGGTAAGCGGCGAAGCGCCCGTACCGCCATCATAGCCCGACACGGTGATATGGTCGGCACGCGCCTTGGCAACACCGGCAGCAACCGTGCCCACACCCACTTCCGACACCAGCTTGACCGAGATATCGGCAGCAGGATTGACGTTCTTCAGGTCATAGATCAGCTGCGCCAGATCTTCGATCGAGTAGATGTCATGGTGCGGCGGCGGCGAAATGAGGCCGACACCCGGTGTTGAGTGACGGGTCTTGGCGATGGTCGCATCGACCTTGTGACCCGGCAGCTGACCGCCTTCACCCGGCTTTGCACCCTGCGCAACCTTGATCTGGATCAGATCGGAGTTGACCAGATATTCCGTCGTCACACCAAAACGGCCAGAAGCCACCTGCTTGATGGCAGAGCGTTCCGGGTTCGGCTTGCCATCCGGCAGCGGATAGAAGCGATCCGGCTCCTCACCACCCTCGCCGGTGTTCGATTTGCCGCCAATCGCGTTCATGGCGCGGGCCAGCGTTGTGTGGGCTTCTCTGGAGATTGAGCCGAACGACATTGCCCCTGTCGAGAAACGCTTGACGATTTCCGTCGCCGGTTCGACCTCATCGATGGAAACCGGCTTCAGGCCGCGCTCTTCGGCGAAACGAATATTGAACAGGCCGCGAATGGTCTTTGCCTGCGCCGACTTGGAGTCGAGCATGCGTGTATATTCCGTGAAGGTCTCCGGGTTGGAGGTGCGCACTGCATGCTGCAGTCTGGCGACTGCATCCGGCGACCACAGGTGGGCCTCGCCGCGCATACGGTAGGCATATTCACCGCCAACTTCCAGCGAGGTCAGGAGAACCGGATCGCTGCCGAAAGCGTCGGTGTGGCGACGTACGGTTTCTTCCGCGATTTCATCGAGACCAACGCCTTCAATACTCGTTGCCGTGCCGAAGAAGAACTTGTCGACAAAGCCCGTCTGCAAACCGACGGCATCGAAAATTTGCGCGCCGCAATAGGACTGATAGGTCGAGATGCCCATCTTGGACATGACCTTGAGCATGCCCTTGCCGATGGACTTGATGTAGCGCTTGACCACTTCATCCTCGTCCACTTCCGGCGGGAACTCGCGACGGCGATGCATGTCGAGCAGCGTGTCGAAGGCGAGATAAGGATTGATCGCCTCGGCACCGTAGCCAGCGAGGCAGCAGAAATGATGTATTTCGCGCGGCTCGCCCGATTCCACCACCAGACCGACCGAAGTGCGCAGGCCCTTGCGGATCAGGTGATGGTGCACGGCTGCCGTCGCCAGCAGCGCCGGGATCGGAATGCGATCCGGACCAACCTGACGATCCGACAGGATGACGATGTTGTAGCCACCGTGAACAGCCGCTTCGGCACGGTCACAAAGGCGTTCGATGGCGCCGTGCATACCGGCTGCCCCTTCACCCGTATTGTAGGTGATGTCGAGCGTCTTGGTGTCGAAGCGGTCTTCCGTGTGGCCGATGGAACGAATCTTTTCCAAATCGCCATTGGTCAGGATCGGCTGGCGCACTTCCAGACGCTTGCGGCGTGACGTGCCGACAAGGTCGAAAATATTCGGACGCGGGCCGATGAACGAGACAAGGCTCATCACCAGTTCTTCGCGGATCGGATCGATCGGCGGGTTGGTGACCTGCGCGAAGTTCTGCTTGAAATAGGTGAACAGCATCTTCGACTTGTCGGACATAGCCGAAATCGGCGTATCCGTACCCATCGAACCGATGGCTTCCTGACCGGTCGTGGCCATGGGCGACATCAACAGCTTGGTATCTTCCTGCGTGTAGCCGAAGCTCTGCTGCCGGTCGAGAAGGCTCACATCCTTGCGCAGCGCACGTGGTTCGACCGGATTGAGGTCTTCCAGAATGAGCTGTGTGTTGGCGAGCCACTGCTTGTAAGGGTGCTTTTGCGCGATCTGGGACTTGATTTCCTCGTCCGAAACGATGCGGCCCTCTTCCATATCGATCAGCAGCATGCGGCCTGGCTGGAGACGCCACTTCTTGACGACTTTCTTTTCCTCGACCGGCAAAACACCGGCTTCCGAAGCCAGAATGACGAAATCATCGTCCGTCACGATATAGCGCGCCGGACGCAGGCCGTTGCGGTCGAGCGTCGCGCCAATCTGGCGACCGTCCGTGAAAGCCACCGCTGCCGGACCGTCCCATGGTTCCATCAGTGCTGCATGATATTCATAGAACGCGCGGCGTTCATCCGACATCAGCTTGTTGCCTGACCATGCTTCCGGGATCAGCATCATCATCGCATGGGCAAGGCTGTAGCCGCCCTGGTGCAGGAATTCGAGCGCATTGTCGAAGCAAGCCGTGTCCGACTGGCCTTCGTAGGAAATCGGCCAGAGCTTGGAAATGTCGTTGCCGAACAGTTCCGAGTCCACCGAAGCCTGACGTGCAGCCATCCAGTTGACGTTACCGCGCAGCGTGTTGATTTCGCCGTTATGCGCAACCATGCGGTATGGGTGCGCCAGACGCCAGGACGGGAAGGTGTTGGTGGAGAAGCGCTGATGCACCAGCGCCACCGCGCTTTCGAAACGCGGGTCTTTCAGATCCTGATAATAGGCACCGACCTGATAAGCGAGGAACATGCCCTTGTAGACGACCGTACGCGCCGACATGGACACGACATAGAAGCCCTTATCGTCGCCGTCATTTTCCTGATAGATACGGTTGGAAATGACCTTGCGCAGAACGAACAGACGGCGCTCGAAATCGTCATCCGTCTCCAGCATCGGATTGCGTCCGATGAAGACCTGAACGTGAAACGGTTCGGTTGCGGCAATATCCGGCGCCTTGGAAAGGGACGAATTGTCGACAGGCACTTCGCGCAGGCCGATAAAGGTCTGGCCTTCGGCAGCGATGACTTCCTTGACGATCTCTTCAATATGGGCACGCAATTCTGGATCGCGCGGCATGAACAGATAGCCGACGCCGTAATGACCGGGCTGCGGCAGATCGATGCCCTGGCGCGCCATTTCCTCGCGGAAGAAGCGATCCGGAATCTGCACGAGAATGCCGGCGCCATCGCCCATCAGCGGGTCGGCACCAACCGCACCACGATGGGTGAGGTTTTCCAGCATCTTGAGGCCGTTTTCAACGACCTGATGCGACTTCTTGCCCTTCATATGCGCAATAAAGCCAACGCCACACGCATCATGTTCGTTGCGCGGATCGTAAAGTCCTTGCGCTGCGGGCAAACCCGCCGCTGTCGTTTTTCGCGTCGTTCGGTTGGGAGCGGTCGTCGCAGCTTTGACCGTTCCGTTCTGTACGTTGTGAGAAACCACATTCGATACAGATGGCGTCAAATGCGTCATCGTCATTCCCTCCGTTTGGCCCTCATCATGAGGTGCGCGATCAGTATATACCGAGATGGTGCGACAACCATCCCGCCGTTGCTTTACGTATAAAGGAAGCCTTATCGACAAGGCGTTGGACGAGGTCCCGGGCGAGCGGCAAAGCCGGTGCGAGGAACGATGTTTAGCGCCTTATTCTCATCAGGCTTGGACAGACGACACTCAGCCCACCAGAAAATGGCGCACTAGAATTCCTCCTGTCGCGGTCGGGGCGCCTGTTACCGCCAGGCTATGTGCCTGCCAGTACGGCGCCTCTTTCTGAAACTTTTCGGAGAGCGTTGTGTCGCTTCCGTCTGCATCAGCGTTTAATTGGACAGCATTGCTGTCCTAATTATGTATGACAGAATTCAAATTGCCTCACAAGATGGAAACGCAATTTTTCTCAGCAGCTTCCGTAATAAAATATCAAAAGCTGTGATTTTACTGGATTTTAATTGCGTTTAGTGGCCATTGCGTCAGTTTGGCGCGCTTTTGCCTGCCCCTTGAATGCCTAAAAAATAGGCATGTTGATGACATTTTTCGCGCAAGCCGGACCTTAACCGCTTCTGTCAGACAGGTTATAGAAACATCGACTGTGCGACAGCCCATTCAACCCATCTGGAGGAACACGTGCATTTTGCGTCAGACAATTGGGCAGGCGCCCACCCGAAAATCGCCGAGAGCCTTTCGTTGCATGCTGCAGGTTTTGCGGCAGCCTATGGCGCAAGCGAACTCGACAAGCGCGTCGAGCAGCGCTTCAACGAATTGTTCGAGCGCGAAGTGGCCGTCTTTTTCGTCGGCACCGGAACGGCCGCCAACTCGCTGGCGCTGGCCAGCGTCAACCGTCCGGGCGGCGTTTCGCTGGTGCATCGCGAAGCGCACGTCATCGAGGATGAATGCGGCGCGCCTGAATATTTCACCGGCGGCGCACGTCTGCATCCGATTGACGGCGCGCATGGCCGCATCGACCCCGAACTTCTCAAGCGCGAACTGAAGCGGTTCAATCCGGCTTTCGTTCATGCTGGGCAGCCCATGGCCGTCAGCATCACGCAGGCGACCGAAGTTGGTACGCTCTACCAGCCCGAACATATCGCCACCATTTCCAAGATCTGCCGCGATGCCGGTCTGCCACTGCATATGGACGGCGCACGCTTTGCCAATGCGCTTGTTTCGCTGGACATGACACCAGCCGAAATGACCTGGAAACAGGGCGTGGACATCGTTTCCTTCGGTGGTACGAAAAACGGCTGCTGGTGCGCCGAAGCATTGGTCTTCATGGACCCGGCCCGCGCCAAGGACCTACCGTTCATCCGCAAACGCGCAGCACAGCTCTTTTCCAAGACACGCTTTGTAGCAGCGCAATTCGATGCTTACCTGCGAGACGATCTCTGGCTGGAACTGGCACGCCACTCCAATGCGCTCGCCGCGCGCCTCGCCGGTCATATCAATGCGTCGAGCCAGATGCGCCTTGCCTGGAAGCCGGAAGCCAATGAGGTCTTCGCCATCATGAAACAGTCGGTCTATGACCGTCTGCGCAATGCCGGAGCGATTTTCTACGACTGGAACCCGCCGCATTCGGAAGTGAACCGCATCAGCGACGGCGAAATTTTCGCCCGCTTTGTGACGAGCTTCGCCAACACGGAAGAAGATGTCGATCGGTTCGCCGACTTGATCGCCTGACGCTCTTTCGTATCTGTCAAAATGAAAAAGGCGGCGCTTCAAGCACCGCCTTTTCTTATTCATTCTCAACCAAGCTTAATGCGCGGTTTTCGCCTCGATCTGCTGAGCGCTGTCGGAGCCAGCCTTGGCAACTTCGATCTTGCGCGGTTTCATCTGTTCTGGAATCTCGCGCTTGAGATCGATGTGCAGGAGACCGTTCTTGAGGCTCGCACCGGCCACTTCAACGAAGTCGGCAAGCTGGAAACGGCGCTCGAAAGCACGTGAGGCGATACCACGATAGAGAACTTCACCGATATCGGAAGCATTTTCATCCGCTTTCTGACCCTTGATCGTCAGCAGGTTGCGATGCGCTTCGATTTCGAGTTCACTTTCGGAAAAGCCCGCGACCGCCATGGTGATGCGATAGGTGTTCTCACCCGTGCGCTCGATATTATACGGCGGATAGGACTGGTTACCTTCCGGCGAAGCGAGCGTATCAAGCATGGAGAAGAGCCGATCGAAACCGACCGTGGAACGATAGAGCGGGGAAAAATCTACGTGACGCATGTATTAGCCCTCCTTTAGAGCGACATGATGCTTGTTTCAGCATGATCTGTTCCGAAGAGCGCTGAGCGCATTCGGGACCATACACGGCGGCGAAACTCCCTTATGGCGAATTCCTTGATGCCGGCGGCCCCTTCCAGGCGGCCGCAAAACTCATTTGGGAACGGTTCTTTTTCATTTCAAGGCCGCGTGCGCGCGAAGCTCGCGAAACACGGGCTGTCACGCCGCGTAATAACTCCTGATCAATAGGGGCCTACATTTTGGGGGATTCGCCGCACAATGAACCCAAAATGAACATCATCTTTGGCGAGCGTTCAGCCGCTTGGGGCTAATGTCCCACCATGCCTGCTGCAAAGCGGGTTCATTAAAGGATCACGGTTATGAGAAAAGCTGTTCTCGCTTTTGCCGCACTTGCTACCGTCGCGACAGGGATTGCGACACCCACCCTTGCAGCCGATAGCGGCCTGCGCGTTCAGATTCAATATTACGATGATGACGGCTATCGTCCGCCGCGTCCATATCCGGGTCCACGCCCTGATTGGGATGGTGGCCCGGATCGCCGCCCGGGCTGGGGCGACGATTATGGTCGTCGCGACATCATGGGACCGCGTCGTATCGCACGCTCGCTGGAACGCCGCGGCTATGATGTCGGCGACATGCGCCTTAACCGCGACACCTATTTCGTGCGCGCCACAAGGCCGAACGGCCGCCGCGTCATCGTCATGGTCGATGCCTATTCAGGCCGTATTGTCGGTGAACGCCGCCCTGGCGGATACTGAGCACCTTCTTCAAATTTTCTCTACAGACCAGCTGGTGTAACGTCCCTTGCATCGGCTGTTCTTTGAGCCGGAAGTTCGTTCTCGAACTTCCGGTTACTTTTTATCATCAATTGCCCCATTATGCTGGAGCCCCATATCCCAATCTGAAGCAGAAAGGTTCGCAATCGGATGTCGGAACTACTTTTCGAAACCGATGCGAATCCGATTCCGCACGGGATTAAAGCCGGACTGCTTGAAGCGAAGGGCGGCAAGACCCTGCGCTATGCCATTCTGAAAGCCGACGCGAAACCGATACGGGGAACAGTGGTCCTGCTTCAGGGACGTAACGAATTCATCGAAAAATACTTCGAAACCATGACCGATCTGACCGCGCGCGGCTTCACGGTCGTAACTTTCGACTGGCGCGGACAAGGCGGCTCGCACCGGTTGCTGAAGGACCGCCAGCGCGGCTATGTCCGCAGTTTCGAAGACTATTCCGACGATCTCGACCTTATCCTTGACCAGATCGCCTTGCCTGACTGTCCCCCGCCCTTCTACATTCTCGGCCATTCCGCCGGTGCGCTTGTGGCGCTTTCTTCGATGGGCAGACTGACATCGCGCATCAGCCGCATGGTGCTGTGCGCGCCCTTCATGGGGCTTGATGGGCAAAGGCTCAGCGATGACAATGTACGCCGCATCGCCTCCGCCTTTCGATGGCTCGGCCTCGGCCAAGTTTACGCATCCGGCGGACGCAGACTGGCTTCGCGTCCCTTTGCAGGCAATCCGCTGACCAGCGACCCGGCACGCTTCATGCGTAATATGGAAATTCCACGCCTTCACCCGGATCTTGCGCTTGGCGGTCCGACCGCCCGGTGGCTCTGGAGCGCTCTCGAAACGTCTCGGCGCATCAATCAGCCGGATTTCTATAATGGACCCACAGTACCGGTCCTCATCGTTGCCGCTGGCGCAGACCGCGTGGTTTCCACATCGGTGATCGAACGTTTTGTCGCCCGCACGCGCAATGTCTCACTGACGACAATTACCGGCGCACGTCATGAGATGCTTCAGGAAGCCGACTTTTATCGTGAGCAGCTCTGGGCCGCCTTCGATGCCTTCATTCCGGGCTCGTCAGAGGTCGAAACCATGCCGGAGACCATTGAGCCCCTGGCCTCCGGTATTTAGAGCGATTTCGCCTGCGGTAGAAGCATTGAAATCGCTCTAAATGTTTGTTTTTACGCATTATCCGACGCTGAACCGCTTCGCACTTTTGCTGGAAATGCTCTTATCAGCTATTCAGCAAATCAAGCGCTGCCCTGTGCAGTTCAGGAGAAGCAGCTGCCACGACATCGCCGCCCTTTTCCGCCGGGCTGCCATCGCGTTGCGTCACCACACCGCCAGCCTGCTCAATCAGCGGAATGAGAGCGACAATGTCATAGGGCTGGAGACCCGCTTCAACCACGATATCGGCAAAGCCGCTTGCCAGCATGGCGAAGGCATAGCAATCGACCCCATAGCGGGACAGACGCACCGCGCTTTCCAGCCGATCAAATCCCTTGCGGCTTTCACCCTTGAAAAGAGCAGGCGTCGTCGTAAACATCGTTGCATCGGCCAAGGTTGCATTCTTGCGCACCGACAGACGGCGAGGCGCGTCTTCGCCGCCATTACGCGCGAGATAAGCACCATTACCATCGCTGTAGAACAACTCGCCGGTGAAGGGCTGCGACATCATTCCCGCCGTGGCATCGCCATCGACAGTCAGTCCCAAAAGCGTGCCCCAGACCGGCAGGCCGGAAATGAAAGCACGGGTCCCATCAATGGGATCGATGACCCAGACATGGCTGCGGTCAATATTCTCCGGCCCGTATTCTTCCCCAAGAATACCATGGTCGGGAAAAACACTGCCAATAACAGCACGAATCGCACGCTCCGCCGCCCGGTCCGCTTCAGTCACAGGATCGAAACCAACGCTATATTTGTTGTCGATTTCCGTCAGCTGACGAAAACGCGGAAGCGTCTGAGCAGCTGCCGCTGCAGCCACTTCGGAAAAAAATGCCTTATCGATCAGCAACCCCGAACTCCTGTTTCCAACACATGGCGCATACTTATGCAAACCATGCTAATTTTGCCTACATAATGAGCATAATGAAATTAGCTCAAAAAATATGCGCATTTTCTTGACGTTACCGCCATTCGGACGTAACTTAAATCCCAGACAGGTTTTCCTGTCGATGCCTTTCGGGGCATTTCCTCCCTAGTCTTTGACCGCGCTCGTATCGTTCGGGCGCGGTTCTTTTTATCTGCGAGAGGCGCTCGTCGGAACGGATTATTCTGCGGCCAGAGGCGGCGCGATAAAGAGATCGTCCGGCAGGGATGTCAGGTCGCTCAGAAACCCATGCAGATCGGCACAGAGCGTTTCGAAACCGGCAAGCTTATGCAGGTTCTGCTCGTTCACATAAAGACTGCGATTGATTTCAATCTGCAGGGCATGACACGCCATGGCAGGCCGCCCGTAATGCTCCGTGATGAACCCGCCCGCATAGGGCTTGTTGTGCGCAACAGTGTAGCCCAGATCCTGCAGCAGATCGATGGCAGCCTGCGTCAGCCTTTCACTGCACGAGCGACCGAAACGATCACCGACGATGAAATCCGGACGCGATCCGACTTCGCCGGGCCGTGCGCCGCCGGGCATCGAATGGCAGTCAATCAGAACCGCATAACCGAAACGCTGACGGGTGGACTGAAGCAGTGCATCAAGCGTCTGGTGGTAAGGCTTGTAGAGGTCTTCGATACGGTAAAATGCTTCGGCGAGCGGAATGCGCCCCGGATAAATCAGCTGACCCTCACCGACCAGACGCGGCACCGTGCCAAGCCCGCCTGCAACGCGCGCCGACTGGCTATTGACGAAAGGCGGCAATGGCTCGGTGAACATGCGCGGATCGAGTTCATAGGCTTCGCGATTCACATCGAGAAACGCACGCGGAAAATGCGCCTTGAGCAAGGGCGCACCGAGCCGCATGGCGGAAGCAAAAAGCTCATCGACATAACAGTCTTCCGAATGACGTATGCTCAAGGCGTCGAGACGCGACACTTCGACGAAAGAATGCGGGTAATAGCGTCCGCTATGCGGTGAATTGAAGACGAACGGAATGCGCTGTTCCGCCGGAGCGCATATCTCGAAGGGCGGTATCAGACTAAAATCGCGCTCCAAACTCATTCTTCACCCGTTTTCGGCCAGAACATCCAGGCCATTCGACGACGATCCACGTCAGTATTATAACAAATTACGTCAGGCGGCCCATGCGTGCAAATGGCTGGCAGCCGAATCTTCCGGCCTTTGCATGGCGTGCATATGCGACAATCCTGTCACACTAAACAGCTTGTTGCCAAATACGCGCCATAACAATTAACATTCGCGCGAGCATTCATTCCATATTTACCAAAGAAGCGTTTTCTACGGTGGATATTGAGTCGTTAAGGGTCAGCTTTTGGGCGATGAACACGACACAGAATTCGGACGGAACAATGAAGAGAATCCTTCTAGCTGAAGATGACAATGATATGCGCCGCTTCCTCGTCAAGGCGTTGGAAAAAGCCGGCTATCACGTGACGCACTTCGACAACGGCGCGAGTGCCTATGAAAGATTGCAGGAAGAGCCTTTCTCCCTTCTGCTGACCGATATTGTCATGCCGGAAATGGACGGCATCGAACTGGCGCGGCGCGCGACAGAAATCGACCCGGATCTGAAGATCATGTTCATTACGGGCTTCGCCGCTGTCGCCCTCAACCCCGATTCGGACGCGCCGCGCGACGCAAAGGTGCTTTCCAAGCCGTTCCACCTGCGTGACCTGGTGAACGAAATAGAAAAAATGCTGATCGCCGCCTGAGGCGATCCCACTGATTTGCGGCCCTTTGTTTTGTCATCAACAAAAAGACGAAAAAACTTCATAAAAGGGCATTGACGGGCGCAACGCGATATGGTGTATGCGCCACATCGAATGGGCGTGTAGCTCAGCGGGAGAGCACTACGTTGACATCGTAGGGGTCACAGGTTCAATCCCTGTCACGCCCACCATTCGGACCCCTGATAACGTTGAGAAATCCGCTTTGGCGGGTTTTTTCCGTTTTAGGGAACTGACACGCTACTGACACGCTGGCGAGCTTCGGACCGTGTAAGACAGGTTCAATTCCTTGAAATAGGCGTCGATGGCCTCCCTGCCCTTACTCAGATAGTCCGGGGCGTATTCGGCATACTCTTCCGTCACGCCCGGAACGCGGTGGCCCAACATTCCCTTTACCTCCCATACGGGGACAGCCCTCTTGCGAAGCTCCTTCGCCATGGTGTGCCGGAGGCTATAAGGCGTGATCTCGGATGACAGCCCTGCCCGCTTTACGGCAAGCGCGAAGGTCTTCTTCACGCTCTTCACCTGCCTGCCGTTCCACATGACGAACACCGGGACTTCGGTTGTCCGGACGAACGGCAAGAGCGTGTCTGTAAGCGGCACTGTCGGACGATACTTCTTCGTCTGTTTCCGGCCCTTCGGGTTCAGCCGCACAAGCCTGTCCTCTATATTGATCTGGGCCGGAGTAAGCTCAAGTACGGCTTCCGGGCGCGACAGCGTGTTCAGCATGATCATGCAGAACGTGAAGAGGTGCGGCCACTGCTGAACGGTCGTTAGGAACCGGCGCATTTCGCTCTTGTCGAGCCGGCAGGGTTCCTTCCGGTCGCTGCGGTCGGACACGTCCGTGATGAAGGGGGCGGATTTGATCTCGCCACGTTTCCACGCCCGGTTCACGGCAGCGCGGCCCACGGACAAGGTACGGCTCACGTAGCTGTTCTTGAGGCCCTTGGCCTTGAGGGCGGCAACAAACTCCTCCTGCCGTTCGATGCCAAGTTCGGAAACTGTAGTCGGCCCCCAGAACTCAAGCCAATGCACAAGGGCATGACGTGCTGCCTCTTCAGACGGCAGGTTGATTGCGTGCTGTTCGTAATACCGGGTCAGGACCGTGCCCAGCGGCATGTCCGCCGTGTCGAAGTCCTTCGGCTTCATGCGAGCCTGAACAAACTCGTATAGCGCTACTTTTGCTTCTTCAAGGTCTTTAGTGCGTAGAGATGCGCGGCGTGTTTGTCCAGTTTCAGCGTCAAACCATCCGGCTTTGTAGACGGGAGAGTTGGAGTGCTGGGTGAGGAAGTATTCTCCGATTTGGAAGCGCTCTTCGGGCATAACTCAATACTCTTCAGATAGGTTTCAAGGTGTTCGATGCTGTAGAAAAACTTGCCGCCGATAGGGTATGCCCCGATTTTCCCTTCCTTTCGCCTGCGGCGAATGGTGAAGATCGAGACGCCCAAAAATTCAGCGGCCTGCTTCTCGGTGAGCATGTGGGCCGATCCCGGCTTGTGAGGCGGGTCCGCCAACTGTTGGGCCTTCTTGGCGAACTGAAGTCCCTTGCGGTGCTTCTGGGGCGGTAACTTTGAAAGAGCACCTTCAGACACGGCTGGCCTCTTCAAGCAACGGCGTGTCGCCGGGAATGCCGGATGGGTTGGCGAATTTTTCGATGCCGGCGCCGCGCGCCTCTCCTTCGCGGATGGCGGACAGGATGGCGACCAGCTCAGCGTTCATGCTGCGGAAATTCCGGATGCTGCGGGTTTCCAGCCATTCCTTCAGGTCGGCAGGAATGCGGATGCTGGTGGGCGTACTGGTGCGGTTATGGGTCATTTTTATAGCTCCATAATGTAGTTAACTTCATAAAAGCTACATTTATGTCGCTATTGCGTCAATCACAAAGTGACTACATCATGGCTACATGATTAAGACAGATGATGCCGACACGAAAATTGCCAACATCACGCCCTTCGGCCTGCGATTGCAGCCGTCGTTAAAACGCCGTGTCGAGGAAGCAGCCAAGGCAAATGGCCGGTCACTGAACTCCGAAATAGCGGCTCGCCTAGAAGCCAGTTTCGGAGACGATCAATCGAAGCTTGAAAAGCGGACGGCCTCACTAGAAACCGCCGTGCTTGGCCTCATTGGGGAAGTCGCCGCGATAAGGGAGCACCTCAGCACGGAAGATCGGTAAAGTTTTAACTGTGCAATTAATTGCAATCGGGGCACATTTGGGAGGGGAAAGTGGTCACCTACGAAAGCAAGTTCATTGGTGATTTCAAACTGGGTGACAACATCGTTTTCAATTTGAGCATATTGAAATCCCTCTACGCCTATCGTGCGCAAGGAGACGATGCCCAGAAGCGTTATCTTCAAAAGCCCATAACGCTGCTGAACATCTCGATTATTGAGGCGCTTCTATACGATTTCCATCTTCGGATAAAATCGTTCACTCGTGAAGGCGTTGGCCTCTCACAAAAGATGCTGAACGCGATACGCGGCAAGCAGATCGATGAATTTGAGAAATACATTACGAGCGCAAGGAAGAATGACTTCTTCGATCTGAAGGACACAGTTTTCTATGACAAGCTGGATGTACTTCGCAAACTGCGGAACCGCATCCACATTCAGAATACGAAAAACCACTTCGAGCGAGATGATAGCCAAGCCTTCAGCGAAGCGCGGATGATTCTTTCAGAGCAAGCCCTTGAACAAGTAGTTAAGACGCTGGCGGAAAAACATCCTCGCAATCATGAATACGTCCCGAAATTTGAACTGCCATGGGACAGTCATCTCGCATGAGTACCGGCAACGACGTTAAAGATGGCGACCTTTTTATTGGCCTCTCCGGTCTTCGTCTGGATGATACCAGAATGAGTTTTTCACGCGGGATTGTTCTTGAAACGACCTTCGCACACCTCATGTCCCCAATGACAATGGCTTTCGCCCCGCCCGGTCCCGGAGGCTATCACCCAGCCCCTTGGAAGTCCGCAAGGGGTGGCTTTGGTCGGGACATAACAGCCCAAATTGCAATTCCCAAAAGTGCTGCAGGTAGTTTTGACGAGCGAATGGAAATCGCTTTTACACTCTTGTTCCTGCTGCGGCTTTTGTCCGATCCTGCTGTTACGATGCCTGCAATTGCGAACATGCCGTTCGCGGAAATCGCTAAAGCTGATGATGGTGTTGCCCACATCGTATCCATTGAGCATCGTTCACGCTATTTTGAACTTGGGTTAGTGGACCACTCAAAGACCGTCGATACTCTTCAATGGGTTCAGGATTATTTTGAAACTGCTCTTAAATTGCGGAAAGAAAGCACTGAATTTCGACTTGCCTCGTTCGCTATTGATTCTGGGCAATTTATTGACAACACGGCATTGGTATTGATCTCCCTTTGGGGAGCTTTGGAAGCCTTATTTTCTCCCTCCACTTCAGAACTTCGGTTCCGCGTTTCGGCATTGATAGCTGCGTACCTTTATCCACCAGGGGAAGAGCGACGGGACCAACAGAAGCGTATTGCAAGCCTTTACGACAAAAGGTCAGCCGCCGCCCATGGAAAGCCTTCGCATGGCGGGGACGATCTCCTCGCAACCTTCGAACTGCTCCGGAGGGTGCTGATACGATTCATCCGAGAGGGTGACGTTCCGACAAAGCAAACGCTGGAGAACAAGCTTTTCGGTTGCAACTAATTGCACAAGATCAGCGAAACCGGCCCCCAGCCGCAAAGGTCTCCTGCCAGCTTGGCGAGCTTTTGTCCTTTGGTGCGCCTGAAACCGTCCAGACGCTGAAGGACGGCGTCCATGGCGGACGCGACTTCCTGTACGAACCGGGACCCTGCTTCGGAATACAGCTGCTAGGCTACACGTTCCTGTCCCGATTTTCTGTCATAACCGCGTTCGCGTGCGGTCGGTCGCTCGGCGTCATGGCGTGTCTCGCGTTCACGATCCCGCTAGATCATGTACGGGCAGCATTCGCCGGGAGCGACTACGCAACCACATGCGCGGACGGATGGTGCTGCATAGGACAACTATTCAGATAGAACGGAGACTAATCTCGGTAGATGCTCGGCTAACGTCAGCCGGATGCGTGTCAGCTCTTGTCTAGAAGTTTCTATCGCCGCCGAGTTGAGCGATCTCGCGTCGAGCTTGCAACACAATAATTTTCTTCACTCGCCCATCTACTGCAGTGATAACTCTGTATCGCATAGCAGCTGCCGAAGCGAGATCGTCTCCCAGTCGCCGCATTGCGTAGCGCGAAAGGCTGTCCATCACTGTTTCAATGGTGAGGCGATCCGCGTCGGCATGGACTTCAAACGGTATTGTTTTTCCCTCCTGAAAATCAAAAACTCGTCCATAGCGCGAATTAACATTGTAGCTTCCTACGCTGAAAATTTTTATTCGAATTTCGGTGTCGCGAATGGACGTATTCACATAGTTCTTTGATCGCTCGTTAAAGGTAACGACGTTATTGTCCCCCTTTATGACCACAATGTTCTGAGCCCCCCGACCGATAACGGTATGGGCTCGTTTGATGGCCGGCTCTACCGCGTCCACCAAAGCACCAAGATCGCCGGCGTGTAGCTGTCCGCTATCTTCAAGCTGTTCAATTGACCGTTCGCCGGGCTCACCGATTGACTGCCGGAAAACGGTCTTAAACAAATCGGTGACAAGATTTCCAGCGACCCCCAGGCCGATTGCGCCAGCACCAGCGATGACTTCTGGCGCTAGAACTATCTCAAAAAGCGCCTCGAAACTGCCAGGCCGCATCGCAACGAGATTGACCTCGTAGCCGCCATAGTGAAAATCACGGTATCGCACTCGATTTTCAGCAATGTAGTTCGTAGTTATCAGCATGGTGCGAGCAACACCATTCAGACTTTCTACTGCATCATATGCTGGCATCTTGTGCTGTTCAGCCATTTCCCCCGTGAATTTAGCAATAAATCTCGCCTGCAACGCCTGCCCCCCAAACGCATAAAAAATTGAGCACCGGGCGAGGTCAGTTACAAACACGGCACCGACGCTGATTTCACTTGAAAGTAGCAAAATTCACTTAACGCAACGTAAAGGAAGGCATTCCTTGAGACGAATGAGCTGCGTTGCGTAGGCAAGTAAGGCCCGATAATTGATAGTTATCCCCGCTGAAATAGCTCTCCTTCGCTCAATAGATCGCCCTGCTGTTGCCGTCATATTGGGTCGAATGCACCGCCTTACGGCGCGATTTTTGTTTTCGAAATTTCCATTTCATCTGCTTCTAGCTTGATACGCCAGCTGTCAGGCCGATTCTCAAGAACTTCGAAATCTCCGTAGTGTGCCTGCCGATGATGATTAGGACACAAAACCATAATGTTACTCGCGGCTAAGGAACCTGCAAGCAGCAGGGACACAGGCTGAACATGATGAGCCTCCGCAAATGGCAGACCATTTTTTCGTTTGAAGGCAACTGGTTCGTGCCCAAGTGCTTCACAGAGCTGGCATCGACACCCACGAATTTCTTTCACTTTTTTTCCTACGTCGCCCCGTTCAATGTAGGTGCTTATCTTAGCCCTTCGTTTCGGGTCAGCGTTGCGAGCTTCCAGCTCCATTAAGCGAACGCCTACCAATCCGTCTGCTTTCCCTTCCATTGTAGGTGCGGCTCCCGACAAAGCCGCTTGTCGCCAAATCTCCGTGAACGCAGCGCGAGTGATCGGAATGGTCGAGTTCGGAAGTGGTTTGCGGAAGTGTGTGAAGTCATCACCGTCTGGCAATGTGTCAACAGATACAGGTCGATCAACCAAATTTGCCAGTACGGTAAGGGGAACTCGCCAAACGGTCTCAGCGGCATCGTTTATATTTGCATATTGATCTGTATCTGGGTCAGACTGAAGTTGCGCCGATCCTGCGATTTGGACAATAGCATAAACTGCCGCTGGCAAACCTGGCCTATCCCTTCTCTCGGCCCTAGCATTCAGCCTCATTATGCCCAAATCTCCTGGCTGGATTTCGGCATGGTTATGGTCTGATACTTTGTAAAGAAGTTGATCTTTACGGTCCTGCAACCAGGCCTCGCCATTCCAGATCGCGCGATTGCAAACGAACATCCAATACCCGGTAGGCGGAAGCGTTCTGGTTACACTGGCTGGCACTGGTGGGTACAGAGGTATTGGCGCTGCATCACTGCTCGTGAGGTCCGAAACGATCTTTCGGATAGTTGCCTCAATCTTAGCACCAACATTTGGATAGGGCTTGTAACCATTAATCCAAGTACGCCCCATGGTCTGCAATACATAAGAAATGTTTTGCATTCTATGCTCAGCGCTGGTTCTTCTCTTCAGAGGCCCTGACAGTAGCATTCGCTGTACTGCAGCCTTATTGTATTTCTCTCCTTGTCGTTCAAGCGCGAGCATCTGCAAATAGGCTTCGACTGCTGACGATAATTCCTGAAATGTCCAATCGATTGGTGCTGACATTGCCCTTTGCCCCCCTTAGCTCTAAAGGACATAGCAATTGCCGCCATCTCGGGAAAGAACTCTTGGGGTTAATTTTGATTGACCATGTGGAGCACGTCTAACCGCACAGTTCCACGCCGCGTTCAATCCAGTCAACCGGAATAGACCTCTTAGGACTTCCATCCACATTCCTCATAAGAAACGGGCGTGGATCTGGAAATCCGCCGACACCCATGGCGGCACCGTTCAATCCGTAAACAACGGAAGCACCGTCATACTGGATTGTCACAAAAGGTCTGCCGGTGAGCTTATCCGATTGGCAGCGGATCGTTGCAGCGTCAAACCGGTAGTACGGCCACCGGTCCCCGTATTCTGCTCGGCTCACTCTGAACCCCGGCCCGTAATCGCTGACCACCTCCACCGATCCTTCAAGAACATCGGAAGGTTTGGACACCTGATTGAACAGGGCAACTCCACCAATGATGAACGCAATCGTTACCCAACCTGACATGTACCAAGGGCTTTTCGCTTTTTCCGCCGCCATGCGGTCGAGGAAGGACGGTTTGCCCTTCTTCATCTCTTCGGCCAGCAGCTCTTTGGCACGCTCGTATTCGTCTGCCGAGATTTCACCACGCACCTTCATTGTGCGGAGCTGGGCTACGGGATCGGCGCTCATTTCTTCACCTTGCAGCTGGTGGCGGCTTCACCATCTGGGAGCACTTCCCACGTCTTCATGTCCGGTTTGAAAGCGACGGCAAAGGCACCATCGTCGGTCTCGTAGAAATAGCTGCCCGACTGTGCGGACTTTTTCTCGCCGCCGACCGTAATCGAGACTCCCGGTTCACGAGTATCGATGATCACCCGACCGGTCTTCGGAAACTTGCAGTCGTAGACATCGGCGGACGCCGCATCGAGCATTCCAATAAGGACAAAAAAGGTCACGGCGATTGGTTTGCGCATTGTCACCCATCCAGCTTACGAATTGATCTTAGCATAGCAATCTAATTACCGTTTCTTGTAATTAGATTACGGAAATTGGTAAATGTCTGAATTTACGTCACTGCTATTCTCACAACTGCCTCTCTACACAGGGTCGTGGAGAGCAGTATGGACGATCTTCGGAAGCGATTTGGGCGTTTGGTCGCGGCCCATCGGCGCAAAGCCGGGATGACACAAGACGAGCTCGCGGAAGCGGCTTCGATCAGTGTCGATATGATCTCGAAAATCGAAACCGGCGCGACCGGTGCACGCTTCCCGTTGATTGAACGACTTGCCATTGCATTACGGATTGATCCGGCTGAGCTGTTCACGACCGAATTGACTTCTGCCGCGAAACGAAACCCGACGCTGACAGCTTTGACTGTTCGCCTTGCCGGTTTGGGCGAAAACGACCTGCGGTGGATCAGTGGCGTGATCGACGCTGCCCTGAAACAAAAGAAATAGCGCGGAGTGCCGGAGCTACAGGACACGAGCGGCAGCGTTGTCGGTAAACAAGCCGGTATCGCGGACATAGCGTGATAGGCTCGCTTCGGATCGATGCCCCGTTATTTGCCTGATCTTGTAGGTTGACGCTCCGGCTTGCGCCGCCGAAGTCGCAAAACCCGCCCGCAACGAATGGCCCGAGAACGTTGAGGGATCGTAACCCGCTGCCGCGATACGGGTTTTGACGACATGGCTCACAGCCTCACCGGAAATCCGCTGCTCGAACATATGGCCGTGCTTGTCCAGCGTGGTAAAAATCGGTCCCTCCCGACGATCCGCAAGTTCAAGCCATGCCTTCAGCGCCGCAATTGGGCAATGCCGGGTCCGTCCGAAAGGAACGGCGATTATCCGGCCATGGCCTTCCTGATCGGTTTTCGAGCGGCGTAGCTTGACCAGCATTCCCTTGGGCACAAACTCTACATCGCAGACGTCGAGCGCCGCGATCTCCGAGCGCCGCATGGCGGTGGCGAAGCCCAACAAGAGCAGGGCCCGGTCGCGAACATCCTTCGGACGATCCCCCAGCTTATCCAGCATCACAAACAGATCATCCCGCAGCAAAGCCGCCGCCTGTCTTTGAGCCACACCATAGGTGCGCCGAATACCTCGCATGGTTGCTTTGACCAGTTCCGATTGGGTCGGATCGTCAGCCCCAAGCGCCCGGTGCGCCTTGGAAACGGAGACAAGGCGTCGCTGGATGGTGGCGACAGCAAACGCGCCTGCCATTTCGGCAAGATACTCGGCTACATCATTGGGCGATGCAGGAAGATCGCGGTCAGATGCTGCAAAATGAGCCATATCCGCCGCGTAGGCTCGTTTTGTTGCTGGGGATAAAGATTGGGAAATGAAATCGCGAACAGGCTTGGAAAGCCCGATTTGGAAATGGTTCTCAGAATTGCAATTAATTGCACAAAACTTATCTACGCGCTGGCTTGTGCAATTAATTGCAATTCTATCAGCGCTCGGATTTCTGTTCAGTGAAGCCGTAATCTCGTATTCTACCAATCTGTCGAAAAATCTTTCGGACGCATCCGATGGAACATGACACGACGTGCCGAGCCCAGTCGAATTTACCCCTGCATGATCAACAGGATGATTTTTCGAAAACTCGGTCTGGGAATACTCACGCTTCATGCCCCTACCCCCAGCTTACGCGCTTGAAGACGATAGGCGACGTTGAGGCGCTCAGCGCGGGTTTGGAACAAATCGCTGCCGACCTTCCACTTGGCCAGCAACCGGTCTTCTGTATCTCGGTGAGGTTCAATCCTGCCATCACGCAGAATGTGCGTGACGGTAGCGTTGCATTGTTCAACCAGATGACGCCCCACCAATAGGCAGCGATGACATCCCAGCGGCTCATGCTCCGAGCACATTAAAACGGGCCGACAGCGAGGGGCGATCTCCAGCACCCTCGCGATCCCTTGAGCAAACGAAGCCGTTTCTGCCATCGTCTCATAATTGATGGTACCGGTGTTTGGACGACCACCCAACTGGTCTCCCAAATGCAGATAGCTGACGCCAGCGCCGTTCAGCCGGTACCGCAGTTCATGCTGGTTGAAATAATGCAGCCGAGATCGAGGGGTGGAACGAACATCCAAGACGACGCTGATGTCCGACCGCTCGAGCAAAGAACTAAAATGCTCCCATGGCAGATTTGAATGACCTATCGAGAATATAGTGTTCTGCAAGACATTGCCTCCGTATGTGAGCAATCCTTGCACAGGGAAATCAAAAATAACACAGCAAAAACAATAATATAACGAGTATTTTTATTCTTATTCTGTCAATTACTGAGGTTGGTTGCTAATTGCGGATGCGCCTGGCTCGCAGGCGCCCGCGTTTGTATCTCTCGGCCACATTTTTGATAAACTTGTATCTTCCCCGAAAATGGAAGGGCGTGGAGCGTAAGCGACACGATCCTTCCTATAGTGTATTTTCTCTGTCCCCCTGGAATTAATAGGAAGGATTATGTTCTTAACCTTGTATACAGGGGACAAGAGAAAACACACTTTCTATTCAGGTTACCTATTGCGGCTTCAACTCGTTGATCTTGGCGAGTAATCGGGCGCTGTCGGCAGGCTCAATCTTTTGCTCCTCTTGTAGATCATCAAGGTAGGCTTGCAGAGCAAGATCCGGGTTGTCCTTGATCGCGCCAGGATATGGCCAATGGAGGTGCCTCATCTCTCTCTCGGCTGTTTTGAGATAAGCCATAAACCGCGTCCAGCCTTCAAACGTAACCAGGGATGCGGTAACGTTGGTGGCATCGTCACCAAGCTTCTGCACAACGCCACGCAGCTGGCCCATATGTGACGGCGGAACGTTCAATGGTACTTTTTCTCCGGCTTTGAGCTTCTCCAAGTTCTTTGCGCCTTTCTCAGCCTCGGCAATGCGGACCAAGAGGCGCTCGTAGAGTTTCTTTTCAGCACCAATCTGCTTGAAATACATTACCTTCATCGTTAGGTGCGTGGCCAACGTCTTGTTGTAAATGATTAGACCCTTTGACCATATCGCACGTAGCTTGAAGACGTGGTCGGTTTCACAAAGCTCTGTACCCAGTTTCAACAGAATGTGCCTGCCATCCTCTTCCGTATTGCGGGTGATGTAGTGAAATGGCGGTTTATCGATGATTTTGCGAATAGTATTCTTATGTTTGCTGAGATAGTCAGCAACTCCTTCTATGGTAGTTGGCAACCACGAGAACCCCTCGAACTCGTAGGAGCCCTCCTCTTCCACCAGCTTAGCCAACTTTGCCGCCGTACCTTTTAAGTCGTGGGTCATCTGCGATCAACTTCTCAAGATGTTGACTGCGGCGGACTTCGAATGGTGCTCCGCCGTTATTAAAGAATTCGTTAGCAGCTCACCTGTCGGATCGAGCGGCGGCGATCTTCACGAGATCACGACGATCATATGCAATCCTCCCTGCGACACAGGACTGACACGCTGCTGACACGTGACTTTTGATTTTCCTCTGAAATTACAGTGTTTGGGATGGCGAATGCTGGTAACACATGCTAACTGCCGATCACCGATTTCTTACGGTTCCTGGGCCTTGACATCGTAGGGGTCACAGGTTCAATCCCTGTCACGCCCACCATTCGATCCCCTTGGAATTATTGCGATAACTTGGCTCGACTGAGCATTGGTTCCAGAACAGGTTTTCAGTCTGGCAACTTAAAAAAGCATGACTGCGCGACGGTGCTTGTATCGGCAAATGCCGATTGCTCAGAGTTTCCTGGCATTCATTCTAAAGATCAACAACATCCATCGCCACGTTCGCATAAGACGCCCTGATTCTTAAAAAACGTATCATTTTTGCGCCTCCTGAGTATCAACCTGCTTGGGATGGGATGCGCCTGTGATCAGTACGATAACGCCGCCCATTATCCTACGAGCCCAGGGCTACTCGTTCGCCAGAGCGCGTCTGTGCAATCACAGACATATCCGGCTCGCTACCGATAACTGCTTTGATCTGCTTCTTGTCCATTAGGCTGAACGCAGTTGCCCAGGCATCGGCTCGCGCTGCATCACGGGCAACCACAGTCACCCGGCGATAAAGTGCCGCTGAGAATCCGGTTTTTGGGTTGAGCAAATGGTTAAACCGTCCGGACTCCTCAAACTGAAAGCCCGTGAAGCTGGATGTTGCGAGCGCCTGATTGCGGATATCGACATGTTCTTCGGCAGCAGCTCCGGCTTCCAGATCGGCGATGCCAATGCGCCATGCCGTGCCGTCAGGTCTTGAGCCGAGAGCGCGATACTCCCCCATATCGACCAGTGCATGTTCGGCCCCTGCCCTTTGCAACAATGCCGTCACGCGGTCGGTGACATAACCCTGCGCAATACCGTTTAGCGTCAGAGACATAGATGGCTTGGAGAATGCAATGCGGTTATCATCGAATAGAACGTGACTGAACCCTACCTTTGCAAGAGCTTCGTCCCAAAGCTGTCGCGATGGTCCGTCGGGAGAAGGATGTTCTTGTGAGAAGTACTTTTTCAGACAGTTCCAAAGGGGCTGTACCGTCGGATCGAAAAGGCCGTCGCTGGCCTGCCAGCATTCATGGCAGATACGCAATACCTCGACCAGATCAGGCGAAGGCGATGCCAGCGCCCCATTGCGATTAAGTTCGGCAAGTTCTGAATCTTCACGATAGAGGCTGAAGATGTTCTCCAGCCTTTCCGCTTCTTGAACAACTTCGCGCAGCAACCTTTCGGCAATCGAACGATCCGGATGATAGAGTATGATCTTGGCAGGTGCCCCCATCGCCTGGCCACGCCAGATGATGGGCTCAGGAAGGTCGAGTGAAACTGCGTGTTTTGGAGTGGCCCAGAACACTACTCCAGCCGCACCACCCGCAAGTACAAGCCGACGACTGACACGCTGTCCACCTTCAATGCGCATGGCTTTCGGCTCCAAGATCGGAGGGCCGCGCCGACTGACCGCCGAGAACGTAATCCTCCGGTATTTCGGTGAACGTGCTAATACGGCCGCCCTTTGCCGCAACGAACTTCTCCGCTGCTTCTCGTGTCGAAAACGGCACGGCCTCCTGTGCCCCCATTCCACCTACAGCAGCGCTTTCAATCACGAAAAAGGCTTTGCGCGCATCGACCCAGTTTTCCGCTCCCGGCTCTTCCCAGCTTGGCGCTTTCGCCATATCTGAAACATAGATCGCCGCGATCCCTTTTGGCTCCTCAGGCAGCATCGTAAAGGCGAGCGTATCACGGGCGGAAGAGAACCATACTGCCTCGTTTGTCGGCTCGAGAATGATTTGCCCCTTGGGGCCGGGGTGCTCCAGAACATTCATTCCGCAATATCGGCCCATTGCGCTTTCCGTCAGCGCGAAAGGAGCCATCACGGCATCATTCTTCTCGTCCGGAGAGCATCCTGCAAGCAGAACCAGAAACAGGGGGGCAAGAAACAGAGCGCGTTTCATAATTCTTTCCTCGAAAAAACCAGCATGGAAAGGGACAGTGGCAGCATGACCCAGAGGCCGAGCGCTAGCGTCAGAGCTGGAGCCGAGAGTGTGGCGTTACCGGCTATTCCGCCCATGCCAGTCAAAGATCCGGCCTGTCCGAGACCGAAGTTGAGAAGCCGGTAAGAGTCGGCTGGATTGAGAAGAAGCAGACCGTTGAGTATGCCACCGCCAACAATGCGGCCCTGATCGAAAACCAGCAGAGCAAGAAGTGCTGCGTCATAGATCAGCACGAAGAACAGCCAGACGCCGATGGCGATACCTGCTGCCGTGCTCCGCTCCCGCACCAAGGTGCTTGCAAGAAAACCGATGGCGATGAACACGGCTCCCAGCAGGACCGACGAGATAATAAGTTTGAACAGCGACAGCCAGCTTCCAGCATCCACGCCGGACCCGGTCACGATCAGCGCCACAGCCGCCGCGCCGTACCCGAACAATGTCGCGAAGGACAGAATAGCAAGCTGACCAATGAATTTTCCAAGAACCAGCTGAAACCGGCTTATCGGATAGCTCAGAAGCAGCAGCATCGTACCGCGTTCCATTTCCCCGACAATCGCGTCATGCGAAATGAGAAGGGCAATAAGAGGGATGAGGAAGATTGTCAGGCTGGAGAGACTGACTATCACAACGTCCAGCTTGCTCGCGGCAACCGAACTGCCGGTGGGTGCGCTGCCGAGAAAAGTCATGCTCAAGGCTAATGCCGCAAGCAATAGCGTTGTCGCCAGAACCCAGCGATTGCGCAACCCTTCCTGAATTTCCTTGGAAGCGATTATGAGAATATTGTTCATTCCGCTGCCTCCGCGAGGGCCGCTTCCCCGGTATTGAGGAAGTGGGCGTAAAGTTCGTCCAGCGTCGGCGGAACGAGATCGAGTTCCGTGAGATTGTCGTTCATGGCCACGATTTCACGGACAAGAGCCATCTTGCCTTCCGTCGGAGCTTCCGTTTCGAAGATATCCGAGCCGAGACGATGCCAGCGCAATGCAGCATTGGCGGTTGTCGAAGGCAACCGGGAGACGTCTGGCGTCTGCACCCGTATGCGAAGCGGTAATTGTGAAATCCGGCGCAACGCATCGATGGAGCCATCGGCAATGATCTTGCCCTTGTTCGCGATGATGACGCGCCCGACTTTGGTTTCCAGTTCGGTCAAGGCATGGGATGACATCAGGATTGTCGCGCCTTTGCTCCGCAATTCTTCAAGAACTTCATAGAAGCTCTGACGCAAGGCGGGATCGAGACCGGTCGTCGGCTCGTCAAGCAACAGAACGGACGGTTGCCCGAGCAATGCCTGAGCAAGCCCCAGTCGCTGGCGCATCCCCTTCGAATAGGTGCCGACCCGCCTGTTTGCGGCATGGGCAAGGCCGACGCGCTCCAGCAGTTCTACATTTTGGGCAACCGGCATTCTCTTGAGCCGCGCATAGAAGCCGAGCGTTTCCGCTCCAGTCAGCGCCAGATTGAAAGAGACGTGCTCAGGCAGATAGCCAAGCCGCAATCTGGCGGCAAAGGCACCGGTCGCCGGATCTTCGCCCAACACGCGAACCGCGCCCTTGGTCGGGCGGATCAGACCGAGCATGAGCTTTATCATCGTCGTTTTTCCAGCACCATTATGGCCGACCAGCGCAATGCTTTCTCCAGCGTGGAGGCGGAAACTCGCATCGCTGATAGCATTGAACCCGCCATAGGACTTTGTGACCTGATCAAGAATGACAGTCTCAGTCATTTGGTTTTCCTTTCGCCGGATCGGCCGGATGCGGCGGCTTCATAAGGGGATAGCTATCGACGACACCGCCCGGCAAAAGCGCCGGGAACTGGGTCTGTGCCCAGCGGATTGTCTCGATTGCCGGACTATTGATGAGAATTTTTGCCTGTGGCGCAGTCCACAAAACCTTGTCGATCAGATCATTGGGCCGGTAAGGGCTGTCAGCGATACCATCGCCATTGAGATCGAAGGCCGGATTGTCGCTCCAATAATTGCCGCGTCCATTGACCGACCAGTCGAGGTTGCGCGTGCCGACATATTTCACCTGATTGCGGTTGTTGATGAAGGCGTTGCCGCTCATGGCATTGCCCTCGGAACCGGCAGTAAAGTGAATGCCTATGCTGCAGTTCTCGAAACTGTTTTCGGTGAACTTGTTCTTGTTGGCGTTGTAAATGAAAACACATTTTTCCGGACCGAGCCGCGAGGTTTCGCCCGTCTGGGTTTCCGTCTGGTCGTCCGCAGGAAGACCGTGTTCAGCCTTCTGAACACCGGCATCAAGCCAGCGATCTATCGGTTGCATGCGCCCGATCACGCGATTACCGGAAATGACCGAACTGTTTGCATAATTGAGCAACAAGCCATGATCCCGGTCGCCGTCAGACAGGTTGTCCAGCACCTTGAGACGGTTGGTGTACATGATCGCGAAACCAACCGAATTGTTGCGCGAAACATTGCCGATGACCTGACTGTCATCCGTGTACATGTAATGGACGGCGAACCTGACATTCTCCATCACATTGTCGCGAAAGATATTCTTGCGGCTGGCATTGGTATAGATGCCGTCGCGCCCGTAGCGAATGACGTTGCCGATAACCTGTGCGCCGGGCGCATTCCAGATGGAAACGCCGCTACCCGTTTGTGCCATGCGCACGCCTCGACGGCCAACGATCTCATTGCCGCTCGCGATGGAATTTGCGGCGCCATGCAAATAAATCCCGTATAGGTTATCGATTAGTCGATTGTTCTCGACGCGTGCGCCCGTGGCGGTTTTGGCCACGAAAACTCCGGAGTTGAGGTCGGGCATGTTATCGCCCGAACCGCGCACTTCCAGCCCGCGCACAATCGCGTCCGGCGCGTTGACCGTTATGGCATTGCCCGAGCCAAGTCCGTCCACAATGGCGCCCTGCTCGCCGGTCAGTTCAATGGCGCGGTCGATCGTAACCGCGCCATTGTGCTTGCCTTTCAGAAGCCGGACGACATCGCCCGGCTCCGCTTTGTCGATAGCCGCCTGTACGCCTTCGCCTGCTACGACATCGATCTGCCGTGCCTGCAAACCGTCGCAAAGAACGACGGTCAGCAGCATTGCGGCACTGAAGGACTGAAACCGGCGGGGGAACCTCATGGCAGTCAGGCCTTCTTCGGTTCCACGAGCATCCGGCCCTTCATTTCCATGTGCATGGCGTGGCAGAACCACGAGCAGTAATACCACCACACGCCCGGCTTGTTGGCCGTGAAGGTGACAGACGCGGTCGCCTGTGGTCCGATCTCCATGTTGACCCCGTAATTGATGATGGCGAAGCCGTGCGTAAGATCTTCGATCTCGTCGATATTGGTGACATACACCGTCACCTCATCGCCCTGCTGGACGGTGAACTCGGTTAGACCGAAGGCTGGCGCGGCAGACGTCATATAAACGCGCACCTTATTGCCATCCCGGATCACCTCATTCGCGTCCATCAGGTCGAGGCCATCGGCTTTCGCCTGAGTGACAGCATCGGCGAAGAATGGATCCTCACGGCTCCAGAAGTTGACGGGATTGATCTTGGAGCGATGAACAATCGTTGCATCGTGCGGTTCGGCAAAACTTGGTCCGTCATGGACAATCACCATCTTCTCACCGGAAATATCGATGAGCTGGTCATTTTCCGGCTTGAGTGGGCCGACATTGAGATAGCGATCCTTGGAGAACTTGTTGAGCGAGATCAGCCACTGACCGTCGGCTTCCTTGGTTTGCCCCATGGAAGTGTGATTGTGACCGGGCTGATAATGCACATCGAGTTTCTGACGGATCGGATCGACCTTTTCACCCTTGAAGGCTCGCTTGGCGTCCTCGATATTCCATTTGCAGATCTGGCTGTCGATGAAGAGCGTTGTATAGGCGTTGCCCTTGCCATCATAAGCCGTATGCAATGGCCCAAGTCCGAGTTCAGGTTCCGCAACCACAGCATCGCGGGGCTTGATCTTGTCGTCGAAAAGCTCATCGAACTTGCGAACGTCGAACACGGTAACGGTCGGCGACAACTTGCCGTTGGCAACCACATGAATACCGTCTGGCGCAGTGTTGATGCCATGCGGGCTGTTCGGCACAGGAATGTAACGCGTATATTTGGAACCGTGACGTCCATCGATGACCGGCACACCGTTGATTTCCTTGAAATCACCCTTGGCAACCGCCTCTTCGATACGCTTCAGGTTGAAGATGACGATCCAGTCCTGCTCGCTCGACATCATTTCGGCGAGCGTCGTACCCTCTTCCGAATTGTAGCAGGTGGCAAAAGCATATTTGCCCTGATAATCGCAGTCGACATTATCCAGATTACCATCGACCATGATCTGCCAGGCAACCTTCATGGTCTCGCCGTCAACGGCCGTGAAGATCGCGTGATATTGCTTGGTATCGGTCAGATTGCTGCCGTCGTTCGGGATCGGCGCGCGATCTTCACCGTTGCAGAAGACATATCCGGTTTTCGGATATTTCTGCACGCGCAAGCCATGCACGGTGTGCTGGTTCGGGAGCTGAATGATCTTGTCGCATTTCATCACATCAAGACGGATGCGGCAGACACGCGTATTGGCCTTGTCGTTGGCGTAGAGATAGCGCCCGTCATAGGTGCCTTCCGTGAAGGACGGGTGCGGGTGGTGCAAGTCACCATTCAGGAAAATGCCCCCGCGATCTTTGAGGAACTCTTGGTCCTGCGGCAGAAGGCCTTCGGTCAGCACCTTAAGGCTTTCATTTGTCTGGCCCCAGCCGGTCGCGCTATCGCGATTGAACACCGGAATGCGCATCAGTTCGCGCATTGATGGCAAGCCGACAATACGGACCTCACCGCTCTGACCGCTGGAAAAGAAGACGTAATATTCGTCCAGTTCTCCGGGCTTCACCTCCGCACTGTGGCCAGCACCGCCGGCAGCTGCTATTGCCGGTTCGGTTGAACCTGCAAACAGCGCGCCACCAAGACCACTTGCGCCGGCAGCAGCCACAAAGGCTGACGAGCCGAGCAGCTGTCTTCGACTAAGCTGCGTTTTTTTGGTTTCTTCAGACATGCTTCTCTCCTTTAGAAAAGTCAGACAGCAGGACCGGTATCGGCAATGCCTTCAACCGGTTTTCCTTTGACTGAGATGACGGGTCTGGCCGGTCCACCGCCACGTTCGGCAGCCGCTGCGAGGGGGGCATTGCGGGCTGCGAATTTTTCACGCTTCACGCGCACCTGGATCATGTGCGGGCAGCGCTGGTCGTCGTGATAGAGTTCCTGACAATGCATGCAGTAAATGCATTCATTGACATTGATCTGCCCCTCCGGATGGATCGCCTCGACCGGGCATTCCTTGGCACAACGGTGGCAGGGCGAACCGCATTCCGGCCAACGTTTCAGCCATTCGAACATGCGGATGCGTCCGGGGATGGCGAGAGCCGCGCCGAGCGGGCACATATAACGGCAGTAGAAGCGCTCGATGAACAGGCCTGCAGTCAGAAGTGTCAGCGCATAAATGACGAACGGCCACTCACGTGTGAATTTGAGAATTATCGAGGTCTTGAATGGTTCGACTTCTGCAAACACTTCCGCCAGAGCGACCGAATAGAGCGACAACCCAAACAGGCCGAGGAAGATCATGTATTTGAGAGGCCAGAGGCGTTCGTGCAGTCCCCATGGAAGCTTGACCTGCGGCACCTTCAGCCATTGGGCGAGATTATTGGTAAGTTCTTGCAGGGCGCCAAACGGGCACAGCCAGCCGCAGAAGGGGCCACGCCCCCAGAACAGCAGCCCCGCCGCCACCGATGCCCACAGAATGAAGATCAGCGGCGATGTCAGGAAGAATTCCCAGTTAAAGCCGGTAATCAGGGAGTTGGTGAAGGTCAGGACGTTGACGACCGACAATTGTGCATTGTTGTAGAAACCGAGCCAGACAAGGATGAACAGAAGATAGCTGCGCCGCAGCCAGGTGAAGAAGCGCGGATGCCTGACCAGACTGTTCTGGAAGAAGAAGATGCCGACAAGAACCGTTATGGCAAAAGCGGTGATGACCACATTGGCACGATTCATCTCCCACATCCGGACCCAGAGCGGATTGCCCTCGCCCAGAATGTCGGCAGCATTGGCTTCGCCGACCGGTTGCGGCTGACGCGGTGCATCTGCTGTCGTTGCTGCAGGCTGCACGGGAGCTGGTTCCGGCTGCTTCGCCAGATACTTTTCCGGCAAACTGTAGCCGAGATCGTAACTGATATTGGCCTTGTCCCGCGCACCGAAACCGCGCTGTACCAGAAGCTGCAGATCCCACGGTTCCGTCACGTTGAAGCCAAACCCGTCAGGCACCTCGAACAGTGCTATCTCGCGCAGACGCGGTGCGCCTTCGGCCATGATATCGCCGATACGGGTATGGTTCTTGTCGCGGAAACGTACGCCCTGCCCGTCCTGCATCAACTCGATGCGGTCAAAGATACCGCCGCGCACATATCCGGAGCCCTTGAAAGAATAGGCTCCGTCGCCCGCAACCAGGATCGCCTGACGTCCTGGCTTCAGCCGCTTTTGCAAGCGTTCGAAGCCATCCTTGCCAAGCAGGCTGATACCGATCGACGGCACCGAGACTGGCGCAACATAAAGTTCGATGAATTCGTCTTCAGGGTTGGTTGTTTCGGGATTTTCGGCGGCACGATCATGTTTGGCGTCACGGAATGCCTGTGTCACATCACCAACCGACAGTTTCAGGCTGCGGACCGATCCGTCACCGATCAATGCCTGCCAGTCCTGTTCATCACGGAGCTGCAGATCAACCGTGCGCTGCGCATCGGCTGCGGCGACCTGCACAGGCGCATTACCGAGCCGCCCACTACGAACGAGCCCGACGGCCGAACGAACGACGCTGTCTCCCATGACGAGCACAGTAACCGTGGCACCGCTGACGATCTCCACCTGCGGAGGCTTGTTCTGGCCAGCCGCGACAGCACTCATGTCACTGTCGACCAGCGAGTTCAGCGCAGCCACAACCTTCGCTTCGGGAATGCCGATCAGCACGATCGGCTCTTTGTGGTCGACCAGTTTTATGCCGCGTATGACGCCTTTGGTATCAATGCCGACGACAATATGGATAGGCTTGCCGGAATAACCGATGGAACTGGTGAAATCAGAATTCAAATAAGCATAACCGATTACCTCACCCCGCTTCATCAGTGGTGCGATTGGCGGCTCGCCCTGCGGCTTGCCGATAGCATCGGCCTCTTTGAAGAGCGCGCTTGCCTCAACCTTGGGAAGGTATTTTTCCAGATCAGCGGCGGATGCTGTGGTCTGCCAGCAGAGCGCCAGAACCATCGCCGCCAACGCGACGACCCTGGCGGCTTCTAGTAAAAATGAAAATGGCTGACTGACACTTGGAAAACCCTGTTCCGGCAGTCGGAAAGCTGGAGCGACCACACGGCCCAATAATGCTATTTTCACGTCCAACCTGCATTTGCTCTGCTATTATTTGCGAGCATGTCTTTCGGTTGGAAACTATCGGATCAGACAGAGAGTTCATTGATTTGGAACAAATACAATAAGAAATCACCCAACAACACGACAAGCAGAAATCCAACGTGTTAAAGGCTCGCCGACACCAAGCCGGGCAAAGCATCCGAACGCGGCTTTCTAGAATCCTGCTATGAACCTAAGGTATCTCGCCGCGCAGATGGCTCGACAGGAAGCCCAGATTGTCCTGTCCCCAATAAACTTCATCTTCATAGATGTAGGTTGGAAATCCGAATACGCCCTTTTCGACGGCAATCTCGCGATCATTTCGCCATTTTCCCTGGACGTCCTCGTCCTGCTCCCGTGACAGGAGATAGGCCCCGTCGAAGCCTGCGGTGTCAGCCACCGCGCGGCGGACATTCGGTTGCCCTATATCCTTCGCTTCTTCCCAGAAGGCATGTTGCAGCGCCCGCACCAGCTGCAACCAGTTCTCGCCGTCAAGATAGACGGCGATCACCAAAAAGGAAGCAGACGTCGGGTCGCCGAGTGCCGGGCGATTTTCCACCAGCAAAGGTTTACCACGAAACTTCGCCCATCGTTTCAGATCACGCGTGCCGTAGGCACGGCGCGCATCGGGACGGTTTCTGGCGAATATTCCGCCATTCTCCTCGATGACAGTCGCCAGATGAGGCTTGATTTCAAACAGATGTCTTGAGGACAGCTCCTCCAACGTATCCAGCCCGAGATATGACCACGGCGATCCGATGGAGAAGAAATATTCGACAGTTTTGGGCACTTTCGATCCTTCAGTTACAGGGAAACAATATTCGGCTCAGTTGAACTTCGGCAGTCCCGGCGGGTTTGTTTCGGATCGGGGAAGCGCTTCTTCCTCCAGCTGCCAGCGCTCGAGAATTCTGGCATAGGCTCCATCCTCGATCAGACCATTGGTAGCTACCGTCAGTGCATCGGCCAGACCGCTCCCCTTGCGGGTTGTGATCGCGACATCGGAACGATCCGGCCAACCTGCGCTCAATGTTCCGACCCGCTTGATATTCTTGTCACGCGCTGCAATGAAAACGAGCTGCGCATGTGGCTGCACAATCACGTCGGCCCGTCCTGACCGGAGCGCAAGCAGGCTTGCGGCTTCATCGTCGTAATATTGCAATTCAATCGGTTTCAGACCGGCGGCAACGTTTTCCTCGCTCCATTTGACGAGAATGCGCTCCTGATTTGTCCCCGCACCTACAATGATGCGCAAACCCGCAGCATCCTTCGGTTCCTTAATAGAGGTGACCGGACTGTCCGACTTGACGAAGAACCCGTGCAGACCCTGCCGATAAGTCGAAAAGTCGAATTTTTCCTTGCGTTCCTCGGTCACGCCAACGTTTGAAATGACGGCATCATACTTGCCGGAAGCCAGCCCCAGCGGCCAGTCGATCCACGCCACCGGAACGAGCTCCAGCTGCAGGCCCAGACTTTCAGCGATCGCAGAAGCATATTCCGGATCGGCGCCGACGACCGTTCGCGCATCAGTGGCATAAGTCGCCAGAGGCGGGCCACCGGGAGCCACGGCCACGGTAAATTTACCCGGCGCAACGAATTTGAAGTCAGCGGGAATGGCTGTGGCCGCCGTCTCATTCTTCTTCGTATGAATACGACCCGGTTGCTCCGGAGAAAGGTCGAAACCGTCTCCTGCCACGGCCGTCAGAACCGGAAATGCCACCCATGCAAGGGCCGCGATCAACAGAGCTCCTGCTCTCATGTAAATTTTCTCCAGTATCACAGAAATATGCGGGTCAGTTCGCGTCCCCTCAAACCGACCCGTCCCTCACCTTTCAACTCACGAGCCGCTCTTCGGCAGTCCCTGCGGGTTGGTTTTGGCTTCGGTGATTGCTTCCGGTCCAAGATTCCAGGTTTCCAGAACCTTCTGATATGCCCCGCTTGCGATCAAATCATTCAGGACATCGGTCAGCGGCTGGGCAAGGCCACTTCCCTTGCGCGTCGTGACGGCAATTTCAGCCGTAATCGGCCAGCCCCCGCTCACAGTGCCGACCAGCTTCGTCTTGCCGTTAATGCCTGCAGAGTAAGCTTGCGTCGCATTTACGCTGAAAACGGCGTCGGCGCGTCCGCTCTGGACGGCGAGATCCTTAACCGCATCATCATCGTAATACTGCACCTCAACGGCTTTCAGACCGGCAGCTACGTTCTGGCGGTCCCATTCCAGCAGGATTTTTTCCTGATTGGTGCCCGCATCTGTGATGACCTTGAGACCGGCAATATCTTTCGGAGACTTGATCTCGCCGATCTCGCTGTCGGATTTCACATAGAAGCCAAGCTCATCCTTGCGATAGGTGGAGAAATCGAATTTCTCCTTACGTTCTTCCGTCACCGTCACATTCGAAATCACTGCATCGAACTTGCCAGAGGAAAGACCCAGCGGCCAGTCAGCCCATGCGACAGAAACCAGTTCCAACTGGAGGCCCAAACTATCGGCGATGATCTGCGCCAGATCGACGTCGTAACCGATGACGGTCTTGGAATCCGACGCATAGTCATGCAGTGGTAGATGTCCGCTGGTGCTTATGCCGATAGTCAGAACGCCGTCCTTGACGAACTTGAAGTTCCTGATTTCCTCGACACGCTTGGCGATCTTCTCGACGCGCAGCCGGTTCGGCTGTTCCGGGCTGAGATCGAATTTCCCCTCGCTGCGTGCGGCACCGGAACCAAGCAACCCAATAGCGATAACTCCGGCGGTCCAGTAACCCGCTTTTCTGATAAATGTCATTTCCCGTCTCCTTGTTGTGTCGGTTCTTCCAGCACCGGTTCAAAGAACCTTGGCCAGAAATTCACGTGTGCGCGGATGCTGCGCGTCGTTGAAAATGCGGGATGGCGGACCGGCCTCTACAATCTGCCCGGCTTCCATAAAGACAACCGTGTCGGCAACTTCACGCGCAAAGCCGGTCTCGTGAGTGACGATCACAAGGGTAGTGCCAGTACGGGCAAGTTCCTTGATGACGTCGAGCACCTCACCGACCAGTTCCGGATCAAGCGCCGAAGTCGGTTCGTCGAACAGGATGACCTTCGGACGAAGCGCCAATGCCCGCGCTATCGCCACGCGCTGCTGCTGCCCTCCGGACAATTGACGCGGATAGGCTTCAACCTTGTCACTGAGGCCGACACGCGCCAGCAGATCAAGCGCCAGCCGGACCGCTGCCTCCCGCGCAAGACCGCGTACCTGGATCGGCGCTTCGATGATGTTTTCAAGAACTGTCATGTGTGGAAAGAGATTGAAGTTCTGGAACACCATCGCAATATCGGCACGGCGTTTGAGAATGTCCTTTTCCTTCAACTCATAGAGCGTGTCTCCGTCCTGACGATAACCGACCAGCGCGCCATCAACGGAAATGAAGCCTTCATCCACACGCTCCAGATGATTGATCGAGCGCAGCAGCGTGGACTTACCGGAGCCGGACGGGCCGAGAATTGCCGTCACACTGCCTGCCGGAAGGGACAATTCCACATGGTTCAGCACCGTGTTCGGGCCGAAGCGCTTGGAAATATCGTGGATATGAATAGGTGCGCCTGCAGACACTGTGCCGACATCGCGGAAACCCGCGACCGGAACCGTCCTGTGCACTTGTCCCGACAACTCCGAGGTCAGCGGCAAGGAGCGCTTGTAGCGATTGAAGAATGCCTGGAATGGCAGGGGAACCGGATTGCGAACCGCACCCTTGGCGAAATAACGCTCGATATAATACTGCGCCACTGAAAGCACGGTCATGATGACCAGATACCAGACCGTCGCCACCATCAGCAGTGGAATGACTTCCAGATTGCGCCGGTAGATCACCTGAACTGTGTAGAACAGCTCCGGCAAGGCGAGCACATAGACCATGGAAGTGCCCTTGGCGAGACCGATGATCTCGTTGAAACCCGTCGGAAGGATGGAACGCATGGCTTGTGGCAGAACAATTCGCAAGGCTTGACGGTTGCGCGGCAGGCCAAGCGCGGCAGCAGCTTCATGTTGACCCTGATCGACGGAGAGAATGCCGCCGCGTACGATTTCGGCGAAGAAGGCTGACTGGTTGAGGGTCAGGCCGAGAAAGGCAGCTGCAAACGGTGTCAGCAATTGTACCGTCGGGTAATCGAACAATACGCGATCTGTGAAAGGCACACTCAGCGTGATGTTCGCATAGAGGTAACCGAGATTGTTCAGGATAAGCAGCAATACGATCAGCGGTATGGAACGCAACAACCATATATAACCCCAGGAAAGGCCTGAAAGCAGCGGCGACCTCGATACACGGGCTAAGGCCAGCAGCGTGCCGAGAATGGAACCTGATACAGCCGCGAGTGCTGTCAGCAGCAGCGTCCGCCCGAGGCCGACGAGCACCGGTTCGGCAAAGAACCATTCAGCAAAAACGTTCCAGCCCCACTGCGGATTGGTAAAGATCGAATAGAGCACAAGCCCGATCACGAGGGCCGCGAACACACTACCCACAAAGCGTGCTGGATGCTTTGCCGGAACGATCCTGTAGCGCGAATAGTCCTGCTTGCGCTCCACGGGGCGGGTTGCAATCTGCGCGTTTGAGAATTCTGTCGTTACTGCCATCTGGTCATTCCTTGGCCTTCAGCCCTGTGATGATGTTCACTGGCTGGCGATATGTTGTCGGTCCGTGATGTGATGATCGTTGCCGCGCCCGAGCGGAGCGACCAGATGGCCGATCTCCTTTTCAAAAGGCAGCGTCTTGTAAATTTCAGGATCCGCACCTGTGTCGAAAAGCGCCGTATAACCATTGTTCAGATAGAGACCGACGGCTTCAGGCTGACGGAAGCCGGTCGTCAGGTAGATGCGGGAATAGCCTTGTCTTGCTGCCTGTTCTTCCAGTTCCACGAGAAGCTTGCGCGCCAGCCCCTGTCGCCGCAGATCCGACCGCGTCCAGATGCGCTTGAACTCCGCAGTACGCGCATCAAAAGCCTTAAAGGCACCGCCGCCGATGGTTTCACCGTCCCGGATCAACAGCACAAAATTACCACCGGGTGGCGCAAACGCCTCGGGCGGATAGCGGTTCATTTCTGCCGCCGCACCTTCCGCATTGAAATATGTGCCGTAACGACTGTCATATTCATACAGAAGCTCATCGATGAGCGGCTTCGCACGTGGATCAAGAGAACTGGTGTACAGAAAGATATCGCTCATCATCATCACCGTCTGTTTTCGTTGAGAAAGGCTTCGGCAAGCTGCACCCAATAGAGGGCAGCTGGCGCGATGATCTGATCGTTGAAGTTGTATTCGGCGCTGTGCAGCGGCGCGCTGTCGCCGTTACCGACGAAGAGATAGCTGCCGGGCTTTGCCTGCAGCATGAAAGCAAAATCCTCGCTGGCAGTGCGTGGCGCAAATGCGCTGTCGAGAGCGTCATCGCCGAAGGCGTCGACTGCAACCTTGCGGGCGAATGCGGTCTCCTCAACCGGATTGATGACAGAAGGGAAGCCCAATCTATAGTCGACCTCCGCAACGGCACCAAAACTTTCAGCCTGAGCGCGAGCAAGCGCCGGGATGCGTATCTGCAATCCGCGCCGCACCTCTTCGCTGTAGGAACGGATCGTCAGTTGCAGTTCCACCGAACCAGGAATGACGTTCGAAGCTTCACCGCCATGAATGGAACCGACCGTGACAACCGCCATTTCACGTGGATCGACATTGCGCGAAACGATGCTCTGCAAGGCGGTAATGAGAGACGCAGCGGCGACAATAGGATCGACAGCATTGTGCGGTTCAGCCCCGTGACCACCCTTGCCGACGATCTTGATGACAGCCTTGTCTACAGATGCCATCGCCGGTCCGGCGACAAACCCGAAACGTCCTGCGGTGACACCCGGCCAGTTGTGCAATCCGAACACGGCATCAGCGGGAAACCGTTCGAAAAGCCCTTCGCTTATCATCTTGCGTGCTCCGGCACCGATTTCTTCTGCCGGTTGAAAAACAAGATCGAGCGTACCGCTGAAATTCCCCGCCTCGGCCAGATATCGCGCAGCCGCGAGCAGGATCGTCGTATGCCCGTCATGACCGCAAGCGTGCATCACACCTTTGTTTCGGCTGGCATAGGGAAGCCCCGTTGCCTCTTCTATCGGTAGAGCGTCCATATCTGCCCGGATCGCGAGACGGCGCTGACCTTCCCCTCGCACCAAGGTTGCAACCACGCCGGTTCCCGCAACTCCCGTCGTGACGTCATAGCCCCAGGAGGCAAGTTTTGAAGCAATGAGGCGGCTCGTGCGATGCTCGTTGAAGGCAAGCTCCGGATGCTGATGAATGTCATGGCGAAGCGCTATGAATTCATCGAGATGCGCGGCAATGCCTTCTCTGGCGGCATCAAGCCTGTTGCGGGATCGGGAGGTAACATCCATGAAACCGGCTCCTCAGGCCCGTGCGGCCTTGTTTACCGGTTGATCTACCGCCGACGAATAACGGCTTTCGCGGAACGGCAGCCCCAGATGATCGCGCAGCGTTTCACCGCTCAGTTCCGGGTTGAAATAGCCACGCTCTTCCAGAATCGGCAGTACATGTTGGATGAAATCGTCGAGACCTTCCGCAATGACGGGAAAGCCGAGAATGAAACCATCGGCGGCTTCGCTTTCCACCCAATCGATCAGTTCATTGGCAATGGCCTCCGCCGTTCCAATAAAGGCGGTGCGGGGTGTCGCGACGTCGAGTGCGATCTCGCGTAATGTGGCACCGGTTTCCCTTGCCGTCTTCTTGATGCGATCTGTCGTAGCGCGGAAACTGTTCTTGCCGATCTCGCCGAGTTCAGGGAAAGGCTCGTCGAGCGGATAGATGCTGAAATCGTGATGATCGAAGAAGCGACCGAGATAAAGCAGCGCCTCTTCGACCGACACCAGATTACGGATCGCCTGATACTTCGCGTCGGCTTCCTCCTGCGTCCGCCCGACAATCGGGCCAATACCGGGGAAAATTCCTACATCGGAAGAACTGCGCCCCTGTGCAACGGCACTTTGCTTTACCTGCCTGTAGAAAGATCGCACGTCCTCAATCTTGGCACCGTTCGTAAACACCGCATCGGCATGTTTACCGGCAAGCCGGATGCCCGAATCCGACGATCCGGCCTGAAATACCACTGGCTGCCCCTGCCTGGAACGGCTGATATTCAGCGGTCCTTCGACATTGAAAAACCGCCCTTTGTGATTAATGCGACGTAACTTGTTTTTATCGACATAGACGCCGTTTTCGCGATCGCGGACGAAAGCATCGTCATCCCAGGAATCCCAGAGCCCTTTGATGACGTCGAGATATTCGTCCGCGATTTCATAGCGTAGTTCGTGTTCCGGATGCGGGCGCCCGTAATTACGGCCTGACCCTTCCAGCGGGGAGGTAACAGCATTCCATCCGGCGCGTCCGCCAGAAATAAGATCCAGCGAAGCGAACTGGCGCGCGATGGTGAAGGGGTCACTGTAGGACGTCGATACCGTACCTACCAAACCAATTTTTGAGGTGGAAGCAGCGAGTGCCGAAAGGATCGAGATCGGTTCAAAACGATTGAGGAAATGCGGTATTGACTGTTCATTGACGTAAAGTCCGTCAGCAACAAAGGCGAAGGCGATCCCCGCCGCCTCTGCCTTGCGCGCGGCATTGACGAAGAACTCGAAATTGGTGCTTGCATCGGCGGGTCCACTTGGATGCTTCCATGCGTTCATATGGCCACCGGCCCCCTGCAGCATGACGCCAAACGTGATTTGTTTTCGTTCACTCATGTCTTTTCTCCAAGGAAGAGTTCGACGCCATGCGTCCATCTTGCAGTTCCGGTCGCGCTGCATCCGCACCGAGCAGCTAGACGTTTTCCATGGGGAGCAGCGTAAGCACCCGTCGGCCTGCCGATAAGAAAAGTAATTCTATAATTTTTATATACTTTAAAATTGCAATGCAGCATAAAGCGGCACAATACAGAATATGCCATAGAGTCAATTAGATAGCGTGGTTATGACGTCATTCATTCTTGTCCGTGACAAGCTCAAAAGAAAAATCTGACTGAAAAGAGGTGGATTTTGAGACGTCTGTTCCTTGAGGAAGAATGTTTGGTGGCCCACCATTCAAACATGGATACGAGCTATACCTATATCATCATCGCCCTGCTCCCGTTTCTGCTTTGGAGCGCGATTATCTTCGTATTGTCGGAAGCCGACATCCAAGCCGATTGCCGGGACTCCGAGGATATGAATGACGATCGCCCGACCGACGATCAGATGGCCGATATCGTGACCATTCCCTACGGTCTAATTTTCCCGCTTTATTATCATACACCGACCGCATCGCGCGAAATCGGTTAAAACAGCCACGATACTGCGACACTCGGCCAGCCACGGTAAGCTATTAATTCTCTCGATTTCATGCAAAGCATTCCGGCGAAACATCGGCGGAGTGGTTATGCTTACGAAGAAGGGCAAATACGGTCTGAAGGCTCTGGCTCATCTCGCCGCACTTGAACCGGGAGAAAGTGCGTTCGTCGCCGATATTGCCACCCAGAACAATATCTCCAAGAAATTTCTCGACGCAATCCTGCTGGAATTGCGCAATGACGGCATTCTGCGGTCGAAGAAAGGTCCCGGTGGCGGTTATAGCCTTTCCAAGCCTGCGTCGGAAATTACCATTGGTCAGGTCGTCCGTGTTCTCGACGGACCACTGGCACCAATCCGTTGCGCCAGCCGCACAGCGTACGAGCCGTGCAACGACTGCGAGGATCATCGCGCCTGTCAGGTACGTCGATCCATGCTGCTGGTGCGCGAAGCAATAGCAGGCGTTCTCGATAGGATGACGCTGGAACAGTTTACCCGCAACGGTGGGTTGGAAGACGACCGCTCTGCGCCCGCTTGGGCGCAGTTAAGCGCCTGATATAGTGTCCAGAAGGCGATAGCCGCCATTGTGATATAGAAGCGGCTCACCGGAACCCGTAACGATTTTCAGAACGCGACCGATCACGATTGCATGTGTATGACGTTCGATCACGTCTTCCACGGCGCAATCAACGGAAGCCAATGCGCCAGCAAGTGCTAGCGCACCGCTTTCTAGTGCATACCATTCAGCATCCGCATAACGTTCAACGCCCTTGATGCCACCCTTGCCAGCAAAACGATCGGCAATGGACTGATGGCCGGAGGACAGCACATTCACGCAGAAATGGTTATGGCGACTAATCGCCGACCAGACCGATGAACCGCGATTGATATTTACGATAATCGTTGGCGGCTCAACCGAAAGCGCTGTGGCTGACGTCACTGTCGCCCCGGTGCGCCCTTCATCGAAACCCGCCGTGACAACACTCACGCCACCTGCAAGCTGTCTCATGGCTACTTTAAGTTCGCCTGGAGAAACCTCGATATCTTCAGGCTCTTCAACATATTGCGGAATACTCTCGCGGAGATATGTTACCGTTGATCCCATCTCTGTTTATTACTCCAGATTTATCAATCTGCCATACGGTAGCAGCGCTCGGCAAATTGGCCGAGAATGCCATTTCTATAATCGACTGATTTTGTAGAAAATTAGAACCCGCCTCTAAAACGGAAGTAGATGTGCGGCAATGTCACTATGTGCCACTGATTAATGCTCGCAGCAGTTACGCTGAAAAGCCCAAATTACTTACAATTTTGGTTCATTAGAACCGTCTCGAAAATAATCAGAAACAGATCTCGAGATTTGTTTCATGACTTTATTCCAATCGTAATTGAATTGATCGGAGGGCTAACCTGCCCAAACGACACTGAGTTCTGGTTTCCTTGTGCCAGATGCGGGAAGCAGCCGCCCAAAGTCCGTGAGGATTTGCGCATAATCCTCTGCGTGGAATTCATAGGGAAGCTCCAGGCGGAATTCAGACACAAGCGGCAGAATCGGATCGACTGCCAGCTTTTCGAGAATTTCTTCCGTCGTCCCGACAATATCAGGCAAGAACAGTGTGCGGCGTGGACCATGGGAAAACCCCTTTCGCTTATCACGTTCAGCCGCAAATTCCGCATAACGACGACGCGCGTCCGGGCTGGCGCCATCTGTTGGCAATATCACACGCCCAAGTGCAACACGCGGCGCACGTTCATGCGCCCATTCCTGACGGAAACGTTCAATCAATGCTTTCTGCGCAGTCAGAAAACTGTCGGTGTTTTCACCGCTGACAATATTTCCAGTCAAAAGATTAAAGCCGGCTTGTCCCGCCCATTTGGCAGAATTTTGCGAACCCCCGCCATACCACAGGCGTTCGGTCAGCCCTTCCGCAAACGGTCTCAAACGCGGGATTTGGGCACCAGCGGCATTGCCTGCCTCCGTCTTGCCGGACAGTGGCTCTGAACGTAGGGCACGCGCCAGTTTTTCAGCCCGTGAGTGACTGTAATCTGCAATTGGAACGGCATCGACAAAGTCCGCGATCAGATGAGCGAAGGGCGGTTCGCCGACCGAAACACCAACATTCAGCCTGCCATTCGAAAGCAGATCGACCGTCGCCAGATCCTCAGCCAGACGAAACGGATTTTCATAGCCAAGCTGAATAACCGCGGTGCCAAGACCAATCCGTTTTGTCCGCTGCGAAGCTGCTGCGAGAAAGGTGGCGGCGGATGAAATGCCGCGCTCCAGATGGCGCTGCCGCACCCATGCACTGTCGTATCCCAGCCGCTCTCCATGCTCGAAAAGCTGCAATGTATCCTCTAAACCCTGCGCGGGATCATTTTCGCGATGACTGCCAGGAATGAGAAAGGCAAAATGTCCAATGTGTGAAAGGGGCATGGTTTGTTTCCCTGCTCATGCAGCGGCTTCGCGATAGCTTTGAAGCCGCGCCAGAATGTTTGCTTCCTGCACCACCTTACGCTCCTGTACACGCTGGGTTGCTTCTTCGAAGGAGGCTGATGCTGGATAAAGTGGCGAGGAGATCGGCTGGCCCAATTTGGTGCCAATGTGCTTTTCAAAGGGCAGTGAGCGATATTGCAGAACATCGACGGATGTATCGAAAAGCGGACGATAGCCGAGTGCGATGTAGAGCGCAGTTGCTTCTGGTTGGCGGAAGCCCGTAGACAGATAAGCGCGCGTATAGCCCAGATTGCCTGCACTTTCTTCGAGCGCCAGCACAATGCGGCGTGCCAGCCCCTGCCTGCGCAAATGCGACGCGGTCCAGATACGTTTGAGCTCCACGGTTTCATCGTCGTGGCTCATATAGGCGCCACCGGCAATGGTTTCCCCATCGCGTTGAAGCAACAGGAATCCGCCAAGCGGCGGTGCAAATGCGTCCGTGGGGTAACGCAGAATTTCTGCGCGCGCACCACCGGGTCGGTCCAGATCGGCATAACGAAGATCATATTCGTGAGCCAGACCATCAATAAGGGGCTGCGCTGCCGGATTCAAAAGAGAGGACTGGACAATAATATCAACCATGGAAAGCCTCCGCTGAACAAATGCTGCCCGACTTTGTTGAGTGGGAGCAAAAAGCCGCCGTCGAACAGTATCTTCCTTTAACGGTGCCTCTTTGCTTGCACGTTTGCACGGCATGAACGTTTAATGAGTGTGCAAATATTGGAAGATCGTTGCTCGATTAATATTCTACAAAAAACATAGATTACTCCTCATCAAATTGTTGATGAGGATGAAATGCCCTACGCGCTCAGTTTTCTCGATAAAAGTCCCATTCATGACGGCGAAGCGGCTCAAACGGCACTGGCCCGCACGATAAAGCTTGCGCAGAAAGCAGAAACCGCAGGTTTTCATCGCTTCTGGGTGGCTGAACATCACAACTCACCAGAGCTCGCCAGTTCATCACCGGAAGTGTTGATCAGCTTTTTGCTGGCACATACCAAACATATCCGAGTTGGTTCAGGCGGCGTTATGTTGCAGCATTACAGCACCTACAAGGTCGCAGAAAATTTCAATCTCCTGTCTTCACTGGCGCCCGGACGTGTCGATCTGGGTGTGGGCAAAGCCCCTGGGGGACTGCCGCTTTCAACCCGTGCCTTGCAGGGCGCCTATGCCCCTGATCGGAAACCATCCTTCAATGAGCAACTGATTGAGTTAGATAAATTTCTCGACCAAAGCCCGGAAAATACCGCCGACCGGAACGGCCTTGCCGCTTATCCGGTTCCGCCACAAAAACCTGAACGTTTCCTGCTGGGTGCGAGCGTCGAAAGTGCTGAGCTTGCCGCACGTCTCAACTGGAACTTCGTCTATGCGGCTCATATTCAGGGTGACCCGACAGCCATAAAGGAAGCCGTTGACGCCTATCAGGCAATCACAAACCGTCCTGCCATTTTAGCTGTCGGCGTAATCGTTGCGGAAAGCGATGCCGAGGCAGAGAGGCTTGCAGTTGATATTCGGCGCTTCCGTGTTGCAGCCGAAGGTTTGCAGCCGGTCAACGTCGGCAGCCACGAACAAGCGCTCGAATATGTAAGGCAGGCAGGCGCCACGCAATACACGATTGAAGAACGCACGCCACGTGTGATCCGTGGCACGGCCATCCACGTTCACACTGAGCTTCAACGCCTGCACCGTGAGTTTGGCATCGCTGAGTTTGTCATCGACTGCCCGGTTTCCGAAGGAAGCCATCGGCTCAAAACGATCGAACTTCTCGCCGAAGCGCGCCCGGCCATAGCGGCATAACTCTGCCACTTTCCCGACACCGGATGGTGGTTACGCATCGGTTGACGCTATGGGAGAATAGGCAGCGAGTTCACCAAAATCTGCTTATTTGCTCATTCATTATCGGGCATGCCGTTCTGCTTGAGTTCGGCAAACTTGCTAACCATCGTTGGGTTACCGCGCGTGAGCCGCTTGACTGTCAGGTCCTCCGCCTTGTCGTTTGCAAGCCGCAAGTTGTTGGCCGACTTGTGAAGCGCTTCCTTCGTTTTCTCCAGATCCTTGATAGCCTCGTCGATGCGTTTGACTGCTTCCTCAAAGCCATCTGAAGCCAGACGCCAGTTGCGCCCGAATGCGGCTTTAAAGTCATCAAGCTGGGATTCGAAGTTTGTTATGTCGACATTTTGCGCCTTCACCAGTGCCAGCTCATTCTTGTAGTGGAGCGAGTTCATCGCCGCATTGCGCAGCAGCGTGATGATCGGGATGAAAAACTGCGGTCGGACGACGTACATTTTCGGATAGCGGTGGGATACGTCAATGATCCCGGTGTTGTAGAGCTCATTCTCGGGCTCAAGCAACGAGACCAGAACGGCATATTCACAGCCTTTCGCGCTCCGGTCCTTGTCTAATTCTTTGAGAAAGTCTTCGTTCTTCTTCTTGGTAGCCGTCTCGTCATTTTCGTTCTTCATCTCGAACATGATCGAGACGATTTCAGAACCTGCATCGTCCATGTCGCGGAAGATGAAGTCGCCCTTGCTACCGTTGCGCGCGTCGTTATCCTTCTCAAAATACGCACGGGGGAAAGCCGTCGCACGAATGCGGTCAAACTCGATTGAGCAGTGCTGCTCCAGCGTCTCGCCGATCATTTTTGTCGATAGTTTCGCTTTCATATCCCTCAGACGCTCGATTGCGTCGTTGCGATCCTTCAGCTGCGTTTCGTACTTGTCCCTGAGTGCAGTTTCGGCAAGCTGTTTTTCGAGCGTGATCCGAGCAAGCCCATTCTTCAGTTCGTCACGCTCTTTCTCAACCGTATTGACGGCTTCGGTGACCGCGAGCTTCTGCGAAAGCTCCCCTGCATCGAGCCTGGCCTTCAGGCTCTGGATCTCCGCGTCTTTAGTGGTGGCTGCTTTCTGTAGTTCAGCAATAAGCTTCGCCTCGGCCAGTTTTGATGCAGCCTCCTGCTCCCGTCTTGCTTTCTCAAGCTCATGCAAAAGAGTATCGCGTTGTTTTTCGACAGCACTCAGCGCCTCAGCAACTGCGAGTTTCTGCGCGACTTCACCGGATTCAAGTCTTGCCCTCAGTTCCTGGATTTCAGAATCCTTGGCTGCGGCAGTCTTCTGCAATTCATTGGCAATTTTAGCCTGTGCAAGCTCAACAGCGTTACGCTTGTCGTGATCAGCCAACTCCAAGCGCTCATGCAGCTGCTTCTCGAAATCACTGTCACGCACCTGCTTCAGGATATCGGCATAGCCCGTCTCATCGATCTTGAATGCCTTGTTGCAATGCGGGCAGATGATTTCATGCATGATTATTTCCATTAGCCTTGGCCAGACGCTCTTGGAGAAACTCCTGGAGCTGCTATTGATCCGTCATCTTGTGAACGATCACTGTCTACGCGGTCAAGGTCATTTACGGTTGCTTAACCAGGCCTGCGGTCTAGCGAACCGAAGAACCCGGCTGAAATCAGCCACGCTACAACATGAAGCAGTGCTCGCCGACTGACAGCACAGATGACCGATTGATGGTCAAACGGCTGTACCAACGAATGGATAGCGCATCCGGCTTGCTTGTAGTTTCAGCTATCGGCTTTAAACCAATAAATACGTCGTGGCCTGCGGGTCGAAGCCAACAATACGCTTACCTTCATCGAAGGCAGTCAGCATCTGTTCGCGAAGCGACAACCTTGCATTCATTGCCGCCGCCGGATCAATTGCAAGCAGGCGATCGATATCGCCCGGTATTTTCACGCGTCGAGCATCTGCAGGAAACTCAAGTTTCTGGCCTCGAGATCGAGCTTCTACACGCAGATCGTCCAATTGCCAGTCAGCCACGATCCGGTCCGAAGGCAACCCAGAATTGATACCGACCATAGGGCCGTAATAGTCGATATGATAAGTGGACGATGTGGCCCCGAGGCTCGCAATGTTCAGACTGGCATTGACCGCCCGGATCGGATCATAGGTCCAGCGCACATGCGTAATGCCTCTCGCAAGGCACCAATCGCGCTGGAACCACTTCATCCGCGCGCCAAGTTTCAAGCCTCTTGCTTCCGGAAGAACCGCCAGACGGTGAGAATGCTGAACACCCGGCGTTGCACTTGGGAAACCAAAGATGAAGCCTATCATCTTCCCGCCATCGAACGCTCCGGCGACAAGGCCGCCTTCGTGCTGGATGGCGAGCAATAGGTCTGAGGCATCGACAGGATCGTCGTCTCCCCACACCAGCCGCTGAACAGTCTCCGAATCCTTCATCTCGTCGAGAGAGGCGAGCTCGCGGACCAATATTTCGCTCATGCGACGAAATCCTCGCGATGGCTGGTGACCGTATCGAGAAATGCATGATCCAAGGTCACACCGATACCCGGACCGTTCTTGGGAACGGCCATTCGTCCATTTTCGGCTTCCAGCGGCTCGTTGACAATATCGCGCGGGAAGTAGCGGCTGGCGGACGATGTGTCCCCCGGTTTGGTGAAATTTGGCAGTGTGGACAGGTGAATATTGTGCGCCCGACCAATGCCTGCTTCAAGCATCCCACCGCACCATACAGGCACATCAAAGGCTGCGCAGACATCGTGAATTGCGCGTGATGCACTATGTCCACCGACTCGACCCACCTTGATATTGATGACACGGCAAGCTCTTGCGACAAGCGCCTTGCGCGCATCCACCGAAGACCGGATGCTCTCATCCAGGCAGATGGCAGTCAGCAGCTTTTCCTGCACATGGACATGATCGGTAATGTCATCGAAAGCCAGCGGCTGTTCGATGTAATCGAGTGCGAAAGCATCCATCGCTTTCAGAAGCGGCAAGTCGGAAAGCCGGTAGTCTGTATTGGCATCAACCGTCAGCTTGGCTTCCGGGAAGCGCTCACGCACCGCCTGAATCATAGCGAGATCATGACCGCGCTTGATCTTCAGCTTAACGCGCTTGTAACCGGCATCGAGCGAGGCAGCGACCCGGTCAATCGTCGTTGGAATATCGGCAATGCCAAGGCTGACACCCACGTCGATAGCATCGCGAACGCCACCAAGCGCAACGCTCAATGGTAGGTTCAGTGCTTTTGCCCACAGGTCCCATATCGCCATCTCAACCATGGCCTTGCTCATTCTGTGTCCGCGCCATGGATCGAGAATGGCTGCAAGATCGGCGGGGCCGTTAAAGCGTTTGCCAACAATCTGGGACAACAGCACATCGCGCAGGAAAGAGAGCGAACCGGAGATGGTCTCCTCCAGATAATCCGGCAACGGATCCATCACACCTTCGGCATAACCTTCCAGGCCTTCAGCCCGCAAGGTGAGGATCGGAATGATCTTTTCAGTCATTGTTCCGGTGGAAATCACGAAAGGCACGAGCAGCGGCAAACGTATGACCCGTATTTCAGCCGCCTCGATTTTTAACCCGGCGAAGATTGGCGCTACGTGCATCGGACACTCCATCCGTGAGTACAAATGATCAATCTGGTCCAGGAGTTCCACGGTGACGAAACGTCATCCTAATTGTTCCCCTCGACCGAATTAAATTCCCTGTTCGCTGTCAAAAGTCCAATAGTTTCGTCAGCACTCTTACTGATGCTGATCCGACAGTGTGTCCAGGGGGAAAACCGGACGCCGCAGGCAAGCGTAGACCCGTCTCGACAGGTCCGGTGAGCTCAGACCACCAGCATCGGTAACAATGATCTGTGTTGCAATCGGGCCGAACGCCCCTTTGAAATGCTGCATTGATTTGACCGCCAGAACGGATTTTTCCTTCGGCTCGACGCCGACGATACGGAAAATGTTCTGATCAAGCATCTGCATGCGTTCCGACACGATCATAATATCGATCCCCTCCACACGCAGGCACACGGCTTTTCCGGTCGTTCCAGGCAAACCTGTAAACATCGGCCCTTCAAAGACGAAGGTACCGTCGCTGACCGACATGACACGGCCTGTCACAGTCAAAGGACCGCCACCAACAGATGGATCGGATTTGCCGCCAATCGTCACCGTAACAGTCTCGCCTATCGCCTTGGCTGCAATCTCTGCCACCGCTTCAGGGTCGAGAAGCGCGCCTGCGGCGGCATTGGTCACACCCGCCTGAAGCATCGCCGCAATGAGCGCAGTACAATCGCTATAGGCCCCCGAGCCGGGATTGTCGGAGAAATCAGCGACGACAATCGTGCCTTCAGCACCCCGGGCCTCCTTCAATTGCCGGATACATTCATCGAGAGGCATCGGCTGCGACCACTGATCCTTATAGGCCCAGATTTCGTCGCACATCTTGTCCGCGACATCGCTAGCGGTTTGTCGGCTAACGCATTTACGATCGAAGGTCACGATCACACTCGGCCCAGCCGCCCAGACATCAGCATCGGTAAATCCGGCATTGACCGCCACATTCAGGATTCCCGGTTGTTGCATCTCACGGCCTGCACTTTCGAGCAGGCGGCACATCGGACCGTTATCTGTCGTGCGACCATCATCACAACCGAGAAGCATTGGTGGGCGCCCAATGGCCAGCGCGGGTTCAATTTCCCCTTTCATCGCTTGATCCAGCAACGAACAGGCCTCAACTCCGACCTCACTCATATCGATATGAGGATAAGTCCGGAATGAAACGGCGATCTGCGCCAGATCAGCCAGTTCATCAAAAATATTCGCGTGAAGGTCTAGGGTGATGGCGACCGGAACATCGTATCCGACCACGGATCGGATCTCCCGCAGGAACTGGCTGTCGCCATCCTGATCGGTCTCCGTCACCATGGCACCATGCAGGGCAACAAATATACCGTCAAAAGGTCCGGCTTCCTTCAGCCGTCGCAAGCACTCGCCGGTGATTTCCTGACGCGCAGTTTCAAGCACCGGTCCGTTCGGCTCCGCATGGGCTGCGGTGATATAAACAGGCGTCCAGCCCTTTTCATCCGCGACCTTTATCGCGCCACCGACCTCAGAGCCGGTACCTCGGAAATTGGCTGGAATCTCATCGCCCTTGAAATAATGCGACGCCCGAAAATCGCTGATGCTCGTGCGATTTTGCGTGAAGGTATTACTTTCATTGATGAGTTCGATGATCGCAATACGATAGGACACGGATCGACCTTTCTTTTGTCGGCGAAGACCACTCTGTGTTGGTCGAAACGAAATGGCTGAGGCCTGACTATGCCACACGCAGTGAGCACCTGATCTGATGTGGTGTCTCAAATCAGTCACTCTGTATGTGAGGGTGGAGCGAACTACTTCGCGAAGATTTCGCTCGCGAATTTCGGCTTTTCCCTGATGTCGAAATCAAAGTACTTGGCACTGATCTTGTCGTAGCTACCGTCCTGGATGATCTCCGCAAGCGCCTTGTTGACGCGCGTGCGCAGTTCTTCGTCATCCTTGCGGAAGGCCATTCCGGCACCCAGAGTTCCATCTAAAAGGAACTCGTTGCCGACAAATTCGCAGCAATCCGCACCCTTCTTAATCCAGTCGCTGAGCGCGAATTTGGATTCCAGCAAGAGGTCAATGCGGCCGTTCTCGATATCCAGGAAGGCTTCTTCCAGTGTCGGATAGAGCTTCACCTCATTATCCGGGAAAAAGCGCTGCAAAGCATCAACTGCGATGGAGCCCGTCTGGGTGCCTATGACCTTGCCCTTGGCACTTTCAGGCGTCACATCCTTCAGGCCAAGCTCCTTCAAAGCGACAAACCGCATGGTGTTGTAGTAATACGGATCGGAGAAGCTGACCTGCTGCATACGCGATTCAGTAATAGCCATCGAAGAAGCCATGATGTCGAACTTCTTTGACTGAAGCGCCGGAATAATTCCGCTCCACTCGTTGGCGCTCCATACGCAATCAGCTTTCAGTTTTTCACAGATCGCATTGCCGACATCGATATCAAAACCTTTGAGCTGCCCGCTCGGATCCAGATAATTGAAAGGGGCATAGGCACCTTCGGCTCCCATGCGGATTTCTTCGGCATGGGCTGGAAGGGCACCACATACGGCGATAAAGGCGGCAACAATTCCCATTTTAGCTTGCTTAAGCACGTTTCGTTCTCCTGTTATATGCCCTTACCGGCTTCGTCGCCTGCGCGCTGTCATCCATGATCAGGAACAGCAGAGCTCAAACACCCAGGGGCAGTTTTTATTGATTGACGATTATGCTTGTGCCGTGGGTCGATCAATGCAAAAGATCTATTCAATGGTATTAGAAAAATTCATAATGATATGACGTCAAGGGCGAAGCGGCGAAAACTCCCAAGCTTGAGAGCCTTAAGGGCTTTTGAGGCCGTTTCGCATTGCCAAAGCTTCACTGCCGCCGCAGAAGAGCTTGCAGTCAGTCAGGGCGCTGTGAGCCATCAAATCAAGCTTCTGGAACAGGCTTTGGGTTGTCAGTTGCTTATTCGCGGCTCGCGCGGTGTATCCGTTACCGCAGAAGGTGCGCTGCTGCTGGAGGTTTGTGCTCGGGCATTTGATGAAATCGGCGCAGTTACGACGCTGATCGGACAGGACAACAAGACCCAAATTCTCCGGGTTCGCGCCGGTCCTTTTTTCGCAATGGAAGTGATCGCAAGCAGGATAGCTGGCTTCTTGAAGCAAAATCCAGGCATCCAGCTTCACTTGAATAATCTCGATATAGATTCCATCGCTCAGGATAGAGAAGACGCACAGATAAAGTATTGTCTGCATCCGCCTGCAGGCATGTACAACATCGAACTTCTAAAAGAAAAACTGGTACCTGTCTGCAGCCCCTCACTTCTGGCCAATGTGACAAATCCAGAAGACCTTCTCGTGAATCCTGACATTCCTCGCTTGCATTATCGGGACGTAAACGACTGGAAAAGATGGATATCCCACCACGGATTTGATGATTTAACCGCCAATTCAAACCTCTTTTTTGACGATCAACACACATTGTTGGCGGCTGCTCGTTCCGGACAGGGCATTGGTTTTTCTCATCGGCCTCTGGTCGAAAACGACGTGCAGCGCGGAAGCCTCCGCATCGTGTCCGAGCGATATTTCGAGCCCAAGGAATCCTACAAGTTTATATGCAGCCACGAAAACATTGCCTCCAACCCGGCGTTGCAGCTCTTCCGCGACTGGCTTGTCAAAGAGGTTTCGACCATCAGTTAGGTTCAGACAGTTATCCCAGATGGAGGAGGTAGCGGATTCACGCTTGTCCAGCGGCAGTCGTTTACGATCTGCTGACGCAGATATGCATCCCGAACCGCTGCTCGTTCGCAATTGCAAGGCCGCCGCCACTATGCGTGGCGGCCGTTTGGTCATGCTCAGAGGTTTTCCTTGTAGAATGGAATCAGCTTCGCCAATGCCTTTCCGACCGGTTCCGGCTTGTCATAAAGATCGTAGTGCGACCAACCCTCGACGACGACCAGTTCCTTCTTCTTCGAGGCCGCCCGTTCGATTATTTCGCAGCCATCACGGTACGCACCGAAAGCGCCTACCTGATCACCGACCACTATGCAGAGAGGTTGTGTCAACAAAACTTCAGCGAGGTGGAATGCGTCCCAGCCAACTGCCGCCGCCTGATGCGACAGGAGCGAGCGGTTCAGACCGTTCGGCTTCTGGCCACGCGGCGTGCGGTAATATTCGGTCGCTTCCAGCGGGTCACGGTCGGTAACACCGGCAGCACGGGCTTCCTCGACAGAATTGGCCAACAAATTGTCGACGTGGAGAGATCCGCCGCGAGCCTCAGCGGTCCGTTGCTTAGCCATTGCCTCCAGAGCACCGATTGGGTTGAGGCCGGTGAAGTTGCCCCGCATCAGGCGACCATAGTTCGCGCCGGTAACAGTGCCCACTGCCTTGATGCGACGCTCGGTCATAGCAGCGTTGATCGAGTAACCACCACCACCGCAGATGCCGAGGACACCGATGCGATCCTCGTCGACATAGGGAAGCGTCACCAGATAATCGGCCACATGGCGAAAGTCCTCCACGCGCAATGTTGGGTCTTCGATGAAACGCGGCTCACCGCCGCTGGCACCCTGGAAGCTCGCATCGAAAGCGATGACAACGAAGCCCTCCTTGGCAAGAGCAACACCATAGACGTTGCCTGAGGTTTGATCCTTGCAGCTTCCGATAGGGTGTGCGCTGATGATAGCCGGATATTTTTTCGACTTGTCAAAGTTTGGCGGGAAATGGATATCGGCGGCAATATCCCAATACATATCGTGATTACGGATTTTCACGGTTTCCATGATGGGTTCTCCTTGATTTCGGTATTAAGAGGCATTTCATCGGCTGATGGGCTGGCGCTTTCACATGAAGGCCGGCTTGTCGCCATCGGTGTTGGGCTTATTCACGCCGATGTTACGATCGCCGAGTGCGCCCGGCGCTTGAAGCAATTCAACGACGAGGGCTGCCACACTCTTCCGGGCGACTTCGGTACCCTTGAACGGCTCGTTTCGCTCGGTAATTTCGTAGTCGACCTCGTCGACATCAGTCAGCCAGGCAGGCCGCAGGATGGCATAGTCCAGCCCCGAAGCTTCAATGGCATCGGCAGCCTTGCGGTAAGGCGGCAGGTATTCACCGATTTCCCGCTTGTTCCAATCGCCAAATTTGCCCGGCACTCCATCATAGATGCCGAGAGTGGTGCAGAAGATCAGCTTGCGGACACCGGTGCCCTGCATAGCATTGATGATGGCATCAGCCTGTGCGTCGACATCACCGGCAAGGTTGGCATAGACCACATTCTGGCCGAGCATCGCTTCCTTCAGTTTGGCAGCGTTGTGAACGTCGCCTTCAATGATGCGGGCATTAACGGCTACGTCGCGGCTCAACTTCCCCGCGTCGCGTTGGAACAGGGTCAGTTCGGCATCGTTGCGACTGACAAGCATGTCGACGACATGCCGGGCAATCTGCCCGCTCGCACCAAGGATCAGGATTTTGACCACATCATTCTCCCTGCAGTTTATTGCATGGAATTAAATATAAGCCAGTAGACGGCAAGGAAAAATGGGGGCACTCTTCAATGAGTTTGAAGCAGTAGTTCATAATGAGCGCACATGGACCGCAATCTCCTTCCTGCCCTCGCCGCTTTCGCGGAAGTCGCCCGCGAAGGAAGCTACACGCGCGCCGCCGGCCGGATTGGCATTTCTCCGTCGGGTCTGTCGCAAGCAATCAGAACCCTGGAACAACAGCTTGGCGTGCGTCTGCTCAACCGGTCGACACGTTCGGTGTCACTGACGGATGACGGCAGGAAGCTGCTGTCTCAGGTCGAGCCAGGGCTGGCAATGATCTCGCATGCGGTGGTCGCGGTTGGCGAAGCGCGCGATAAGCCGAGTGGTGAGATCCGGCTGAATGCGCCGCGCGTCGTCGCGCATCATTTCATCGAACCACATCTGGGTGAGTTCGCGCGCAGATATCCTGAAGTGCGTGTTGAACTGTTCGTTGACGATGGATTGGGAGACATTGTGCGGGAAGGCTGCGATGCGGGCATTCGTCTGCGCGAAAGCGTGACAGACACGATGGTTGCCGTACCGATCACGCTTCCTGTTTCGCTGGCTATCGTCGGCTCGCCAGCTTATTTCGCAGCCAATCCACCCCCGAAACGGTTCGAGGATCTGGCAGACCATAATTGCCTCGGCTTTCGCCAAACCAGCAGCGGGACCGTTTTCCGCTGGGAACTGACGGATCCCCGCTCGGGCGAAGAGCAGCTGTTTCAGCCTTTCGGAACATTTGCCACCAATAGCGACGACGTCATGTTGAGCGCCGCACTCCAAGGTGTCGGTTTGGTAATGCACCTGGACTTTGCTGTCCGTCAGCATCTGGCCTCAGGCGCATTGGTGCGGGTGATGGAGGAGTGGTGCCTGCCTTTCGAGGGCTTCAATCTCTATGTGTCATCGCGCGAGCAAATGCCGGCCAAACTACGCGCCTTCGTCGATTTCCTCGTCGAGAAACGGCGGCAGCTGGAACCATAACCAGCTTGGTGTCAGTCGGCTTTTCAGCAAGAAGCGCGTCGCCTCGCCCCCAAACCCTCCGTTCCTCCCTATCCGATCTCGGCTTTCGGGTGAATGTCAAAGCCATCGAGCTCGAAATGAAGGCGCAAAACAGACGCCGACTTAATCAATAGTATTCCATCCCATGCGTCGCCAGCCCAACTGTTTCAGGCCAACATTGTCGAGCTGTTGATCACAATAAGCGCCCCGGCAGATTTGATCTGAAAAACAGAACCCGACGATGCGTAACCAAGTGGTTTAGCGCGATGCCAGGTTCTGCCAACATTTCCTTCAGATTGTGAAGGGCCGATCAGCTGATAAAGAGCCGGAGGACCAGAGTCTTCGTCATGGGCAGAACTTTATCAGCCATTCGCTGATCTTCTTATGTGTTTGCCGAAACAAAAGCCGACATGCTGGTGATCAGCAGCATACCGACAGTTGCGCCTGCATCCTGAAGACCGATGGTCTTTTCCTGAAAAGCTGCGGCCTTGCCGTGCTGGGCAACCATCGTTTTAGTCGCTTCAAGCGCATCTTCGGCGGCCTTGGCCGCAGCTGCAAGCGCATCTGCCAATGAAGCACCCGCTGCGGCTTGGGCTTCAAGCGTCACGGCGATCGGATCAAGCACATCGAGAAGTGTCTTGTCGCCAACCTTTGCCTTGCCGCGTTCGGCAATGCCATCGCGATAGGCACGCCAGAAGGCGGCAATCTCTGCAGTGCCTAGTTCGTCGATACCATCGCAGGCCTTGCTTGCACGCAGGAAGCCCGTTGCGGTCAGCGTACCCATGGTCGATGGCGCAACGCGCGCCATGGTGGCGCCAGCTGTGCGCAGAAGCTTCGCGATGCCTGCAGCTTCACCTTCCGCATGGACAGCTTCTGAAGCTGCTGTAAAGGCTTTGCTCATGGTGATGCCGAGATCGCTGTCGCCAACCTTACCGTCCAGCGCGATGAGGAATTCGCGCTGTTCTGCAAAAAGCTGCTTCCAGCTGTCGAAGAGATTGATCAGATCAGATGCTGTAATGACGTTCATGACCGCACCTCAACCCGCAAAATGCTTAAAGAATGGGGTGTTGGCGGAAGCGGCAACCAGCGGTTCCAGTTCGCCATCGAGATGCAGCACGGAAACTGACGCGCCAACCATTTCCATAGAAGTGGCAAACTCGCCGATCCAGACATGCTTGACCTCGACGCCACGCTCGTCAAAGAGCTGCGAAACGCGACGGAACATGATGTAAAGTTCTTCCAGTGGTGTGCCGCCAAGACCATTGACCAGCACGGCAACTTCATCGCCCTTGGCATAGGTCTGTTCGGCAAAAATACGTTCCATCAGCTCATCGATAACGGCGTCGGCACTGGCAAGCTTCTTGCGGCTGATGCCCGGTTCGCCATGGATGCCCATGCCGATTTCCATTTCATCTTCGCCGATGGAGAAGGTTGCGTGACCAATTTCCGGCACAACGCAGCTCGAAAGCGCAACGCCCATGGTGCGGGTGCGCAGACGTGCCTTATCGGCAAGACGCGTCACTTCATCAAGCGACAGACCGTTGGCTGCTGCTGCACCGGCTGCTTTGTAGACAAAGAAGATACCGGCGACACCGCGACGCTTGTGTTCTTCACCGACAACCGAGGAAGCCACATCATCATTGCCGACAACCTGCTTGACGGTAATGCCATCAAGATCGGCAAGTTCTGCAGCCATATCGAAATTGATAATGTCGCCGCTGTAATTGCCATAGATGTAGAGAACGCCAGCGCCCTGATCGATAGCCTTGGTGACCTGATACATCTGTTCCGAGCTTGGTGACTGGAAGACGCCACCGACAGCTGCGCCATCGATCATGCCTTCACCGATATAGCCCAAGAACAGCGGCAGGTGGCCGGAGCCGCCGCCTGTTGCAATGCCGACCTTGCCGGATTTGGTATTGGCTGTGACCATGCAACGCTTGTCGTTGTCGACAAAGGTAAGCTCGGGATGCGCCCGATAGATGCCTTCGAGCATCTCATCCACGAAATTGACGGGATCGTTCAGGAATTTCTTCATGATTTCCTCTTGAGAGTATCGGGTTATTTCTTGCGTTGGCGGGTGACGAAGAAGGCGGCAGCCAGCAGGATGAAGCAGCCAACGACGAGACGCTGCCATGTGCTGGGGATGCCGACGAGCACCAGAACACTGTTGATGACGGTGATGAGCAGCACACCGAGAAGGGTGCCGAAGACTGTGCCGGTGCCGCCGGTGATGCGTGCACCACCCAGAACCACAGCGGCGATAACGGCGATTTCGGTTCCGACGAAGTCGAACGGGCTCGACTGGCGATTGGCGCAAACATGGATGATGCCTGCAAGTCCGGCCAGACCACCTGCATAGCCGAACAGGAAGATATGGATGGTGCGCAGATTATAGCCGAGGCGGCTTGCGATCTGGCTGTTACCACCCATCGCAAAAATCGCGCGGCCCATCAAAGTGCGGTTCAATATCCACCAGGTCAGGATTGCGGCCGCAGGCAGCACCAGAAAGTAGAATGGCATGGTGATGGTGGCACCGGTCGCCGATTCAAACTGGAACAGCGGCAGGCGACCGAAGGCGCCCATTGTCGGGGGCAGGGACATGATCCAGACCGTGCCGACAAAGGCCAGCAGGAAGCCACGGAAGAGATATTGCGTGCCGATGGTGACGATCAGTGACGGTACGTTGAGGTAATGCACCAGAAGACCATTGAGGACGCCGAGGAAAATACCGCCCGCAATCGCCATCAGAATGATGAAGATGATCGGCAGTTCCGGCATATAGGCCTGCACCAGAAGCGTCAGCGAATAGACTGTCGTGGCGGCAATCGCCGTAAAGGAAACATCAATGCCACCAGCGGCGAGAATGATGAAGACGCCAAGCGCAAACAGGCCCATCACCACACTGGCACGGCCAATATCGATCAGTGTCGAGGCTTGCAGGAATGCAGGGTTGATGATCGAGACAATCGTGCAGATTGCCACGAGCAGAAAGAAAGTGATCGATTCCGGGCGCCTGCGAATGAAGTCACCCAGTTTGAAGGAGTGAGCCCGACCCACATCCTGTTGATACTGCGACGCACTCATTAGGCAACTTCCTTCTGCGACGACATCATGGCTTGATAGAGCTGATCTTCGGTGGCCTGTGCAGCATCCAGTTCGGCAACGATGCTGCCTGAGTTCATGACGAGAATGCGGTCTGCATTCTGCAGAAGCTCCGGTAGATCATCGCTGACGATGATGAGGCCCATGCCAGCTTCGGCCAGCGCCTGAATTGCGCGGTAAATTGTGTCTTTCGATCCCACATCGACGCCGACGGTCGGGCCGTGCAGCACCAGAAGCTTGGGGCCAATGCTCAGCCAGCGACCGATCAAAACGCGCTGCTGATTGCCGCCCGAAAGCGCGCCAACCGGCAGGTCCAGATTGGTGGTGTTCAGCCGCATCTCTTTCATCAGCGAGGCGGCGATATTGCGGCCCTGTTTCTGATCGACGATGCCAAGGCTGTTGCAGAGCTTTCTGAAGATCAGAGCGATCTCGTTTTGAAAGATCGATTTATCGAGGAAAAGGCCTTCTGCAAGGCGGTCTTCCGGCACATAGCCAATGCCACGCTCGATGGCTTCCGCCGGGCTTTTAACTTCGGTCTTTTGACCTTCGAGGCGGATTGAACCTCTATCAGCAGGTACAACGCCGGTGATTGCCATGGCCAGCTCGTTGCGTCCGGAATCTGCAAGGCCGGTAATGCCGAGGATTTCACCCTTACGAAGGGTAAAGCCAATGTCCTTGAAGCCCGATGCGGTAAGGCCGTCGAGTTTGAGCAGTTCGGTGTCGCCAGGCTGTGCCGTGCGATAACGCTCAGCGTCGATTTCCCTGCCGATCATCAGCTCGGAGAGCTGCTGCTTGGTATAGTTTTCGATCGGGCCTTGTGCCACGCACTGGCCATCGCGGAAGACGACTGCATTGCCGCCGATGCGATAGCATTCATCAAGCTTGTGGGTGACGAACAGCACGGCGACGCGTTCTGCGCGCAGGCGTTCAACGACTTCAATCAGATTATCCACTTCGCGACGGGTCAGCGATGTGGTCGGCTCATCCATGATGACGAGCTTGGCGCGGGTTGCGATTGCGCGTGAGATGGCAACCAGCTGGCGCATGGCAAGCGGCAGCTCGGAAACGATTGTGTTCAGGAAGGCTTTGTCGGTTGGCAGACCAACCGTGCTCAATGCCCGTTCCGCAGTCTCGCGAAGCTGCGAAAGCTTGACGCTGCGGAACAGTCGGCCATTGCCTTCAACAAGCTGCTCATTCAGCGCTACGTTTTCAGCGACGGTCAGATTGGGGATAAGTGACAGATCCTGATAGACGGTCTCGATACCGGCTGCCAGCGACTGGATCGGGTTCAGCGAAGTATAGGTTTTGCCATCGAGAATGATTTCGCCTTCGCTGGGTGCATGTGCGCCGGACATGATCTTGATGACCGTGCTCTTGCCGCAGCCATTTTCACCCAACAGGTGATAGGCCTGGCCAAGATCGATTGTCAGATCAATGCCGCGCAGCGCGTGAACGCCGCCAAACCGCTTATGGATGTTGCGCAGTTCGAGAAAACGATCCGGCGACCGGTCGCTGCTCGTCCCATTCTTCGTCGTAGTTGACACGTTAAATTCCTTTGTCGCCGCACCGTTCGCCAAAGCGATTGGGCTGGCTGTAGGACCGTTGGCTTTCGTTCGCCACGCGCTAATGTCTTGATTTTAGATAGTTCGTTTGGTTCAGGCGCCCGGATGCAGTGAAGCATCCGGGCTTTTGACACCACCGCGTGCGGCTGAACGATGTCCGCACACGATGGTCAGTCAGCCTGTAGCAGCGCTCTTAGAACAGGTGTTCCTTGTAGGTCGCCTTGTCAGCAATAACCATGCCGTTGCCGATCACGAGAAGGCCTTCACCGGCACCCTTTTTGACGCTGACCTTGTTATAGCCTTCAACGCCGAGGTCGGTGCCTTCCTTGACTTCCTTCTTTTCGAGCAGAAGCTTGGCAACCGCATTCATAGCCATGCCAGCCTTCTGCGGATCCCAGAAGCCGATTGCTGTGATCGCACCGGATTCCAGCAGATCAGCTGAAGGGTTTGGCAGACCGGTGCCGACCAGGCATACCTTGCCGCTCAGGCCAGCTTCATCGATAGCGCGGCCAACGCCGAGAACGTCGTTACCGGCAGAAGTCTGGAAGCCCTTCAGGTCAGGATGCTTGCGCAGGATTTCCTTGGCCTTTTCATAGGTGCCGTTGGCATCGTCGAAGGATTCGTTGTTCGGATCGACGAGCTGCATGTCAGGATACTTCTTGGCGTTTTCTTCGCCCGAACCAACCCACTGCATATGCGTACGGCTGCCGAGCGAACCAACAAAGGTGGTCCACTTGCCGCTCTTGCCCATGCATTCTGCGAGACGTTCATTGAGGGCCGTGCCGTAATCGGCATTATCGAAAGCTTCGACGTCGGCCATGGTGTTGACCTGGTTGTCGGCTTCATGCGTCACAACAATGATGCCACGTTCCATGGCGCGCTTGAAGGTGCCTTCGAGAACGGCCGGGTCCATCGGGACGACTGCAAGTGCGTTAACGCCCTTGGCAACGAGATCCTGCACGATCTGAAGCTGCTGTGCTGCGTCTGCCGTTGCCGGTCCGCTCTGCGTTGCAACCACGTCCGGGTTGGCCTTCTGATAGGCTTCAACGCCTGTGTTCATGCGGTCGAACCAAGGAATACCGCTAATCTTGACGACCGTTGCGATAACCGGCTTTTCCTGTGCGACGAGCGTGCCCGCGCTGCCCGCGACGATCGCTGCACCAATGATGGTTCCGGTGAGCAGTTTTTTCGTTGTTGCTTTCATCATTTCCTCCACACTTACCATCCCCCAAAGTCTATGTTCGGGTGCCTGAGGGTTGAGCACCGATGTTTCCCTTTTGGCGATTGCCGAGGGTAAAGAATCCCGCGATGTCGTATTTTCCGACTGCAAGGAAGGCGAGCAGCAGCAGGCCCCAGGCGAAGTCGCGGACGAAGTTGGAAAGGCCGCCGAAGTTGAGCAGGCTAGACATGAGCTGCAAAGCAATAGCGCTCAGCACCACGCAGATAACACGGCCATAGCCACCTTCAGGCTTCACGCCCGCCATGACGGCGATGAGAATGGCGACCAGCAGATACGAGCTGCCATAGTCGAACTTCACGTTGACGTTGCGCGCTGCAATAATGATGCCTGCAATCGCTGCGAGAAATCCACTCGTGGCATAGGTCGCAATCAACACGCCATTACGCGGGAAACCAGCAAAGACAGCGGCTTTCGGATTGGTGCCCATCAGCATCAGCCAGTAGCCATAAGGTGTGAAGCGCACGACCGCTGCGATCAGCAAGGCTACCGCTATGAAGATCAGGAAGCTGATCGGAACAGCCAAAAACATGTCATTGCCGATGCGCGACAGAAGATCGGGGCTGCCGACCATGACAGCGCGACCACCAGACACAACAACCGCAAGACCCGTAAAAGCCATCTGCGTGCCAAGCGTGCAGAGGATCGGGGTGATGTTGAAGCGCGCAATCAGGATTCCGTTGACGATGCCGCCCGCAAGACCGATCACCAGTGCCAGTCCGATAAAGGCGAGGCTGAAGCCAAGCTGGTTTTCGGCGCTTGAGATAAACATCGAAACGATAACAGCGGAGAGCACACCGGAAAGGTTGGCTAGCGCAATGCCCGAGAGATCGATCCCGCCATTGCCAGCGCACATGGCCAACATGACGCCGATTGCCAGAAGCCCGATTTCAGGCACCTGACCTGCCATGGACTGCAGATTGAACAGGGATAGGAAAGATCCTCCCGAAATATACGCGCCAAGCGCGAGCAATCCGAGATTGATGACAACAAGCATAGCAAGCTGATTGCTTGTCTTCTGCATGGTCTCCTCCTACCGCGTTTAGTAAACAAAACTGTTATTCACTAAATAAATGACGAGATGGCATACAGCTGTCAAGCGCAATATCGGCAAATTTCCGTTGCCTGTGGATCGATTTTACCCTAATCGGTTTAATTATCGCTCATATTGTTTACTAAACATATGATTCATATCAGGATGCAAAATCGAACGTTTGCCGTTGAAAAGATGGGGCCTGTTAATTCTTGATCTGAGACCAAAACCGGCAACATATTGAATCTGGTGCCAATTGCGGATTTGAAGTTCCCGAGAGCAGATGCCATACAAATGGCAGATATTCTCGTTCCCGGAGCCTATGTCCTTAACCGAATTCCTATAATCGTGCGGAGCATATGAAAAAGAAAAAGTCTTTTACGATCAGAGACATCGCAGAGACTGCCGGCGTTTCTCCGGCTACGGTTTCGCTTGTGCTCAACGGTAAGGGCGAAATTTCGGGCGAAACGCGTGCACGTGTCCTCGAAGCCGTTTCCAGACTGAACTATGTTCCACGCGCGTCAAAAACTGCGCCAAGCACCGGGGAGACGATCCGCTTTCTCAAGATTGCCAAGCATGGCGAGACGGTCAACCGCGATCACAGTGTTTTTGTCTCGGATTATATTGACGGCATGTCCTCGGAAGCGACGCGCCGAAACTATACGCTGGAAGTGGTAAGTTTCGACGGGCAGCCGATAAGTGCAGTAGCGGAATCGCTTGCCGGTGCGCCAGTGCGCGGTGTGATCGCGCTTGGGACCGAGCTTTCGGCGGCAGACATCCACATGATACAGGGGCTCGGCCTGCCCACAGTCTTCATCGATACCTTTTATGAGGTCATTGAAGCCAATTTCGTCGACATGAACAATGAGGACGCCGTCTTCAAGGTTCTGTCGCGCTTCAAGCAGCTTGGTTTTTCGCGGATCGGTTTTGTCGCCAGTCATACGGAAACGACAAACTTCCGTCTTCGTCGCGATGCGTTTTTCAAGAATATGCAGCGTCTGGACCTGAAGGTTCAGGAGCGCGATATCCTTTCGGTTGAATCGACCTATGAAGGCGCCCATCGCGATACTTGTGCGATGCTGCATTCAGGACTCGATCTGGCCGAGTGCTATTTCTGCACGAACGATATCATCGCCTATGGCTTCATCCGCGCACTGAAGGGCAAGGGTCTTCGTATTCCTGACGATGTTTCGGTGATTGGCTTCGATAATCTGCCGCAAAGTGCAACCATGGAGCCGGGTCTCACAACGGTTGACGTATCCAAACGGAAAATCGGAAATCTCGCAGTTACCGTTCTCGACGACCTGATCAATACAGCGGAACCGCAACCGCCGGTAAAGATACTGGTTGGGGCAAACCTGATCCTGCGGGCGAGTGAGACTGCACTTACCCCGAAAGCCGCTAGAAGCCGTGAATTTGGCTAGCGTAAGGAAATGTGCCCGATAGAGCTGGAAAATCATATTATGAAACCGGTGAGTAGCTGGTAAGCAATCCGGGTCCGACAGACCAACTTCAGAAAGACAAAAAATTGTCCAGAAACCCTCCTCGCAATCAGGCCGGTTTTGCAACACGTGCGATCCATGTCGGTCAGGAACCTGACCCTTTGACCGGAGCCGTGATCCCTCCGATCTATCATGCGACGACCTACGTGCAGGATGGCATAGGAGCGAGCAAGGGGTACGACTATACCCGCAGCGGCAATCCGACCAGAAACGGTCTTGAACGCTGTCTTGCCGATCTCGAGGGCGCGGCAGCAGCTTTCGTTTTCCCGAGCGGGCTTGCCGCGGCCGCAACATTGCTGGAGGCGCTTCCGGCCGGTTCGTCGATATTGGCCCATAACGATCTCTACGGTGGTGTCTACCGACTGCTAGCCGATGTCAGACCAGTCACCGCCGCGCACAATGTGAATTTCGTGGATTTTTCCGACGAAGTTGCACTGCGCCAGGCTGTCCTCGACCATAAGCCAGCTCTGCTTTGGTTTGAGACCCCGTCCAATCCAACGCTTCGCATTGTCGATCTGTCGCTGGTTGCTGAACTTGGCAAACAGGCCGGTGCAATTACGGTTTGTGACAGCACCTTCTCATCGCCGGCAGGCCAGCGTCCAATCGATCATGGAATTCATGTGGTTGTACATTCGGCAACGAAGATGCTGAACGGGCATTCGGATCTTTTGGGGGGCGTGGTCGCGGTTTCTGCAAACGCACCCGCCAAGCTTGCCGAACGGGTTGGTTATCTGCAGAACGCCCTCGGCTCGGTCATGTCACCGACAGATTGCGCTCTTCTGCACCGTTCGCTGAAAACCCTGGAAATCCGCAGCATAAGGCAATCGGAAACGGCACTGAAGCTGGCGACCAGTCTCGAAAAAAGAGCTGAAGAACTGGGACTGACCAAGGTTGTATATCCTGGCCTTGCCAGCCATCCGCAGCATAAACTGGCCGCTGAACAAATGATCAATTTCGGCTGCGTCATTTCTATCGAGGTTTCCGGGGACCTGACACGCGTCGAACGTATTCTGACTTCGACCCGTTATTTCCACTTTGCAGTCAGCCTCGGAAGCGTGGAAAGTCTCATTCAGCATCCATATTCCCTGACCCACGCGGTTGTGCCTGAAGACCAGAAAAACCACCTGGGAATTGGCGCTCAGCTCATTCGCATCTCGATCGGCCTGGAAGATCCGGAAGATCTGGAAACCGATCTGGTGCAGGCACTCTCAAGCAACCGGTGATCGGCCCCATCTTGAACTTTTGCAACTGAGCCACTGCGCCGGGTGGCTCACACGCTTTTCGATCGCAAGGAAAATTCCCACCTTCTTTGAGATACAACAAATCCGGTTTGTGACTGTCACTCTAGAATGGCTCGAATGATGATGCGGCTGTCATCATCATGCTTCGAAGCCTGACAGCCACGGAACAATCAGATGTCGGCAGAACCTGTCTCACTATCCCCCGTAATTGATGTTCGCACCATACCGCCCATTTCGCGGCATGCGACGATCTTCTCGATGATCGATTCGCTTGAATCCGGCGAAGCGCTGGAAATCATCAATGATCACGATCCGGTGCCACTGCACCACCAGCTTGAAACCCGCAATCCGGGTGCATTCTCGTGGGTCTACAAGGAAACCGGTCCATTATGGCGGGTCGAAATCGGTCGCCGAAAAGGCCATCATGGTGCTGACCATGAGTGCACCTGCGGCAATCACTGAAGTCTTGTAGGCACAACGTCCAGGACGAACTGAGATGATCGGCGCGACGCTTTCCCGTTGGACCCTATCCTACTTTACCGCTTCGCTGGCTTTCCTTGTCTTTGGACTTGCCTTGATGGCAGGCGGTTTCGGCTTTCCGGGTCATGGAATTCGCGCTGCGGAAACACTGATAGTTGTGCACGCCATCGCTATTGGATGGCTTGCACTGCTCATGAGCGGCGCACTCCTGCAATTTGTGCCGGTTCTCGTGAACAAATCCCTGTGGGGAAGCCGGGCAAGCCTCCCGGCTTTGCTTCTGCTCGTGACAGGCTTGTCCGGCCTGCTCATTGGTTTTGCGGGCATGGCTGGGCTGACGGAGAGCCCGGCATGGTTGCTTCCGGTCTCTGGCATCCTGTTGACCTGCGGATTTTCCACCATTTTCGCCATACTGGGCATGACGCTCTGGCTCGCTCGCCCAATCGCCTTGCCCGCGCGGTTTGTTGCGGCAGGCATCTGCTGCCTTATGACAACAGCTCTGCTTGGCAGTGTTTTCACCTTCGCGCTCTCCGGCTTTACGGAGCAAGCCGTTCTGCTCGATATTGCGGGAGCGGCATTGCCGGTTCACGCAGCGCTTGGTCTCGGTGGCTGGATGACTTTCACAGCTATGGGTGTAAGCTACAGACTACTGACAATGTTCATGTTGTCCCCTGATTCTGCGCGGCAAACAACCAGAATTATCTGGTGGGAAGGCGCTGCTGCCCTGACCATCCTCGCTGTCGGAATTGTCGTTGTCGCCTTGGAAAGGGGATCGGTCGAAATCGCCGTCACGGCGGCTCTCATTCCCGGAATCGCCTGCATTGCGCTCTATATCGTCGATATTCAGACGATCTACCGGCAGCGCAAGCGCAAGACGATAGAATTGAACAGTGCCGCCAGTATTCCAGCCTTCATCGCGCTAGGGCTCTCGCTTCTTCTGGCAATTGCCCTGTTCTGGACAGGCACTACCGATGCGATGATTGCAGCCCTCGTCTATCTGTTCGCCTTCGGTTGGCTGACCGGCCTCAGCCTTGCCCAGCTATACAAGATCGTGCCGTTCCTGACCTGGCTCGAATGTTATGGTCCTGTCATGGGCAGGGCACCGACGCCGCGTGTGCAGGATATGGTCAGCGAGCGCCGCACACGTCAGTGGTTCTCTCTTTATTATACTGGCGTTGCCGTCGCGACGCTGGCTTTGATTGCCGAATATCCAACCGTGTTTCGTTTGGCCATTACGTTGAATCTCATGGCGATCCTTGCATTGATCGTGCACTTCTTCCGCGCCCGGCGGCTTCTCGATGTACCGCACGGCCTACGCCTGCCAAAAGGGGCAACCCTGCCACATCTCATCTATGCCGGTGAACCAATTCTCAGGAGATCGAAATGACACTCTCAGTTCAGGACATCACGCATCATGTGCTGGACGTGCGCCCTCTGATCAAGGGCGGCGTGGAACCGTTCAATGCCATCATGGAAGCAGTTGACGGTCTTTTGCCGGGACAAAGCCTCCTGCTGATCGCCCCGTTCAAACCGGCACCGCTTTTCAGTGTCATGGAGCGAAAAGGCTTTTCCGCAAAAGCGGAGCCGCTGGAGGATGGCGACTGGCAAGTCCTGTTCAGTCCGGCGATGGACGCCGCGCCTGAACTGCGGTTCTCGGACAATGTCGGTTCACCGGATGTCTGGCCTGAACCATCACGCTATCTCGATTGTTCGGACATGCAGCCGCCGGAACCAATGGTGCGCATTCTTGCGGAAGTGGAAGAGATGCCTGCAGGCGCGGTTCTGTTCGCCCTGCTGCACCGCGAACCTTTATTCCTCTTTCCCGAACTCGAAAACCGTGGTCACGAATGGGTCGGCAATTTCGATGAGACCGGCACCGCCTATCGTATAATGATCCGTGTTGGAGATGCGAGGTAGTCGTCATGCAACACACGGTACATGACCAGCTGGAGAGGCAGATCATCGAACATCTGCGTCTGGTGCTCGATCCCGAACTTGGGTTCAACCTCGTTGACCTTGGCATGATCTACAGTATCGACATTGGTGATGGCGGAACTGTCGATATCAGTATGACGACGACAACGCCCGGTTGCCCGGCTGCGGGTTATCTGACTGATGCCGTTCGTGCGAGCGCCGAATCTGTCGAAGGGGTTCATGCAGTCAATGTCGAACTGACCTACGAGCCGGAGTGGATTCCGGAGATGGCGATGCCTGAAGTACAAGCGCGATTTGGAGATTAATCTCCCGACGCATATCCGCATCATCGAAACCAGCGAACAGAGCCAATCTGTTCGCTGGTTTCACTTTTGGCCAAACCCCTTCGGCTGAGCCTTTGTTCCAGCGCAAATAAAGCGGGACAGACATCAATAAGCTAGCTTAAGTTATTGATATTAAACGTCTAATATTACCCAATTTTTTGTGTCACCTTGATCGCAGTCAAGGAACATCGAAGTGCCTCTTCCTATAGTCGGCATGACAGAGCAGGAAATGCTCGGTCCTATCGTAAAGGAGAGTATCGATGGCCGAACAGATGCAAATCAGTCGCCGCACCATATTGGCAGGAGCCGCCCTGGCTGGGGCGCTTGCGCCGGTTCTGGCAACCACATCCGCCTGGGGACAAGGCGCGGTGCGGAAGGCAACTGCGGCAGAAATAGCAGCACTTCCACGCCAGAAGGTGGAGCTTGTGGACCCTCCCTTCGTGCATGCCCATAGTCAGGTTGCAGAAGGCGGACCCAAGGTGGTCGAATTCACCATGGTGATCGAGGAAAAGAAGATCGTCATCGATGATGCGGGAACCGAAGTTCACGCCATGGCATTCAACGGCACCGTACCAGGACCGCTGATGGTCGTGCATCAGGACGATTATCTCGAACTGACACTCATCAACCCTGAAACCAACACGCTGATGCACAATATCGATTTCCATGCGGCAACCGGTGCATTGGGCGGCGGCGGGCTGACCGAAATCAATCCGGGAGAAAAGACCATCCTGCGCTTCAAGGCGACCAAGCCCGGCGTCTTCGTCTACCACTGCGCACCTCCCGGAATGGTTCCCTGGCATGTCGTATCGGGCATGAATGGTGCGATCATGGTGCTGCCGCGCGAGGGTCTGCATGACGGCAAAGGCAAAGCACTGACCTACGACAAGATTTATTATGTCGGCGAACAGGATTTCTATGTACCGCGCGACGAGAACGGCAAATACAAGAAATACGAGGCGCCCGGCGACGCTTATGAAGACACCGTCAAGGTCATGCGCACTCTCACTCCGACCCATGTGGTGTTCAACGGCGCTGTGGGCGCACTGACTGGCGACAAGGCCATGACGGCGGCGGTTGGCGAGAAAGTCCTGATCGTCCACTCGCAGGCCAACCGCGATACGAGACCACATCTGATCGGGGGGCATGGGGATTATGTCTGGGCGACCGGCAAGTTCAATACGCCGCCCGACGTCGATCAGGAAACCTGGTTCATTCCGGGTGGTGCCGCCGGAGCAGCCTTCTACACGTTCCAGCAGCCCGGCATCTACGCCTATGTGAACCACAATCTGATCGAGGCTTTTGAACTCGGCGCTGCCGCCCACTTCAAGGTCACGGGTGAATGGAACGACGATCTGATGACGTCGGTTCTCGCACCATCTGGCACGTAAAGCGAATGTATGAAGGCGCTTCGCCTCCCAGAGCGCCTTTGGCAAACCTGGAGCGGCTCCAGTCAAAACGGAATCGGAACCGCTCTCTCCCTCTGCACGCATTATCCACGCGAAACCGCTTCGCACATTCGCTGGAAATGCTCTGACCATGCTTTAGGATGAAAGGCTCGGGGCTGCATCCATCTGCCTCCCGGACGGATGCGGTCCCCTGATATCCGATGAACGAAGGCAAAGGAAAAAAGTGCCTGCGCGAGCTTGCCGTGGCCGTTCCGGCGGTTCTGCTGGCGGTCATCGCGGGATTGATCGTCGTTGATGTCGTTGGACGTCCAGACCGCGCAATGCCGCGCGCGTCGGCCGTTGGTCCGGAAATGATCGTTATCGCTCCTCGTACCATGACGTATCGGGCCGATGGCGACTTTCAGAAGAACAATTACCCCGTTGACGCCCCATTGACGACCCGCAAGCTGCAGCGGGCATTCGAGATCATGAAGTATCAGGTCAGCACATCTGACTATGAGCGCTGCGTCGCCGACGGCGACTGCCAGTCCGCCGAGGCCCTGCCGCACAATCACGATGCATCCGATGCAGAAGGTCCGATCGTTGGCGTCAGCTATGATGATGCGCAAAATTATGCCGACTGGCTTTCACGCAAAACCGGCGAAATCTGGCATCTGCCGACAGACGAGCAATGGGCATTCGCTGCTGGCTCGCGCTTTCCCGACGATGCCCTTGGCATTGAGGACGATGCTGCGGCCAATCCGGCAATCCGCTGGCTGAGAGACTATGAAAAGCAAAGCGCTCGCAAGCTGGACAGGAGCCCGACCAGACGCCCCACCGGCGCTTTCGGTATCAACGAGCTGGGCGTAGCCGATATCGCAGGCAATGTGTGGGAATGGACGCAGACCTGCCACCGCCGCGTCAATATCGATGCCTACGGCAAGCAGGTCGCGGAAGTGCCATCGTGCGGCGTTTATGTCGTCAATGGCAAGCACCGCGCTGCGATGAGTTCGTTCATTCGCAACCCGAAAACCGGAGGATGCAGCGTCGGCGTTCCACCCGACAATCTCGGTTTCCGGCTGGTCCGAGACAACCGCTGGTATGCTGTGGTATGGAAGCGCATCCAGAACATCGGCGCATGAGGGATTAATTGTGAATGCCCGATCCCCGGCTCCGAAAACAATTCCAAGCCCGCCTTGCTGTGCTAAGGTAGATGCAGGGTCTTGGAGTGTGAGAAACGCAATGTCCTTGATAGATCGCGGACTAGTCAGGAAACTGTCCTTGTTCGCCAAAATGAGTGATGGCGAACTCGATAAGCTTGTTTCGTATGCAACTACAAAGCGCGTTCCTCCGGGAGAGGCGATTTTCGAGCAAGGCGACGATGCCGTTCTTTTCTACCTCCTCCTGCACGGGCGGTTGAAGGTCAATCAGATCACCCCGGACGGACAGCAGATCATCGTCCGCATGGTGCATCCGGGGGACCTTTTCGGCTTTGCCCGAGCCTTGCAGAGAAGCGATTATCCGGGCACAGCGATTGCCGTGGCGGAAAGCATCGTACTGGCCTGGCCAACCGAGCTTTGGGATTATTTTGTCGAGCAGAATCCCGGTCTGGCAATGAATGCGATCCAGACAATCGGCAAAAGGCTGGAAGAAGCCCACACGCGTATCCGTGAGATGTCGACGGAAGAAGTGGAACGGCGTGTCGCGCACACCGTTCTGCGCCTCGCCCGTCAGGCTGGCCGGAAAGAAGATGACGGCATCCGGATCGATTTTCCGATCACCAAACAGGATATTGCCGAGATGACCGGAACGACACTGCATACAGTGTCACGCATTCTCACCGGCTGGGAAGCGCAAGGATTTGTTCGGGGCGGCCGCCAGAAACTGACCGTACTCAATATGTCAGGTGTGAGACGGCTTGCCGACGGCGAACGGTAGAACAGCCGGAAACACGGTATGCCGAACGAAAGACGCCCGGCATATCGCCTTCGCCTCATCCAAAAACTTCCCGCTCCTCGGATTTCGCTGCCAGCAGCGCCTCTATCATCAGTTTTTCCGACAGGATGTGGCGGCGCACGCTCTCCATAAAGCCACGCACCATGTATGAAATGGTGTCGGAAGCGAGACGGCAACGACCGTCTGCAACTGCCATCAATGTCTGTGACAATTCTTCGGCGGCCAGCCGGTCACAACGATGTTCCGCCTTCAGGCGTTCAATGATGGCGTTGGCGAAATGGGAATGAGCCTGCCGGCTGAAATCTGGAAACAGAACTTCTTCTTCAAGCGCATGGGTTTCACCAACAAGACGCGGAATGAGCGTCGAGATTCGCCGGTATTCCTGCATAGAGGTGCCGGTCTCGAGATCCTCAGCGATTTCCTCCAACCGCAGACACAGTTCCAGCAGATCATGATGGTGGGCCTCGAGGCGGCTGATATCGGTCGCGTGCAAGACTGACGGCGCGTCCATAATTCTTCCCTCTACCTACTGACCAAGGAAAAGAACGGCTGCAATCACGATGGAAGCCGCAACGGCGGAGAGCGTGCCCGCGCCCTGTAAAGCTCCCATACGATAAAGAACCAGTGAAAAGCCGATGATCGCCGGTGTTGCGACCATGAGCCCGATCTGTGCATCCGTCATTGAAATTTCCTTTTCTATGGCGAGGATACAATGTCGCCGTCAGTGCATTTCTTCTTTGCCAAAACGCAAAGAAGGCCTGAACTGCGGGCGCTAGGCATGTTCCATGTCTGGAACCGAAGATTTGGCCATAACTGCAATCAACGCGGAGGATCGCGCGGAAGATGATCTTCTGCTCTGGATCCTCGTGTGGAGCGAACTCGTTGCCTTCGCAATCCTGCTGATTGCGTTCATGGTGATGTCGGCCATCAATGTGGAAGGCGTTGCGCAGTTGCGCGCGCATCTCAGCCCCGGCCTCGCTGCAGCCAACACCGTTGTGCTGCTGATGAGCGGCTGGCAGGCGGCAATTGCCGTGCGCAGACGTCACAATGCTAGTCAGGCTCGCCGTCCGCTTTTATATGCCGCCCTTTTCGGCCTCGTTTTTGTAGCAATCAAGCTCGTCGAATATTCGCATGAAATCCAGTTTGCTGGTGATGAAGCAACTGGTTCGTTCTTCGAGCTTTATTTTCTCCTGACCGGTTTTCACCTCATGCATGTGCTGTTCGGATCGATCATTCTGGCGCTGGTCGCATGGCGACCATCTGCTTCCAATGTTCTGCTGATCACGACGCTCTGGCACGCGATTGATCTCGTCTGGCTGGTGATGTTTCCTGTCCTTTATCTTGCCTGAGGCCCGCAGTGTCCGATCGTGACCATTCATCCCTGACCCGTACATTCGTCGTTCTGATCATTCTCGCTATGAGCGGTGCATTTATCGCAGGCACCAGCGCCGGGATGCTCGCAGCTATCGTCATTGTACTGATCCTCGCTTTTGCCAAAGGCTGGTTCGTCATCCTCGACTTCATGGAAATGCGCGGAACCGACGGCATATTGAAGCCTGCCTTGCTGGCTTGGCCCGCCGTTCTGCTCACACTGGCACTGGTGCGTTCTGTCGCAGTGCGCTTCCTCCTCTGAGCAGCACGCTATCTCTTTGTTTTTACGTATTATCCGACGCAAAGCCGCTTCGCACTTTCGGCTCGGAAATGCTCCGGTCTTTGCCAAATCGCAAAGAAGGCTTTCCTCCGACCGATAGAACAGTCCTGTCCCGTGATGCTGGCGAGGGGATTGACCAGCCGCACTATCGACGGGGGATTTGATGCCGAGGCTCCGCCTTCGGCCAATGAAAGGACGAAGGGGATGGCAGAACGCCTAACCAAGACCGGCGCACGAAACGTCTTCTACGGCGGGTCTATTTTCTTTTTCGCGATCTTCGTGGGGCTGACGGCGCACAGCCATTACTACATGAAAACCACCTCCACGGATGAATCGACGCTGACCGATGCGGTCGCGCGCGGCAAGCACATCTGGGAGAAAAACTCCTGCATCAATTGCCACACACTGCTTGGCGAAGGCGCATATTTTGCACCCGAGCTTGGCAATGTCTGGAAGCGCTGGGGTGGCGAAGAAGATCCGGAAGGCGCACGCGAGACGATGAAAGCCTGGATGCAGGCGCAGCCCACGGGGATAGAAGGGCGTCGCCAGATGCCCCAGTTCAACCTGAGCGAACAGGAACTCAACGATCTGGCTGATTTCCTCGAATGGACGAGTCGCATCAAGACGCAGAACTGGCCGCCCAACGAGGCAGGCTGAGCGCGGGATGAACGGAGTTTTATGATATGAAATATGAAAGCCAAAAGGTCGCGATGCTCTATTTTTATGGAGCGCTCGTGCTGTTCATCGCGCAGGTCGCATTCGGTGTTCTCGCCGGTACGATCTATGTTCTGCCCAATACGCTGTCAGAGCTGTTGCCCTTCAACATCGTTCGCATGATCCACACCAATGCACTGGTCGTCTGGCTGCTGATGGGCTTCATGGGTTCGACCTATTATCTTCTGCCGGAAGAAACGGAAACCGAGCTTTACAGCACCAAACTCGCCGTCATCCAGTTCTGGCTGTTCTTCGTGGCGGCCGGTGTCGCCGTTGTCGGCTATCTGTTCCATATTCACGAGGGGCGTGAATTTCTCGAACAGCCATTCATCATCAAGGTCGGCATCGTCGTCGTCTGCCTGATCTTCCTGTTCAATATCACGTTGACGGCGCTCAAGGGCCGCAAGACGACCGTGACCAACATCCTTCTGTTCGGTCTGTGGGGCCTTGCCCTGTTCTTCCTGTTCGCCTTCTACAATCCGATCAATCTCGCCCTCGACAAGCTCTACTGGTGGTATGTCATCCATTTGTGGGTTGAAGGCGTGTGGGAACTCATCATGGCGTCGATCCTCGCCTTCCTGATGATCAAGCTGAACGGCATCGACCGTGAAGTCGTCGAAAAATGGCTCTATGTCATCGTCGGTCTGGCGCTGTTCTCCGGCATTCTCGGAACAGGTCACCACTATTACTGGATCGGTGCGCCGGGCTACTGGCAGTGGATCGGTTCGCTGTTCTCGACACTGGAAGTCGCTCCGTTCTTCACCATGGTCATCTTCACCTTCGTGATGACATGGAAGGCCGGTCGCAAACATCCAAACCGTGCAGCCCTTCTCTGGTCCATCGGTTGCTCGGTGATGGCCTTCTTCGGTGCGGGCGTATGGGGCTTCCTGCACACGCTGTCGTCGGTCAACTATTACACCCACGGCACGCAGCTTACCGCCGCCCACGGACACCTCGCCTTCTTCGGTGCCTATGTCATGCTCAATCTCGCAGTCATGGCCTATGCGATCCCGGAACTGCGCGGACGGGCACCATACAATCAGATGCTCTCCATGGTGAGTTTCTGGGCCATGTGCACGGCCATGTCCGTGATGACCTTTGCACTGACCTTCGCAGGTGTTGTCCAGACCCACCTGCAGCGTGTTCTGGGTGAAAGCTTCATGGTCGTGCAGGACCAGCTGGCGCTGTTCTACTGGATCCGTCTCGGCTCAGGCGTCGTCGTGGTGATCTCGGCCTTCATGTTCATCTGGGCCGTCTTGGTTCCGGGCAAGGAACGCCGCGAAAATACCTCCGGCTTCGTACAACCCGCTGAATGATCGACACCAAGCCCCGCCATCAGGCGGGGCTTCATTGCCTGATACAAAGGAAAACGGCCATGAACCCCATTCTCAGAAATGTAGAAAATGCCAATGTCTCGATCCCACCATACAGCCCGTCCGGCAATGAATGCACGCTCTTCGAAATGGCCTGGACGCGCAAGCTGCCACTGCTTCTCAAAGGACCGACCGGCTGCGGCAAGACGCGGTTTGTAAGCCATATGGCCGCAAAACTCGGCCTGCCGCTTTCTACGGTTTCCTGCCATGACGATCTGGCGGCTGCTGATCTGACCGGGCGCTATCTGCTGAAAGGTGGCGATACAATATGGGTCGACGGTCCGCTGACCCGCGCGGTGCGTGAAGGCGGTATCTGCTATCTCGATGAGATTGTCGAGGCGCGCAAGGATGTGGCCGTGGTTCTGCACCCACTGACTGACGACCGCCGTCTTCTTCCATTGGAACGTACCGGCGAGTTGCTTGAAGCACCAGACCGCTTCATGCTCGTCGTATCTTATAATCCGGGTTACCAGAACCTGTTGAAATCACTGAAGCCGAGCACGCGCCAGCGCTTCGTCGCCATTGAATTCGACTTCCTGCCCAAGGAACAGGAAATCGCAGTGGTGAGCGAAGAGAGCGGCCTCGCGGCTCAAAAGGTTGCGCCACTGGTGGCGTTGGCTCACCGGCTGCGCGGGCTGAAAGGCCATGATCTGGAAGAAGGCGTTTCAACCCGTCTGCTGGTCTACTGCGCCACGCTGATCGACGCCGGCATGTCGCAACGCGAAGCGGCGCGTGCCGCGATGATCGAGCCGCTGACCGATGAGCCTGACGTGAAAGCCGCTTTGATTGAAGTTGCCGATGCAATGCTGAAATAGGCGGGCATATCATGCTGGATTTTCTGGAACTGGAGGAAACCGTTGGCCGGGCCTGGCACCGCCTGATCGGCAAGACCGGATCGTGGCCGCATTATCCCCAGCACGCCGTGCAGCTTGGCGATATTCGCCAGAAGCTCGCCATCTGCTTTCGTGGTTTTGGTGGCGATGTTGCCGTACAGATTGCCCCGGCCCGTGCGCGAACCTCAGGGCACAGGCTGGGCTTGCGGCAGCGCATGGCTCTGGGCGAAGAGAAACTTAGTCAGCCGTTGCGGGATGAAGCGACATTGATGCTGCCGCCCGAAATTGCGCTCTTTCCAGATCGAACGCTCAATTACGATCTCTATGTCTGGCTCACGGGCTATATGGCGGTTATGCCGACTGAAGTGGGCGAGCTTCCGCATGACCCATTGCGCCGTAATCTTGCAGCGCTTGCAGTGGCATCGGATACGGTTGCGAAGACTTGCCGGATATTTCCGGGCCTGCAGAAACGTTATGCGCGATTGTGCGAATCGGTGTTGGCTGTGCGCCCCAAACGTCCGCTCTATGGTCTGGAGCAACAAGTGGAGGAGCGCATTCTGGCGCTTCTGAAACAGGGAGCAGGACTGCCGGACGACAGTCTCGCTACCATCTTCCCGCATTGCGCACCCGCGAGCTATCTGCCCGCCCTGCCCGTCCCGCTCTGGCCGGAGTTGATCAGACGCGAAGAGACCGCGCCGCGCGATAACGATGACCAGCCAGTGCTGAACAGCAAGGCGGACGGTGTCGAAACCGGACGGCAGATTGCCAACCGCGAGAAGCAGGATCCGAGGCTGGCCGACAGAAGCCCGTTCATTCTCAATCGCTTTGAGAAAATCCTTGCCATGGCGGAGATGGTGAGCGTCGACAGACCAACGGACGATAGCGACGAGCAGAATGCAAAATCTGCAGACGAGCTTGACGATCTTACATTGGGCGAACGCAAGGGCAGACCTGCGGCCCGTTTCCGTTTCGATCTCGATCTGCCGCCAGAAGCGGTCGATCGAACGGCTCTCGCCGCCAAACTGACCTATCCGGAATGGGATTACCGCAAGGCAACCTATCTTCCCGACCATTGCAGTGTTCTGGCAGCACCAGCGCAGGACCGTGAAGAAGCGCTGGAACTGGATGATGAAGCGCAAAGCCTTGTGCGCCGGGTTCGCCGCCAGTTCGAGATCCTGCGGCCAGGCCGCGAATTGATGCGTGCGCAGATCGATGGCAACGATCTCGATCTTGATGCCGTGGTCCGTTCACGATGCGATTTTGCCGCCGGAGGACAGGGCAGCGACCACGTGCACCTGATGAGCCGCCCCAAGGCAAACGACCTTGCCGTCACCATTCTGGTCGATGTGTCGCTGTCCACCGATGCGTGGATCGATAATCGGCGTGTGCTGGATGTGGAAAAGGAGGCGCTTCTGGTTCTGGCCAATGGCATTGCTGCCTGTGGCGACCGCTGTTCCATCCAGACCTTTACCTCGCGCCGTCGTTCATGGGTGCGGGTCGAAACGGTAAAGGACTTCGACGAAACTTTCGGTTCTGCCGTAGAACACCGGATTGCGGCGCTGAAGCCCGGTTTCTACACGCGCATGGGAGCCGCCATCCGTCACGCAACAGCAAAGCTTGCCGAACAGCCCAACAGAAAGAAGCTTCTGCTGGTCCTGACGGACGGCAAACCGAACGATGTTGACCATTATGAAGGCCGGTTCGCACTCGAAGACAGTCGCAGGGCCGTTGCTGAAGCACGCACAACAGGCGTCAACGTCTTTGCCGTGACCGTTGATCGGGAGGCGAATGCATACCTTCCCACGCTTTTCGGCCGTAGAAACTACGCTCTTGTCGCCAAATTATCGAAACTGCCTGTCGCTCTACCGGCAATCTATCGAATGATGACCGGATGAGTAATCGTCACGGACAGCATTTCAAGTCAGTGAACAGGGCATGTAACTTGCCGGTGTCTTTGACACCTTGAGTACCGAAGCAGGCCAACCCGCCGCCAGTGATCAATGGCGACGGGTCCGAGAAGCGATTAAAGAGAAGTCGCCTACAGGCTGTTCACCAGACGGTGCGAGACGTTTTTCACGACCGTATAATGATGCAGTCCTTCGGCGCCGCCTTCGCGGCCAAGTCCGCTATCCTTGACACCACCAAATGGCGTCTCGGCAACAGAAGCCTCAAGCGTGTTGATGGAGACGTTTCCAGCTTCCAGCCCCGTCATCAGACGGTCCACATTTTCCGCTGAGTTTGCGAAACCATATGCCGCCAGACCAAACGGAAGCGAATTCGCCTTTTCAATAGCCGCATCAAGAGAGGCAACCGGATTGATCAGCGCCAGCGGACCAAATGGCTCCTCCGACATCGCGCGGGCATCGTCCGGCAGTTCAGCCAGAGCCGTTGGCGGGAAGAAATAGCCATTGTTCTTCAGGCGACGACCACCGAAAAGCAGTTTCGCACCTTTCGCTTCTGCATCGCTGACCAGCTCTTCGAGAGCCATGACGCGGCGATCATTGGCGACCGGGCCCATCTGGACCCCCTCATCCATGCCGTTACCCACACGGATCGATTGCGCCGTTTCGATAAAGGCTGCAGTGAAACGTTCATAATGGCTTTCATGAACGAAGAAGCGCGTCGGCGAGGTGCATACCTGACCCGAATTGCGGTATTTGCGGCGCGCCGAGGCAATACCCGCAACGACCGGATCGGCATCCTCGCAAACGATGACAGGAGCGTGGCCGCCAAGTTCCATCAGCGCCGGTTTCATGTGGCGCGCAGCGATTTCGGTCAGGTGTTTGCCGACGGCAGTCGATCCGGTGAACGCAATCGCCCGGATTTCGGGGCGCGGGATAAGAAACTGCGAAATATCGGCAGGAACGCCGAAGACCAGATTCAGCACACCGTCCGGCAGGCCTGCATCCTCGAATGCACGCGCAATATGTGTCACCGCCGTCGGTGTTTCCTCGGAAGCTTTCAGGATAATGGAGCAACCGGCAGCCAGAGCACCCGCAATCTTGCGTGCTGGCTGGCTCATCGGGAAATTCCACGGCGCAAACGCTGCGACCGGACCGATTGGCTCGTGCACGACGATATAGCGAATGCCGGGCGCGCTCGGAATGACGCGGCCATAGAAACGAATGCACTCGCCAGCATCCCATTCGAAGAATTCGCAGCCGCGAATAACCTCAAGCCGGGCTTCGCTGATCGGTTTCCCGTTTTCCAGTGTAATCGCGCGTGCGATCTCTTCCTGCCGCTCGCGCATGAGCGCCGAGGCCTTCATGATGATCGCAGCACGGGCCGCAGGCGCAGTGTTGCGCCAGACCTGATAACCGTCCCACGCCGCCTGAAGTGCCGCCTCCAGATCCTCGCGTTCCGCGACCGCAACCTGCCCGATTTCAGTCTCGTCTGCGGGATTGATGATGGGAAGCGTATTGGCGGTCTTGCGCCATTCACCACCTATGAAAAGCTGCACGTCGGATTTTTGCATCAGAAAGCCTCTGCAATCTAAAAATTCGGGCCACGCCCAGATCATCGTTACGGTCAGAATGGGATGTTTTAATTCATGCGACAATTCATCTTAAAACCATATATCCATGAGGATAACCGCATGAATTAGTATAAAGCTGGCAAGTTTTGCCCGCGCGAAACCGCCAGCCGCGCTTCGCTACGCGACCGTACAATTTCTTTTCGAAAGCCGATCAGAGCACCGACCTGATCGAATCAGATCGGTGCTCCAAATGTTTGCTTTGAACCGCGCATCTTTTCCGAAACCCGTTTCACACTTTTCGGAATACGCTCTAACACTACAGTTGCAAATTCGTCAGGCCGTGGCGAAAAGAGTGATTTTCGAGTACCGGAGCGGAGCGTACTTAAAGGTACGTGAGCACCGGAACGCAGATAAAGCGCTCTTTGCAGCCCGGCATCACGAAGAATGCAACTATAGTGCTAACCGATGTTGCGAATACCGGCGAGCAGAGCCCGCGACATCTCGGTTTCGGACGAGCACCAGTCCATCAGAATATCGTAATGGTTCCGGTTTGCGACCTCGATGGTTTTCGCCTCTCCGCCTGCTGCAGCCCAGCCTTCGGCATAAGCGCGGGACTGACGCTTGAAACCGTCAGCCTCATGTTCTGCCCATGCCACGGCAATCGGACAACCGCGCACGGGAATGTGGCGGATCGGGCTGAGCTGATCGACATCGGCGGGCCCGAGATTCAGCCATTCCTGCGGAAAGGTTGCCGCCAGTGGTGCAAGCTCGAAAAGCCCGCTGACCGGCATGGCAAACTTCACAACATCCGACGGCAAACCGAAATCGTCCTGCCAGCCTTCTGCAACAAGCGCACCAGCAAGATGACCACCTGCCGAACTCCCCCCAACCGCTATCCGGTCCGGATCGAGGCCGTACTCCCCACCGTGACGCCAGACGAAGGCCAGAGCTGCGCGCACCTCCCGCGTAATTTCCGCAAGGGAGACTTCGGGCGCCAGACGATAATCGACGACAACGGTCGCAATACCTTCGGCCGCGAGCATCCCCGCCATCATGGCGGAATCTTCCTTTGATAGCGCGCGCCAGTAACCGCCATGAACAAACACGAAGACCGGACACGGTCCGCTCCGGGAAGGCGGGCCGAAAATATCGATCCGCTGTCCGCTTTCTTCATCATAGACGACGTCGAAATGCCGGCCCCAATCGGCCCGGGGCGCGATGCTTGTCTCGCGATAGCGCACCATTTCGGCGGCGAAGGCTTCCGGCGAAACGGTGGCCTTGGCATTGTAATCGCGATCAAGGCGGGCAGGCTCGAAGCCTGCTTCTTCAGTGAGTTTTATCATGCGTTGAACACGCTGATGACGTTGGCCACATTCGCAGGCTGTTCAAGCGTCGGGAAATGGGTCGTACCGGGGAGCTTCTTGGGCTGGAACCACGGATTGCGAGCCGCAAAATCCACCTGTGCCTGCGTATATTCCGGCTCGAATGGCTGCGAGTAAATATGGGTGATGGAACGGTTTTCGGCCATGGCCGCCATCCGCTGCATGGGGCTGCCCCATTTGCGATAGGCTTTGCCGATCTCCCGCCCCGAGCGGGCCCACATTTCATAGGAATAGCCCGCCATCTCGTTGTTCACGTGATTGACGATATCAGCGTTCTTCGTGTCACCGATCCAGTAATCGAAGAAGCCTGCACGACCATTCTCCCAGACCTGCCGGTCCTGAATACCGTCGATCAGTTCGAAGAAGGTTTCGTTCGGCTGGTTCATGATCCAGTCAATAACAACCGATTTCGGCACGCGGCTTGACCCCAGCCGGTCGGTGACTTCGATATTGGCCCAGCCGCCATGAGAAGTCGAGACGGGAAGAAAGGTCTCAAGCTCCAGCGCGTCGGCGAAAGCAACAAGATCGTCGGCTTGCTGGTTGATGTCGAAGTCGCCGTCATGGTCGCGATGGTCGCCGTGACCGCGCCAGTCGAAGCGGATGACGCGATGATTCTTCGCCAGTTCCGGCGCCAGTGTCTTGAACAGGCGGTGATCCTGGCACCATCCAGAAAGCAGCACGATGGCCGGGCCGCTTCCGGTTTCATCCCAGGAAAATATATTGTTGCCAATTTTCATCGAGTTCATGGAAATCTCCATCATCCGGCGTTTCAGGCTGCGCCTGTTGGAATATGCAAAGCGGTCTTCATGCGTTCGGCACCAAGCGGAGCGCATTTCCCGGTAATTTTCAGCACTTGCGAGCGCACGTCGTCGGGCCAGTAATTCATGTCGCCCAGTCGCTCCGCAGTATCCTGCGTATGTTCGGTCAGCGGGCGTTCGCGCGCCTCCCAGGCAGCCAGCGCTTCGCTCACATCCGCATGTTCGTCCAGCGCAACCGCCAGCCCGAGCGCATTCATAAGAGCGCAACCACCACCTTGTCCGAGATAAGGCGGCATCGCATGAGCGCCATCACCGAGGATCGCCACCCGGCCCTTGCTCCATGATTTCAGCTTCAGGACTTCGAATGCATCCCACCGCCCCGCATCGCCGAAACGAGCGATCAAAGATGCAAGGTGCGGGAAACTTTCGGTCCAGAGCGCGGTATCGACCGGTGTGCGATAGGCCGCCTCGTCTTCAACCGATGCGCAGAGTGCGATATAGAGATCGGTCTCGCTGGCGGGCGTATAAAGAATACGGCGCGAGCCGGAGAAATGCTCGATATAGCGCGGCAGATCTTCAACGGGAGCGTCTGCGCTATCACGCTTTATCATCATACGCACGGCACCATAGCCAAGCGGTTTGCGGTACATCATGAGATCGAGCGAATCCCTGACCTTGGAATTGATGCCATCCGCCCCGATGACCAGATCGGCGGCAAGGCGCTTACCATCGGCCAGCAGCAATTCACCTTCCGGTGTTGCCCCGACAGCTTCCGCGCCGGTGACGACTTCAACGCCCGCGCGACGCGCAGCATTGAGCAATGCCGTCAGCAATGTCTCACGCAGGATCGTTATAAGGCGCGCTGGTCCGTTGCCATTGATTGGAATCTCTTCCATCGTTTCGTTGAGGTGATCGCGCGTATGAAACTCCGGCCCCTCATGAGCGCCGATCACGGCCTCGTCGTAAGCGCCGAGGGCCTTGAGCACATGCAGGCCATTGCTCCAGATATAAATCCCGGCGCCGAATGTGCGCAGATTGGGCGAGCGCTCATGCACCCTTACGTTCCATCCGCGTTGGGCGAGCGCTGTGGCAGAAGCCAGCCCCGCAATGCCTGCGCCAGCGATCTCCGCGTGACGTTTCGTCATTCCAATTCTCCTCAACCCATTTCGAGGAGAGATTTCCAAGTCCTGCCGACAAAGGAAAGTGAATTCTGACCGCGACAGATATGAGGAAATAGAATATCTGTGAGCGGACATATCCTTGAGGAGGCGATATGGCATTGCTCACCAATCATCTGACGATCCGGTATATCCGCATCATCGATGCGATCGAGGAGGAGCGCAGCATTGCGCGCGCTGCCGATCGGTTGAACGTTACCCAATCCGCCGTCACCAAGGCATTGCAGGAAATCGAAGCCCTGACCGGATTGCGGCTTTTCACGCGCACCAACAGGGGCGTTGTCCCGACCCATGCGGGTATGCAGCTGACCACAGATGCAAGACGTCTTCTGGCTCATCTGATGGTGGCCGAGCAAAATCTTGCCGATCTGCGCGATGGCATTGGCGGACGGCTGGCCATCGGGACCCTGCTTTCAGCATCCGCCGATCTGCTTCCCAGAGCCATCGCCAAAGTCCGGCGCGACAATCGCCGCATCGTGGTCAAGGTCGTGACGGGAACGGATGATGTCCTGATGCCAGCATTGCGGGCGGGTGAGCTGGACATGGTGATAGGCCGCCTTTCCGAGCGACATGAACCGGTCAATCTCGTGCAGGAAGTCCTGATTCCGGATAATGCCGTCGTCGTCGTGCGCCGCGACCATCCATTGACGCTGCGCCCCGCACTTCGCCTTCATGATCTGATCGAGTGGGACTGGATCTTGCCACCGAAGGAAACCAATCTCCGCCTCCAGATTGATCGCACATTCCGCGAGGAAGGCGTTCCGCCGCCTGCACAGTCCGTCGAATCCGTCTCACCGCTCATCAATAGGGGCTTGCTCTTGCAGGCGGATTATATTTGCGTCATGCCCGCGCAGGTGGCGCGGATTGAAGAAGCGTCGGGACAGCTCGCCATCCTGCCGGTCCAGCTTGGCGCGACCTCCGGCTTTCTGGGGATCACCACGCTTCCTGAGAGCAACCGTTCCGCCACGGCCGACCTGTTCATTCAGGTGCTTCGGGAAATTGCCCGGACAGGTTGAAGACAGGTTAAAGACAGGCTCCCTCCGATCCTCGATACACCCTTCTGATATTCCTGAGCCTCATAGCAGTGCGAAGAGTGTTCAGTTTACGGACTTCAAGTTTCAGCATGAAATGACCGGCAAGACCTCCTGTCCGGAACAGCGTTTTAAAGCGCGGGACAGAGAAAAGGTCGTGAAGGGCAATCAAGAGAGGAACTTTCATGCTCAAGCTTTCACTGCTTGGTGCTTCGGCACTCTGTCTATCTCTGGCCGGAACTGTCGCGGCTTTCGCCAAGGAACCCGTCACCATCGGCATGATCACAACCTTGTCCGGCCCTGCCGGTTATCTTGGGCAGGACATTCGGGACGGTTTCCAGCTCGCAATCGATCAGAATGGCGGTGAGCTGGGAGGCAAGCCGGTCGCGCTCAAGGTCGAGGATGACGGCCTCAAGCCAGGCAACGCCAAGCAGATTGCCGAAGCCATGTTGTCCGAACAGGGCGTAAAACTCTTTACCGGCATGGTCTTCGCCAATGTCGCCGGTGCGGCTCTGCCAGATATTCTCGACGAAGGCGGCATCTATATCAGCCCCAACACCGCCTCTGCCGAATTTGCAGGCAAGGAATGCCACCCGAACTATTTCGTCAGCTCCTGGCAGGATGACAGCCAGGGAGAAAGCGCTGGCGCGCTGGCGCAATCAATGGATTATCCTTCGGCATTCCTGATCGCGCCGAATTACCAGGCCGGGCGCGAGACGATGGATGCGTTCAAGCGCTTCTACAAGGGCAAGATCGTCGGCGAAGTCTATACCCAGATGGACCAGACCGATTTTGCCGCTGAAATCGCGCAGATCCGTGCCGCAAAGCCAGCGATGGTCTATGAATTCGAACCGGGCGGCATGGGCATAGCGTTTCTGCAGCAATATCAGCAGTCAGGTCTGCTGAAAGAAATCCCGATGGTGGTTCATCCTGCATCGCTCGATCAGGTGATCGTGAATGTTGTCGGAAAGGCAGCCGATGGCGTGCGGGTGACCAGCCACTGGAACGACGATTTCGACAATGCGGAAAACAAGAAATTCGTTGCCGCCTGGAAGGCTAAATTCGGGGATCGCCCGATCACCTATTATGCCGCACAAGGCTATGATGCCGCGCTGATGATGGGTGCCGGTCTTGCTGGCGTCTCGGGTGACGAGATCGATGCCAAGACATTCCGCAAGGCGTTGCTTTCCGCACAAATTCCTTCCGTGCGCGGAGAATTCAAACTCGGACCGAACCAGCATCCCGTTCAGGATTGGTATGCGCTGGGTGTAGCCGAAGGCGCCAACGGCAAGCCTTATCTGAAGACCGAGAAGAAAGTCCTGACCGCGCATGGCGATATCTATGCCGCACAATGCAAGATGGATGCGGAATAAGGCTTCCGAATAGAAAAAGCCCCGCTACTGCGGGGCTTTTCGTTAAGCAACTGCATCAGATGACCGTCGTGGCGACACGGTTCTCGATCGCGCGCACAAGGTTGAGCGCGGTCATTTCAGACGATTTCGGGTTGGTCGCGAGCGGACCATTTTCAAAACGCAGATGCATCCGACCGAAATCGCCTTCGGCAATGATCTCATGCGTGTTGAGACACGCTGCCGGGTCTGCAACCAATGTGACACGGGTACGATCAAGACCAATCCCTGCGAGTGAAGTAATCACCGCGACATTGGCATTTTGCGGAAAAGCATCGGCTGCCTTGCGGGCCGTATCCGTGAAGAAGACCGTGGCCTCACTGATTTCATCGAGCGGCACCAGCTGGGCGGCCTGCGTGCCTGCCCATGCTTTTGCAGACTTGATGATGCGATGCTCGACACTTTCAATCGAAAGCCGGCTTGCGGCCGAAAGCGCATCAATGCCGCCCAGCGCACCGGGTGGGATAATAAGCTTCGTGCCGCTGGCCGCAGCCGCATCCTTCAGCCTTTGAAACAGGGCATCGTCGACGAAAGCCGATGTCGATGAAACCGCAAAATCCATTCCGGCGGAAAGCGCCGCCTCGCCCCACAGCAAGACGCTGGGGCGACCTGCCGCTTCCACCACGAGACTTGCGCCGCTGGCTGCAAGCTCGGCAGGATTTTCGATAAGCACGGCACCCGCAGGCAATCCGTCACGGGATGCCGACCGGTCACGCACCGCCACCGCGCCGATCCTTACTGGACTTTTCCGCTCGGCGAGAAGGTCCGCAACCCGCTTGCCGATAGCGCCCCATCCAACGAGGACGATCGTCTCAGATCCCGACATAAGCATGCACCTGCTCACGGTCGCGTTCGAGATCGGCACTCGTCCCGCGCCAGACCGTTCGGCCTTTCTCGACAATATAGTGGCGATCCGCCAACTTCTTCAAAACCGCGATATTCTTATCGATCAGAAGGATCGACTGGCCCATTTCGCGCAATTGCATGATGCAATGCCAGATTTCCGTGCGGATGACGGGGGCAAGCCCTTCCGTCGCTTCATCGAGGATCAGAAGATGCGGGTTCGTCATCAATGCACGCCCGATGGCCAGCATCTGCTGTTCGCCACCTGAAAGCGTGCCCGCCGTCTGATCCGCCCTCTCCTGCATGCGCGGGAAAAGCGCATATATCTTGGCAAGATCCCATGGCGACTGTCGCTTGCAGCGGTTGGATGCGGTTGCGACCAGATTTTCCCGCACGGTCAATGTCGGGAAAATCTGTCGGCCCTCCGGCACAAGACCGACGCCAAGGCGTGCCACTTTTTCGGGGCTGTAGCTGGTCGTGTCGCGCCCCGCGATCTGGACCTGTCCCCCTTTTGGAACGAGCAGACCCATCAATGTGCGTATGGTGGTGGTCTTGCCCATGCCGTTGCGGCCCATGAGGGTGACCAGTTCCCCTTCATTCACCTCCAGCGAGACGTCGAACAATACCTGCGAATGGCCATAGGCGGCCTGAAGTCCTTCGATTTTCAGCACAGTTCCTCCTCCCCGCCGAGATAGGCTTCCCGCACAGCTTCACTTGCCCGAATGTCTTCCACCGTACCTGTGAGGATGAGGCGACCATAGACCAGCACCGATATGCGGTCAGCGAGCGCAAACACCGCCTCCATATCGTGCTCGACGAGCAGCATCGAAACCTTGCCGCGCAGCCCCTGCAAAAGCTCGATCATTTCCTGGCTTTCGACATGGCCGAGACCAGCCATCGGTTCATCGAGGAGCAGAAGCTTCGGCTTTCCGGCCAGCGCCATCAGCAGTTCCAGCTGCTTGCGCCCACCACTCGACAGATCGCCTGCAAGCTTCTCCGGGTGATTGGCCAGACGGCTTCCGGCAAGGATTGCATCAACCTCACGCCAGATGGCGCTGCGGCCTTTCAGACTGTCGAGAATCCGGAAATTGTGCCCCTCGCGCGCCTGCACCGCCATCGCGATGTTCTGGCGCACACTCATATCGTTCAGGAGCGTCGATATCTGGAATGTGCGTCCCAACCCGCGCCCGACACGCGTTGCTGCGGGTAGATTGGTGATATATTCACCCATCAGGCTGATCGTCCCCGATGTGGGCGTCAGCTCACCACACAGCTGATTGATGAGCGTGGACTTGCCCGCTCCGTTCGGGCCGATCAGGGCATGGATATGCCCTTCCGTGACGTCGAGCGTCACATGATCTGTCGCGACCAGTCCGGCAAAGCGCTTCACCAGATCGCGGACCTGCAATATCGTCGTCATGCGGGCACCTCAACTTTCCGGTCTTTGCGAAACGGACGGCAAAGCGCGCGCCAGCCGCCGACAATGCCGCCCTTGGTTCCCAAAACAACGACGAGCAGAATGATGCCCATGGCAAGCTGCCAATGTTCAGTCCAGGAGGCGAGATAGGTCTGCAGGATCAGGAAGGCGGCTGCTCCCCAGATCGGCCCGAAGAACGTGCCGACCCCACCCAAAATGACCATCACCATCAACTCGCCCGATTTGGTCCAGTGCAGCGTATCCGGGCTTGCAAAACGCATAAAGATGGTGAGAAGCGCGCCAGCCAGACCAGCGCCCATTCCGGCAAGGACAAAGCCGTAAAGCTTGTAGCGATAGGTTTCGATCCCCATGGCCGTCATGCGCCGCTCGCTCTGGCGAATGCCGGAAAGCACCGCGCCATAGGACGAATGGACAACCCGCCACAGGAAAGCGAAATACAGGATCATCGAAACGAGGATGACATAATACATCGTCGTCTTGTCACGCAGGCTGAGGCCGAAAAGATCATTTGCCCGGCGCACGATGATACCGTCTTCGCCGCCATAGGTTTTGAGCGAAACGAAGAGGAAGAACAGCATCTGGGCGAAGGCGAGCGTAATCATGATGAACTGCACGCCGGAAGTGCGCAGCGCCAGCGCACCGATGACCAGCGCGGCAAGACCTGCCACCAGCATTGCCGCCGGAACGGTGATCAGAAACTGGTCGGAACCCGGAATGAAGCCGAAAAGCAATGTCTCTTCGGCGTGGTGGAAATAAAGGATACCCACGACATAGGAGCCGATCCCGAAGAAGGCGGCATGACCGAAGGAAACCATCCCGCCATAGCCGAGGATCAGATTGAGGCTGGCCGCGGCGATGGCATAGATCATGATCCGGGCGACAAGGCTGGATGCAGCCGTCTGCCCCAGCGCTTCGGCCCCGAAGGGGAAGAGTGCAAGCGCCACGCAGCCGAGGAAAACAAACAAAATACGATATGACATGATTCAGGCTCCCACCGGAAAGAGGCCTCTCGGGCGGAACAGAAGAACGATGGCCATCAGCAGATAGATGCCCATGGACGCAATGCCCACGCCAAGCGCGTCAGCTTCGGCCCCGGCCATGAATTGACGCAGAATGGAAGGCAGAAAGGCGCGCAGGCAGGTATCGATGATACCGAGCGAAATTCCCGCGATGAAGGCCCCCTTGATCGAGCCAACGCCGCCGATAACCACAACCACGAAGGTGGCAAGCAGGATTTGCTCGCCCATACCGACCTGAACGGCAAGGATCGGTCCGGTCATGAATCCTGCAAGACCCGCAAAAGCCGCACCAAGCGCAAACACCAGCGTATAGAGCAGACGGATATCCACGCCGAGCGCGCGGACCATATCGCGGTTGGTCGAACCTGCCCGAACCAGCATGCCGATGCGGGTGCGGTTGATGAGCAGATAAAGACCACCGGCAACCAGCAGGCCAGCCACAATGATGAGCAGCCGGAACGGCGGATAGCTCAGGCCTGAAAACAGTTCGATCGGCTGCGAGAGCGATGCAGGCAACTGCGTGAAAATCGGTTGGCGGCCAAAGATCAGCACGGTCAGCTCATTGAAAATCAGAATGAGCGAAAAAGTCGCCAGCACCTGATCCAGATGATCGCGCTGATAGAGCTTTCGCATGACGCCAAGCTCGATCACGATACCGGCAATCGTCGCGGCCAGAATAGCTGCGGGCAAGCCCAACCAGAAATTCCCGGTCTGCACGGCCACCCAGGTGCCGATGAAAGCGCCGATCATATAGAGCGAGCCATGAGCGAGGTTGATGACGCCCATGATCCCGAAGATCAGCGTCAGCCCTGCTGCCAGAAGGAACAACATGACGCCGTAGAGAAGGCCATTCAAAAGTTGCTCGAAGATGAGTGTCATTGGAGGAAACGACCTTCATGAGAAATGAAAAGAAGCGTGGCGCGCACTTTCGCGCGCGCCGGACGGTGGCTGTCAGAGCTTGCACTCTGCAGAATAGGAATCACCGTAATTTTCGATCAGCTTCTTCTTGATCCTGGTGGTCGGGTTGCCGTCCTCGCCCTTGACGACATCAAGGAGATACCAGTCCTGCAACGGATGCTGGTTCGGACCGAAGGCAAAATTGCCACGCACGGACTGGAAGTCAGCCTTCCGCAGCGCTTCGCGCACCGCATCGATATCGTCAACGCCGCCGGTCTGCTTCAAGGCAGAAGCAATCAGGCGAGCCACGTCGTAGCCTTGCGTGCCGTAATAGGTCAGAGGCCGGTCAGGATAAGCGGCTTTCCACTTTGCCACGAGTTCCTTGCTCGCCGCATTGTCCATATCCGGGCTCCAGTGGCTGGTGGCCATGATTCCGACCGAAGCGTCACCCAGTGATTTGAGGATCACAGCATCGCTGGACGGTTCGGAAAGAACCATCGGAATCTTGCCGAGAAGACCGGCCTGCTGATACTGGCGCATGAACGCAATGCCCATGCCGCCCGGATGAAACTGGAAAACCACATCAGGGTTTGCGGCGCGAATTTGCGCCATCTCAGCTGAATAATCGGTCTGGTCGAGCTGGGTGTAAATTTCACCGACAACTTCGCCCTTGAACCGGCGCTTGAAGCCAGCCAGCGCATCCTTGCCTGCCTGATAGTTCGGCGCAAGAATGAAGGCGCGCTTGAACCCTTCCTGTTCCGCAGCAATGCCCGATGCCTCGTGGAGCGAGTCATTCTGCCAGGAAACCACGAAGTAATTCGCATCGCAGCCCTTGCCCGCCATGTTCGATGGCGCGGCGTTGGCGCTGATATAGATACTGTCATTATCGATGATATCCGGTACGGTTGCGCCGGCTACATTCGAGAAGATGATGCCGGTAAAAAGCTTGACGCCGTCTTCCGACATGAACCGCTCGGCGATCTGTCGTCCGTTGCCGGGCTTGGCAGCGTCGTCCTCGACCTTCAGTTCAACCGGCACACCACCGAGCTTGCCGCCTTCGGCATCAATGGCAAGCTTCATACCATCGCGCACGTCCTGACCGAGATAACCTCCCGGACCTGACAAGGTCGTAATCACGCCGATCTTGACCGGTTCAGCAGCAGCAGCACCAGTCGTCAGCCCCGCCAGCAGGCCGATCATCAGGAGTTTGTTTTTCATTTCATTTCCCCTTGTCTTTTTATGGATGGGCGCCCGGCAGTTCCGCCGGGCATGCCTCGTCAGAGCGCAACCCAGCCTTCCGGCGGGTTCTTGCCGGGGTGGACGGTATTGCAATGTGGGCAGGTCCGCAGTTTCTCATCGTTGTAGAAAGCAGCGTAAAGCGGCGGCAGATCGTCGACGATGGATTCCAGATCCACTTCGGCGCGATGAACGAGACCGCTGCATTCGAAACAATACCATTCGACGGCATCGAGAACGCCTTCAGGACGGGCCGGTTCGATCACCAGACCGATGGAACCTTCCTGCGGGCGCTGCGGCGAATGACGGATATGCGCCGGCAGAAGGAAGATATCGCCTTCGCGGATCGGCACGTCGTAAAATTCGCCCGTCGACGTATCATGCAGCTTCAGCAGCATGTCGCCCTTGAGCTGGTAGAAGAACTCTTCGACCGGATCGTCGTGGTAATCGGTGCGCTTGTTCGGGCCGCCAACGACCGTCACCATCAGGTCCGCGTCCTTGAACACCAGCTGATTGCCGACAGGCGGCTTCAGCAGGTGCTTGTGTTCATCGATCCATTTCTGGAAATTGAAAGCGCTGAGTTTTGTCATTCTTGTTCCCCTTTTCGGTTCGATCAGGACAGTTTGAGACCGCAGCTATCAAATGCCTCCCGGATTGCCCGTTTTTCAGCGTCGGTCAGCTCAAGCATCGGCGCACGAACAGGTCCACCAACCTGGCCGAGCAGCTCCTGCCAGTATTTTTGATGCGAAGTGGGCTTTTCAGCCGGTCGCGTCGACTTAAAGGCATGACGGACAGACTCGAGGCTCTGCCAGACGGCGCGCGCCTCGGCCTCTTTGCCCGCAAAGGCCAGGTCGGTATAATCGCGCATGCGGCGATCAACCTTGGTCTGCAGCGTGTAGGGCGGTGAAGAGCAGAGATAGAGCTGCCAGCCCAGTTCGAGAATATTATCCAGCCATTCGTCTTCCGATGCGGTCGAGACCAGAATGCGGTCGCCTGCAAGTTCCGTGAGCTTGCGATACATGTCGCGTGGGACTGAATATTTGATCGCGACAACCGTTTCGATGTCGGCCAGACGATTGCAGAGCTCGGGGCTCATCAGATAACCGCTATCCGGATGCGACCAGAGTGCAAGGCCGATATCCACCTTCGAGGCAATGGTTTCATAGTAGCGCAGCAGCGTTTCGTCCTGCGCACGCAGGAAATGCAGAACAGGTGCATGGACGACGATATAGTCCGCGCCGCAGGCCTGCGCATGCTTGGCCAGATCGATAACCACATCCATGTTCTGGTCCGAGCAGGACATGATTGTCTGCGCCTTGTCACCTACTGCCGAGACAGCCAGATCGAACATGCGCTTGCGCTCGTCAACTGACATCGAGAAGAATTCGCCCTGCTTTCCCGCGACGAAAAGTCCGTCAATGCCCAGATCGTTGATCCAATGGTCGACATTCTTGCGAAAGCCGCCTTCATCGATCGATCCGTCCTGATTGAAAGGCGTGTTTGCCGCAGCCCAGATACCGCGCATCGTAGCGCGCGAATGGGCCTTGGCGTTCTGACGGTCATACTTCATCGGAATCCTCGCTTCGGGGCGGGTCACTCCAAACCCGCGTCTCCCTGATCGAGCCTGACTTTCTTTCATTCGAGAAGTCTTGTAAGTAGAATATATTCATAAACAAAAACTCATAAGTGAGCCGATGCGTCCCACTCTCCGCCAGATTGAATGTTTTCAAGCCGTGGTCGAACTGGGAAACTTTTCCCGCGCAGCCGAGCGTGTCAGGACGACCCAGGCCAATCTTTCCCACACGATCCGTGATCTGGAGACGGTGCTGGACGCGCGGCTTTTCGACCGGACGACACGGCGCGTCAGCCTGACGGATGCCGGACGTGCCTTTGCCGAAGGTGCGCTTGCCGGTCTTGCCGAAATTGACCGCGCCGCCGAAGTCGTGCGCGATCTGGGGAAATTGCGGCGCGGTCAGGTCAGCATCGCAGCCCCGCCTTTGCTGTGCACGACGGTGCTTCCTCATCTGGTTCGCCGCGTGGCTGATGAACACCCCAACCTCGTCATCAAGATCGAGGATGTCGGGCCTGAAATCGTCATCGAACAGGTTCGCAACGGGCGTTGCGACCTCGGCGTTGGCACGTTTTCCGGTGAAGATTCCGACGTCGAAAGCCAGATGGCACTGCGCGATCAGCTGATGATTTTCGTGTCGCCCCATCACGATTTCGCCGGGCATGAGCAGGTCCGTTGGGCAGAACTCGACGATCAGCCCATCATTACGCTTACCCAGAAAAGCAATATTCGGCTTTTGACGGAAATCGGCTTCGAACAGGCAAAACTGGCGCTTCGACCGCATATGGAGGTCAACCAGATTCACTCGGTGTTGTCGCTGGTCGAGGTCAATGCCGGTATCGCTGTTCTACCCGCCTATGCCTTTACCGCGCTGCGCGGTCGCGGCATCGTGGCCCGCCCCCTGACGGACCCGGCCATCGTGCGCGAGGTGCGCCTTATCACGCCCCGCGACCGCGAACAGTCTGCAGCCACCGTCGCCGTACGATCCATCCTGCGAAACCTGCTGCGTCAGATGATCCCCGAAATTCCCGGAACCGGCAGCGCCAGTTAAACCACTTCTACGCATGCCTCCCGATCCTTTTGAGCTTGCTTCACGAGCCTTTGCGCGTTCAAATGCTGCCGCACCGCTGTTTAGAATCATCTGAAAAAGTCGATACTGAACAACCCGTTGAAGGTCGGTCGCGTCGCAAGCAAGGGAATGCAGCCTCATGAATACATACGGAAAACTATTTTCAGCCGCGCTGGTCGCGGCTGCGCTCAACAGCACGGCGGTCGGACAGGTCTTTGCCAAGACGTTGATCTATTGCTCCGAGGCATCTCCTGAAATGTTCGATGCGGCGCAAACGACATCCGGCGCCGTGTATGATGCGTCGGCGCGCAATGTGTCCAACGGACTTATCAAGATCAAGCGCGGCTCGACGGAACTGGAACCCGGCCTCGCGGAAAGCTGGGACGTTTCTGCCGACGGCAAGGAATATACGTTTCACCTGCGAAAGGGCGTGAAGTTTCACACCACGAGTTTTTTCACTCCGACGCGTGAATTCAATGCAGACGATGTGATCTTCACGTTCGACCGTCAGGGGAACAAGGACAATCCCTACTACAATCAGGGTACATGGCCGCAATTCGGAGCTTATTCCTTCCCGTCGCTGATCGAGAAAATCGAAAAGATCGACGATCACACGGTCAAGTTTGTGCTGACGCATCCCGAAGCGACGTTTATCTCGACGCTGTCGCTGACATTCGCCGTCATTCAGTCCAAGGAATATGCCGACAAGCTGGTCGCCGAAGGCCGCATTGCGGAGTTCAGCCAGCAGCCAGTCGGAACCGGCCCTTATCAGTTTGTCGCCTATCAGAAGGATAGCGCCATCCGCTATCAGGCCAATCCCGATTACTGGGCGGGCAAGCAGAAAATCGACAATCTCATCTTTGCGATCACGCCGGATGCGGCAGTGCGCTATCAGAAACTGAAGTCGGGCGAGTGTCATGTCATTGCCGCTCCCAATCCCGCCGATATTGCAGAGATGAAGAAAGACCCGGCCGTCGAAATGCTGCACAAGGAAGGTTTGAACCTGTCCTTCCTAGCCTACAACACCCAGCAAAAACCGTTTGACGATGTGCGTGTCCGCAAGGCGCTGAACATGGCAGTCAACAAGGCTGCTATCATCGATGCAGTGTATCTCGGCTCTGCGGTCGCTTCGGTCAATCCGCTCCCGCCCAGTGTCTGGGGCTACAACAAGAACGTCAAGGACGACGCTTACGATCCTGAACAGTCGCGCAAGATGCTCGATGAAGCGGGCGTCAAAGACCTGAAAATGAAGATCTGGGCCATGCCCGTGCAGCGGCCCTATATGCCGAATGCGCGCCGTGCAGCCGAGCTCATTCAGTCTGACTTCGCCAAGGTGGGGGTAACGGCGGAAATCGTCACCTATGACTGGGGCGAATATCTCAAGCGTTCGCTGGATAAGGACCGCGATGGTGCCGTCATGCTTGGCTGGACCGGTGGCATTGCCGATCCCGACAACTTCCTCGCCGCTCTTTTGAGCTGCCAGGCCATCGGCAGCGCCAATCGCGCAAACTGGTGCGATCAGGACTTCGAGAAGCTCATTCAGGCGGCCAAGCTGACCACCGATCAGGCCGAGCGCACCAAGCTCTACGAGCAGGCGCAGGTCGTGTTCAAGGAACAGGCTCCCTGGCTGACCATTGCTCATCAGATTGTCGAGCAGCCGATCAGCAAGAAAGTCAAAGACTTCCGCATCGATCCCTTTGGCGGCTATCTGTTCGAAGATGTCGACATCGAAGAATAGGCTTCGTCCTCCGCCGGTTTGATGACCGGTGATGAAATTCTGGGTAGCGGGCATAGAGCATAATCCGACCGGAGTGAAACGAGGATCGATAAGATTATGCTTTGGAAAGAAAGTTTAGAGCGCCGATCTGATTGAATCAGATCGGCGCTCTAAACGCCCGCTATTCTTCTTTGGTTCTCGGATCAAATCCGGGCCGATTCCGACCAATAACCGAGAAAATATAATGGATATCGTAGACCGCTTTCTAGCCTATACCCGCATCAACACGACCGCTGTGCCGAATGCAGGCAACCTCCCGTCGAGCGAGGGACAAACCGATCTCGCAAAGTTGCTCGCCAGCGAAATGCGCGCCATGGGTATGGATGTTGAAGAGCGTGACCACTCGATTGTTGTCGGCACATTGCCTGCCAATGTCTCGAATGCCGATCAGCAGTTTCCGACGATTGCATGGGTCGCCCATCTCGATACGTCCGGCGAATATACGACCGATACCCGTGCTCATGTGGTCGATTATCGGGGCGGAGATATCCTGCTCAACGAAACGACCGGTGCTGTCATGCGGCTTGCCGAGTTCCCGGAGCTGGAACGTTATGTCGGGGACCAGATCATCGTGACGGACGGCACCAGCCTGCTCGGCGCCGATAACAAATCTGCCATTGCCGAGGTCATGCATGCCATGCAGATCCTGACCACGCATCCCGAAATCGAGCACGGCACGGTCAAGGTTGTTTTCGTTCCCGATGAGGAAATCGGATTGCTCGGAGCCAAGGCGCTCGACGTCGCGTCCCTGAACGCCGATTTCGCCTATACGCTCGACTGCTGTGCGGTTGGCGAGATCGTGTATGAAAACTGGAACGCCGGTGAATTCCGCCTCACCTTCAAAGGCCAGCCAGCCCATCCGATGTCGGCCAAGGGCAAGCTGCGCAATGCCATTCTCTACGCCCAGCAATTCATTGCCATGATGCCGGGCGGCGAACGCCCAGAATATACGGAAGGTACCGAAGGCTATTATTGGGCCAAGGGCATTCAAGGAACAGTCGCCGAGACCAACCTGATCATCGACATTCGCGATTTCACGAAGGACGGTTACGAAACACGTCGTGCATTCATCGAAAACCTCGCCGCAAGTTTCAACCAGCTTCATGGCGAGGGCACGGTTCATGTAGACTACAAGGCTGTCTACCGGAACGCTGCCGAGAGCCTGGAAGGCGAAAATCGCTATCCGGTCGTTCTTGCCCTTCAGGCCATGAAGGCAATAGGCGTGACACCGACACCGCTGCCGATGCGCGGCGGCTATGACGGTGCGGTGCTGTCCGAAAAAGGACTGCCATGCCCGAACCTGTTCTGCGGCGCGCACAACTTCCACTCGATTTACGAGTTTCTACCGGTCGGTTCGCTTAACAAAGCCTCCGAAATGGTCATCGAAATACTGAAGAGCGCACGGATAACCGACAAAAGCATTGGTTGATCCGACACAGACATTGAGGAGACGTGAATTCATCTCGTCTCCTCGCTCTGTCTATGCCTTCGGCCACCGGCAAAGCGGTTCTGTTTTAGAGCATTTCCTGTTTTGATTGAATCATTAGAAATGCTCTATCTGTTTGTTTTTACGCATGTCTCCCGAAACCGGTTCCCACTTTCGGGAGACATGCTCTAGTATCCTATTGCAGCACCAGCGACGGCACGGCTGTCGATAGCGCCGTAATAGCGGTTGTCACCACCCTTTTCGATTGCTGCCATATCCTTGCCGCCGACAAGAATGCCAGCTGCCTCGCCCCAGACCGGCCAGTCAGCGTCTTCCCCGACCGTATAGCCCATGCCGGTCAGCAACCGGATCGTATCCGGCGAAAGCGCGTTCGCTTCCATATAGACCCGATCCGGCAGCCACTGGTGATGGATGCGCGGGGCATCGATAGCCTCCTGAATGTCCATGCCGTGATCGATGACATTCATGATCGCCTCAAGCGTGATCGTGATGATGCGCGAACCGCCGGGGCTGCCTATGACCATGAACGGCTTGCCATCCTTCGATACGATAGTCGGACTCATTGAGGACAACGGTGACTTGCGCGGTTCGATGGCATTGGCTTCGCCTTGTATGAGACCATAGAGATTGGCCACGCCCGGCTTGATGGTGAAGTCGTCCATCTCGTTGTTGAGGAGAATTCCGGTGCCTTCGGCCACCTTGGCCGTGCCGAACGATCCGTTCAGCGTGTAGGTCACGGCGACAGCATTGCCGTCCTTGTCCACGATGGAATAATGCGTGGTTTCGTTGGACTCCTTGAATTCAGCTGGCTTCAGCGCCTCGCTGACGCCAGCGCGATAAGGATCGATACGACTGCGAATTTCTGCAGCATAGGCCTTGCTGGTGAGCTTCTCGATCGGATTGTCAACGAAATCAGGGTCGCCCAGCGCCGTGTTGCGGTCCACATAGGCGTGGCGCATCGCTTCCACCATCAAACGCGTGGTTTCCGCGGAACCATAGCCCAGATAGGAAATCGGGTAGCCCTCAAGCACGTTCAGGATTTCACAAATGATCAGTCCGCCCGAAGAAGGCGGCGGCGACGAAACGATGTCATAGCCGCGATAGCTGCACTTGACCGGTTCGAGCTCACGGACCTTGTATTCTTCGAAATCGGCCTTGGCGAGAATGCCGCCATTCTCCTTGCTCGATTTGACAATCAGATCGGCGATATCGCCCTGATAGAAGGCCGATGGCCCCTTTTCCGAAATGGCCGAAAGCGACTTTGCCAGATCCGGCTGGACAAGCCTCTCGCCCAACGGAATCGGTTTTCCGTCTTTCAGGAAGATTTTCGCCGCCGCCGGGTCTTTCGCCAGTCTTTCATTGCCGTCAGCAAAGGAGAGAATATCGCCCAGTTCAAGCGTAAAGCCATCTTTGGCAAGTTTCAGTGCCGGGTCGATCAGCTCCTCGCGCTTGCGGGTGCCATATTTTTCGCGTGCTTCCTCAAGGCCAGCCACCGTGCCCGGCACGCCGATGGCGAGATAGGTTTCAGTGCTGGCGCCTTCGACCGGCTTGCCATCCTTGTCCAGATACATGGTTTTGGTGGCGGCGAGCGGCGCACGCTCGCGAAAATCAAGAAAGGTGCTCTTGCCGTCCTTGAAGCGGATCGTCATGAAACCACCCCCGCCGAGATTACCGGCAGTCGGATAGACAACCGCCAGTGCATAGCCGACAGCGACAGCCGCATCGACGGCATTGCCACCGTTCTTCAGCACATCGATACCGACTTGCGACGCAAGATGCTGGGCCGTAACCACCATGCCGTTCTGGCCTTCGGCCGGGGCTGGCGATGCCGCATGAGCCGATGGCAGATGGCCTGCAACGGCAATGACAGCGGCAAGGGAAAGCGATTTCAGTCTGTAATGCTGCATGTCTTTCCTCCCATGTGTTCTCCCGGACGGGAGTCCAACAACAACGTCCGCAATATCTTGCGCAAAAGCAAGCGTGAGAAATCCTATCCAGCCGAACTTGCGGATAGAGCGCTAAGAGATGATAATGCGAAGTATTCGGTTCAGATGCTGCTGGAGTTGCAGCCGAACCCGAAGCCCTAGCCAGTTCCTTCCGGAACACTCTGGCCATTCGGGCTGTATTTCCATTCCATTTCTGATGATGCGATCTCACCTTGCAGGAGAAATCCATGACCTATGCTCAATGCGCATGCGGAAATCTGACAGTAACGCCCCACGGGCCACCGCAATTGACGGCACTGTGCCACTGCTTCGCCTGTCAGCGGAGAACAGGTTCGCCATTCAGTGCAAATGCCTTCTATGCGATAGACTGCGTTGAAATTTCAGGCGCATCGACAGAATTCATTCGGACGGCGGAAAGTGGCCGCAAGGTCCGGATGCATTTTTGCCCGGCTTGCGGCTCGACTGTCTATTGGCTGCCTGATGCGGCCCCTTCCGTAATCGGCGTGGCAGTTGGCCTTTTTGCCGATCCGGCTTTTGCCCAGCCCACCCTATCTGTATTCGAGCAATCGAAGCATGAATGGGTGTTCCTTGATGAAACGATGGAGCACTTTCCACGTTTGCCGGAGAACGACTAGAGCATGTCTCTCGAAAGAGGAAACCGGTTTCGGAATAAAGACGTGCGTAAAAACAAACGGATAGAGCATTTCCTATGATTCAATCAAAACAGGAAATGCTCTGGCGGCCTGCTTCAGACAGATCGTCAAACTATTCCGATCATTCTTCTGGAACTTTACGCACCGGTCGTTGCCAGCGTTCGTAGCAGGGTTGAGAAAGTGAGGGAGCGGTTCGCGTCAGACTGGCTGTCGCTGATGCCGTCGTTTCGCGACAGCGACTTGCGGACATTGCTCGGACTATAGCCAAAATGCTGCGTGAATGCCCGCGTGAAATTGGCTGCCGTATCGAAGCCAAACAGCTGCGCTATGTCGGACACCCTGCGGTTTTCGGATGCATCCGCAAGCATCTCATGTGCTGCAAGCAAACGCTTCTGGCGAATATAGTTGAGTACCCCGCCCGAGCCTTCGAACAGCTGATAGAGATGCGTGCGTGAGATGGCGAGCTCCTTGCTCAGTGCATCGGGCGTGAGTTCACGGGACGTGAGATTTTTCTGGATAAAGCGTCTGGCCTTGGTCATCAACCCCAGAGAAGCCCCGAGAGACGCATTGTGTTCGCTCGCATCGTTTTCCTTTACCAAAGGGGCGATCGTGTCAAATACGATCTGACGCAGGGCGTCGCGCAGCTCCGGCAGGTCTTCGCTTCTGATATGGTCAAGTCCCGCCTGGATCGTCGATACGAAATCGATCAGCAGCTTGGCGCGATAGCCTCCAAGCGTCGCATTGTTGCACGCTTCCGGCATACCGCCCAGACCGGCGAAATGATCGACCGGAATGATCAGCAGCACCACGTCCGTTGCCAGCGCACGACCGCGAAACGGATAACCAAACGAACGGATATTGATCATGCCGGGCTCGTTTTCCGCCACACGATCATCCACCGCCGTCCATGTGCGACCGCTTCGCAGAAAACTGATCTGCCAGTGATCAATCGGGCTGAAACGAACCTTTTCCGCTGTACGTTCATAACTGAATGGAGGAACAGTCTGTTCTATCAGCAGCATGCCGCGCAGATCCCAGACTTTCTGGGTAACGGCAAAACCGTCTTCGGCGTTCACACCATCCGGCATCCGCACATCATAGAGGGGAGCCACGTGCTGTTGCCATGTGGGAAACTGTGCGCAGGGTTCCAGCTCTTCGGTCGTAAAGACCAGCGGGGTCAGAATATTGGTGCTTCGGGCATCTTCTCCAAGGGGCGCGAGTGGAACGCGCACTGACTGGCGGCGCTCCACAAAATCGGGCTTCAGATCACGCGAGGCCTTGTCGCTCGGGGATGTCACGGCAACTCCCTAAACCAACCCGGAGGCTCGAGGCGCGGTAATGGCGACCCAAGCCCTGCGTTGATAGTAGCATTTGCACGTATAAAATCAAAATAAGCTGGAACACTATCAGCCACGTAACCGTTCAGACCGGTAGCCGACGTTTCCTCTTACGCGCCGACAACCCCGCTTTCCCGGCCTTTTCCCAGATTTGGCCGGAAGTGTCGGAGCGCGCAAAACGGTCTCTGAAATGAGTTGATTGCATCCCATTTGATGAAAATTTTCAGGAAAATCCGGCCAGAATATTAAAACGCGTCCGATAGAAAGCACGGTAATAACAACCGGAGGCAATCGCATGAACAATGTATTTGCATATACTGTGCGCCGCGAAAGCTTGAAATGGGCTGCCGCTATTGTCGTTGGACTGTCCGCTTCATTATGCCTGACGGCAGGCGCCGAAGCCAAGGATGCCCGCAAGCAGAAAAGCGAAACGGTTTCCGTTTACCTCGTCAAGTACAAGGTGAATAGCCAAGCGCGCTACAACAAGCCTGCATCGGCCAAGGTCATCAGGGTTTCCGCCACGCAATATGCGGCCGGTACGCCCTATGTGTGCACGCCGAGCGGTTTCGGGCAGAAATCCCGCTGCTTCATCCGCGATTAGAGCACAATCCGACCGGCGTGAAACTGTTTTCGGAATGCGCTCCATGGCATACCGGCTCGCAAGAACTCCATACAGATCAGCGAGCCGGCATGCTTGCCTGGCGATTATCTCGCCTTGGCTTTCATGATCGCCAGTCCCTTGCTAACACGGTCGCCGCGCAGCAGCTTGGCGGCCTCATCGGTCGGGCGTGGCGGATTGTTACGGAAGACATACCAGCTGCCGCCCAGTGAGCGCTTCTGATAGATGACGCCATCTTTCTCGCGATGGAGGAAGCAGGTCGTATCGCTGCCGCCGCCCATCTTGTTGACCCAATAGGCCTGCAGGCAAAGCTTGCCGCGATTGGTGGCATACCAGCGCCCCTGCCCGTAAGACCACGCCCTGCCTTTCTGCGACCAGGCGATGAAACGATGTCTGTCGGCAGAGAAATAGCCGCCGCCATCCTTCCATTTCCATGACTTACCGGAATAGAGCGCCTCAAGCGCGTCGGCGGATAGCGGTGCAGCCGCCGCAGCCTTGATGGCGATTGGGTCCTCGGTTTTCTGTTTCGGCGCCGCATCGGCAGCGCCTGCCAGAAGAAGTACGGACAGCGCCGCACCTACGGTTCTCAAACGGATCGAAAACATTGTCGTATTCCTGTTCAGACGTTGGAGCATTTCCAGCAAAAGTGCGAAGCGGTTTTGCGTGAGGTAAATGCGACATCAATCAAGCGGATGGTTCGCAACCCGCCAGTCAGGCCGCCCGACACCCCGTGGCCACGGATAGACTTCGCGGTCGTTGAAGTAGACGGTCGCAGTCAGTTCCGGAAATTCGGGCTGCGGCTTGTTGGTTTCCTGTGCCCAGGCCCGGACATAGGCGTCGCTCCCTTCATAACCGAGCTCGGCGATAACAATCGGCTTCTTGAAGCCTACCACCCGGTCGTATCCCGGTTTTGTCCGTTCAACGAATGTGGACGCATGTCCCAGTTCCAGCATATCGTAAGGTTCGTAGCCGAACACCGACAGGCCGATCACATCGACATAACCATCGCCCGGATAATAGGCCTCAAGCCCCGCATCTCCCTTCGGCGACCACATATACTTGGCATTCGGCAATGACTTGCGGCAGACATTGACCGCATGCTGATAGGCACGGACATAACCCTGTGCCGACCAGTAGGACCAGGTGAACTGGCCCGTCTTGTCGTCCATTTCCTGCGCCCAGCGAATGGTCACAGGGCTCTTCAGCTTCGAAGCAGCGGAGCAGACGGCGGCCATGTTTGTATCGTAATGCCCCCGCACGATTCCGCTCAGGAGATCATCCGGTGCAACGCGCCAGTCGCGAGCCCATGACCAGGGTTCGACGGTGATCAGCAGTTCGCGGCCCCGTTCCTGCGCATAGGCATCAGCGGTTGACAGGCTCGTCAGGTCCACATCCTCCCACGGAAGGAACAGATGCTCGATGCGGGAATTGGGATCGTTGGTGAAATCCCCGTGCGGATCATAGGCCCCGAACTTGATGGATTGCGGGGTAATGACCGGGCGCTTGTCGTGGAACATGTTGCGGGTGTCGACATTGGCACCCGAAACACCGCTCGCTGCGTAAACAGCGGTTGAAAGCAGCCCACCGCAAAGAATTGCTGTTGCTATTTTGTATGAGGTTTTCATCGCCGCCTCCTTTATTGTACGGGCGATTGGGCAACGGGCAACGCCAGATTCAGCGCTTCCGTTTTGGGCGTTATTGTTTCGATGGAGAGGAGCTTACGCGCCTCGTCATCCTTGTTTCCGCTGGCATGGCGGAAGACGTACCAGACACCGTCCGGCTCACGTTTCTGATAGATCGTCCCATCGGCGATACGGTGAGAGAAGCAGGTCTTGTTCGGGAAGACGCCCTGAGCCAGATGCCATTTCGCATCGAAGCACATCTGGCCCGACCAGGTGATCCGCCAGCGGCCTTCAGCCCAGGCCTTGCCCTTTTCGCCATCGACACGGGCGGTGAAACGGCGGTTCTGGCTTTCCATCCGGCCAGCACCGTCAGCCCACTGCCAGTTCTTGTCACGATAGAGTAGGTAAAGCTCGGCAGGCGTCATCACACGGGCGCCGTCGGGCAAACCATCTGCCGGAACCGTTGCCGCTCCAGCCGGTCCGCTTAGCCCCGCAAGCAGGACAACCAGCGGCAGGACACATCTGCTCCGATCAGTGTTCCGACCAGATCGGGACCGTTGGCCTTCAAACATCACATGTTTCATTTGAACCTCCCACGACCTTCAGGTTGCGCGCACCCGCCAAGGGTTCTTGCGATTGACGGATGCGCGCGTGCGGCAGAACGTTTGTTGGTCTTGTTTCCTGCCGCAGTTGAACAGGGCGGCCGATTGTCGAAATCCGGAAGCCCAGATTCTCGGCAACCGCCGGTGAAAAGACATTGCGCAAGTCGACGAGTACGGCGTCCCGCATGACCTGTTTCATCCGAACGAGATCAAGCTTGCGGACACTGTCCCATTCGGTCACGACCACTGCCGCATCGGCAGTGCTCAGGCACTCGTAAGGATCGTCGTAAAACTCGACGTCGCTGAGAAGACGGCGCGCATTCTCCATTCCGGCCGGATCATAGGCCCGGATGCTGGCACCGAAGCGCTGCAAGGTTTCGATGAGCGGGATGGACGGCGCATCGCGCATATCATCCGTATCGGGTTTGAACGTCAGGCCGAGGACGGCAATCGTCCGGCCTTCGACGCTGCCGCCGAGCGCATCCAGCACCTTCAGCGCCATGCGACGCTTGCGCGCTTCATTGACGGTGACCGTTTCCTCGACCAGCCGCAGGGCGACCCCGTGATCCTGCGCAGTGCGAAGCAGTGCTATCGTATCCTTCGGAAAGCAGGAGCCACCATAACCCGGCCCCGCATTGAGAAAACTGGTGCCGATACGCTTGTCCAGTCCCATGCCGAGCGCCAGCTCGGTGACATCGCTGCCAACTTCCTCACACAGATCCGCCAGTTCGTTGATGAAGGTGATCTTGGTGGCGAGAAAGGCGTTGGCCGCATATTTGATCAGTTCGGACGTCCGGCGCTGCGTGATCACGATTGGCGTCTTTGCGGTCTCAAGCGGCGGAGCATAAAGGGCGACGAGCGCAGAACGAGCGCGCTCATCTTCCACGCCGATGACGACGCGATCGGGCTCGAGGAAGTCGCGGATCGCGACACCCTCACGGAGGAACTCCGGATTGGAAGCAACAGAGAATGTGCCGGGTCGGCGCACCGAGCCGATGATCTTCTGCACCACATCGCCTGTGCCGACCGGAACGGTGGACTTGACCACGACGACACTATGGTCTTCGATCAACGGCGCAAGCTCGCGAGCGGCCATATAGACGAAGGACAGATCGGCATCGCCGTGACCTGCCCGTGCCGGTGTGCCGACGGCGATGAAGACAAGCTCCGCGCCCTTGACGGCTTCCGCCAGATTGGTGGTGAATCTGAGCCGGCCAAAGGCGAAATTGCGTTCCACCAGTTCATCCAGCCCCGGCTCGTAGATCGGCACGATGCCGCGCTCCAGCCGGACAATCTTCTGGGCATCCTTGTCGACGCAGACGACCTCGTGTCCCCATGCCGCGAAGCACGTGCCACTGACCAATCCGACATATCCCGTACCGATGACAGCGATCTTCATAATCGTCGCGCCTTTCCCGCTAGTTCGTTCCACTGGCGGTATTCGTGCGCCAGCGTGGATTGAAAATTGTCCTGTGGACGTCACGTCCGCCTACACCGGCACCGGCAACCGAGAATCGGTCGTCAAATACCGTGAAGCTTTTCGTGCCCCAGCTCAGTGCCTCGATGCCGTCGCGTCCGCGCTCGACAGTGGTAAAGCCGGTCAGCGCGACCAGCGCCGTAAAACTGCATGCCATTGCCGGTCGATAGAGGCGGCTCGTCATCCGCACGTGATTTTCGCGTGTGTGCTGGATCACGATCATCGCCATCAGGAACAGGTAGAAACACGCATTGATGATGGCGAAGATGAAGAAGCCTCGCGTCTGATCCGCACCGCTGACCAGGAGGACAGGCAGAATGGACAGACCGGAGATCAGCGCATAGGGAGCGATCACCCGCAGTGGCACCGGATCGACCTCGGATGAGCCTTTCGGCGTGACACGAAAATCGACAAAGGAACCGGTCAGCCAGTCACGGAAAGCTGCGAAGGTTCCAGCCAAAACCCAGGGCCACCGCGCCAGCAGGAACAGCATCGCTTCCCAGCTGAAAATCCTGCCGTCGACAGGGCGGAACGTCTTGCTCGACCGCCACCAGAATGCCAGCGCCAAAATCACGAGCGATTGCGGCATGAAGTGCATCAGGAAAGCGGGATAGGTGACGCTGACGAAATTATCGCCATAAGCCAGAATGGCTATCGGCAGAACGAATGTCAGCGCCAGAAAGAAAGCATAGAGAGGATACCAGAGCTGCGAGAACAGAAACTGGATCTTCAGGCGCAGCGGCAACCGACCGATCAGCTTCGGCGTATATTGCAACAGGATCATCACGAGGCTGCGCGACCACTGGAATTCCTGCGTCACAAGATCGGCGAAGGTGCGCGGACCGTCGCCATGGGCGATGGCATCCAGTGCATGAACACCCCGCCAGCCATGCGCGTTCATGAACAGGGTCGTGGAATGATCCTCGGCCAGTTCCGGCCCAAGACCGCCGATCTCCTTCAGCGCTGCCGTGCGTACCGCATAATGAGAGCCGATGCAGACCGGGGCAAAGCCTCCGTTGTAACCGGCCTGCAGCGAGCCATGCATGCTGGCTTCCACATAGAGACGCCCGCGGGCCGACCAGCTTTCATGCGCATTGCGATCACAAATGCTTGGCGCGGAAACATACCCGACAGCGGGATCAGCGAAGGGCCGCAGCATATTGAAGAGATAACCCGGCTCAGGCACATGGTCGGCATCGAGCTGCGAGACGAAATCATAGCGCTCATAGCCATAGTGATCGTAGAAGAAGGCGAGATTGCCTTCCTTGCACCGGGTACGGCGCGGCCAGGTCTGCCGATGATAGTCGGCACGGCCCTTGCGTGTGGAAACGAACACGCCATGCTCACGGCACCAGGCAAGTGTCGAGGGTGAAGGATCCTCATCGGCAAGCCATGTATCGTGCGGCACATCCTGCGCCAGCATGGCGCGCAATGTTTCAGCCACCACCTCGAAAGGCTCAGACGGAGCCTTGGTGACGACCATGGCGACGCGGCTTCCGGCGGGGATGCGAAGCGGGCCTGTCGGGCGCGCTGCATGGAAGAAAATAGTGATGAAATAAAGCGGCAGGATCGTGATCCAGGCCAAGAGTGCCGTCACCAGAATGGAGCCGAGCAGATGATTGTGCTTCGCGCTGATGAACCACCATTGCCAGAAATAGGTGATAGCGAGCGCCCACAGGATGATGCCCACCACATATTCCACCCGCTTGCGGCCAGTGAAGATGGGCGCCAGCAATGGTTCCCTTTCGCCGTTGTCGCCGTCAATGGCCGGATGAATTTCGCGCCGTGTCATGTCCGCATCTCCAGACCAAAGAAGGGCGCAGCCGTGCGGATGATCGTGTCGAGATCAGAATGGATCGTGCGAAACCCAAGCTTCGCTGCCGCTTCAGCCGGGTCGGCATAAAGCACCGGCGGATCGCCAGCCCGGCGCGCGCGCATTTCGACAGGCACCTTGCGTCCGGTAAGCCGGTCTATCGCATCCACGATTTCCTTGATGGATGTTCCGCGCCCGGTTCCCAGATTAAGGACCAGATTGCCGCCGCCATTCAGCAGGTGCTCGACCGCAAGCACATGTGCCCGTGCCAGATCGACCACGTGAATATAATCGCGAATGCAGGTGCCATCCGGCGTTTCATAATCGTCGCCATAGACTTCCAGACAATCCGCCATGCCCGCCGCAGCCAGCATGGCGCGCGGTATCAAATGAGTTTCGGGATCGTGCTTTTCGCCCAGTTCGCCATCCAGATCAGCACCGCAGGCATTGAAGTAGCGCAGTGCCGCATAGGGCATGCCATAGGCTGCCGAATAATCGGCCAGCATATGTTCCGCGATCAGCTTTGTGCGTCCGTAAGGGTTGATCGGATTCTGCATTTCGCCTTCGCGGATCGGCAGCACATCCGGAATGCCATAGGTGGCGCAGCTCGACGAGAAAATGACCGGGCGTCCACCTGTCAGGCGGCTGGCCTCAAGAACGGACTGGATGCCGCCGACATTGTTGCGATAATATTTTGCGGGGTCCGTGACGGATTCACCCACATAGGCCGAAGCCGCAAAGTGGATGATGGCAGCCGGATCGAAGGTTCTGATAGCAGCGATAAGCTGTTCCTGCGAAAGCGTGTCGCCCTCGACAAACTCGCCCCAGCGCACGGAAGACCGGTGGCCCGTCGACAGGTTGTCATAGACGACCGGCGAGAATCCGCTCTTGTGCAGAAGCTTGGCGGTATGGCTGCCAATGAAGCCGGCACCACCGGTGACGAGTATATTTTGCCGGGTCATCTCGCCACCTCGAAGAGCTCGCCCGATGGTCTGACCAGCTGGCGTTCAAAATAGGCGATCGTCTGCTTCAGCCCTTCGACAAGTGCAATCTGTGGTTCCCAGCCAAGTTCACGCTTGGCGAGCATGATGTCCGGGCGCCGCTGGCGCGGATCATCAGTTGGCAGCGGGCGATAGACGATGCGCGAGGACGAATTTGTCAGCGCAATGATCTGCTCGGCCAGCTCACGCACAGTAAACTCGCCCGGATTGCCGAGATTGACGGGCTTCTGAACCTGGCTGCTCATCAAGCGGCTGAAGCCTTCGATCAGGTCATCGACATAGCAGAAGGAACGGGTCTGCGAGCCGTCGCCATAGATGGTGATATCTTCACGCTTGAGGGCCTGAACGATGAAGTTCGACACGACACGACCATCGTCGGGCCGCATGCGCGGGCCATAGGTGTTGAAGATGCGCACGATACGGATGTCGACGCCATACTGCTTGTGAAAATCGTAGAACAGCGTTTCGGCCGAGCGCTTGCCTTCGTCATAGCAGGACCGGGGGCCGAAAGAGTTCACATTGCCCCAATAGGCTTCCGGCTGCGGATGCGTTTGCGGATCACCATACACTTCCGACGTTGAAGCCTGAAAAATCCGAGCCTGATAATGCGCGGCAAGTTCGAGCAGATTGAGCGAGCCAATGACGCTCGTCTTCATCGTGTGCACCGGATCGGCCTGATAATGCGGCGGCGAAGCGGGGCATGCGAGATTGTAAATCTCATCCACCGGCAGATCGATCGGATTGACGATATCGTGGCGCACGAAGCTGAACGTGTCGTAACGCAGGAGATTGCGCAGGTTCTCAAGCCGCCCTGTCGAAAAATTATCGACGCAGATAACGAAGTTTCCTTCGTTCAAAAGACGTTCGCAAAGATGAGAACCGAGAAATCCGGCACCGCCTGCTACAAGAATGCGCCGTGTTGACATGCGCTCTGCAGATATACCCGATGATCTGAAGTTTATACTCACGAGAACCTCCAACGCTACTTCTTCACTTGCGTGATCCGAAAAAAAGCAAAGAATTTCCCTCAACGCACCCGAATAGAAGCGCGCCGGTCGGTGTTTTTCGATTGCTTTACTAGATGATTGAAGATAGCCGGGCTGAAGTCTTGAGTCGTTAGCGTAGAATCCGGAATCTTATCCTTGCGTCCATTTTTGAAATGGAGCGATTTCTGTTATCCGGTGCTTTCGTGCTGCTGTGAATGCGCTATTTCGCGCCATATTTCAGAGCATGTCACCCATAAGGGAAACCGCTTTGGGGAGGCATGTTCTAGAGCATAATCCGACCGGAGTGAAACGAGGATCGATAAGATTATGCTTGAAATATAATAGGTTAGAGCGCAGGCCTGATTGAATCAAATCTGCGTTCTAACGCAGAATATCGGACAGACGCTTCTGTTCTTTTTCGACGCGCTCGAGATTGAGGCCCGCCAGAAGATCAAGAATATGGGTCTTCATCAGGGCCGCAGCGTCGTCGCTCCTGTGCTCTTCGATGGCATCGACCAGCGCGTGATGCGCGTCGCTCTGGCAGGTCGTCTCGCGCCGTTCCCAATAGAGCGAAATGATGAGCGAGGAACGCGGCAGCAGATCGCCGACAAAACCCGCCAGGATCGAGTGTCCCGAAATTTCGGCCAGATGCGTATGGAAAAGCGCCGACAGCATGATCGCCTCGCTGTCGCGTCCGGCATGAAGGGCTTCATGCTCGTCATGGAGATGCTGGCGCAGCTGCTTGACCTGCTGGGGCTTGATGACCTTCGCCGCAAGCGAAGCCACCTCCGGCTCGATCAGCAAGCGCGCCTCGAACACTTCGCGCGCTTCCTCGCGCGAGGGTTCGGCAACGAAGGCACCGCGATTGGGTTCCAGACGCACAAGCCTGTCATGCGCCAGGGCCTGCAGGGCGGAGCGAACAAAGGCACGGCTGACGGAATAGATCGTCGCCAGCTCGTCCTCCGGCAACTTGGTGCCGGGAAGCAGACGATGGCTGACGACCGCCTCGCGCAAGCCGTTATAGACCGGAAGCCAACGCACATTCCCGCCGTTTTGGTCTGTCATGTTCGTCGCAGCCAGGTTCATCATCATCCAGTAGAAGCTGTTCAAATGGCAGATGCAGTCGGTCGATACAGCATCCGCAAATCCTCTATCAATTTCCTTACATATCGAACACAGGTCCGGCGAGTGTCAACAATGTCGCGAGTTTTGATGCACAAACCCGACTGAAATCATCTGAACGTCAATTCTGGGGCGAAAAAGGTTCAAAAATACCTTGAAAATCCTTCATTCGCGGCAGCTGATAGCCACCCAGTTTCGATGTTTTCAAGCCGAGACCGACAAGGCTTTCACACAGTTTCACCGCACAGGTCACGCCGTCGATGACCGGCAGCCCATGCTCTCTGGACAGAGAAGCGGCAAGGTCGGCCATGCCCGCACAACCAAGCACAATCGCTTCTGCATGGTCTTCCCGAATGGCCTTTGCGAATTCGTTCGAGACCTTGTTGCGCGCGTCTGATCCCGGAATTTCGAGGTCAAGCACGGCCACGTCGCTGGCCCGAACACGGGCGCAACGTGACATGAGACCATAGCGGGACAGGTTATGCTCGATTGCAGGCACCGAACGCGACAATGTGGTGACAACGCTGAACTTTCCGGCAATCAGGCTTGCCATGTGAAAAGCCGCCTCGCCGATGCCGATCACTGGCATGGTTCCGGCACAGCGCGCTGCATCAAGGCCGGTATCGTCAAAACAGGCAATGACGCAGGCATCGGCGGTCGGGCGCTTCTGCATTTCCCCGATCATGCCGGGAATGGCAAAAACCTCATCGAAATATCCTTCGATGCTCGGCGGACCGTCGGCGGGATTGCTTGCGATGATTGTTGTGCCGGCACCTGCCACGCTGCGTGCAGCCTCGCCGATCTTGTGCGTCATCGATGCAGTTGTATTGGGGTTGATGACAAGTATTTCCATTTTCCTCGAACCATCGAAATATTTGTTTTCGTTCTGGATGGTCCAGAGCGTCTTTCGGACGCTCTGCCTAGTCTGCAATACCGGCGGTCAGATTTCCCCGCCCAGATAGAGTTTCGCGACGCGATCATCCGTCGCCAGTTCTTCCGAATTGCCGGACAGGACGATCTTTCCGGTCGTCAGGGCATAGGCGCGCTGCGAGATGCGGAGCGCCATGCGTGAATTCTGCTCGACCAGAAGAACGCTCACCTTTTCGTCGCGGTTGATGGCGACGATGGAGCGGGCGATATCCTGCACCAGTTTGGGTGCGACTCCGAGAGACGGCTCGTCCAGCAGCAAAAGCTTCGGTTTGGCCATGAGCGCACGCCCAATGACCAGCATCTGCTGCTCGCCGCCGCTCATTGTGCCTGCGGCCTGCGAATAGCGTTCCTTCAGGCGCGGGAACCGCCCCAGAACCATCTCCAGCGTGTTGGCGATATCCGCCTTGCTGGAACGGGTGAACGCCCCCATCATCAGATTGTCGCGCACGCTCATATAGGGAAAGACGCGGCGGCCTTCCGGTACCATGGCAATCCCCATCTTGACGATCTCGTCCGACCGGGTGCCGTCGATCCGGCGGCCCTCATAATGGATTTCGCCCTTGCGGATCTTTTTCAGCCCCGTGATCGCCCGCAGGATCGAGGATTTGCCCGCACCATTGGCGCCGATCAGCGCGACTGTCTCTCCCTCCTGAACGCTCAGCGAAACGCCTTTCAGCGCATAGACGTGATCGTAATAGAGTTCGGCATCGGAAACTTTGAGAAGCTCTGCCATGGTCAATATCCAATCGTTTCGTCTTCTGCGCCGAGATAGGCTTCGATCACCTTCTCGTTTTCCTGGATCTGTTTCGGCGTTCCTTCCGCGATCTTCTGGCCGAAATTGATGACGACGATCCGGTCGGAAATATTCATCACCGCCGGCATGTCATGTTCCACCAGCAGCACCGTGACACCCCGGTCACGGACCGCCCGCACCATTTCCACCGCCTTGACGGTTTCGTCATGGTTCATCCCGGCAAAGGGTTCATCCAGAAGCAGGATTTTCGGCTCCGTGGCGAGACCGATGGCAATGCCAAGCGCCCGCAAGTGACCATGCGGCAGGTTCTGCGCAACCTCGTCCCGCTGCTTCCACAGGCCGAGAAACTGCAGGATTTCGTCGGCAGAGCGTCCGAATTCCTCCTGATCCCGGCGAGCAAGGCTTGACCCCACATAACAGCCGAGGAAACTCGCCTTGGCGCGCAGATGGTGGCCGACAATCACATTGTCACGCACTGTCATGCCCTTGAAGATCGTCGTTTCCTGGAAGGTGCGCACCACGCCCTTTCGCGCCACGATATGCGGTGCCAGACCGGAAATGCGCTCACCCTTGAAGCGGACTTCCCCGGAGGTGGGCGTGAGAAATGAGGCGATCAGCTTGAACAGCGTGGATTTACCCGCGCCATTCGGCCCGATGACCGACAGGATTTCCTTTTCACGCACCGAAAAGGAGACATCGTTGACCGCCACCAGACCGCCGAAACGTTTGGTAACGCTTTTGACTTCCAGAAGATCGCTCATGATCCTGCTCCCTTCTTTCCGGTCAGTCTGAGGCTGAGAAGCCCGTTAGGCAGGAACAGCATCAGGATGATGAGAACGCTGGAGAAGATCAGAAGCTGGAACTTGCCGGTCTGGAACAGGAAGTCCCAGCCGAAATAGAGGACGAAGGTTCCAATGATCGGACCGAAGACATAGCCAAGCCCGCCCAGGAAGCAGTTGAGCATGAAATTGACCGAGTCCGTGACGGTGAAGCTCGACGGATAGATCGACTGCGAGATCGCCACGAACATCGCACCGCCAAGCCCGCCGAGGAAGGACGAGATCGCATAGGCCAGCACACGCAGATTGGTGATGTTGACGCCAATCGACGAGGCAAGCTCCTCATTTTGCTGCAACGACTGGCAAAGACCACCGATGCGCGAATTGATGAGGCGATAAAGCCCCGCGAAGCACAGCACCATCAGCACAATGGATACGAAATAGAAGGCCGCGCGCGGGTTCTGCAATGTTGCGAAATCCGGCAGGATGGTCAGGCCGAAAAGCGATATGCCACCCGGCATCGGAATGCTGACCATGCCCTTGGCGCCATTGGTGATGGGCAGCGCCATCGCCAGAAGACGGGCAACTTCGGTCAGAACCAGCGTGACCATGGCGAAATAGACGCCGCGAAGCCGCAGGATCGGAATGCCGATCAGGATGCTGGCGAAAGCGCAGAACAGTCCGGCCAGAGGAAGCGTCAGCCAGAAGGAGACGCCATATTTCACCATCAGGATCGCCGACACATAGCCGCCCATAAGAGCATAGGCACCCTGGCCGATATTGATGCGACCGATATAGAAGGTGAGCCACACCCCGCCACTGACGATGGAGAGAAGCGCCACCGAAGTGAGCGTATAGTAAAGGTCGTGCCGTCCGGTTGCCTCGATCAGGACCGGAATACCGATGAAGATCAGGGCCAGAAAGGCGGCAACGCCGATAAGCTTTGTTGTCTTTGTCATGATTGCCCCCTCAACCCCACGGCTTGCCCATGAGTCCATTCGGACGGATGCTCAGGAACACCATCAATGCGGCGAAGATGACGAGATAGGTGATGTCGCCATAGGAGCGCAGCACCGTCAGCCCGACGGATTCCATCATGCCGAGGATGAAGCCGCCAGCAATGGCACCGCTCACGACGCCTGCGCCGCCGATCATCACCATCATGAAAGCCTTGATGGAGATGGCGCCGCCGATGCCGGAATTGACGCCGGTAATCGCGACCAGCAACCCGCCCACCAGACCTGCAAGCATTGCCCCCAACGCGAAGCCGATCATTGAATAACGATCGACATTCACACCCATCAACTGCGCGGCCACGCGGTCCTGGGCAAGTGCGCGCATGGCACGACCGGGTTTGGTGTATTGCATGAAAAGAACGAAAGCTGCGATGAAGACCACGGCAAGCACACCGATCAGAATGCGGTCATAAGGCATGATCAGGCTGTCGGAGACGAACACGCCATTGACGATCTTCGGCACGCCGCGTTGCTTTTCACCAAACAGAAGCAGGATCACCGCATCGAGGAAGAACGCGACTGCCGCCGCAAGCAGCATCGTGCTTTCATCGCGCAGACTTCGCTTGATGACCGGTCGGAAGAGAAATTTTTCGATCAGCGCACCAACGATCATCAAAGTGACCGCGGAAGCCAGAAGAGCGACAACAAACGGCAGGCCAAGCTGTCCGTAAACCGTATAGGTGACAAAACCGCCCAGCACATACATCTGGCCGTGCGCAAAATTGAGGACGTTCATGAGCGCGAAGATCAGCGTCAGTCCCAACGCGATCAGTGCATATTGCGCACCCAGATATAGCCCATTGGCTATCACTTGTTCCATGAAGGCAGACTCCCTCGTGCGAAGTGTCGAGCAAATTGCAAGGCAGGCCCAAAACTCCGTGACAGTTCCTGGAGCATTTCCCGTTTGGCATGAGCCATTGGAAACGCTCTAACTGTTTGTTTTAACGCGCATCTTATTCCGAAAACCGCATCGCACTTTTCGGGATGCGCTCTAGCGATTGGGAGGCCCGAAGCAGAAGTACCCCTCTTCCGCTTCGGGCTTTTCACAGGCCTATCGGTTAATCGACCTGGCCGACGAAAAGCGTTTCAAACTTGCCGTCCTTGTATTCTGTCACAACCATCGGAATACCGAGCTGGCGCTTCTGCGTGAAGGACGAGGTGCCGACATAGGTCAGCTTGGAACCGTCGCCATCGCCCTTGACGAAAGGATTGGGCGCGGAGAACGTGTCCACCGTCTTCTTGAATTCCTCGACATTGTCGACCGCAGCCGGGTTGGCCTTCAGCGTCTCGACAATGTATTCGAGCGCATAGACCTTGGTGTTGGACTCGTCATTATATTCGCCATAGGCCTTGGTATAACGGTCAACGAATTCCTTCATCACGTCGGATGCGATTTCAGGCGTGGAAGCGCCACCCACCGAGATGAAGCCATTGGCGAGTTCGCCTGCACCTTCTTCCAGAACCTTGGCGTCCTGCGCGGTTTCGGTGGAAATGAAGCCCTGATAACCAAGCTCACGCGCAGCGCGGATCAGCAACGGCGCATTGCCCGGCGCAACGCCCGACAGAACCAGCAGGTCCGGCTTCTGCATGACAATCGGCGTCAGAACAGGCGTGAAGTCGCGCGTATCGTTCTGATAGGCGTCGTTGGTGGAGACGACTTCAAGACCGAGCGCCTTGGCTGCCTCGATGCCGCTGTCACGCTGGCTGAGCGGATCGGATTCATTGGCCGCCACAAAAGCCACCGTCTTGATACCCTTGTTTTCTTTCAGATATTTATAGATCGCCGGGCCGGACTGATAGTTGGCAATCATGCCGAGAACAGCATTGGACGCCGGTGGCGTATAAAGTTCCTTCGGGAAGGAATAAGGGAAATAGATGATGCCCTTGGCTTCCGCCACCGGGCGGACGGCAGCGGCGCCGTCATCCACATTCGGACCCACTACGTAGTGAATGCCTTCCTGTGCCATCTTTTCCATGCCGGCGATGGCGCGCTTCGGGTCTTTCTGGTCATCGAAGGTAACGACTTTGATCTTGTAGGTATCGTCGCCAATCTTCACGCCGCCCTGCTCGTTGAGCCAGTCGGCACGAACCTGCATCGAGCGAACATTGGATGTGCCCCAGGCCGCCGCAGGGCCGCTGGTGACACCGACGAAACCGATCTTCAGCTCCTTGTCCGCTGCCTGGGAGGCCGACGCGGACATGAGCGCAAATATAGAAACGGCGCCTAGCGCCGCAGTCTTAGAGCCGAACCGAAAATTAAGCTGAGCGATTTCAGGAGTTTATGATTCTCTGTGGTTTACCAAGACTACGGAGGATCACATGGCCTGGACTGAAACCGCTCGGCGTGACTATGCCAGACGAGGCTTGCGTTACGCAAGCGATTGCACGGACGATGAGTGGACTATCATTGCGCCGCTTTTACAGCCGATGAGCAAAGTCGGTCGTCCGCGCGAGCACGATTCCCGCACGTTGTGGAACGCAATCCAATACATCGCGACAACCGGCTGCCAATGGGCGCAATTACCGAAGGAATTTCCGCCGTTTACGACGGTGCAGTACCATTTTTACCGGATGCGAGACAGCGGATTGCTTGATCTTATCAATGAGATGCTGGTTGCGGTGACACGCCTGGCGGAAGGTCGCAAGGCGGAGCCGACAGCCGCTATTATTGATAGCCAGTCGGTCAAGACGACGGAAGCTGGCGGTCCACGAGGCTATGATGCAGGTAAAAAGATAAAAGGGCGCAAGCGCCATATCGCAGCCGATATGATCGGCAATATGCTGGAAGGCATCGTGCATGGTGCCGATGTTCAAGACCGGGACGGCGCGCCGGATCTGATCGAGCGAACCCGCGCGAACTATCCCTCCGTGAAGAGACTCTTCGTCGATGGCGGCTATGCTGGCGAAAAGCTGACAACGGCTGTAGCACATATCGAAGCGCTCGCGATCGAAATCGTCAAGCGCTCTGATCAGGCCAAAGGCTTTGTAATCCTGCCCAAAAGGTGGATCGTTGAGCGGACCTTTGCGTGGCTTAACCGCTGCCGTCGGTTGGCAAAAGATTGGGAGGCCTCGATTGCATCGTCAGAGGCTTGGATGTTCATATCATCCATCAGACGAATGACACGCCGTATCGCAAGGTTAGAATTTTGAGTCGGGCTCTTAACAACTGCGCGTCTATTGATCATTTTAGTTCCCCTTACTTAGCTTTACCTTTCCCTCATTTGGCGGAGAAAGGATATTCAAGCTAAACATGCGTTCGAAATATTGTCAACAATCCGAATATTTTTAATGAACGATCTTGGAACGACGCGTCATCAATTCCAGAAAATTTCTGAACGGAAAAAGGCGCGTCGGTTTCCGACGCGCCTATTGAAATGACAAACTGGGAACAGACTAGCTCCGCGCCTGCAACTGCGCGAAATGGGCGAGCATTCGGTCCGGCTCGGCCTTGATGCCACTGAAGAGTTCAAACGCGCCGACCGCCTGAAACACAGCCATGCCGCCGCCGTCGAGCACGCGGCATCCGCGCTCCCTGGCAAGCCGGACAAGCGCCGTCTGCAGAGGGAAATAAACAATGTCCGAAACCCAGAGGTGCGGCTGCACCAGCTCAGGCGCAAGCGGCAGACCCGGATGCGCGTCCATGCCCGTTGGCGTTGCATGGACCAGACCCGAGGCCTGTGCCAGTGTCTCCTCCAGATCGGCCCCGGCAATGAAACTGCATTGCGGCTGTACCGAAACAAGCTTGCCAATTACCGCATCGACCTTCGCGGCATCGAGGTCGAAGATGTGGACCTCCCGTGCACCCATTTCCGCCAGCGCATAGGCAACGGCAACGCCCGCCCCGCCTGCACCGAGCAACACGACACGCTCCAACGATGCATCCGGCAGGCCGCGGCGAAACCCTTCAGCGTAGCCCCACCAGTCGGTATTGTGACCGATGCGCCTGCCGTCGGAAAACACCACCGTGTTGATTGATTGCAGGGCCAAGGCATGGGGCGAAAGTTCATCGACCAGCGCCACCGCAGCCTGCTTGCAGGGATGGGTGATATTGAGCCCGGCAAATCCTGCAGCGTCAGCCTCCGCGACAAGGGCTGGCAGATCGCGTTCCGAACGCCCGTTCTCGGCGATGTCAATAATGTCGTAGCGATAGGCCAGCCCGGCGGCCTCGCCTTCCCGCATATGCATTGCCGGCGAAAGCGAACGTTGAATATTTGCGCCGATCAGACCCACATGCACACGACGTTTGGTCACTTCACTTATCAATTCTCATCTCCGCAGGATCGGACGACATGTCGATCCTCGTTATTCCGGGCTTTTCAAAAGAGCGATGATCGTATCGCTGATCAGGCGGCGATGCCGTGCCTTCACGTCGGAGGCCATCAGATCGGTGCCGAAAATCGCGCCGAACGTATGTCTGTTGGACACACGGAAGAAGCATTGCGCACTGATCAGCATGTGAAGGTCGAGCGCTGAAATGCGCCGTTGAAAGATGCCCTGCTCGCGCCCGCGCTCAAGGATTTTCTCGATCGTTTCCAGAATGGTTACATTCTGGCGCGACAGAACATCGGAGCGTTCCATATGTTCGGCGCGGTGAATATTTTCCACCGCAACGAGCCGCACGAAATCCGGATTGGCATCGTCATGGTCGAAAGTGCTTTCCACCAGACTGCGCATGGCGGATTCCGGGTCCTGATCGTCAAGCGACAGTGAGCTTTCAAGCGTGCGTATCTTGCCATAGGCCCGTTCCAGAACGGCGAGATAAAGCCCATCCTTGCTGCCGAAGTAATAGTAGATCATGCGCTTGGACGTGCGGGTCTGCGCCGCGATTTCATCCACGCGCGCGCCGGAGAAACCCGATGCCACGAACTCCCGCGCTGCGACATCGAGAATATTCTCGCGCGTTGCGTCAGGATCGTTCTTGCGCGGCTGCGCCTTGGCGAGTGCCTTTGCCATAGTCCTCCCCCTTCAGCGTTCAGAGTGCCACAGCACTTTTTGGCATGCCCGCCGGACGCATGTATCGCCGCAGCGCCGCAATGCGGAAGATCGCATTGGCTGCGCCATATCCCTTGTAGCCTCGCCTCTGCACGACTTCGAAAAAGAAGCCCTGATCGTCGGTCGGGCTGTAAAGCTGGAAATATTCCCCGCTCTCGTCGCGATCATAAAGCACGTTCGCGGCCTTGAGCCGGTCGGTGAATTCCGGATCGAGACCGAGACGTGCTTCCAGATCGTCGTAATAATTCGGCGAGATTTCCAGCGTATGGAAGCCGTTGTCGCGCAAAGCCGCAGCCGTCGCAAAGATATCGTCCGTCGCAAAGGCCAGATGCTGGATGCCCGACCCGAAGGTCTCGGCAATGAAGCGACCGGCCAGCGTGCGACGGTTTTCCGCGCCGTTGAGCGTGATGCGCAGCGTTCCCTCGTCGTTTTCCACCACCTGACTGCGCACGACGCCGCCCGGATCGACGATGTCGACCATGGGCGACTTCCGCGATTCCGTGAGCGAAGTATAGAAAAGCAGCCAGGTCAAAAGTTCATCGAACTTCATCGTCTGGGCAACGTGATCGATATGGGTGAGACCGACACTGGTCCCTGTATCATTGCCTGCGACCGGCTCGAACTCGATATCAAAGATACGGCTGAGATCGGTCTTCTCATCGAGGAAATAGACCAGCCCGCCGCCAACGCCACGAATGGCGGGCATACCGATTTCGCCCGGATCGAGCGGTTGCTCAAAACTTTCCGCGCCCATGGCCACTGCGCGGGCATGGGCCTCAGCCGCATCGTCCACGACAAGCCCCATGGCATAAGCAGCAGTGCCGTGTACTGCATAGGCCGAGCTGGCGAAGCCGCGCGTATCCGTATTGATGACGAGGTTGATGTCGCCCTGCCGGTAGAGCGCAACGTCCTTCGTGCGATGCCTGCCAGCGAGTTTGAAGCCCAACGCACCAACTGCGGAAACCAGCCGTTCGGCATCATCGGCATGGGTGGCAAACTCGACAAAGCCGACACGGTGCACCTTTGCGCGGGGCGGCATGGCAGCAACCGTCAGCTTGTTGTCCGGCTCGACCCGGCGAACCTGATCGCCAAGATAGATCAGCGAGCGGCGTCCATCGGCGGCGATGGTGGCTGGCGATCCGCCACGGAACTGGTCGTTGAAGATTTCGAGAGAGAAATAACCGTCATAGCCGGTCGCAGCCACCGCACGCATGAAATCCAGCACCGGCAGGTCACCCTCGCCCGGCATGTTGCGATAATGGCGGCTCCAGTAAAGCAGATCCATATCGATCAGTGGCGCGTCGGCCATCTGGATGATGAAAAGCTTGTCCTTCGGAATGGAGCGGATCGAGTTCACGTCGATCTTGCGCGCCAGAGTATGAAAACTGTCGAGGATAAGGCCGACATTGGGATGATCGGCGCGGCGCACGATCTCCCATGCATCGCGATGGTCGCTGATATGGCGACCCCAGGCGAGGGCCTCATAACCGACGCGCAGATTGCGCCGTGCCGCTCTTTCGCCAAGCTCGCGAAAATCGTCCGCCGCGCGGTCGATGCCACCAATGGCAGCTGGCGACACGTTGGAGCAGACCAGAACGAGATCGGTGCCCAGCTCCTGCATGAGGTCGAACTTGCGTTCCGCCCGATCGAAAGTGCGGCTGCGCAAAGGCTCCGGCATACCTTCAAAATCACGGAATGGCTGGAAAAGTGTGATCTCCAGGCCAAGGTCGCGCGCCATCTGGCCCACCTGACGCGGGCTTTCGTCAAAGGTGAGAAAATCGTTCTCGAAAATCTCAACCCCGTCGAAACCGGCTTTGGCGATGGCCCCCAGTTTCTGCTGGAGATCGCCGCTGATGGAGACGGTTGCTATCGAAGTCCTCATGTCACACTCCTGTCTCCGGCCAGACCGGAGTCCACTGTTGGTTCCGGACAAATCGGCCCGGAACCATCTAGTTCAGTATCGGCAAGATATTCAGCCGTACTGTTTTAGTTTTCGCCGCGTACCTTCTTCAATTCGGCAAAGAGTTCATCGACCGTTTCTGCACCGATTTCGGCGGTAAACTTGTCGATGATCGGCTTTACCGCATCGCGCAGGCGCGTGGTTTCTTCCGGTGTAAGCTCGGTAACCTGCATGCCGGTCTTCTTGATCTCGTCCAGCGCCGTCGCATCCTGCTCGCGCGAAACCTTGCGCTGATAATCGCGCGCCTCGACAGCGGCCTGCTCGATCACCGCTTTTTCCTCATCGTTGAGGCGATCCCAGAACTTCTTGCTGATCATGACGATCTGCGGATTATACTGGTGGCGGGTCAGCGTCAGATATTTCTGCACTTCATAGAATTTGGCATTGATGATGTTGGCATTGGGATTTTCCTGCCCATCCACCGTACCGGTTTCAAGCGCCGTATAAAGCTCGGTATAGGGCAGCGGCACCGCATTGGCGCCAAGTGCATTGAACAGGGCAACCGGAACCGGCGATTGCAGGGTGCGGATCTTCAGCCCGGCAATATCCTCCAGCTTTGCGACCGGATGACGGTTGTTGGTCAGATTGCGGAAACCGAGTTCCCAATAGGCAAGCCCGATCAGACCCGTATCGGGCAGGCGTTTCATCAGATTGGTACCGAAGGGGCCATCCATGACCTTGTCGGCTTCCTCGCCGCTGTTGAACAGGAATGGCAAATCAACCGCTTCGAATGCCTTGACGGTGCTGGACAGGATGCCCGCATTCATCACCGTCATTTCCACGACGCCGCCCTGCAAGCCGGAAAGCGTCTGCGGATCGCTGCCCAGAACACCGCCGGGGAACAGTTTCACATTGATCTGCCCGCCGCTCTTTTCCTTCACCAGCTCGGCAAATTTCTCCATGCCCGTGACCTGCGGATGGCCCTTGCTGTTGGCGGCAGCAAACTTGATCGTCTGCGAACGGATTTCAGCCATGGCGGTGGTCGTCATCAGTGCCAGCGGCAGCACCACGCCCAGTGCCATTGTCTTCAGTATTTTCTTCATGTCTTCCTCCCACTCAAAAATTCTGTCTCTGTTTTTACGCATGTCTCCCGAAACCGGTTTCCACTTTCGGGAGACATGCTCTGATTTAATGGAACCAGTTCATCGGGACCGTCACCAGTTGCGGGAACAGTACCATCAGGAAAAGCACCACCAGCTGCGCAATCAGAAACGGCAGCACGCCCGTCATCACCTTCTCAAACGGCAGGCGCGCGACGCCGCACACCACATTCAGCACCGTGCCGACAGGCGGGGTGATGAGGCCGATGGAATTGTTGATGATGAACAGCACACCGAAATAGACCGGATCGATGCCCGCCTCCTTGATGATCGGCATCAGCACCGGCGTCAGGATCAGGATTGTCGGGGTCATGTCCATGGCCATGCCGACGAGAACAACCAAGAGCATGATAGCAAGCAGCAGCAGCGTCTGGTTATCCATCAAAGGCCGCACAAGTTCGGCCAGTTCACCCGGCACATCGGCAACCGTAATCATCCAGGCCGAAACGCTGGCGCTGGCAACGAGGAACATCACCACGGCGGTCGTTTTCGCTGCATCGACCATTGCCGGATAGAGCCTTGAAAGCGGCAATTCCCGATAGATCACGGTTGCGACGAACAGCGAATAGACAGCGGCAACCACGCCCGCTTCCGTCGGCGTGAACACACCGAAGCGAAGGCCGACAATGATGATGACCGGCAGCATCAAGGCCCAGATACTGTCGAGGAAAGCCCGCATCCGTGCACCGGGTTCAGCTTTCTTCGGCAGTTCGAACTGTTCGCGACGCGCGAGAATGAACCAGGTCACGCACAGCGCAACGGCAATCATCAGGCCGGGGAAAATCCCCGCCAGGAACAGTTTGGTGATCGAAACGCCGCCGACCACGCCAAACAGGATGAAACCGATAGAGGGCGGGATGACCGGGGCGATGATCGATGCCGAGGCGATCAGCCCGGCGGCGCGACCCGGCTCGTGTCCGGCATTGCGCATCATCGGAAACAGCAATGCGCCGAGCGCTGCCGCATCGGCAACCGCCGAACCCGAAAGGCTTGCGATCACACAGGCTGCAAAGATCGCGACGAAACCGAGACCGCCGCGCACATGCCCCACCATGACCAGCGCCAGATTGACGATGCGGCGCGAAAGGCCGCCCGCATTCATGACTTCCCCGGCAAGCAGGAAGAACGGAACGGCCATCAGCGGAAAACTGTCTGCGCCGTTCAGCACGTTCTGCGCCACGATCTGGGCGTCGAACAAATCCATATACATCATCAGCGCCGCACCGCTGATGATGAGCGCGAAGGCAACAGGGACGCCAAGCGCCATCGGAACCAGAAGGGCGGCAAGAAAGATGAGCAAGGTCATGGTCGGCGCGCCCTACTTGCGATTTTCATCGGTCGAGACGGGCGTGACATGCTCCTCGCTATCCGTCACGAAATGCGTCCCGGCGACATCGATCCGCCCGGTTGCGATGCCGAAACCGTTCCACGCAATGATCAGGAGTGCGGGGACTGCAAAGGCCAGCCCTGCGCCATAAAACCAGCCCATCGACATGCCTGTCGCCGGGGCCAGCGTCGGAATATTGATGAGTGTCTGCGTCCAGCTTCCCGAAAGAACCAGCCATGTCGCGCCGAACATCATGATATGGCCGGCGACCAGCGCAATGCGCGCGCCCGTAGGCGACAGGCGGCGCACCAGCGAATCCACGCCCAGATGCGCATGGTCGCGCATGGCGACCACTGCGCCAAGAAAGGTGAGCCAGATGAAGAAGATGCGCGACAGTTCTTCTGAAACCGTTATGCCCTGATTGAAGGCATAGCGCAGCACCACATTGCCGAACACGAGCACGACCATGCAACCAAGAAGGCAGGCAATGGCGAACCGCGCCGCGGTAAAATAGAAATCGACTAAAGCTTTCATGTTCCTCCTCCCGGCGCATTACTTAAAGACTGCCGCCCCTTTTCGGGTTTCGGGTGAAAGCGACGCGGCATCACCGGCAGGATGTCCCATACATCCCGAGGCGAAACATCGCTTTCCCCACAGTCCTTGACCGATTCCGGGCCGACCATCGCAACGAAAGCCCTGCCAGAAAACCAATCCGGTCTCCGGCATGTGCCTCATCGTGACCAGCAATCCATCCTCCTCAGCCATCCCGCTTCAGAACGGAATCGCATCGGTCAGCTGCGCCATCTCTCTAAAATGTACTAACTGGTTAGGAAGTCAATCGGTTCTGTTTGAACAAACGCATGAAAGCCTTTATTACAAGGATATCAGAAATGTTCCATCTGGTTCAAAAGAGCGGATTTCTGTGCGAAGCACAGGCTATTGACGAAAAATCAGCCACCGTTCACCAGCGCCAGAATAAGCTGATGGACATTGCCCCCATTGCCCATCTCGACCTTGTCGAAGGCGCGGCCCTGAGCACGCTGGACATCCACCATATCGGTGATTTCCTTGATCAGCACCTTGCGGATTTTCTGGCATTTCGGATCGTTTGGAACCGACAGGCCAACGGTCCGGCGCACGATCTCGCGCGTCATGTCCTTGGCATGGTCGCCATGCACAAGCTCATGCTTGCGGATGCCTTCGGAGAAAGTTTCCCAGTGTTCTTTCACCGGGGAATTGAGCTTCTGCGAGGGCCTCGGCAGCGTATAGGTGATCTTCAGCTTCGGCGTGGCGGACAGGATCGTGCAGGCATTGTTGGAGCGGTCGAACTCCCGGTCCCAGGTCAGCACATAGCTGGTATGGGCTATGACACGGGTTTTGCCGCCGCCGATCTTCGGGCCACGCTCGCCGATGGATTCATAAAGTTCAGGACCGGTTTTCCCGGCAATGGCGTAGGTCTTGATTTCCTCGACGGCTTTCCAATTATCTTCGGCAAGTGCAGGTGCCGCCACCAGAATTCCAAGGAATGCGAATGCTGCCGCTTTTTTCACGCTTGCCCCGATCCATCGATTTGCCCGGATGATTTGCGGGCAAGCTACAATATCAGCGGGCGATGCGTAAGCGGCTTTCCAGCAAAAAGCCCGCCCCGGTTTCCCGAGGCGAGCTTCTCAGATCATATATTGATCTTACTTTTCGATGGTGCGGTTCCAGCGGCTGTTGAGCTGCTGGCGACCTTCATTGACGGCATCCCAGTCGAGCGTATTGGCTGTCTTCATGTAACCGTTGAAAGCGTCGAGCTTGGCTTGCGCATCGGGCGTACCGGCCTTCGCCTTCTGGTTCGACGGAATGAGGTTGCCATGGTCGAGCGCCTTGCTCTGCGCATCGGCGGAAAGCAGATAGTGAGCAAGCTTCTGGCTCAGTTCCGGTTCGTTGTTGCCTGCGAGCACGCATTCGGTCACGGCGAGGACGACAGAGCCTTCCTTCGGCTGTGCATATTCAACCGGAATGCCCTTGGCCTTCAGATTGTTGACGCCCGTCGGCGTCAGCGGGAAGATCGCTGCCTCGCCGGTCTGCACCATTTCCGAAATCTTGGCCGATGACGGAATGTATTCCAGAACGTTCTTGCCGATTGTGCCCGGGAATTTTTCGAAGCCCGGCTCGAGGTTCTTTTCATCACCGCCCTGAATGCGGTTGAACATCAGGAAGGCATGGAGGCCGAAAGTCGAAGCGGAAGCCGACTGGAACACGACGGCGTTCGCATATTTTTCGTCGGCAAAGTCCATCCACGAGGTCGGTGCTGCCCAGCCCTTTTCGTCGAAAAGCTTCTTGTTATAGGCAATGCCGGTCATGCCCATATCGATGCCGATGGCCATGTCGTCCTTGAGGCGTGCGGCAGGCTGAATGTCAGCCAGAACCGGATCATCCGAAATCTTCTGGCACAGGCCGGAACTGATCGCGCGCACCATGACGCCGTCGTCGAGCAGCATGACATGCATCTGCGGATTGTCTTTCTGCGCGGTTGCCTTGGCGAGAATATCCGCCGAGGTGCCCGGCACGACAACGACCTTCACGTCATTGGCTTTCTCGAATTCCGGCAGAACGTGCTCGGTATAGGCCTTCTCCATATTGCCGCCATTCATGCCGATATAGAGCGTCTTGGTTTCAGCCGATGCGGCGGAAGCAAAGGCGACCGACAGGCCGAGCGCCAACAGGGCGGACTTGGTGATGGCCTTGTTAGTGAATTGAGTTTTCATGCTACTCCCCTTTGTGGTTTGAGTTTTTATCGAACCGGTCGATGCGGAATGCATCGATCGGTGTTTCCGTCTCGCCTTTAACGGCGAGATCGCAAAGAACGGCGCCCACAGCCGGGCCGGTCTGGAAACCGGCGCCGCAAAATCCGAAGGCGTGAAAGAGATTTTTGACCCGGCTGCTTGGCCCGATCACCGGATTGTCGTCCGGCATTTCCGATTCAGTGCCGGACCAGAAGCGGATGACCTGGGCGTTTTTCAGATGCGGGAAAAGTTCGATGGCGCGCAGCATCACCGATGAAGCCGCATTGACCGAAGGCCGCGAAAAATCCGGGTTCTCAAGCGGCGTGCCGCGTCCGCCACCCATGACATAATTGCCGCGCGTGACCTGACGGCCGTAGAAGCCGCCACCCTCTTCGCCAAGGCTCATCGGCAGGCGAAACGGCATTGGCTCGGTTACAACCATCGACGGATAGATACGCTGGAGCGGCACCGGCTCGCCAAACGAGGCCGCAAACTGATCCGACCATGCACCGGCGCAATTGAACAGGAGACGCGAGCGGATTTCGATGCCGTTTCCCGCCAGAATGGCAAAACCATCGCCGGTTTCACGCGCTTCGATGACCGGGGTGTTTTCCAGCACCGTGGCACCGGCAGCAAGTGCTGCGCGGGCAAAGGCAGGTGAAACCAGACGCGGATTGGCATGTCCATCTTCCGCACAAAGCGAAGCACCCGCGACGTTGCCCGGAAGCCATGGGAAACGCTCTCGCACGGCATTGCCACCGATCAGCTCGACATCGAGCCCAAGCGGCTGCACTGTAGCCGCATAGGCTTCAAGCTTCGCAAAATGCGCTTCCGTGCGGGCAAGCTTCAAATGGCCGCTGCGGATATATTCGCCATCGATGCCGATAAGTTCCGGCAGACGCGCCCACAATGCGTGCGAACGCTGTGCGAGCGGCAGCTGTTCCGGCGCCCGACCCTGCCTGCGAACGCCGCCATAATTCACGCCGCTTGCCTGCGCCCCGCAAAAGCCCTTGTCGAGCAGAATGACCGACAACCCGGCCTGACGCATGAAAAGCGCCGCCGAACCGCCAACAATCCCGCCGCCAATAATGACCACATCGGCCTGAAGATGCTTTGTCATGACGAAGCGCCTTCTCTGGCCGGAGCGCCAAAGCCAAGCGGGATCGGCTTGACCGGTGCCTGGGCGCGGATGCGGCCCGCTTCTGCGGGCGCCTTGTCCTGCATCGACGCCAGAAGTTCTGCGGCGGCAGCGGTACACATGCGCCCCTGACAACGCCCCATCCCCACACGGGTAAGCGCCTTGAGCCGGTTGATCTCGCGCGCATCACCCTTGCCGATAACCGCCTTGGCATCACGCACCGCGATTTCTTCGCAACGGCAAAGCGTGACATCGCCTGCGATTGTATCGAACCAGTCGCGCGGGAACGGGAAAGCTTTTTCGACGATCAGGCGCTCGCGATAGATATGATCGAGCTTTGCGAGAAGGCCGCGTTCGGTGCCTTCGTCAAACGGCAGGCTCCTGTCGCGCAGCAAGGCCATCGCGGCCAATGACCCACGAATTTCAGCAGCATCCGCACCCGCGATGCCCGCGCCATCGCCCGCCACGTAAACACCTTCGCGGCTTGAACGGCCGAGCTTGTCGGCAGCAGGAAGCCATGCGCGGTCACGTTCTTCAAAGCGGAATTCGCAACCGGCGAGATCGGCAAGCTGGGTTTCGGGACGCAGCGCAAAACCATAGGCCAGCGCATCGCATTCAACCTCGCGAACACGCTTGCCCGTGCGATAGCGAATGGCTTCGACATGGCCCTCGCCCAGAACTTCATCTGGTCGCACATTATAATGGATCGGCACGCCACCAAGCTTCAGTCGCAGGCCGTAATAAGCGCCGAGAGCGACAATGCGCGGTGCATAGAGCGCCAGATGTGCCAGATGAAACTTTGAAGCGAAGGGCGCTGTGTCGAGCACGGCTGCAACCTTCGCACCGGCATGATGATATTGCCAGGCGACCAGATAAAGCAGCGGCCCCGAACCCATGAACACCACGCGTTCGCCAACCGTGCAGCCTTGCGCCTTGAGTGCGGTCTGCGACGCGCCAAGCGTATAGACGCCGGGCTTGGTCCAGCCTTTGAACGGCAGAACCCGATCAGTCGCACCCGTCGCCAGAATGAGATGGCTGTAAGGCAGCTGGCTATGCATACCCTTGGTCAGCAGATCGAGACGATCACTCTCACCGCGCGTGATATTCCAGACCAGTGTTTCCGGACGATAGTCGATTACGCTACGCAACGCGTCGAATGTCTTGTGCAGCGCTTCGGCCCTATGCGCTTCCGACCCGTAACGGCTGCGATAGCTGCGCCCGTCATCGAGCGGCGGGCGACGATAGATCTGACCACCGGAACGAAAACCTTCGTCGAGCACGATAGGCTTGAGACCCGCCTTGACCAGCGTTTCGGCGGCGCGAATGCCCGCAGGACCAGCGCCCACAATGACCGGATTGAGAACCGCACTCATATGGCAGGCTCCGTCACAAAGGCCATGCCGTCTTCCAGAAGCGTGGTGCAGGCACGAAGCTTGTGGCCCTCAGCCGTCATGACGTGGCAATCCTGACATGCGCCGATCAGGCAGAAGCCTGCCCGCGGCTCACCGGTAAACTCGGTATGACGCAGCTTTCCCTGCACGGAGAGAATGGCGGTCAGCACGGTATCGCCACGGCGTCCCTCGAAGGAAACGCCGTCAAGCGAGAAGCTGATCGGCTGCTCAGTCAGCCGATACCGTCTGCGGAACTGAGCCGCCGAAGGGGAAACCGGGATCGTCATGATCTGCCTGCTCAGCCCTTGCCCACCAGCAGCCGGTCGAGGCCGAACATGCGATCGATGATAATCATGGTCACGGTGGCGACGAGGATCATCAGGGCCGACACCGCTGCCATCATCGGGTCGATGGATTCGCTGGCATACATATACATGCGGACCGGCAGCGTGACCGTGGACGGCGAGGTCACGAAGATCGACATGGTGAGTTCGTCGAACGAATTGATGAAGGCAAGCAGCCAGCCACCCGACAGACCCGGCACAAGCAATGGCAAGGTGACGCGACGGAACACGGTCCATTCACCGGCGCCCAGCGTGCGCGCCGCGTTTTCCGCATTGCGATCCATGCTGCCAAGCGAAGCAAGGATAAGGCGCAGCGCATAGGGCGTGACGACAATCGAATGTGCCGCAACCAGCCAGACGAAGGAGCCGGTAAAGCCCATCAGCGAGAACAGACGCAGGAACGCCACACCCAACACCAGATGCGGGATGATGAGCGGCGACAGGAAAAGCGCGTTCAACGCATCGCGACCACGGAAATTATACTGCGCAATCGCGAGCCCCGATGGCACGGCCAGAAGCGTCGAAATGGATGCCGAGAAGAAGGCGAGCTGCACACTGTTATAGAACGAAGTCATGAAATCATTGTGCGCAAACACGGCAGCGAACCAGCGCAGTGAAAGGCCGTTCCACGGCATTGTCAGCGTGTTTTCCGGCGTGAAGGCCACCAGACACACCACAACCATCGGCGCCAGCATGAAGATGACGATCAGCGTGTGGAAGAAAAGAGCGAAAGGACCGTTCTTTGTCATGGCTCTATCCCAGCTTCTTCTTGGCCTGCCCTTCGAGCAGACGATTATAGGCAATCATGATCACGAGGTTGGCGACCAGAACGATGATGGCGATGGCAGCACCCAGCGGCCAGTTCAGCTCGATCAGGAACTCGTCATAGACAACCGTTGCCGCCATCTTGAGACGACGCCCGCCGAGCAGGCCCGGAATGGCAAAGGAGCTGGCCGAAAGCGCAAACACGATGAGGCTGCCCGACAGGATGCCAAGCACTGCCTGCGGAAACACCACACGGCGAAGTGCTGTCAGGCGCGATGCGCCGAGCGTCAGCGCTGCGGCTTCCACCGACGGATCGAGCTTTTGCAGCACGGTCCAGACCGGGATCACCATGAATGGCAGCATGATATGCACCAGACCGATGACGATCGCCGTTTCGCTGTAGAGGATTTGCGTCGTCGGCAGGCCGACCATATCGAGCGCGCTGTTCACGAGGCCATTGCGCCCCAGCAACATGCTCCAGCCAAATGTGCGGACCACGACCGAAACCAGAAGCGGGCCGATGATGACCAAAAGGAAGATCGAGCGCCATGGCTTGCGCATATTGGAAAGAATATAGGCCTCGGGCACACCGATCAGCACCGTGATGACGGTTGTGATCAGCGCCAGCTTGAGCGTGCGCCAGAAGATCGAAAGGTAATAGGGGTCTTTGAGAACCTGCGTATAATTGGCAAGCGTGTAGACGTTCTCGATGCCCTTGTCATAGCTGTAGCTGTTGAATGAAAGCAGCACGGTGAGACCGAGCGGCAGCAGCACCAGCGCGAAGAACAGAAGCGTCGACGGCCCGACCAGAAAGAGCGGCGTCAGATCGCGCTGCCCTTTGGGCGCGGCGGATGTATCCTGTGAGGTGACGGCCGACATGTTCAGTTCACCCCTGCGGTGAGGATACGGCAATCCTCATGGTTCCAGCTGAGACCGACCGATGTGCCTTCCGATGGCGGCGGGTTGCCAAGATTAGGCAGGGCCACCGAAAGCTGGCCCGCAGGCGTTGTCACGCCGAGCAGCCACTGCGCACCCATGAAGTAACGCGTCGTCACTTCACCGGCGACATGCCCCTCACCCGCTGCAACGAGCTGCACCTTTTCAGGACGGATGAAGACGGAAAGCTCGCCGGAAACCTGTCTGCCATTTGCAGGGAAGCGGATTGTCGTTTCGGCCAGCGCGATCATATCGCCTTCAGCGCGCGCCTTCAGGAAGTTCGACTTGCCGACGAAGTTGGAAATGAAGTGGTTATGCGGATGCTCATAGAGCTTGTAGGGCGCATCGACCTGTGTGATGACGCCCTTTTCCATAACCACGATGCGATCGCTGATCGAAAGCGCTTCGGCCTGATCGTGCGTGACCATGATGGTGGTAATGCCGACAGTGCGCTGGATGCGGCGCAGCTCGAACTGCATTTCTTCACGCAGCTGCGCATCCAGATTGGAAAGCGGCTCGTCGAGCAGCAAGACCGGCGGATTGATGACCAGCGCACGGGCAATGGCCACACGCTGGCGCTGACCGCCCGACATTTCACGCGGATAACGATCGGCAAGTGCGCTGAGATGCACCAGTTCCAGCACGTCGCGAACGCGCTTTTCGCGCTCTGCCTTTGGCACCTTGCGCATTTCGAGGCCGAAGCTCACATTCTGCACCACCGTCATATGCGGGAAGAGTGCATAGCTCTGGAAAACGACGCCCAGTTCACGCTTGGCCGGAGCGAGACGCGTGATTTCACGTCCGTCAAGCGTGATGGAACCTGCCGTCGGCGTCACCAGCCCGGCGATCATCTGCAAGGTCGTGGTCTTGCCGCAGCCAGAAGGACCGAGAAGCGAAATGAACTCGCCCTTTTCAATCGCCAAGTTGAAATTGTCGACAGCCGCGAACTTGCCGTAGTGGCGGGAAATTCCGGAAAGGGTCAAAAAGCTCATTGCATCTCCCTCTCGGCCCAATCTCCTCCTGAATGACAGGGAGCAGAAACGCCGTGATATTGTCTCACGTCGCCTCTTCATCGGGGCTGGCTGGCGGGAGCGGCTTGATCGCGCATTTTCTGCGCTGACCGGACCTTGGGTCTTTTGAACGCGTGATTATCCAGCCGCTAACGCAGCCGCAGCGTTCCCCATTGCGTCAAGTTAAAACCGCCGACCCGCTTACAGCATTGGTTGCAATACCTTGCCGGACCTTCCCATTGGCGACGGTTCCAGTTGGCGGAAAATCCCGCAGGAATGCAAATTATAATTTCCATATCCGGAAGAAATTATATATTTCTTTCAAAATACAGAATTTGGAAGCAATCTTATGGATGATATATCTGAGAATCCGAAATCCGGCGCCGCACTTAACTCAAGTTTGGTGAAGGCAATCCATATTTTGAAAGGTCTGGCATCCAGCACCGAGGATGGCGTGCGGCTGATCGATCTGGCGCGGGACCTCGAACTCAGCCAGCCATCGACCCATCGCCTGCTGAAGACGCTGATTGCGGAAAATCTTGTCGAACAGCTTCCCGACAAGAAAGCCTATCGCCTGTCGCTGGAGTTTTTCGCAATGGCGGCGCAGGCGCGCCAGCGCGACGGCATATTGAGCATTGCGCGCCCGTCACTGCTGCGGCTTTCGACCACGTTCAACGATACGGTCTTCCTGCTGGTGCGCAGCAACTTCGATGCGGTCTGCCTCGACCGCGTGGAAGGCCCGTTTCCGATCCGCTCCTTTACCGGCGACATTGGCGGCAAAGTGCCGCTCGGCATCGGTCAGGGCAGCCTCGCCATCCTCTCCTTCCTGCCTGAAGAAGAGCGAGAGGCGATCATACGCTTCAACATGCCCCGCATTCTGGACAAATCGTCAGTGGACGAGGTCGACCTGCGCATCATGATCGAGGAAGTGCGCAAGAGCGGTGCGGCAACCTTCAACTTCAACATGATCGACGGCATGGCAGGTCTCGGCGTGCCAATTTTGAACGGCGACGGCGAAGCCGTGGCAGCGCTCAGCATCGGCACGCTTGCCGCGCGCCTCACTGAAAAGCGCCAGCAGACGGTGACGGAACTGCTGCGCAAGGAAGCGGCAATCATCTCGCAAAAGCTCAATCCATTCGACCCGACACTGCGGCATCCAAATCAGGCTTTATTGAAATAATCGAAAGCTTTAGCCTCGTTGCGCGCAACAGACTTGCTTTGTCCACAGCGGGCAAAAAGTTTGGCGATTGACTCACACACGCCGTCAGCGTTTGATCGCTGTCAGGTGTGGGGGTTCTGTGGGCGGAGGCAAATTATCCAAAGCAGAAAATCCATCTCTATAACGCTACAGTATTGGAGTTCTGTTGTGATCAAATCCACCAGACGGGGAATAATCCACCTTGCCTTTGCTCTCGCCGCATCGACGGCGATGGGCACGTTTGCCACCACGGCGGCACAGGCTCAGGACAAGATCCTGCTCATCATCAATGGCGCGCTCGGCGACAAGTCGTTCTTCGACAGCGCTGCCAAGGGCATGAAGATGATCAAGGACAAGTATGGCGACGACGTCGAGACCAAGATTCTCGAAATCGGCGACGATCCGACGAAATGGGAGCCGGTGTTCCTCGATGCGTCCGAACAGGACTGGGACCTGATCATCGGCGGCACCTACCAGATGTCGGAAACCGTCGGTTCCGTTGCCCAGCAATATCCCGACAAGAAATACATCCTCTATGATGCGAGCGTGCCTTATGAAGAAGGCGGCTACGACAATGTCTATTCCATCCAGTACAAGCAGAACGAAGGTTCCTATCTCGGCGGCATGCTGGCAGCTTCGCTCCTGAAGGAAGGCAAGCTCGGCGATACAGGCAAAAATCTCGGCTTCCTCGGCGGCATGGACATTCCGGTCATCAACGACTTCCTCGTCGGCTACATTGCCGGTGCGCAGTCGGTCATGCCTGATGCTAAGATCGCGATTTCCTATGCCGGATCCTTCATGGATGCCGCAAAGGGTAAGGAACTCGGTCTCGCGCAGTATCGTTCCGACGTGTCGCTCGGCTTCGTCGTCGCCTCGCAGACCGGCCTCGGCCAGCTTTCGGCTGCCAAGGAAACCGGCAAATATGTTCTGGGCGTCGATTCCGATCAGGAAGCGATCTTCAAGGATAGCGATCCGGCCATTGCCAAGCAGGTCGTCAGCTCCGTTCTGAAGAATGTCGATGTCAGCCTTCTGCAAGCTTATGAACGTTTCAAGGCAGGCGACCTGCCGTTCGGCAAGGCGGAAGCGCTTGGCCTCAAGGAAGGCGCTGTCGGCATCGTGCAGGACGGCAACATGGCTTCCATGGCCACGCAGGAAATGAAGGATGCCATCAAGAAGGCTTCCGACGAGATTTCCGAAGGCAAGATCACGGTTCCGACCGCATTCGGCATGAGCACCGAGGATCTTAACGCGATCCGCAACAAGGTTCGTCCCTGATCGTGGAAAATCCAGCTGAAAATATTGAAGGCGGCGATGCTATCGTCGCCTTCCGCCCAATCGTCGCCTTCCGCGATGTGAGCAAGGTCTATCCGAACGGCACGCAGGCGCTTCGCGACGTGTCTTTTTCGATCCGCGCAGGCTCCATCCACGCCATTTGCGGCGAGAACGGTGCGGGCAAATCCACGCTCATGAAAATCCTGTTCGGCATCGAAAATGCCACGGCAGGCGAAATCATCGTCGATGGACAGCACATTGCGTCCTGGTCGCCGGAAGATGCTGCGGCACAAGGCATCGGCATGGTGCACCAGCATTTCTCGCTCGTGCCGACCCTGACGGTTACCGAAAACATCATTCTCGGCCATGAGCCGGTGAAGGCAGGGCTGATCGACCGTGTGAGCGCGCGCAAAATGGTCGAAGCGCTGATGCAGCAATATGATCTGCACGCTGACCCCGAAGCGATCACGGGCGCGCTTTCCGTCGCCGCCCAGCAGAAGGTTGAAATCCTGAAAGCGCTGGCGCGCCGCACGAGGCTCCTGATCCTCGACGAGCCGACCGCTGTTCTCTCTCCGCCGGAGATCGAGGAGCTGATGCGCAAGCTGAAGGCGCTGCGCGACGAAGGCATTACCATCCTCTTCATTTCCCACAAGCTGAACGAAGTGCGCGAGCTGGCCGAAAGCGTAACCGTGCTGCGTGCGGGCGCGGTTGCGGGCACGGAAAAGCTTGCCGACGTGCCGGACGATGCCATCATGCAGATGGTGATGGGCCATGCGGTCGACATTCCGGAGCGCGCCCACAAGCACGGCGCAATGAAAACCGTTCTCGACATGAAGGGCGTTACGACAAAAGCAGCCGACCCGGCAGACCGCATCAAGGATGTGAACCTGACCGTCGGTGCAGGCGAGATCGTCGGCGTCGCCGGTGTCGATGGCAGCGGTCAGCGCGGCCTCGTATCGGTGCTTTCCGGCCTTGCCGAAGCGGCCAGCGGCACGATCAGTCTCAACGGTGAGGATATGCTGCGCGCCAACACGGCAAGCTGGCGTAGACAAGGTCTCGCTCATCTGCCAGCCGACCGCTTTTCGCAAGGTGGCGCACCCGGCCTGTCTCTCGCTGAAAACGCGATCGCCGGAACTGGATCAAGCGCGGGATCGATTACCTCCGACAAGCAGATCTTCTGGGGGCCATTCCTGCGCTGGAATGCGATCAAGGCCCGTGTCAGCGGGATGATCAAGCAATATTCGGTGCGCGCAGGCGCAATTACCGAACGGCTCGATTCCCTTTCCGGCGGCAATGCGCAAAAGCTCATCGCCGCGCGCGAACTTGCCACCAATCCGAAATTCCTGATCGCCGACCAGCCAACACGTGGCATCGACGTTTCGGCGGCAGCCTTCCTGCATCGCCGTATCGACGAAGTGGCGCAGGGCGGCTGCGCCGTGCTGCTGGTCAGCGCCGATCTCGATGAATTGCTGCGCCTCAGCGACCGCATCATCGTTCTTTTTAACGGACGCATCGTTGCCGTTATGGAAAACGGGCCAGACATCACACCGGCTGTCCTTGGACCTTATATGCTGGGGACACGAGCATGATTCCAAAAAGTGTAACGCGGTTTTTGGATGAGATCATGCTCAAGCAGAGAGTTGCAGCGTAATGCGCAGACTGATTTCCTATCTCATTCCATTCTTCCTGACCGTGCTTGTCATCGCCGTCATCATGGCCGTGCTTCTGGTGCCGCTGGCGCTGATGCAGGACAATCCCACCGGGGTTCTCAAGACGTTTTTCCTCGGACCATTCGGCAGCATTCGCCATATGGGCAATGTGGTGGAAGCGGCAACGCCGATCATGCTGACCGGCCTTGCGATCACCATCATGTTCCGCTCCGGCCTGTTCAATCTCGGCGCGGAAAGCGGCTTCTTCCTCGGCGCGCTCGGCGCTGTGGCGGGCGCTGTTCTGCTCCCTTCGCTCGGCTGGTTCTCGCTGCCGGTCGCCATTTTGTGCGGTGCGGTTGCGGGCAGTTTCGCCTGCACCATCCCGGCAGCGCTGCGGCTGCGTTTCGGCGCATCGGAAATGGTGACGTCGCTCGTCCTGAACTATGCCTTCCTGTTTCTCGGCCTGTTCGTCCTCAACTATGTCATCCGCGACCCGGCTGCGGGCGGGATGATGTCGCTCAGGATTCCGCCGGATGCCAAACTTGACCGTCTGCTCGCCGGTACGCGTCTCAACAGCGGTTCGATCATTGCCATTCTGGCCTGTATCGCTGGCGGCATCTGGCTTTACTGGACGCGCTCGGGCCTCAATATCCGTATCGCAGGCTCCAGTCCGGGCTTTGCCAATCATCTTGGCCTGCCGCTCAAGGGCATCATCATGCGTGCCCAGATTGTCGGCGGACTGGTGGCAGGCATGGCCGGTGCGCTGGAAGTGCTCGGCCTTCATGCCCGCTTCGCTTGGCTCGATCTGCCCGGCTATGGCTGGACCGGCCTCGTCGTCGCCATTCTGGCGCGCGAAAATCCGTTCCTGCTTATTCCGTCCGCACTTTTCCTCGGTTTCGTGCAGATCGGCGGCGATCTTCTGGCCCGCAACATGAACATCCCGACCGAAGTAGTGGGGCTTGTGACCGCCGCCATCATGGTGGGCGCAACGGCAAGCGTCATTCACAATCATCCGACCGTATTGCGGCTGATCCGCAACCTTCGCAATCGCGAAGGAGAACAAGCGGTAGTGCAGGCCGGAGTACAACCATGAGCATGGTTCTCGCACAAATTCTCGATCCATCCTTCATCGGCACCATCCTGCGCGTGGCAACACCATTGCTGCTGGCAGCACTCGGCGTGATGATTTCTGACCGCGCAGGCGTTCTCAATATCGGCATGGAAGGCATGATGCTGTCGGCGGCGCTCATTGCCGTTCTGGCCAGTGCAGCCACCGGAAGTCCGGCTGTCGGCCTGCTGGCCGCGCTCATCACAGGTGCAGCTCTTGGTTGGCTGATGTCGCTTTCGGTCAACCGGCTGGGCACTGACCTTATCATGACCGGCATCGCACTCAACATCGCTGCTGCCGCGGCAACGACGCTCGGGCTTTTTCTTGCTACGGGCGACAAAGGCATGTCGGGCGCGTTGAAAAGCGGCGCTCTGCCAAGCCTTCCCGTGCCTTTCATCGGCAATATCCACATATTGACCTTTGCCGCCCTTCTCGCTGTCCCGGCGGTCAGCCTCCTGATGATGCGCACACGCTTCGGCCTGCATCTGCGCGCCACCGGCGTTGATCCCAAATCGGCGCGTGCCGCCGGTATCCATACAGGCCGGGTGCAGATGATGGCGCTTGTCCTGTCCGGTCTCTTCGGCGGTGCAGCCGGTGCCTATCTGTCGCTCGGCTATGTCACATGGTTTGCCCAGAACATGACTGCAGGTCGCGGTTTCATCGCGATTGCAGCCGAAGTTATGGGGCAGGGAACCGCATGGGGCACGCTTGTGGCAAGCCTGGTTCTCGCGGCGGCTGAATCTTTCGCCATCACGCTTCAGAGCCTCGGCCTGCCGTTCGAACTGATGCAGATGATCCCTTATCTCGTCCCGGTCGTTGTGCTGACGATCCACGCGGCGCGCCGTCAGCGGCGCGCAAAGCAACTGAAAAACTCCTGAAATGCATAAAAATGAGAATGAAATGAAAGCTTGGGAATTGACCCGCGATCTGCTGCGCGACACGAAACCGGTAGTGCGCACAGCGGAAGAACAGACCTGGGATGCAAGCGCCGTCATGAAGGCGCAGGACGATCTCATGGCCATGTTCTGGAAAAGCAATGTGCCGGGATCGGCAGCACCTGAATGTCTGATGGCCGGTGCGCTGCAATCGCTGGAAAACAAGGGCTTCGTTCTTGCTCCCTATGAGGAGCTTCTTCGCGACGGGCTGGCAGCACTAGGAAAAGGTGACTTTGAAACGCTGTATCGCATCGATATGCGCCTGCGTGTCCTCATGCGCGCTGCACGGCCCGATCCGGACCATCCGTCACAAAAGACGGTGCGCTATGGGTCGTGGGACGAATTCGACGCTGCCGTTCAATGGCCTGACGATGTGCTCTATGCTGTCCAGTCCGATGATTTCCGCGACCGCACCGCAGCCGCCTGGATGGCGCAGCTCGTGGGCGCTGCGGCTGGTACGGCGCTCGAAGGTTATACGGCAGAAAACATCGCCGAGGTCTTCGGACCGATCCGCGATTATGTGCGCGAGCCAAACACCTATAATGACGACATCACCTTCGAGATCGCATTTCTCGAAGCCTTCGGCGACAAGGGTTCTGCTGTGACCAGCGCGGACATTGCCGAGCGCTGGACCTCGCTGATCCCGCTTGGCTGGTCGGCGGAGGCGATCGCGCTTTCCAATATGCGGCGCGGCCTCACCGCGCCCGAAACCGGCACTTCCGACAATCCGTTCGATGAATGGATCGGCGCACAGATGCGCGGCACAATCTGCGGCATGGTCGTGCCGGGGCGTGCCCGCGAAGCTGCCCGCCTCGCCTGGATGGACGCCGAAATCTCCCATGCCGGAAACGGTATTTTGGGCGAAGTCTTCAATGCTGTCATGGCGGCGCGCGCCTTTGCAATTGGTGACGCGCGCGAATTGCTCGTCTCGACAGCAGCGCTTTTCTCAACCGACACCGAATATGGCGCGGTTCTGGCCTTCGCACTCGACGCCTGCCGTTCTGCCGGCAACTGGCAGGACGCATGGACGAAATGCGATGTGGAATATGCCGAATATAACTGGATTCACGTCTATCCGAATGCAGCCGCACAGGTGATTGCGCTCTGGTTCGGCGAAGGCGATTTCGACCGCACGCTCGAAATCGTCTGCGGCATTGGCCACGACGTCGACTGCAATGCCGCGCAGATTCTGAGCATGATCGCCATCCAGCGCGGGTCCGCCATCATCGCCGAACGATGGTCGAAGCCGCTGCTGGCCGACGACATCGTCACCTATATGCGCCGCCCGGCGAAAATCTCCTTCGACGCGCTTGTCGACCAGACGGTCAGTGCCGCGCGCAACGCTCTCTAAATCCCCTCATCAGGAAACCATCATGGCCCGTAAAATCATTATCGATACCGATCCCGGTCAGGACGATGCAGTCGCCATTCTTCTGGCCTTGGCAAGCCCGGAACTCGACATTCTCGGCATCACCGCAGTGGCAGGCAACGGCCCACTGGCGCGCACCGAAATCAACGCCCGCACAATCTGTGAAGTGGCGAAAAAGCCGGAAACCAAGGTTTTTGCAGGCTCCATCCGTCCTCTGGTGCGCCCGCTCGTGACGGCCGAAAACGTCCATGGCAAGACCGGTCTCGACGGTTACGACCTACCCGCCCCGACCATGTCGCTGCAGGCGCAGCACGGCGTCGATTTCATCATCGAAACGCTGATGAAAGAGGAGCCGGGCACCGTCACGCTTTGCCCGCTGGGACCGCTGACCAACATCGCATCCGCACTGATCCGCGAGCCGAAGATTGCTGAGCGCGTCAAGGAAATCGTGCTGATGGGTGGCGGCTATTTCGAGGGCGGCAACATCACGCCGTCGGCGGAATTCAACATCTATGTCGATCCGCACGCCGCTGCTGTCGTGTTCAAATCCGGCATCAAGATCACCATGATGCCGCTCGATGTGACACACAAGGTGCTCACCACCGAAAAGCGCATCGCCGCCATTCGCGGCATTGGCACGCATGTCGGCGAAGTGGTTGCAGCGTGGCTCGAATTCTTCGAGCGCTATGACGAAGCCAAGTACGGCACCGACGGCGGCCCGTTGCACGACCCGAACGTCATCGCCTATCTCATCAAGCCGGAACTCTATTCCGGACGCGAGTGCAATGTGGAAATCGAAATTAATTCGGAACTGACGATCGGCGAGACAGTCGTCGACTGGTGGGAGGTAACCGACCGACCGAAGAATGCGCTCTTCATCAAGGATGTGGACGCAGACGGCTTCTTCAGCCTGCTGACCGAGCGCCTCGCAACGCTCTGATTTTTTCTGAGCATGATCTTATCCGAAAACCGGTATCCACTTTTCGGGATCATGCTCTGAGACATAATTCAGCCACAAAAAAGCCGCGAGTACCTTATTCTCGCGGCTTCTTCGCCATGTTTGACAGGAGGTTTTTGCGCAGTTTTCTGCTCAAAATGAGCGAAACTGGCGCAAAATGCCCCGAATTTTCATTCGGCGTTAATTTGCAGAAGTGCCGCCACTTCCTCGGCGGTCGGTGCAGCTGCCCCCGCGCCCGCTCTTGTGACTGCAATCGCACCTGCAGCCGAACCATACCGCACGCAATCATGCAAGGGTTGGCCCTCCGAGAACGCGACTGCAAAACCGCCGTTGAAACTGTCGCCGGCGGCAACCGTATCCACCACCTTGACCTTGAACGGCGCGAAGTGTTTGACCTCGTCCGCCGTCACCAGCAATGCACCACGGCTTCCAAGCTTGACGATGACCGTCTTCGGCCCGCGCTCCAGAAGATTGCGCGCAGCGGCTTCCGCTGAAGCAAGATCGGTCGGCTCGATACCGGTAATTTCAGCAGCTTCTGTTTCGTTGGGAGAGATGATGTCGCTGAGTGAAATCAGGTCCGCCATACGGCTTGCATCGCCCACCGGTGCCGGATCAAGCAAAACACTGCCGCCTGCCGCACGCGCGGCCTTTGCCACGGCCAGATTGGCCTCATGCGGAACTTCGCGCTGCAACAGCGTAATCTTCGCCCTGGCAATATCGGCAGCATAGGCATTGATGTCGGCAGCCGACCAGTACGCATTGGCTCCGGCACAAACAGCAATCGTGTTCTGCCCGGCTTCTTCAACCTGAATGATCGCCATGCCCGTATCGACGCCGTCAATCACGCGCACGCTTTCGGTGTTAAGGCCAAATTCCTGCATCTGCTTCAAGGCCAGTTCGCCGAAGGCATCGTTGCCGACAGCACCGACGAAGCGGATATCACCGCCCATCTTGGCGACTGCAACCGCCTGATTGGCACCCTTGCCACCGAGGCCGATACCATAGCCCGATGCATTCACGGTCTGCCCCGGACGCGGCAGTGCGGCCATCCGCGCGCTGACATCCACATTCACACTGCCGAAAATGAAAATCTTCAACACCGTCTCCATAAATATCGGCGTATTTCCTGCAGCTCTTGCATAGGGAATACGCGAAACAAAGTTGAGCCAACATAATCGCGACCGGCTGAAATTTCCATGCCAGGCAAGTCGTGATGCACAGGTTGAGTCAAACGTCACCTCGTCGAATCTTATTATAAGCACGACTTAATTAGGCCTTGATTCTGGAAGTATATATTTTCTGCCTAATATTATGTTCTTATTTAATTGGAGATATACCATGCGAACTTACGGCTACGCTATTTTTACTTCACTTATTCTTGCTAGTGGATCCTTTGCAGCGAATGCAGCCCCAAAACAGGTCACAGATCCCGGCTTTACAATCAATGCAGACAGACTTGAAAAAGTAACAGACAACCATATGAAAGCGTCCGGCAACGTTTTCATAAAAATAGAAAATACAGAGATAAAGTCGAACAAGATGGATATTCAAGTCCACCCTGATAAGCTTGAACTATCCGATGGAAAATTTAAAGCAACCATAAAAAAGTAATTGAATTATATTACTCTCGACTATTTTGCTTAGAAGACTGCGGAGAATGATATTCTCCGCAGTCTCTGGAGCAGATATTTTATTCGGCTTTCAGGAACTCACCCACTTCCAGCAAGACGAATTCATTGTCATCGACCTTGTCGAGAAAACGGCCAGCCGAGAAGGGCAGATTGTTGTCGTTGCCGACCACGATATGCGTGTCGTCCACACGATCCACATTCTCGATGGTCAGGAACGGCATATCGTAAATGCCTTCACGCCCACCCTGACGGCGCTTGTTTTCCGGGTCGGCGATGGCGAGCAGATCAATATAGCCGATCTTGCGCACTTCCTTGCCGACATTGCTGTCGTCGAAAGCGATCTTGTAGATGCGCTTGACCTTCGACGGCACATCGAAGCAATCGGCCTGCGGCTTCTTTGGATCGGCGCAGGCCTTGTCCGCCGTGCCGACGCCGTTGTCACGCTCGATGACCAGCGCTGTGGTTTCATCCAGCATGTTGAAATCGCCGATGGCTTCACCACCCTCGGCCAGCGGATAGAGCCAGGAGCGGCCCGTCCACTTCTTGTCGGCAACGTTGAATTCGATGACCCGCAGCCCGGTCTTGCCGCTTTCGGTCTTTTCCGGCGCGCCATCGACAAAAAGCGGACCTTCCAGAAGACCGTAGAGCTTCGAGCCGTCCTTCGACATCGCCAGCCCCTCGAAGCCCCCCGAGCGCTTCAGATTGTAAGTCGGGAGCTTGAGGCTCGGATTGGCGGGCAGAGCGAGCTTTGGATTGTCCGGTGATACGACTTGTGTCTCACCGACAACCGTCGGAATAACGTCGGTCAGCTTGCCGTCCATGTCGAATTTCAACAGGAAAGGACCGAATTCCTCGCCGACCCAGAAGCCATCCGCAACCGGCTGGATAGATTCCACGTCGAAATCGGAGCCGGTCAGATAGCGCTTTTCAGCGCCTTCCATGACGATGGGAAACGGAGCCTTCTTGTCCGGATCGCTGAGGAACACGGTCTTCACGCGCTCCACCGTACCCTTGTCCCAGTCGAACTTGACATTGTGCAGCATCAGCATGGCATCCGGCGAGTTAAGCTTGGAGCCAAACCCATTGTCGGACAGTGACCAGAAGCTGCCGTCTTCCATGGTCTTGATGCCGGAAAAGCCCTGCACCGGCTGGCCGTCGAACGGCACAGACAGGCCGGTCTTGCGCACGCCGTCCTTGCCTTCAACAGTGCCGATGCCCTCGGCACGCTTGCGGTCGGCGGTGGTGAACTTGCCTGACGTCTTCAGGTGATCCGCCGCATCATCCGGTGCAGCGATGATCGTGTTCGCGGGCAGGATGGCATGGGCCTTGAGCGTTGCAGGAAAAGCCTTTTCTTCAGCGGAGGCCGGAAAAGCCAATGCGACGGCACCGGCAAGCATGGTCGAAGCGACGAGACGCGATATCATGATAAGTCCCCGTTGGAATTCAAATACAGGGACGCAATTAGGCTGGCTTTGTATCGCTGGCTTGACGCTTCCATGAAGCTTTGACGAAGGCCCCCAACTTTCACCGGGGGCCAACTGTCTCATCAAGTCATTACACCGCGATCTTGCCGCCACCCTGCTTGGTGATTGCCACCACGGCAGGCCGAACCGGCATATCGTCCTTGAAATCCGGCCAGCGGGTGGACAGGTCCTCGTAATAGGACGGACGGCCATGACCGTCCCAATCCTCGCCGCCGTCGCCCGGATGCTGCACGGCGACGAAAGCCGTCTCATCATCGGGTGCAAACAGCGGACCGCACATTTCGGCACCCACCGGCACGCGGTAGAACAGTTTCGAGGTCGCGCGCGCATCGCCTTCCGTATCGACCGCCCAAAGTCCGTCCGTGCGACCGGTACCCTTGTTGCTGTTGCCATCGGTTGCGACCCAAAGCCGACCGGCACTGTCGACGGCGGCGTTGTCCGGCATACCGAACCAGCCATTGCGCGTCGTATCGGTGGAGAAGCTGGCACCAACTTCGGCCACGGAAGGATCGCCGCATTTCAGCAGCACTTCCCACTTGCCTGTCGTGGCGGCAAAATCCTGACCATCTTCCTCGATCTCGATGATATGGCCAAAGGCATTCTTGGCGCGCGGATTGGCGGCATCCACCTGATCGTCCTTGCGCTTCGTGTTGTTGGTGAGCATGACATAAACACGGCCATTGACCGGGTTCGGCTGCACGTCTTCCGGGCGGTCCATCTTGGTCGCGCCGAGAAGATCACCGGCACGCCGGGTTTCGATCAGCACATCGGCCTGACTTTTGAAGCCGTTCTGCTCGGTCAGCGGACCTTGACCGAATACCAGCGGCATCCACTCGACCTTGCCATCTTCATGGAATTTGGCCACGTGAAGCGTGCCTTCATCCAGCAGGTCCATATTGGCAGCGCGATCATCCGGGTTGAACTTGCCCGCCGTCACAAACTTGTAGACATAGTCGAAGCGTTCGTCGTCGCCCAGATAGAAGACCACGCGCCCGTCCTTGTTGACGATGGATTCGGCACCCTCATGCTTGAAACGGCCAAGCGCGGTCCGCTTCTTCGGCACGGAGTTCGGATCGGACACATCGACCTCAACGATCCAGCCAAAACGGTTCGGTTCGTTCGGTTCCTTGGAAACATCGAAACGGTCGTAGAAACGTCCCCATTCGTATGAACCTTCGGGAATGCCCATGCGCTTGTAATTGGCCGTTTCCGCGTGACCTTCCGGCAGTTCGCCAATGAAATAGCCATGGATGTTTTCCTCGGCCATGATGTAGGTGCCCCAGGGCGTGACGCCGCCTGCACAATTGTTGACCGTGCCGAAAACCTTGGTGCCGGAAGGATCGGCATTGGTCTTGACGCGATCATGACCGGCGGCGGGACCGCTCAGCGCCATCTCGGTATTGGAGGTGATGCGGCGATTGTTTGCACCGTCGAGCACCGGTTGCCACTTGCCGTCCTGCTTGCGGATTTCGACAATCGTGCCGCCATGGGCGGCCATTTCGATATCCACCTGTTCCTTCGAAAGCGGAGCCTGCTCCACCTTGCCGTCGACGATCTTGACGAGGCCGGGGAACATCAGGTGCGGATTGGTATATTCGTGATTGACCACGAGGAAGCCATGTTCCGGCGATTCCTCGATGGCGATATAGCCGACATAATCATTGTTGTAGCCGAACTGGCGCGCCTGCGCTTCGGCTGACTGTTTGGTTGGATCGAATTCCGGCGCATCGGCGAAAAGCTTGTCGCCCCAGCGCAAAAGCACATCGGCGTCATAGCCTTCCGCGACATGGTGATGGGCATCCACACCGGCTTCGACTTCCTTGAAGGAAAAGGCCGAACCGGATGCAGCGCGCGCATCACCGGCGCTCAACAGGGCGAGCGGGCTGACCGTTGCCGCAATGGCCGAGACAGCGAGCGATCCACGCAGAAAGCCACGGCGGGAAAAGCGCCGGCTGATGATTTCGCCCATGGTTGGATTATCGGACGGATTGCGCGGATCGGCATCTGCTTCTTCCAACTGGCTGGTCTTGAACAGACTTTGCTGGGAAAGATTCTCTGACATTGCTGGCTCCCTATCGAATTGTGGAGTTGCAAATTAGAAGCACTAGATGACAGCCGAACGACATCGGGCTGTCCAAATTGGATTCCCACATGCATCGCGGGCCTGCATGGTTGCGTCTCTGTTGTCCGCTCAGGTTTTGTATGAGTGAAGACGCGCATCGCTGATGCGATAATTATTCAAACTGATAGACCAGCAGCCCAACTCTGCCTACTCTGTCAGTATAATTTCATTCCAGATTTGAGATATATTCGCTCTTCAACAAGTATATAGGTGAAGAATGGCTATTGAAATCTCGTTGAACCCCGGATTCTTGGTCATGAATGGCGATGATCACGAGTATATTTTGGTGACACTAACCAATAACGGACAAGGTTTTTCCGGAGAGGTAAATATATATTCCGATAATTCGACAGAGCTTTTAACTGCGCAGTTTGGTATTGACGAAAGCACTATAGTTACAAAGCCGGATGGCACATATGAAGCTGGCTTCTCATCAGATTATCTTGGGCGATCAAAACCGCCACATAGCGGCCCTCTGCCCACGATGAATGGTACAATTTACTTTCAATACGCTGACGATCATGGCGTCAATACCGCCTGCAATGTCTCTATCGGAGCACTGGACGAATAATATTATGGGCTAATTGCCAAATATCCTCCCAAACCCGGATGTGTCGTCACATCCATCTCATCGTTTGAAACGGAATAGCTGACCCAGTAAAAAAATGTTCTAACCAGCTGTAGAATAATTTTGCCGGTAAATGCGCTTTCCGATAAAACCATCCCGGTTTATCGATTGAGGGGTTGGTTATGACCGACGCGACGGCTGCACGACGCAATATTGTTATCCTGACGATTGCACAGGCACTGGGCGCTTCCAGCCCGCCTATCGTGATTTCGCTTGGCGGTCTGGTAGGCCAGAAACTGTCTTCCGATCCGGCACTCGTCACGCTGCCCGTCAGCCTGTTCAATCTCGGCCTTGCGCTTGGCACACTGCCTGCCGCTTTCTTCATGCGCCAGTTCGGACGCCGCAATGCCTATATGCTGGGTGCGCTTGTCGGCGCTGCGGCGGGTGTGATCGCAGCCGCAGGTATTTTTGCCGCCTCCTTCCTCATCTTCTGTCTCGGAACGCTGACTGCCGGTTTCTACGCCTCTTATGTCCAGAGCTATCGCTTTGCCGCGACCGATGCGGCAACGGGCGACATGAAGGCGCGCGCCATATCATGGGTCATGGTGGGTGGGCTCGTTGCGGCAATCGTCGGGCCACAGCTTGTCATCTGGACACGCGATACCATTCCGGATGCGATGTTTGCAGGCAGTTTCCTCAGTCAGGCTGTTCTCGGGCTTCTCGCCCTCCCCGTCCTTTTCATGCTGCGCGCACCGAAGGTCCGGAAAGATCCGAACGCTATCCATGACACAGGCCGCCCGCTGGGCGAAATTCTCCGTTCACCGCGCTTCATCCTTTCCGTGGCTGCTGGCGTCTGTTCCTATGCGCTGATGACTTTCGTGATGACGGCAGCGCCCATCGCCATGGTCGGCCATGGCCATTCCGTCGATCATGCGGCCCTTGGCATCCAGTGGCATGTGCTTGCCATGTTCGCGCCAAGCTTCTTCACCGGAAAACTCATCACCCGTTTCGGCAAGGAAAAGATCACCGCGCTCGGGCTGGTGTTGATCGCGTTCTCCGCCATTATTGCATTGGGCGGCTTTGATGTCGGTCATTTCTGGGGTGCGCTGATCTTCCTCGGCATCGGCTGGAATTTCGGCTTTATTGGCGCGACTGCCATGGTGACCGACTGCCACACGCCGGCTGAACGCGGCAAGGCGCAGGGCGCCAATGATTTCATCATGTTCGGCACAGTGGCCTGCGCTTCGTTCTTTGCAGGGTCGCTGCTGCATTCGTCAGGCTGGGAAACCATCAACTGGCTCGTCTTCCCGATCGTTGCCCTTGTTCTGGTTCCGCTTATCCTGCGCCTGAAGCCGAAAGGCGCAGCAGCCGAAGCCTGATCGGTCAAAAACCCTGCTCTTTCATCCAGAGCCTGCCGCCTTCGGACACCGCGTCATAAACCGCACCACCGAGGGCGGCGCCGATATCCGTATGCAAACCCGCATATGATGCTGCCTCTCCCGCCTGCCCGTGTGGAGCGGAAACGGCGATGCAATCCGTTCCAGTCCCTGTTGCGGCTCTACCGCCGACAATTAGGCCAAGTTCGATAATGGCAGCGGTGCGGGCCTCGGCAGCAATCGACATTGCCTCTATATGGGCTGCGACCGACAATGGTTTGTCGATGTGGACCAGAAGATTGATCGTTCCAACGGGCATCTTCATCTGTGTGAGTTCCCCCACCCTTCCCGCATTCGACAGGCCGACAGTGGCAAGACAGGTGGCATGCGTTTCGCCGGAGCGTCGCGTCGCAACATGGTGCTTCTGTACGCTGCGCGATGTCATCATCTGCACCGCTCCGCCGTAATCGGCTTCGGCCAGTTTCTCCTGCAGCATAAGCATCGGGTCCACTTCCAACGTCAGAACGTCATTGCGCACTTCCAGCCAGGCGACGGAGCACGCCGAAACGAACCCCGGACGTGTCAGAGACCAGCTCAGGATGTTTTGCCTGTCTGGGAATTCAGCCGCAAGGATCGGGCCGGAACAATGGATTGAAAAAGGCAGCATGACCAACCTATCGCAGATCGGTGCGGAGTTCGCGACCAGCGCCTGCCAGCCATCCACAGGAGTGCGGTGTCGCGATACCAACGGCGCGGCGATAAAGCACGCCTTCGTGACTTGGCCCTGGTTTCGCAAGACGGTATTTATCTCGGAATATTGTTTCGCGCGTCACGGAAACGGACAAGCGGTTTGCTTTGGATTGCGTCATGATCAACGATCTCACCGATGAGATATTCTGGATATTCACCATCGGGTGCTGCATCCTCTTCATCATGCGCCTTCTTTCGCCTCCCCCGCGTCATAAGGTCGATCAAAAACAAGACCTGAACACTTTGCGCCCTCGCCGCCGTTCACGCCGTCGCCGCTTTCAGGCACTGGACTAAGACCAGACCCAGCAGCCACATAAAGCTTCAAAGCGCCTGTCTTTCGCGAGCTATATAGTCTTAACCTCAATTGCCGTTGTGAGGCGCCAATATCAGTGGCTATGCAACCCGTGACATCAGTGAAAGGGCAGCCGAACAATCCGCTCCGGCCGTAGTTTTATCTTCCTTGACTGTTTTGCGGCCTATACTGGATAGCTTGATCTCCTTGAACTTCATGAACGATACGAAACCTAACTAGCCGTTTGGTTTTGTCACGCTGACTGGGCTTTATGGTTAACGACTTTGTCCATTCAGGGCAGCCATAAGCATTGGTCTGATCGAGAACGAGCCGTTGGCAGCCTTTTCCGTCAGAATTCGCAAATAGCCGCCAGCAGACTGGATTTGCTCATAGCGCTGCAGGATATAAGCGATCACGATCGATGCATTGTGAGTTCCCAGCGTTTTCTTTGCGAGATCGTAGAGCTTTCCATCGATCCCGAGGAAAGAGCGTACTTTCTCTGCTGTATTGGCCAAATCCTGCCAATGTCGGATGGATGAAATCGCATAGGCTGTGATCTCGGGACAGGAACGGAGCACCATGTCGAGCGAAACCGTGGGTTCAAACGGAGCACTGGTGATTTCATTGACGCGCTGGTCGATAAATTCAGGCGTTGCCTTTTCAAAATGGGAATCTGGATTCGATTCAATTTGCTGCCGCTCATTTTGAGATTCATTGGCGCGCAAATTTTGAACATTCTCATGAATTTTCAATGCGTTATCGATTTCCGCACGAATGTACTGCATGGATTCGACCAGAGCCGCCAGTTCTTCATAGTCTGCACGACGAGGAATGCTGTCGACAATCAGGCGGAAACGATGATGGATGTCTTCCCAGTCTCCGGCCAGTTCTTCCAGTGCGGCGAATTCAACAAGCTTGGTAATGTCGCGGCGCAGCAATGTCAGGCGTTCGCGCATTTCACGCAACGCCGTCTTTTCCACCCTCACCTGCTCTGCAGCCGCTTCCAGTTCACAAGCACGTGCCAGCAGCGGTGTCAGTGAAAAGCCGAATGCAATCTGCACGTCTCCACTTTTGGCACGGCGTGCATAGCGCTTGCCATTCGGGCTGTCCTGACGATGGATGAAACCGCTATCGACCAGCGCTGCCAGATGACGGCGCAAGGTTGCATCGGCCATGCCATGGGCTCGCAATGCCAGTTGCTTGTTGGACGGGAACACGATCAGGCTGTTCTGCGCATTCAGTTCCGTTTCCGGATAGAATGACAACAGGGCTGAAAGAACCGCCAGAGAACGATCATTCAGGCCGAACTGCGTCTTTGCTTCGCACAGCCAGCGATGCAGTTGCCACTTATCGGCAACCGTTCCCGGTGCGATTTGCTGTGTGTTCTGTTGACTTGCCAACAAGGCAAGCGTCATCCTTCGACTGCCAAACGGCGTCGAGGCCAATTGAATCTCCATTTTCTTTCACCTTCCACAAGGCAAAAGAAATCCACCCGCCGAAATGACGCTAATTACACTTGACAGTGATTCGTGGATTTGCGATTCTCTAGCTGCTAAACCAATGAGAAGGGCTTCCACACGGCGACGTTTGGGGGCCTTTTTCTTTTGCTGTCTCGTTCCTCTTCCTGAACAGTTTCGACGCAAACACACTTACTATTGAACGCTGGAGCATTTCCTGTTTGTTTGAACGCACTGGAAATGCTCTATTTCTTTGTTCTACGCATGTCTTCGCCCCGAAACCGGTTCCCACTTTCGGGAGACATGCTCTACACAGTCGAACCGTGGCAACCGCCGCCGTTCGTTACGCTTACTTACTTCTCCTCGTTCTGGAACGATGCATAAAGTTCATCCAGATTACGAGAAAGCCAATCGGCAAAACGAGGCCCGTTGGCTGCGCTGAGCGCCAATGTAGCTGATTTGCCATTCTGTTTGATAACTGCGCTGACCGTCTTGTCAGAAGCTGTCCAGCTGGTGCCAGGACGCAGAGCCGCCTTGGTAACAGGCTTCTTCTGCTTGCCGCCTTTCAGATAGCCGTAAAGCTGCTCAAAACGATCAACGGACGACGCGTTTGAAAACGCTGATGTCACCAGAAGCTCTTCTGCAGCATCTTTTCTGCCCGGGATCTCGATCAGTTTACGCAGTTCCAACCAGCGGTCACGGCCAATGCCCTTGGCCGGGCCGATAGCCAGAAGAATATGTTCCGGAATAGCCTTCGGAATGGTCAGCATCTTCGACAAGGTTTGGTAATCGACCGTCAATGCTGCCTGTATGGCTTCACGCTCAAAGCCAAGCGCTTCCAGACGTGCCGCAAAGAAAACACGCTCGATGAAGCTCAAATTGGCGCGCGCCGAGTTTTCCTGGCCCTGGCTCAGAATATGTTCCAGATCGGCGAGAGGCTTGATAACCGCCTTGACCTTGATGCCAAGCTCTCTGGCAACCCGCGCGCGCCGATGACCGAAAACGATCATATAGCGGTCGCTGGTCTCGGGATGTGGACGAACGAGAATAGGACTGTCCTGACCACGCTCGCGAATGGCTTCCAGAAGTTCCCGATATTCTTCGTCATCCGTTTCAGGCAGACGGTCCGCCACGAAGGAGACATCAAGATTGGCGGGATCAAGCTCGATAATGGCTTCGCCATCAAGCTTCTGGGCTGCCTGCTTTGCCAGCTCGTCAATCGAAGCGGACAGAGACTTGGCGGCACCGAACCGGCGCGATACGTTTTCGACCGACTGTGAGGCTTGTTCGGCCGCCGGTTCGTCCCGCATAACGCTTTCGAAGATGTTCTTTCTTGCCATTCTCATGTCCTCAAACCGGTCAGAGACCTGATTTTATTCAATATTTGCCGTTTTAGACGGCAGTCTAACGCCCCCATGCCTCGTGAATGAGGCCGCGAATTTCAGCGTTAACCGCTTCCATGGCTTCCATGGCGCGATCATAGGTGCCGCGATTCATCGATGAACGCTCGACCTCGTAAAGCGTCTGCTTGGTCAGACCAGCATCGGAAATCGCGGTTGATTTCAACATCTGGTGCTTCAGCATGTGCGAGGCGAGCATGCTCTGCATAAAACCGACCATCTGCGCTTGCGGAACGTCGGTCGGCTCGTAACGGGTAATCAGATAGCGGAACCAATCGAGTTGCACCGCACCGCCTGCCTGACGAACGGTCTTCAGAATGTCGCCGAGCATCAGGAGAAATTGCGACATGGACATCAGGTCGAGCATCTGCGGGTGAACGGTAATCAGGACGGATGTTGCGGCAGATAGCGCCGTCAGCGTCAGATAGCCGAGCTGGGGAGGGCAGTCGATGACTACCACATCATAGTCACCATCCACATCGGCGAGAGCCTGCGCGATGCGGTTCCAGAAAGTCTTGCCCTCGCCGCCATTCTGCATGGCAAGCGGCGTATCATACTCATATTCCTGCAGCTCCAGCATGGCTGGAATAATATCGAGGCCGGGGAAATTCGTCCGGCGAATGACCTCACGGATAGACTTCCTTTCGGAATCGTAACGAATGGCTTCATAGAGCGACGGAAACTCATCGAGCTCCGGCTGAATGCCATGCAGAGCCGATAGCGAAGCCTGCGGGTCGAGATCGATTGCAAGTACGCGATGACCGGTCAGGGCCATGTGTTGCGCCAGATGTGCAGCCGTTGTCGTCTTGCCCGAGCCGCCCTTGAAATTGACGACGCCGATGACTTGAAGCTTCTCATTGCCGCGACGATGCGGAACGTAGCGCTTCACCTCAGCGCGACCATTCTGGTCAAGCCACTGGCGCAGCTCCTGAATCTGTTCGACACTATAGGCGCGACGGCCACCTGTCAGAATGGTCGGCTCGACACCTTTACCTTCCAGATGTAGTTTCTTGAGATTGCTGGGGGAGACACCAAGGAAGTACGCAGCCTCGGCCATCGAAAACTGGCGCAGCATATTTTTGCGCGCATCTGGCGGAAAGTTTTCGTGACGCAGCAGATTGAGCTTGCGAGAAATCTCGCGCCCTTGCGATAGTATCATGTCGTCAAACGACAAAGCTGCTGCTGGATTTGCGATATTCATTTACTTGGGATCCCTAGTGACGGCACTGGAACTAATACCGCCTAAATACCGTCATTATGTCCGATTCTTATTCTATCGCAAGAGGCGACCGAATTAACAAAGAGTTAGCGCCAAGAGTAAAACTAAACAAAATTTTATCGATTCGGCTGAAGATAACCTATCTATTTGTTTTTGTATGATAATATTGATTTTAGACGGCAGTCTATGATTCAAAGGTCTCCTCCATCTGGAAATTTCAATTGAGAAGAGTCTGTTTCCACATGGGAATGAGGCGGCTTTTCTGTTGCTGGAGGCGCCGGGGCTGATTCTCTGAAGGTGTAGTTTATCAAGCATCATTCCGACGCCGAAATGATAAATTGGCACTGCTTGAACCCGTCGGACGGAGTGGTTCTGCTCGGATCCTAGCTCGAGAAAAGACAGATTATACAGAACGGAAATATGGGGCGTTCCCAACGCGTATGTTGTTCGGAGCGAAGCATGTCTTCTGCGCTTTTCCCGTGCTGAGGTTTGTCCTGAATGGTTTTTGACCAGGCCGATAACCGCCGTTGGAAAGTACAAGGAAGGTGACATACTCATTTTATGACGGGATGATTTCGCTAACGGCTTTATTCCGGCCCGCTTCACATGACCTCCTGCAGATGAGACGGAGCGAATACGAAACGCGCAATTGCGGAACGATAGAAGGTGCGCCGGTGGCTCCGGCGATCTAACGACGGAAGCTCGAAGAGGGGAGGGGCGGTGAATTTTTTTCTGAAAGTTAGAGGCCGGATTCGTTGCGGCTCGGTTCCAATTTTGATGTCGAGCTCGTTTTTCGGCTTCCGATCACTGGTTTCAATGACCACGGCCTTTCTCCCACGATGGTGCAAACCAGCGCTTCCCATCTTTCAGTCTGTGGGGCTTTTCATCTCTGGGGGATAGATTTCTTAACCAAATCGGGTTAGCATCGGGATCGTCAAGGAGATTGCTCCTGCGCTGTCAGATCAACGCATCGCGACGCGCCACATACCCCTCCCAGAACAGCGAAAACCATTGTCAGTCAGACGAAATCTAAGGCGAATTTAGCTTTAGTAGTCTCCATAATCGCCAATTTTTTCAGTATATTACCCATGCGACTCGACATCATAGAAAGTGGCCGACAGGATTGATTGGTTATGCGTGTTCGGTAAGAAGATGCTCGCAGGAGTGCTATGCAAGAGAAGAAGCTGGCGGAACGGCTTCATTGCGTATGGCCATTGCTATCTCTGGCTGCGATGAGATCCGTTATGCCAGGCTCATGCTTTCAAGTTGCATAGGCTGTCCGTTCGTCAGCCCTGCTCTCTTTGCCTGGGCCGACAAGTGTTGAGCGTAGGAAAAATTGTAGGGAGCGCTTGTCAGCAATGGCGCGCCGAACTTCGCCACGTCCTTCGGTACCAATCCAAATCGTGCCTTGAATGCCTTCGTAAATTGTGTGCCGTCATTAAAACCGCATTGATAGGCTATTCTTTTCAGCGAGGCCGACGGTCCTGTCTGCCTCACCAGCGTTTGGTATGCGCTGTCGAGCCGCTTATCGCGAATGACCTTGGCGACGCCTCCATCGGGTTCAAAGGCGCGATAGAGGTGTGAGCGCGAAACGCGAAAGTTTCGCATGATGGATTGGGGGCTGAGCGAGGGGTTGTTCAGGTGTTCATTGATGTGAGCGAGGATGCATTTACGCATCGTGAGGTTCACGGCTGCATTTTCGATGGCGTCGCCCTTGATGCTGGCATTCAGCAGAGAAAGCATCGCTTCTTGCGCCGAATAGACCTCTGACGCACTCAATTTGCTGGCTACGTCGTGCAGTCCTCGTAAATAAGCAAACAGGAGACGCGTCATTGGTTCATGGGCACGCAGAACGACGCCGTGCAGATTTCGCCACCCAACCACCTTTTCCAGCTCGTCGCGCGCAAGCATCACGGTGATGCGACTTCCTTCATATGCCGTGCTTTGAACTGTTTGTGTGAAATCTATGATGACGATATCGCCAGGCTTGGCCCAGACGTCGACGCCGTTGAAATCGCCGCGTAAATCCCCAGCGGTTATGAGCTGGAGAATATATTGGTCGAGACCTCCATGCGCGATGATCTTAGGCGTGCGTAGATAGTTTTGGGTATTGAAACGGGTCGAGCCGATTTGAAGGGAAGAGCTGATCGCACTGCCCCTTGCGAAGCCAAAAAGCTGATAATTTCGTATTTCTCTATCCAATGTGATTTCATACATTGGCTTCAGAACTTCACGCCAAAAATCGTTACGTAATTGATCTTCGATCATATCTGTCGAAAAAGAGATCTGATTCATTATGGCTTGCCGACATGCCCAATCCGAGAAACAGTGGCTATCATAGCCCTGTTTATAGGGAGTTTGGAAGATCGATTATTGGTTCAGCTGCAAACAGATTGCTCGGGATCGCGTCGTCGTCATTTTGGCGTTTCAGGAGCTGCAATTTTTGATGTTCTGAGGCTGCCAATTTGATCAGTTCTTCGTTCTTTCCTGAAGACATAGCCAGCACCGGAGCGGACATGCCGGTGCCAAACGTGTTCTTAGGCAGGTGGTCAGCTGCTTTCGCATAAGCCGAGACACGTTCGGTGAAGCAAAAAAATGGGGCCGCTGAGATGCAAACTGATATTGGTACAGCTAATTTTCAGTATATAATAATCTAGAAAATTATTGCTCTATTCAAGATAGATGTACTTGTTCAATATAAGTCAAATAAAAAGAGGAGGAATTAATAAAGATAGAACGAGTATATAATCTTTTATATATATAATTTTTATTTATAAATCATTTTAAGCTAATTGATGATCATCAATCGATGATACTATAATTGCAGAATTATTTAATGCCATTGTAATGATGGAATTTTTAAAAGGGAGATTGCAATGAATAAATTTGCATTGATGCCATTGGTTATTGCTTCCATCCTTTGGGGAGCTGGCGGAGCTTTCGCGGTAGAAATGAGCAATATGAGCGTTCAAGTTGTGAACACATCAACCCAGAATAGCTCTTTTGCGCAGATTGCCGATGGTAGCAATCAACAAGAGTGCCGGCAAAAGGCGCGAACCATTTGCTATTCGTTGAGAGAGGTGCCCCACGAATATAATAACTGCATCAAGCGTGAAGTGGCAAAATGCATGGGCACGCCCTTCAAGTTCTGATCGGATACTTGCTTCAGGATGAATGAATGCCTGGCACCGGAACTCCGGTGTCAGGTTTTGCCGAGTCGTACCCAATTTATGAGGCGGCAGGTGACGCAGTTTAGCTCCCGCCGCCTCAATTTCTCCTATGATGCCTGCAATCCTGTGAGCAGGCAGACTATCCAAACAAGCAGAAATCTTTTCGACCCGCGTTTCGCATCGGTCGGATCATGCTTTAATTCTTCGAAGCGGTGGTTAGCGGAACGACGATCTCTTTCCAGAATTTGTCTTCATCGATGTAGTTCTGAATGGCGGCTTTCTGAGTGCCGACCGGTCCCGGTTTTGCCTCCGCATTGCCTCCTATATCATTGTTGGTGAAAGCAAGGCTTCGGCCATAGTCGAGACCCATCTCGGTGTTCACGTCGACATAGACGCCGGTGGCAGGTACAGATGCGCCATCCTTGGGGCGAGGGGCGTTGTTCCAGGCTAGGACAATCGACGGGTCGATGACATAGGCGGCCGCAAACAGGTCCCAGACGTTATCGGGTCCGAATGTGGTTCCGCCTTGCGCCTTGATCTGTTCTTCGCGTGCAAGCCAGAGTTTCTGAATGCCGGGAGGGCTGTTGTCGACCATTTTCCGATAGAGGTCCTCCGGCATTCCTCCCGTATGTTCATTGGCTTCCAGACCGGAGATCACCTGATTGCCATATGCCTTGAAGGATTCGGAATTCGGATCGCCCCATTTCGACCTGACACTGATCTTGGCGGCTTCAGGGTCTGCCCACCAGTTGAACTCTGCCGATGCCGACGAATTCCCCGGAACGTAGAAGGCGCCGCCCATATAGACGATTTCAGCGACCTTCGATGGAAAGCTCGGATCCTTCAGGATGGCGCGTGCAATATTGGTGAGTGGACCAATTGCCACCAGCTTGACCTGGCCGGGATACTTGTTGACGGTGTCGACGAGAAAATCCACAGCGTCTCTGTTGCCATCCGAGTCCGGATTATCCAGGCCATACACCCGTTTATAGGATGGGGCCTCGCCATATTTATGCTTGTAGACGTCGGACCATTTTGCCGTCGGATCGGCATCGATCTCATTGCCCGCATCCGGCCGCAGATAACCGCCCCAACCGGTGATCGGGCTGATTTGCAGTTCGGCTGCCAGCACCTCCGGAGTGGCTTTGTTTCCTCGCCAGTTGCGAATGCCGTAACGGCTGCCTTCGTAGATTGGCACCTCAGAGCCGAGCGCCTCCAGTTGTCGCGCGCCCGCGGCGACACCGGCTGGCATGGGCGTGTTTCCTGAAACGACGGTTACGCCCAGCAGGTCGATGTTGGGAGCGCGCTCCAGCAGAAGCATGGCGGTGCCATCATCGAATAGCTCGACCATATCCGCGTCTAAAATGACTTTCGTGCGCGTTTCTTGAGAAAATGCAACGCCAGATACTGCCAGCGAACAAGTCAAAGTCCAGGCAAAGATAGACGGCCTGATATCCATTCTGTCCTCCCTTTGTGTTGATCGGTTCTCACAGATCGAAACAGGATGAATAAAATATTACACAGTTTTTTTGTCAACATGAGGCGGTGATGTATAGTGAAACATTATAGAACAAATCAGCAGTCTAAATTATGGAGTTACAGTTAGAGTTTGGTCTGCGTCTATTAGAATGCCGAAGCGCCTACATATTCTGTTGCAATTATTTTTCCAGTGAAGGTTGCTACGGAGTTTCGGTTTTTTGAAGTCGAGCGTCTCGGGCGTTCGTTGCATACTGACGTCAGCTCCGGCGAGGCGAAAAATACTCTAACGAAATAGTCCAATGATTTCTGTCGTTTATGAAGTGGCTGGATATTGATAGATGCTATCCCGAAAGAACAAGAGGCTGTTTGGGACAATTTTCACGTCAGTAAATTCAATGACTTACGTTTGGAAAATCCGAACGGGTTCAATTGAGACAGCTATACGTATCATTTCACCCTCTGCTGGAACCGACCCCAATTAGCGAACGGAAGTCGTCCTTGGCTGCCGGGCGCTCGATCGTATGCTGAGCTGTGTACGTCCCAATTCCGTTCGCGCCCATGCACCACGTCTCATTTCTCCTTTTCGCAGGCATATTTTCCATTGCCTGAGCAATATATGCACAGCGAGGTTCCGCAGGCTGCTATGCAATCTTGCCAAGTCTTGTATCGACAGACTAGTGGCTTAGCGGCTTTCAGCTGCGCTGACGTTGCCACATGGACGATTGTCTCTGCTGGATCAGTCGATGGTAATGTGGACGTGTTTTGTAATGCTGTGTTTGAACCCGCATAAGCAATTGTCGCATTCATTAACGCCAATCCAGCAACAACGAATAGTGAGTACGGTTTCATGATGGTCACCTTACTGTTTCTGAAGAGCCTCCCGTTCTCATATTATGCGCCCGCTGTCTTGCGAACACACACCCAAGTCTGCGGTAGTGTGTCGTATGATAAAAAGATATATCTGGCCAACGTGGGGCAAAGCCGAGTATCTCTTTGCGTTGGCCAAACTGGGCAGGGCTAAGGCCGACGGTTCTTGATCCGCTCGCATTTTCTAAACGTAAGCCATTGAATTTGCGGGCGTGAAAATTATCTCAAACAGCCTCTTGTTCTCTCGGGATGGCATCTATCAATATCCAATCAATCATAGATGTCGAAAATCATTGGACTATTTCGTTAAAGTTTTTTCCGCCCCAGCCGAAACCGACCCAATAATCCGATCTGATTCAATCAAATTGAATGACACCCCGATTGTTTGCCAGGCACAAGACATTCTCCGATATAAAAACGTTTTTATTTTTCTTGAAAACGTTTTTATATGTTGTTACCGTTTTGGTATGACGATTGTGGGAGCTTGAAATGTCGAGGTCGATTGACCGAATAAAAACGCGTGTGCGACCGACGATCAAAACGCTCGCGGAACACACGGGCTATTCGATTGCGACGATTTCGAAGGCATTGCACGGTTCGCCGGTCGTGACGGAAGAGACGCGCAAGATTATTCTCTCCGCTGCAGACGAGCTTGGCTATCAGGCCAATGCCCGTGGCATGGCGTTGCGTACCGGCAAGACCTATCAAGCCGCCGTATTGATGCCGATGAATTCGGTGGCGGGGTATGAATGGGACGGTGTCGAATATACGCAGATTCTCAGCGGTCTCAGCCAGATTCTCGACGATAGCGATTATCAGCTTTCCGTCTATGGCTATCGCAGTTTTGACGATGCCTGTGCCATCACGCGCCGCATCGTCGATCAAAGCCTCGCCGATGGTCTGATCTTTTCAGGCGTTCTGGCCGACGATGCGCGCATCGACATGCTGGTCGAGGCTGACTTTCCTTTCGTGTCCCTGGGGAGATGCCGCAAATCGCTCGTTTATGCCCATGTCGACGTGGACAATGAATGGGCCGCACATGCCGCAACTGCACGACTGATCGCTGGCGGGCACCGGCGCATCGGTCTGGTGAATGCGGATGCGCGTTTTTCCTATGCTCTCGACAGGATCGATGGTTTTACGCGTGCCTTCACGGAGACAGGTGCTGCGCCATGTACCGATCTGGTTATCGGCGGCGACTTGTCCACACGCTTCGGACGCGATTCTGCGCTGGCTCTCCGGGAAGAACGTGATCCACCGACGGCGCTGGTCTGTGTCAATGAATCGACAACGCTCGGTGTGTTGTCCGCATTGCGGTCGCTGGGGCTGGAAGTCGGGCAGGACATCGACGTCATCGCCTATGACGACATCAATGTCAGCGCCTATTTCACTCCGCCGGTCACGACCCTCTATCAGCCGATCGAAGTGTTGGGGCAACGGCTGGGGGAATTTCTGTTGCGGCGTATGGGAGGGGAAGACCCTGCGCAATTGAGGGAGGTTTTTCGTCCGGAGCTCGTCGCGCGTCAGCCCGACGATCTGGGCGGAAGCTTAATTCCTAGAGCGGCTTGGCCTTCTCACGGGGTGGCGGGAACCGCTCCGGCGAACAGCTTTCAATGCTGTTTCAGAGGCGCAACCGCTTCGTGCATTCGTCGAAAGTGTTCTAATGGGAGGAGTACACATGAAAAAGACAATCCTGACTTTGGCGCTCGCGCTGATGTCCTCTGTCGCCGCACATGCGGCCGATCTTGAGGGAAAAATGCTCAAGGTCGGTTCCGACACGACCTCGCCGCCGATGGAAAGCGTCGATCCGGCAACGGGACAGATCGTCGGTTTCGATGTCGACGTGGTGAATGCAATCTGCGCCAAGATCAACTGCAAGGCGGAATTCGTGACCACGGGCTGGGATGGCATTTTCGCGGCTCTGGAGCAGGGCAATTTCGATCTCGTTGCATCCGGAGTTTCGATTACCGATGAACGCAAGAAGGCGATGGATTTCTCCGAGCCTTACATCATCAACAGCCAGGCCGTTTTGATGCGTGCCGAAGATGATGGGCTGACACTTGATGACTTCAAGTCGAAAGGCAAAAAGCTGTCGGCGCAGGCGAATACGACTGACGCTCAGGTAGCCGAGGGTATTGTCGGCAAGGATAATGTCGTTGCCTATGACAGCTTCAGCGCCTCCGTCATAGCGCTCAAGAACAAGGACGTCGACGGCGTGGTGATCAACGGCGCCAATGCACCCGCCTATGAAAAGGAATTCGCAGGCGAGCTCGTCGTTCCAATTCGCGACCTGCAATCCGATCCGCTGGGGCTGGTCTTCCGCAAGGGCGATGAAACCGCTGCCGCCTTCAATGAAGGGATCAAGGCCATCAAGGAAGACGGTACGCTCGATGCTCTCATCAGCAAATATTGGGGCGCAAAATAGTCCGGAACATTTCTGGCGGTGAACCTGCGAAAGTAAAGCACGTGCTGCCGAGATGATGCGCAAAACCAAGAAGGTGAGCCTATCCCGAAGAACGCATGGCGGTTTTCGGGATAGCCAAAACAGATAGAGCAGTTCCAACGACTCCAACTCCGTTGGCCTTGGCCCACACGCAACGCCTCTGGAACATCGCATCCAGAGGGTCGGGAGACGGTTCAAATGTATTTTTTGATGCGCTTGCGTCCGAGCAACATGATCGTGCTCGCCGCACTGCCATTTGTCGTCTATCTCTTTGCCAGTTCAAACGACTACCAGCGTTCGCTTCTGGCTATCCTGGGCGTCGAGCCGGGATCATCAGCTTTCGTGCCGGGTTTTGTGCTGCTTTGCGCAGCCTTTGCCTCCGGTCTTGCCACGATGTTGTTCATGCGCAGGAACAATACGCGCTGGGGGATTCCTTGCGCGGTGCTCAATCTCCTGTCGGCTGCCGCGCTCGTGGCAACACCTGTTGTGTATCCCTATCTGCACTCGGTTGTAGCCAATGGGGTCGATCCGTTCACGTCCGATCTCGTGGTGAAAGGCGTCACACCGCGGCGACTTACCGAGGCCGCGGCACTAGCGACGGATCGGTACGGGTTCATCATCCTGTTGAGCTATCTCGGTGCGACCGTTCTGGGTCTGCTCCTGAGCCTGACGGGGCGATCCGGGAACGGATTGTCGGGATCGCGCAAGGCGGGTTTCATCCTGCTGGCAACGATCAACGGGCTTGGATTATTTCTTGTCCTCTTTGCAGCGCATGTGGCATTCGCCGCCGGGGTTGCAACGACCATTCGGGCTGCCATTTCGGCTTATATCATTGCCGCGCTTCTGGCCCTGCTTTGGGTTGGCCTGCAAAAGCTTCAATATAGCAGCCGGGGAGACTTTATCTTCATCGGCCTGACGTTGCTGATGGCCTGCATGGCTGCCTGGTTTCTGTTTCAGCCGCGCCAGGCCTATACGCTCGCCGGCACCCTCGATGGCAAGATCGGCGTGGTAACCGGCACGCCATCGAGCATGATCGGTACGGTGCGATACGGCCAGTTTCCCGATGGTCCCGAAAACGAAGTGCCATTGCGCACATTTCGCGGTCCGCCTGAAGCGCTCGCCGCCCTTGGCAAGAAGGCCGATGTCAGCGCGGTTCTGCTTCCGGCGGCTTCAGTCCCGGCGAACGTGCCTGTCCTGTGGCAGACGGAAGCGTTGAACGACCGCGACAAGTCGGCGGGCATTGCCTTCGTCGTTCTGGCCATTGCGCTCGGATTGCTGACGGCTTGCGGTCATATCCATCGCCGTCATCCTCTCTCCATCGGCTCAGAATTCATCGTGGATACGATCCGGGGCATTCCCATGCTCGTCATCGTACTCTATGTCGGCCTGCCCTTGAGTGGCGCACTGAAGGACGCCACGCAGGGCGTGATCGATCCGCCGAATATGGCTCGCGGTGTGGCGGCGATGGCGCTGGCCTACTCGGCCTATCTGGCGGAAATTTTCCGCTCCGGCATCAACGCCATTCCGCGGGGACAAATCGAGGCGGCGCGCAGCCTTGGTCTCAACGGCTGGCAGACTGCCCGTCTGGTGATCCTGCCGCAGGCTTTCCGTATCATCATTCCGCCGCTCGGCAACGAGCTGATCGCTATTCTCAAGGACACGTCGCTTCTGTCGATCCTGTCCATTCGGGATATCACGCAGCGCATGCGCGAGTTCCAGTCAGCAAGCTTCCTGCCGTTCGCGCCGTATAATTCGGCTGCGATCTTCTACATCCTCCTCACGCTGGCTGCGGCCAGTCTCGTCAGCACAATCGAGAGAAAATATGATGCCAACAAACATCGTTAAAGCCCGCCAAGACCTGCAGCAGCGCGCCTCCGGACTGATCTTTCCGAATGACTTTGCCTTTGGTGCCGCGACCTCGGCCTATCAGATCGAAGGCGCCCCTTATGAAGACGGCAAGAGCGAGAGCATCTGGGACCGTTTCTGTAAAAAGCCGGGTGCCATCATCGACCAGTCCAGCGGTGACGTTGCTTGCGATCACTACCATCGCTGGCGCGAGGACATTGCGGTGCTGAAAGCGATGGACCTCAAAGCCTATCGCTTTTCCCTCGCCTGGACCCGGATTTTGCCGGGGGGGTACGGTGCGGTCAATTCCAAGGGAATAGGCTTTTACGACCGCCTCATAGACGATCTGCTGGAGGCGGGCATCGAACCCTATGCGACGCTCTATCATTGGGATCTGCCGCAGGTCTTGCAGGACAAGGGCGGCTGGTATGTTCGGGAAACTGCGGATGCGCTGGCCGAATATGCCTCGGTTGCCGTTCGCAGTTTCGGTGATCGCGTCAAGAAGTGGACGACGCTCAATGAACCATGGACCTTCTGTTGGTCGGGCCATGCCAGCGCCGAAGATGCGCCGGGCTTGGTTGATGGCGTAAAGGGCGGGGTCACGTCAAGCCATCATGCACTGCTTGGCCACGGCAAGGCTGTTCAGGCCATTCGTGCAGAACGCACGGATGTCTCCGTGGGCATTGTGTTCGATCTCAACGTGGCGGAACCGGCCAGCGACGATCCGCGCGACGTTGCGGCAGCGAAACGTTTCGATGGTGCACAGAACCGCTGGTTCCTAGATGCCGTTTTCAAGGGCGCCTATCCGCAGGACATGTTGGAGCTTTACGGCGATCTCCTGCCGCCCATCCATCCGGAAGACAACAAGACGATTGCGGAGCCGCTCGATTATTTGGGCGTTAACATCTATCGCCGGTCTGTGATCGCGGCAGGTGACGAACTGCCGCCGCTCAACTATCGTCGCGTACAGCCGGAAGGCACCTATTCCGCAGTTGGTTATGAAGTCTGGCCGCGCTGCATCTATGACATTCTTCATTATGTAAATGACGGCTATGCGCCAAAGGAAATCTATATTTCCGAAAGCGGCGTGGCAACGCGACCGGAAGATGTGGGGCCGGACGGGCATGTCTGGGACGATCTGCGAGCGAAATATTATGTCGATCATCTGGAGCAGGTGGCCAAAGCTATTGATGAGGGCGTGCCGGTGAGGGGTTACTTCGCCTGGACACTGACAGACAATTTTGAATGGGCCTTTGGTTACACGACACCGTTCGGCATTACCCATATCAATTTCAAAACCCAGGAGCGTCGCGTCAAATATTCCGGCGAGGTCTATGCCCTCATTGCAAGGCAGGACGGAAATATTGAAACGAGGAGCGCGGCGATTGGCTGACAACGGGCACAGGACCGTCCTCATTACCGGAGCCACGCGCGGCCTTGGCAGCGAACTGGCATGGCAATATGCCAAGGATGGCTGGCGTGTGATCGCCTGCGGTCGCCGCCCGCCTGAAACGCCATGCGCCCCCGGTATCGAGTTTCAGACGCTCGATACGGCTGACCCGGTTTCGGTGGCAGCGCTTGGTGATCGTCTGGCCATGCGTTCTCTGGACCTTGTCATCAACAATGCGGCTGTTCGCAGTCGCATTGCTGGCCTTGCGCCGCTCGATCCGGATGATTTCATGGCAGTCGTCAGGACAAATATGCTCGGCCCTGTTCTGGTAGCGCGCGCATTGCGGAACTGCCTGGCGCGTGGCACGGAGCCGATGATTGCCAATATCAGCAGCCGGGCCGGCTCGATCTCAGAGGGTCTGCTGGACGATGACGACGACGATTATGCCTATCGGTGCTCTAAAGCCGGATTGAACATGGCGACCGCCCAACTGGCCTTGGATCTTCGGGCCGAAGGCATAAAGGTGATTGCACTTCACCCCGGCTGGGTAAAGACGGATATGGGCGGTGAAGGAGCAGTCGTGAATGCGGAGAACAGCGCGTGTGGATTGAGAGCGTTAATCGCCGGTGCTCCCAAAACCGGGGCCTTCCTGTCCTATGATGGTGACGAAATCCGCTGGTAAGCTGAAAGATCAGGACACTACGCCCGGCCATCATCTTCGAAAAGAAGTTGGCGACGGCCACTGCAATTCTCCGAGGTTGGTTTCTCAGCTCCTTTAAAAGGAGTTTGAGCCGGGCATTTTCGGCTTCCAACGCTTCCGGTTCTTCAACCCTGCAACGAGACGCTTACCCAGTGTTGCATCGTCGGGCGACCTTCCTGCTCGCGCCGGAATGGATTGCATAGATGCTGTTTGTCTAAGACAGGCGGCACCACGGCCTCAGCGACGATAACCGATCACAGCTGCTTGAGCGGAACGCAAGGAACGTGTTGGTAGAATTTGTCTCCATTGAGAAGATACCGATTCAATCGCAATATTTATGATTATATCGATTTCATTTTAATGTATTTATTCAATATTATTGATATAATTATTAGTAATTTAAGTTTTATAATAGAATTATTTTTTATTGGAATGGTGGATTTAATTCATATACATTGATAAAAAATCAATTATTTTCTCTGGAAATATTATGAGCAAATTATATACTTTCTTCTTAAATAGTACATCATATTTGGCTCTGACCATTTCCGTTGTGTTTCCACTGACGGTTACGCCTCTCATTGGCGGTGTCAGTATCGCTCACGCCGACGATCTGCCGGGGAATGCCGGAGGGGCGGGAACGACAAATTTTGCGGACGACACATCGAATGTCATAACGGCCACTGGTGGTCGAGGCAACGGCTATGGAGGCGGGGGAGCTGGCGGTAGTATAGGCGCCACCAATACTCTGGGCGGGGATCCATCAATGGATGGCGTTGGTGGAGACGGTGCCTTCGCTATTGTTAACGATCAGATTTATGCGGGTGGCGCAGGAGGGAGTGTCGGCCAGACGGCTCTTGGAATGGATACTGTATATATAACTGGCGGGGCCGGCAGTCAGGGTATTGATAGTCAGGCTTCGGGCGGCGGCGGTGGTGGCGCTGGTCTGTTTCTCTCGGGTAGAGGCTCCTTCTCGCTTGCAGCCAATTCGACGATTGCGGGAGGAACCGGAGGCAATGGTGGCGCCGGTATTTATGGCACTGCTAACGGAGCAGGTGGTGGTGGCGGCGCCGGTGTACTATTGCGTGGCGCAACCCTGATGACATCAAATGCGACAACGGTTGTCGGAGGCGATGGCGTCTATGTCAGTCAAGGTAGGCTTGTAAACCGCGGACAGATCAACGGTGGTGTGGGTGGCCCCGCTTCTCAACACAGCACAGTTGGAGTTTCGGGCTCCGGTGTCCGGGTCGGATCGAACTCACATATTGTCAATGAAGGCACAATTTCTGCAGGAGGGGCCGACGCCAATGCAGTCGATGTTCTCGGTAGCAATAACACATTTGAGATCCATGATGGCTCGTCCATCACAGGAAACGTTGTGGTGGCAGGTGGCACACAGGGAAATACCTTTGTGCTTGGCGGTTCAGATGACGGCAGTTTCGACGTATCTTTGATTGGTACGCAGTATCAAGGATTTCAATCCAATCGCAAAGACGGTTCCGGTACCTGGACACTGACCGAAACAGGCAATTTTGCTCAAGGTTTTACTATTGCCGATGGTGTGCTTTCCGTTTCTTCGGATGCGAGCCTTGGTGCTGCTGCTGGCGGTCTGACACTTGATGGCGGCACGCTGCAGGTGACAGGTACGAATTTCACCTCCACCACCCGGTCGCTGACCTTGGGTGAGCATGGCGGCGGGCTTGATATCGCGGATGCTGGCAACACGTTCACGGTTACGCAACAGTTGTCGGGCAATGGGTATCTTCGCAAGCAAGGCGATGGCACTTTGATGTTGTCCGGCAATAACAATTTTACCGGTGGTCTGACCGTTGAGAAAGGGACTGTTCAAGCTGGAACTGCCGATCATGCTTTCGGTTCAGGTCTGTTGAACGTCAATGAAGGTGCGAAGGTCGATCTCGCGAATTTCAATACGACGACAGGTGGTCTTGCCGGTGCGGGCGATGTCGCCATGGGCGGCGGCAAACTCACCCTTGACCAGAGTTTCGATACGCTGTTCTCCGGTGTGGTCGATGGCTCCGGCGCTTTGACCAAAACTGGTTCCGGCACACTCACATTGGCTGGCGTCAATAGTTACACAGGCCAGACGGTGGTTTCCGGCGGCACTTTGAAACAGGGCGCACAAGGCGCTTTCAACGCATCATCTTCGGGCTATGAAGTTGCCAGCAACGGCACACTTGATCTTGGTGGCTACTCCACTTCGCTTGCCAGCCTTGGCAACACCGGGAACGTCAATTTCGGCGGAACAGGCGGAACCGTGCTCAACATTGCTGGCAATTACACCGGCAATGGCGGCATAATGACCGTCAATACGGTTCTGGGTGGCGATGATTCCAAAACTGACATGCTGAAGGTCGATGGTGATACATCGGGGTCGACAAAGCTATATGTGAACAATGCAGGTGGTTCCGGCGCACAGACTGTCAACGGCATCAAGGTTGTCGATGTGTCAGGCTCATCGAATGGCTCTTTCTCGCTGGCAAACAGCTACAAGACCAAGGATGGTCAGCAGGCAGTTGTCGGCGGCGCTTATGCCTACACATTGCAGCAGGGCAGCAAGAGGACGCCAGTGGACGGTGACTGGTATCTCGTCAGCCATGTCGAAGGACCCAATTCCGGCTCCAACCCGAGACCCCGTTACAGCGCTGGTGTTCCTGTTTACGAGGGCTACGTTCAAAACATGCTGGCTCTCAACAAATTGCCCACCCTCCAGCAGCGTGTCGGCAGTCGTTACTGGACTGGTGAGAACGGCAATGGTTCAGACAACGGCGCAACGGTGAATGAGTATGGTGTCTGGGCACGCGTCGAAGGCGGGCACAATCGTCTTGAGCCAGACACGTCAACGTCGCAGATGAAGCAGGATATCAATACTGTCATCATGCAGGCCGGTGTCGATGGCCAGTTCTATGAGGGCGAGAATGGCAAGCTGATTGGCGGCATCACCGGACAATACGGCCATGCCCGCGGCGATGTCTCTTCCTTCCATGGCGATGGTGATATCAGCACGGATGCATGGAGCCTTGGAGCGACCGCGACCTGGTACGGCAATAACGGCTTCTATGTTGACGGTCAGGGTCAGGTGACGTGGTTCGACAACGACCTCAACTCCTGGACCGCCAATACCGGCCTTGCCGATGGACGCAAGGCGACTGGCTATGCACTGAGCATCGAAGCCGGGCAGCGTATCCCGATGCAGGGCAGCTGGGCACTCACGCTGCAAGCACAGCTGATGTGGTCATCCATTGATGCAGATGAATTCAGCGATACATGGGGCAGTCGCGTCAGTTTGCATGATGGTGACAGTCTTTTGGGACGCCTGGGCCTCGCAGCGGATTATCGCTTGGACTGGAAAGGCAATGATGGACTGATGGTCAATACCAGCGTCTATGGCATTGCCAATGTCTATCAGGCATTCCTTGGCGGGACGACGGTCAACGTGTCCGGCATCGACTTCGAAACCGACAATGAACGGACCTGGGCTGGGATCGGCGCTGGCGGCACCTATGCCTGGGCAGACAACAAATATGCTGTCTACGGCGAAGGCTCTATCAACACTTCCCTCAATCACTTCGCCAACAGCTATGCTGTCAAGGGGAGTGTTGGCTTCAAGGTGAAGTGGTAGGTGCTGGCTTCGACGATAACCGTCGCAGCATGAGACTCCCTATCTCCATCAATAGTATGGGAGTCTCATTCTCGCACTCTGGAAAGATTAAAAGAACAATGCACCGCCATCAACGCGATGGGGAGTACAATCTCGATACTGAAAGAGTTTGAGCGGGGGCAGCAACTACCTCGCTCTATTCAGCTTATCGAGACAAGCTCTTGTGAAAGAACGTTCATGGTTTCAGCGCCATCGGCGGTGATGAGGAACTGTTCTTCGATCATCAGGGCTCCTAGTCCGTTTGCGTAAAACGGCGCCTCCACGGCCAGCACCATGTTCGGTTCGATGGCCATGTCGTTGCCATGCGAGATGAAAGGCCATTCCTCGATCCCGAGCGCCGAGCCGACCGAGTGCCCGAAATGCCCGCGATAATATTCGCTGAAGCCATGACGACGCATGGTGGAGAGCATCGCTTCGTGAACCTGACCGAATGTATTGCCGGGTTTCAGCAGCGCTGTTCCGGCTTGAAAGGTCTCCTGGAGCGCTTTGTAAATCTGCTCTGCAAGAGGAGCAGGCTTGCCATAGACGAAGGTACGCGCGCCATCCGAAGAATAACCATTCACAAGCGTGCCGACATCGGCCTTGATGAGGTCGCCTTGCGCCAGTTGTGCGGCAAGGTTTTGAAGGTTCGGCCCGACCGAAATATAGGCCCAATGGCCGGACAGGCTCTGGCCGTTTGCTTTGGCAGCATTGGTCGCTCCGGTCAGCCAGGCATCGGAAAGCTCGGCGGCTGTGGAGCCCGACCGCGCCGCAGTCGCCATATTCTGCAACCCGCTTTCCGCATAACGGGCGGCATTGCGTAGATATTCAATCTCGCGGGGGCTCTTTATCAGGCGCAACCGCCTTACGATGCTGGAAGCATCGCGCCATTGGGCAAAAGGCAGAATTTCTTTCAACAGCACAAAATCAGCCACAGGCATGAATTCAAGGTCGACGCCGAGGCTGGCTTGAGCGAGGCCACGTTCGGCAATCATATCTGCAAGCAGTTGAAAGGCTGCTTTCTGGTCGAAGGTTTCCGGGCGGGGACCGATATTACCACTGTTGCGATAGGCAGCGTTGAGGTCTTCTATCGAGTGGGCGTCGCGAACCGCGACGGCGTCGATCCAGATTCGATGCGAGCGGAAGTCGATCTCATCAGCCGTTGCGCGTGCTGCTGTCAGCGCCTGATCGCTGACAATGGCGCCAGCACGTGTCGAGGCATCCGCTGGAACCAGCGCTATGGCCGAACCGGCGCGCCCCCACATTGTCGCCACGCCCGCAGCAATTCCGGTGGCATAGCGAAAGTTTTCCGGCTGAAAAAGCACCAGTGCATCCAGTCCTTCTGCAGTGAGCAGATCCTGTACGCGGTTCCGATCCATATAAGTCATGGCTGATCTCTTGAGGTTATGCTTTGTCAGTGCGCCTTATATCGGACGGCTTGTGCTGCAGTCCGGATGGTTTGTCCAATAGATTGACTCTTTATGGAATAAATTTCTAATAATTCTCGCTATCTCATGGTGCCACCGCTTACCGATGCTCTCGCGGTCGCGGTATAAGCGTTGCTAACGGAGAGCCTGATAGGGCGCTTTCCACGCAGGAGAATAATATGGGCGGCTTCAACATTCGTGATCGCAAATCTGGATTGGCTTACTGGAGCTTGAGCGCGGCATTGGCCGTGACGCTCGGTATCGGATCGTTCAGCCAGGCGTTGGCGCAGGAAAGCGACCCGGACGCGACAATCAATATCGGCTCGCTCTACGAACCGCAAAACCTCGACAATACCGCCGGTGCGGGGCAGGGCATCAACGAAGCCTTCAACGGCAATGTCTATGAGGCCCTGTTCCGGCTTGCTGATGACGGCAAGGTCGAGCCGGTCCTGTCGAAGGATTACAGCGTCAGCGACGACGGGCTGACATATACGTTCAAGCTGCAGCCGGGCGTGACTTTTCACTCTGGAGCGCCGTTGACTTCCAAGGACGTCAAATTCTCCATCGAGCGCGTTGCCGCGCCGGAATCGAAGAGCTCACGCAAAAGCAGCCTCAAGACTATTTCGGCCGTTGAGACTCCGGATGATGAAACCGTTATCGTCAAGCTGTCTTCGCGCTCAATCTCGCTGCCGTACAATCTAAGCTATGTATGGGTGGTGAACGACGAAGCGAAGGATCTGCAGTCGAAGGAAGACGGAACCGGACCTTACGAGCTGGAAGACTGGCGTCGTGGGTCGTCCCTGTCGATGAAGCGCTTCGATAAATATTGGGGCGCCAAGCCGAAAAACGGCGAGGTGGTCTTCCAGTATTTCACCGATGCAAGCGCGCTGAACAATGCTTTGCTGACCGGTTCGGTTGATATCATCACGTCGGTTCAAAGCCCGGATTCACTAGCCCAGTTCAAGGACAATCCCGATTTCACCGTCAGCGAAGGGCAGTCGACCACCAAGCTACTGCTGGCCTATAACGACCGTATTGCGCCATTCGACAATGTCAAAGTGCGCAAGGCGCTCGCCCGTGCAATCGACGACCAGAAGCTTTTGAAGGCTGTGTGGGGCGATTATGGCACGCTGATCGGCTCATTCGTACCGCCGACCGATCCGTGGTATGTCGATCTCACCAAAGTCGACGCCTATGATCCTGAAAGTGCCAAGGAACTTCTCAAGGAAGCTGGTTACCCGGATGGCTTCACCTTCACTATCGATACGCCGAATTACGATCCACACCCGATTGCCGCGCAGTTCATCCAGAGCGAGCTGGCCAAGGTCGGCGTAACCGTCAAGATCAACGTCATCACTGCCAATGAGTGGTACACGAAGGTCTATAAGGCACACGATTTCCAGGCCACCTTGCAGGAGCATGTGAACCATCGCGATATCGTGTTCTATGGCAATCCCGATTTCTATTGGGGTTATAACAATCCGAAGGTTGTCGAGCTCATCAAGGAAGCGGAAGCAAGTGCTACGACGGATGAACAGACGGCCAAGCTGACCGAGGCGAACAAGATCATTGCCGAAGATGCGGCCAGCAACTGGTTCTACCTCTATCCGCAGATCGTTGTTTCGAAAAAATCAGTGAGCGGCTACCCGATCAACGGCCTGAACTCCCAGTTTTCCGCCTATGACATTGTGAAAGCGGAATAATAACCGCCTGTCGATATCGAGAACATCAGCTCGACAGACTGCGCCGCCTGAATTAATTTCCGGCGGCGTTGTCGCATTTGCATGAGGGTCCGAGCGCTGCCCTGACATCGGAGAGGTAAACGCTATTTTCGCCTATATCATACGCCGTTCAGCCATATTGGTTCTGTCGGTTTTCATCGCATCGATCGTGTTGTTTCTGCTGTTGCGCCTTCTGCCGGGCGATCCCGCAAATGCGCTTGTTTCTGTCGGCGCGGATGCGGCGCAGATCGAGGCCGCGCGCAAGCAGGTCGGTTCGGACCTGCCTCTCTACGAGCAGTTTCTGCGTTTTATCGGTAGCCTCCTGCGCTTCGATCTTGGTAATTCCTTTGTGAGTGGAGCACCGGTTCTTGCCGAAATCGGCAAGCGGTTGATTGTGACCGTGCCCTTGACGCTGATGGCATTCGTCGTTGCGATCATGATCGCGGTGCCACTCGGCATTCTGTCGGTCGTGCGCCAGAACCGCTGGTATGGAACGGTGATATCCGTCATCTCCCAGCTCGGCATCGCCGTGCCGGTGTTCTGGATAGGCATTCTGCTGGTCTGGTTTTTTGCAGTTAAGCTGCGGTTGTTTCCTTCGGGTGGGTTCCCATCACGAGGATGGCAGTCGGCGCCGGCTGCTTTTCAATCGCTGGTATTGCCGGTCACAACCATTGCCATCGTCATGTCGGCATCGTTGATCCGTTATGTCCGTTCGGCCACGCAGGACGTGCTTGGCAGCGACTATCTTCGTACCGCACGGGCGCTTGGCGCGACATTCTCGCAGGCTCTTGTCCGTCACGGTATTCGCAACGGCGCGGTGCCGGTGATCTCGATCCTCGGTATCGAGCTTGCCTCGACTTTGCTTGGTGCTGTGGTGGTCGAACGTGTCTTCTCGTTGCCGGGTCTCGGTTCGATGCTTCTGCTCGGCATAGAGCAGCGCGACTATCCCAATGTTCAGGGTGTTCTGTTTGTATCGACGCTTCTGGTGCTGCTGGTCGGCTTTGCCGCAGATCTCCTGCAACGACTGATCGACCCGCGCTTGCGCCAGCGGTCTGCGGGAGGTCGTGCATGACGGAGCCTGCTGATATGACGCCTGCCGTCAGGGATGAAAAGCCGGCTTACCGACTGCCATGGCCCCTTATTGTGGGTGGATTGCTGCTGGGGTTGCATCTGGCTGTCGCTCTTCTCTCGCTGGTCTGGACACCTTACGGTGCCGGCGAAATGGTCGGTGGACGACTGGAGGCTCCGTCCTGGCTGCATTGGGCCGGTACGGATCGTCTGGGACGCGATTTGATGACACAAATCATGATCGGTTCGCGCATTGCGCTTATCGTCGGCTGTGGAGCCATCGCGCTCAGCGCAGTGATTGGCGTCACGCTGGGTGTGCTTGCGGCGTTTGCAACGCAGACGCTTGATGACGTGCTGGCGGCAACGCTCGATATTCTCATTGCCTTCCCAACCCTGTTGCTGGCCATGTTGATCGTGGCTTCCAGCGACGGTGCAAGCCTGACGACCGCCATCGTGGCCATCGGTATCGCCGGATCGGCCATCGTGGCACGTCTGACCCGCATCCTCGCAAAGCGGGTTCTGGCGATGGATTACATTACGGCATCGCGCATTTCCGGCACATCACGGCTCGGGTTGGTCCGCATCCATGTGCTGCCGAACATCTGGCCGACGCTGATTGTCAATTTTGCGCTTCAGTTCGGTCTGGCGGTGATCGCGGAAGCATCGCTTTCCTATCTTGGTCTTGGCGCTCCACCGCCCAATTCATCCTGGGGACGGCTTCTGCAGGAGGCGCAAGCGTCGGTTTATACGGCGCCGTTCGGTGCCATAGCACCCGGTCTGGCGCTTGTCTCATTGGTGATCGGGCTCAATCTGTTTGCCGACGGGCTGCGTGACGTGGCCGACCCAACACGGAGGAGACAACGTTGAGCATTTTGCTGAATGTGGAGAACCTCCAGATAGAAACGGCAGGCAGGTCTCTGGTTTCCGGCGTCTCGCTATCGGTTGGACAGGGTGAACGGGTCGGTCTGATCGGTGAATCCGGTTCAGGCAAGTCGTTGACGGCTCTTGCTATCATGGGACTGTTGCCGGACGGCATGCGGGCAAGCGGATCGATCACGCTCGACGGCCACCAAGTGATAGGGGCGCGAGACCGTGAGCTGGTGCCATTGCGCGGGCAGAGCATTGCAACGGTTTTTCAGGAACCGATGACGGCGCTCGACCCGCTGATGCGGATTGGCAAACAAGTCGGTTTGGTCGTCCGTCGCCGTGCGCTTCGGGATGGTCACCGAACCGGGAAAACTGAAGTCAGTGCTGAGGTCCACTCACTTCTGGAACGCGTATCCCTGCCAGACCCGGAGCGCATTGCCCGATCCTGGCCCCATGAAATATCGGGTGGTCAACGCCAGCGTGCGGCTATCGCAATGGCTCTCGCCTGTCGCCCCAAGCTTTTGATCGCGGACGAGCCGACGACGGCGCTCGATGTCACCACGCAGGCCGAGATTTTGAAGCTGCTGGAGCAACTGGTGCGGGACGAGGGAATGGGGCTTCTGTTCATCAGTCACGATTTGCCGGTGGTTGCGGCCGTCACCGAACGCGCGCTGGTCCTGCGACACGGAAAACTTATAGAAGAAGGGCCGGTTGCGGCGCTTTTCACCGATCCGCAGCAGCCCTATACGCAGGGGCTCGTGGCCGCTGCACGGGCGTTCGATGCCGCTCTGGAGGTTGCGCGATGACTTTGATGGACCTTTCGGGCGTTTCCTTTGCCTATGCCGGCGGTAAGACGGTTTTGCATGATGTCGATCTGAAACTTGAGACCGGAAGCAATCTGGGCATTGTCGGTGAGTCCGGTTCCGGCAAAACGACCATGTTGAAACTGCTGCTTGGACTGCAGCGCCCATCTTCGGGGAACGTTTCGTTTCGCGGCAAGCCTCTGGATATTGGCAATCGCGGTTTCATGCGCGATTTTCGCCGTTCGGTGCAGGCGGTGTTTCAAGATCCCTATTCATCGCTCGATCCGCGCCAGCGTGTCTTCGACATCATTGCCGAGCCGCTGCGATCTTTGAAAATCGAGACCGATATTGCGCAGGCAGTTGCGCAGGCGCTCGATTCCGTCGATTTGCCAGCGGATGCCGCCCGCCGCTATCCGCACGAGTTTTCAGGTGGCCAGCGCCAGCGTATAGCCATCGCTCGGGCAATTGTCTCTAAACCCGAGCTCGTCATCGCCGACGAGGTGGTCAGCGCGCTTGATCTGACGACGCGCGCCCGCATTATCGATCTCATGCGGTCTCTTTCAGAGCAAACCACTTTCGTGGTGGTGTCGCACGACATTGCGCTGGTCGCGCTGTTGTGCGAGCGGTTGATCGTTCTGGAAAAAGGCCGGATTGTGGAGCAGGGCAATACGCGGGATATTCTGGCCGATCCGCAGCATGCCTATACGAGAAAACTTCTCACCAGCTTGCCGAGAATGCCCCAACCGGCTTGAGGATGGAAGCATCATTATATCATCGCGATGCCGGCTCATTGATCTGCAAATGATGTGATATTTTAGGTACATCCGGACAACAAAGTTTCCGGCGCCGCCCTCTTGTTTCCAATGAAAGCGGGCGCGAGGTCCCTGCCGAAGCCAATGTTTTAAAACGATAAAAGATGAGTATTTGATACATGTTTGTTTTCTCTGCCTGGAATTCTTCTAAATCATTGTGATTGCGCGATATTTTCCGGACCTTTATGGCGTGAATGAGTGTCTGTTCGTCCGCAGATGCTGGAGCATATGTTTAGTTCGGAGCACGCGAACAAATGACTTCCCGGTTGTGGGATCTGGCAGAACTCTATGAAAGCGAGCAGATCAGTCTGCGGGCTTTTGTGCGTCGTATTGTCGGAAATACCGCCACGGCTGAAGATGTCGTTCAGCAAGCCTTCCTGAACCTGCTTTCCCGCTATGAAGATACGGCACAGGCGCCAGGTCCTGCTTATGTAAAGCGCACTGCGCGCAATCTCGCGCTCAATCACTTACGCGATGCCCGCCGCAGGGCGGATGTCGAAATCGAGGTCGATGAGCCCGAGCGCTTTGCCGATGCGAGACCATCGCCGGAAATGACGGTGCTTTATCGCAGCGAGCTTCATCGTCTTTTACATTCCGTTGCGCAGCTTCCGCCGCGTCGGCGCGAAGCCTTTGTTCTCAACCGGATCGAGGGGTTGAGTTATGACGAAGTTGCCGAGCGTATGGGAATTTCCCGAAATACGGTTATAACGCAGATCGTGTCAGCGCTGGCTGAACTCGACAGGCGGCTTTCAGAGTAATTATAAGCGGGAACATCAAGACGCCCATGAAGGAGTTTGAAACCGATCCGGTTTACATGAAGGCGTTGGAATGGTTTGTGCTGTTACAGGACAAAACCGTCAGCGCCGATGACCGGCGTGCGTTTTCAGCCTGGATTGCATCTGACCCTGCGCATCGAGTGGCCTATGAGCGTGCGCAGACGCTGTGGCAACGCTTCGATGCCGTGAAGCCTGAATATGACCGCTTCCGCCAATCGGGCCATAAATCGGACGGTCGTGTGGGCCGGCGCGGCGTTGTTCTGGGTGGCCTTACCGCTCTCGTTCTTCTGCCTGGCGCTTATCTCTTGTCGCGTCCCGGTCTGTTTGCGACTTATCAAACGGGTGTCGGTGAACGTCGCAGCTTTACGCTTGCCGATGGAAGCACTGTCGAGCTTGGCAGCTATTCGGCGCTTTCCCTCGATTTTTCGGGCAACGGGCGCAACCTTGTGCTCCATGAAGGGCAGGGGTTCTTTCAGGTCGCCTCCGATCCGTCGCGCCCCTTTGTGGTTAGCGCCAATGGCGGCACGATCACCGCGCTCGGGACTGCTTTTGACGTGAAACTGATCGATCGGGCGGTCACTGTTTCAGTGGTTGAGCATGCAGTTTCAGTGGCTTTTGGTCAAAGCGATCCGGTGCGCCTTGATGAGGGCTGGCAGATAACTTATAGCGGTGATGAAGCGGCTTTGCCGCAACGGGCCGACCAGCAGACGGTTGAAGCCTGGCGCAATGACAGGATTATCTTTGAGGACGTTCCGCTCAGCCGAGTACTGAGCGAGCTGGAACGCTATCGTCGCGGCAGGATTTTCCTCACCGACACAGAAATCGGCAATATGCCGGTTACGGCAATTTTTGATACGCGTGATGCCGAAGCGGCTCTTGCAACCATTGCCGAAACCTTGCCGGTCAGGGTCCTGAACGGTTCCGGCTGGGTGACCGTCGTTACACGGCGATAATAACTGGATTAAAAAAATCAAATTTTTTTAAGCTACCGATCATTAGATCGCGTTTCCGAGGTGTCTAATCCTCTGAGGGGCTGCGTGGCAGCCATGAAGTAACAGGAAAATCCTGCCAAAAGCAGGGGCATCAGACATCGGGGATTAAACTATGCGCGTCGATATGAAGAGCCGAACTCAGACTGGTCGTGGCCAAGGTTCTCAGGCTCTTCTTAAAACCGGGCTGTCAGCGCATCTGCTCGCGGCAAGTGCGCTGGTTGCGGTCGCGGCATTCGCGCCAAGTACGGTTTGGGCGCAAGCCGCTGCCAACAGCCAGGTGCAGCGCACGTCGTTTGATATTGCAGCACAGCCGTTGTCCAAAGCGCTGGTGCAATACTCAAACAAAACCGGCGTTCAGCTGTTCTTTGACGCAAATATTGTGCGCGGCAAGAACTCCGGCGGTGCACAAGGTTCGCTGACACGTTCGGAAGCACTAGGCCGGATTCTCTCCGGTTCTGGCCTCACATATAGTTTGCGCGGCAATACCGTCACGATATCGGCGCAGCAATCAGTCGATGCTGGCGCGGTTGCTCCTGATGGGTCTTTGCTCCTCGATACGATTACCGTTGAAGGCAATAGTGGCAGCGACACGTCGAGGAGCGTTGTCGTTGAAAGCTCTGGCGGAGCCACCAAGACCAATACGCCGCTTATCGAGGTGCCGCAGTCAGTATCTGTTGTCAGCCGCAAGCAGATCGAGATGCAGAATGCGCAAAGCGTCACGGAAATGCTGCGTTATGTCCCCGGCGTAAGCATTGAAACCTACGGTCCGGACCCAAAAGGCTATGACTGGATTTTCATGCGCGGTTTCAACGCGCAGTCGACCAGTTCCTATCAGAACGGCCTGCGTCAGCTCTCCAATTCCTACACCTTCTTCCGTACCGATCCGTACGAACTGGATTCCATCGAAGTGCTGCGTGGTCCTGTTTCGTCGCTTTACGGACAGAGCGATGCTGGCGGTCTGGTCAATCGCGTTACCAAGAAGCCGCAGGCTGAAGCTTCGCATGAAGCATCGGTCGAATATGGCAGTTTCAATCGCAAGCAGATTGGCGTCGACCTGACCGGGCCGGTCAATGAAGACAAGACACTGCTCTATCGTCTGGTCGGCGTGGTTCGCAAGGGCAACACGCAGTTCGAATATTCCAATGGCGACGAGGTCAAGGACGATCGCTACATGATCGCGCCTTCGCTCACCTGGGCACCCGATGCGGATACGTCGTTGACGGTTTCGGGCCAGTTGCTGCGCGACGATAGTGGCGGCAGCGTGCTGCCTGCGACGATCAGCAGCCTTTATCCGAATTACCCCAATATTCTGGTTGGTGATCCTGATTTCAACCGCAGCGTCCAGAAGCAGGGCAGCATCGGCTATGAGTTTGAACATCATATCAACGACACCTGGACGGTGAAGCAGAACCTTCGCTACGGACAGGTCAGCTTCCTGCTCGACAATGTGCTGGCGCTTGGGCTCGGGCCGACCGGGATCACGCGTCAGGCGCGTCGCTTCGATGAGAATATGAGCGGGCTGGTGGTCGACAATCAGGCCATTGCGGAATTTGAAACCGGCAACATCTCCCATCAGGCACTGTTCGGCCTTGATTACTCCTATTCGGATTCCGATGTGACGCAGTATCGTGATCCGGCCCCAACGCTGAACCCGTTCAATCCGTCTTATGGTATTCCGATTTCTGTTCCGACGACGGTAACGCAAAGCTATCGCCAGAAATACAATCAGACCGGGCTTTATGCGCAGGATCAGATCAAGTTCAACGACAACTGGATTGTCACTTTGGGCGGGCGCTATGACTGGCTGGACCTCAACAGCCATAATCGTCTCGATTCCAGTGATACAGATCAGAGCATTGGGAAATTCAGCGGTCGCGCGGGTATCACCTATGTGACGCCATGGGGCATCGCGCCCTATGTCAGCTATTCGGAATCCTTTGTGCCCAATCTCGGCGCGGATAACAGCGGCAACACTTTCGATCCGTCGGAAGGCCGTCAGTGGGAAGTCGGCGTAAAATATCAGCCAAAGGAAATCGACGCGCTGTTCACGCTGGCGTGGTTCGACATCGTGAAATCGAATGTCGTTTCCTACAGCTATATCGATGGGCCACAGGCGACGGGCGAGGTGCATTCGCGCGGGCTGGAACTCGAAGGCAAGGTCGATCTGAGCTATGGCTGGGATTTCGTCGGTTCCTACACCTATACCAAGGCGGAAATCACCGAAGATGCTGCGGCGTTTATCGGCAAGCAGGTGACGATGGTGCCGGAACACCAGGCTTCGGCATGGCTCAATTACACGTTCAACAGCGGCATGCTTGAAGGCCTCAGCCTTGGTAGCGGCGTGCGTTATGTGGGTGCAAGCTATGGCGACAAAGCCAATACGATCAAGGTCGATGGCCGAACACTCGTCGATGCCGGTGTGAGCTACAAGTACAAGGACATGACCTTCCAGGTGAATGCCACAAACCTGTTTGACAAGAAGTATTTCACCACCTGCGAGGATGCGTTCAGCTGCTATGAAGGCGATCGCCGCTCGGTCATAGGCCGTGTGAAGGTCAGTTTCTGAGGCGAGCGTTTTGCTGACACGTCGCCAGATAATGTTCGGTTCGGGCCTCGCGCTTTGCGCGGGGCTTTCTGGCTTTGGTTTCAGAGCCGCCGCCGCATCTCCTCCACGTGTGGTGGCGATCGACTGGGCAGCGGCAGAAGCCATGCTTTCATTCGGTATTGTTCCCGTAGGGCTTTCCGATACAGCGTTCTATCGTCAGCGCATGGCGGCACCGGTTTTACCGGAAACGGTCGTTGATGTCGGGCCGTTCTGGGAGATCAATCTTGAAGCCCTTGCAGCGCTGAAGCCCGATTTTGTGATCGCAACGGACTATAATCTCGTGATGACGCCGCGCATCGCGGATGTTGCGCGTGTCGAGCTGGTGCCGAGCATCACAACGCCGAATGTCGAACGATACCGGCTGGCGATCGAGATACTGAACCGCGTCGCGGACTTATGCGGTGTTTCGCCTTCCGTGCCGTCTTCTGTGGTTGAGGACGCGGAAAGCCGTTTTGCAAAGGCGCGCGAGACTGTCTCGAAGCATGATTATGCGGTGGGTATCATGCTGCCTGATATCGGCGGGCGTGAAATGACCATGTATGGCGAAGGCACGCTTCCCGATGCCGTGTTGCGAAAACTCGGACTTTCCAATGTCTGGGAAGGCCCGGTCAATGGAACCGGCATGGCGCGTGTCGGACTTGATCGGCTGATGGAAAGCGCTGATGCGGCGTTTCTCGTCGTGGATATTCCTTCGCAGCGGGTTCAGACCGAACGCTCCTTACAACAGAACACGATGTGGAAACTGCTCCGACCAGTGCGCGACGGGCGCGTGGCATGGCTCAATCAATTCCATCCTTTTGGCGGTGTACCTTCTGCGGCCCATCTGGCGGATCTCATCGCCTCGGCATTGGAGAACATGGCGTGAGCAGCGTTGAAGTAACCCACGGCCGCACGCGAGCTTCCCCGCTGCGCTGGGCAATGCTGGGTTTGTCGGTCGCATTTGTATTGTTGCTCATTGTTCAGGGCTTTTTCAGCATTGCTGCGCCTTCGGAATGGCTGCGCATCGTGGCAGCTCCCAATCTGGACGATCCACGCCATGTGATCGGTTATTACAGCTTTCTGCCGCGTCTTGCGGTTGGCCTGCTTGTGGGTGGTGCGCTCGGGCTTGGCGGCGCAGTGTTTCAAACCGTTCTGCGCAATCCGCTGGCTGAACCCGGACTTCTTGGTGTTGCCTCCGGCGCGCAGATTGCACTGGCTTTCACGCTGGTTTTCGCACCCGGCCTATGGATGGCGGGCAACGAAGCCATCGCGCTCATCGGTGCTGGACTGGCACTCAGCCTTTCGCTGTTTATCGCCTCTCGCGGACGGTTTTCATCGACAACTGTCGTGCTGGCCGGCTTGATGGTCGGGCTTTATTGCAATGCAATCTTCAGCCTGCTCGTACTCTTCAATCATGATTACCTCATCAACCTGCTGACCTGGCAGGCAGGTTCCCTGCAGCAAGGTGGCTGGGAAGTCTGCCTTTATCTTCTCCCGCGTCTCCTGCCGCTTGCAGCGCTTATCTTCATCCTGCAACGGCCGCTCAATCTTCTTTCGCTTGGCGATAATCAGGCAAAGGGACTCGGTATTTCGCCAGCAATGATGCGGCTGGTTCTGCTTGCTGCCGCAGCGGCGATGGCTGCGGTTATCACCAGCAGTCTTGGACTGATTGGTATGATCGGACTTGCCGCACCAAATCTTGCACGCACTTTTGCACCCGGACAGGATGGGCGCAGGCTCTTATGGTCGGCCTTGCTTGGTGCGTTGCTGCTGGTCGGTATCGATCAGCTGCTGCGGGCCATAGCGCCTTTCGTCGGCAACATTCCCGCGGGTGCCGCTGCAGGCCTTTTCACAGGACCAATTCTTGTCATTCTGGCAAGCCGCGTTCGTCTGCCTGCTGTGTCTTCAACGCAGGCAATCACCCCGGCGAGAGAGCAGATCAAGAAACCGCTGCACCTGCTTTTAGCGCTTTCATGCGCTCTTGCCCTTTGCATGATCATATCGGCGCTGGTGTCGAAAACACCTGAAGGCTGGAGCCTTGGCGCACCAGAGGCCGTAACATGGTGGCGTGTGCCACGTATTTTTACGGCGGCCGGCGCAGGCATATGTCTTGCGGTTGCGGGCCTTGTTCTACAGGGTACGCTCCGAAACCCGATGGCCAGTCCCGACTTGCTTGGCATTGGTTATGGCGCGGGCTTCGGGCTTGCAATCGCAGTGCTCTTCATTGGCGATGCGGGTGGCTTTTCCAAGCTTGTTGTGGCCTCCATTGGCGCTTTGGTGGTGCTCAGCGCCATTGCCGGGATCGGCTGGCGTATGGCGTTCCAGCCAGAGCGTGTTCTTCTTGTCGGCGTAGGCTTGGGAAGCATGTTCCACGCGCTGATGATCCTGCTTCTTGCCAGCGGCAATCCGCGTGTGGCTGGCCTCCTGAACTGGTTTTCCGGTTCAATGGGCAATATCGGCTGGAATGACGCGGCTTTGGTTTGCATCTGCGCGATTATCGTTCTGCTTGCGGCTCTTCTTTTCAGGCGCCCACTCGACCTCTTTCCGTTGGGCGATATGACAGCGCGCGCTGTTGGCCTCAAAGTCTCGTCAAGCCGCGCGATCCTTCTTGCTCTTGCAGGTGTTGGAACAACAGCGGCAACGATCACCATTGGGCCTGTCAGTTTCATCGGTCTTATGGTGCCGCATTTTGCTGCCCTGCTCGGGTTCAGAAGCGTGACGATGCGCCTGCTCGCCAGCGCTCTGCTCGGCGCATTGCTGCTCGTTTTTGCGGATTGGCTTGGGCGCAATCTCGCTTATCCGTGGCCCATGTCTGCCGGGTTGCTCGCATCCCTCATCGGGGGCGGCTTTTTTCTCAGGTTACTTTCCAAACCAAATTAGCCAAATCAAACTAGCCAAGTAAAACTAGCCAAGTAAAACTAGCCAAGTAAAATTGGATCGACCTTTAGTCTGAAAACCATTCCGGCTTTCAATCATTCCAGGCAGATTGAAGAAGTGGGTGACACTATTCGCTTTTCGCGTAAGTTCGACTGACTTCTATTGGATTTCTAGAACTCGCATTCATCGGCAAAAAATCCGTGACGAGATAATCCATCGGAGGGGCTTGACTGACAAGGACCCGATACAGAAAACCTAAACCATAAAAAGATGCATGCCTTCTGAGAAACGGGAGAAATAAACTTTGGCAGTCGGTCGTCAATCCATGCCGCCGCTCAACGCGCTGGTAGTTTTCGACAGTGCGGCTCGGCTCGGGAGTTTCTCTCGCGCAGGTTTGGAGCTCGGCCTCACCCAAAGCGCCGTCAGTCGGCAGATTGGCAAGCTGGAAGCCTTCATAGGCTCGAAACTGTTCAATCGTCTGCCTGTCGGCGTGCAGTTGACTGCTATCGGGGAGAGCTATGCCTCGGAGGTAAGCCGACTTCTGGGCGATCTGAGCGCTGTCACAGACGGCTTGCGGGCATGGATTGGGCCGCGACAAATCACGATCGCCTGTTCACGCGGGATTGCCGACCAGTGGTTCCTATCGCGAATAGGCAGGCTGAAGGCGGAAATTCCCGGAATCGAAATCCGGTTGCGTGTAACGGATGACGTGGCACATCTGCGCCTGGACGAGTTTGATCTTGCGCTATTCTATCGCAAGGAGCGGCCTATCGGGGTCAATCTGACCGTGCTGGGCCGGGAGGAAGTCGTACCCGTCTCAGCGCCAGGCGGGCCCGGCATCATGGAACAGGAGGCACCGGTTCTGCTCGCCATCGAAGATACAATGCGCGAGTGGCAGGGTTGGCCGGAATGGTGGCATGATGCCAGACTTTCTCGTCCAGCCGGTGCACTGGAATGGCGGCTCGGTGACTATGGTCTTTGTGTTGCCGCCGCAACGCAGGGCATCGGTATCACGCTTGGCTGGACTTGGCTTATCAAGGAGCAGCTTGCGAGCGGAACATTGGTCCCGGCGCACAGCCACATGATGCGGTCGGACGCCTATTTCTATCTCATGCGACCAGCTGATCGTCACCAGCGCAAAATCGTGCGGGAAGTGTCCGACTGGCTGATAGCAAGCAATGGAACAGATCCAATCACATAAAGATGATCGGATCTGTTAAACATATCATTCCTGCGGAAGAGCGACGCGGCGACGCGCAACCATGCGGAAACGGATGTATCCGATAACGGTGATTATCAGCCAGGCAACCTGTGAGATGAAGGAGCCGAGGTTGAAATTCCAGGCAAGCGAATAGATCAGCGCGACCCCGCCCAAAACATTCAGCAACGGAATGACCGGATCATCGACGGAAAAAATACGCAATTGAATCAGCGCATAGCCCAGAAGGTAAAAGAACGCGCCCACCAAGCCGATCACATCCGGCAAACCCATTTTCGATCTCCAGGATCATCAAAATCTGAAAAAGCGGGGATTGCTTTCCTGAACGAAAAGCACCCCTGCCATCACTGTTGAACGCTCCTTTATTCCTGTTCGCGCAAATGCCAAGACACACATTTCGCATGGGGGTATGCATAAAAGTCATACCCAGAAATTCGACATCAACCCTTGAAAATAAGGGGTCCGGTGAGCTACCCCACCCGCAAAAGCCAATAAGCTATGACTTAAACACAGGGGTACAGAATGCCTGAGCAAAAAAGCCAGTTTCAATTGACACGCCGCTCTTTCATGTCGGGCGCAGCCGGCTTTGGCCTTGTTGCGGCAAGTGGCATGAGTGGCCTTATCAATTCTGCAATGGCCGCAGAAGGTGATGGCACACCAAAGAAAGGCGGAGTGCTCAAGCTCGGCATTGGAGGCGGCTCTACCACAGACAATTTCGATCCGCGCCTGCTGAAGGATTGGGTTCCGGTCAATCAGGCTTACATGCTGATGAACGGCCTTGTCGAAATCGACGCCAACAACAAGGCTGTGCCTGAGCTGTTTGAAAGCTGGGAACCGTCTGCCGACGCCAAGGAATGGACCTTCAAGGTTCGTCAGGGCGTGACCTTCCACAATGGCAAGACGCTCGACGCTGACGATATCATCTATTCGATCAACCTGCATCGCGGCGAAACCACATCCGGTGCTCGTTCGCTCGCTTCGGAATTTACCGATGTCGTCAAGGTTGATGCCGCTACAGTCAAGATTGCGCTGACGAGCGGCAACGCCGATCTGCCTTACATCCTGTCCGATTATCACTTCCTCGTGGTTCCCAAGGACTGGACCGATTTCAACAAGCCGGTCGGCACCGGTCCTTTTGTCTTCGAGCGTTTCCAGCCGGGCGTGCGTTCGCGTTTCACGCGTAATGAAAGCTACTGGAAGCCCAATACGGCCTGGGTCGATGCAGTTGAAGTCATCGTCATCAATGATGTGTCGGCCCGTACCAACGCCATGATGTCCGGTCAGGTTCACGCTATCAACCAGCTTGATTTCAAGACGGTCGATCTGCTCAAGCGCAATCCGAACCTCAACATCGTCCAGTCGTCTGGCGGCCAGCATTTCTCCTTCCTGATGGACTGCACGCAGGCGCCGTTCACCGACAACAATGTTCGCCTTGCCGTCAAGCACGCCATCGACCGGGAGCAACTGCTCAAGACAGCCTTGCGCGGCTATGGACGCTTGGGTAACGACAATCCGATCCCGAGCACCGACCCGTTCTTCGACGCTGCACTGCCGCAGCGTGCCTATGATCCGGAAAAGGCAAAGTTCTATCTGAAGCAGGCTGGCATGGATTCACTGAAAATCCAGCTTTCGGCTTCTGACGCAGCCTTCACTGGCGCCGTCGATGCAGCCGCGATCTTCCGCACTGCTGCAGCCAAGTCAGGGATAGAGATCGATATCAAGCGTGAGCCGGCCGACGGATATTGGGACAATGTCTGGATGAAGGCACCGTTCTGCATGTCTTATCGTGGTGGTCGCCCGACTGCTGATCAGGCCCTGTCGGTCGCTTATGCATCCAACGCTTCGCAAAACGATACACATTGGAAGAGCGCTGACTTTGACGCCAAATTGCTCGAAGCCCGTGCAATGCTCGATCAGGCCAAGCGCAAGGAAATCTATGCCGAGCTGCAGGCCATGATCAGCAATGATGGCGGCGCGCTTATCCCAATGTTCGGCGACTATCTCGACGCCACCTCCAAGAAGCTCAAGGGCGTCACCACGCATCCGATGTTCAATCTGATGGGTGCGCGCCTTGCCGAAAAAGTCTGGCTGGAAGCATAATGTTCGTTCTAATTCTCAAGCGTGTGGGGCTCGGGCTCCTCACGCTGTTCCTCGTGTCGGCGTTGATTTTCGCCGGCACGCAGATCCTGCCGGGTGATGTGGCGTCCGCCATTCTCGGTCAGAATGCCACGCCGGAAGCGCTTGCCACGCTGCGCGAAAGCCTCGGTCTCAATCAACCGGTCCTCGCACGCTATTTCGCGTGGCTTGCAGGTTTCGTGACCGGTGATCTTGGCACCTCGCTTGCCAATCAGCAGCCGGTTGCAGAACTGCTTTGGCCACGTTTCTGGAATACGATGGCACTGGCAGCCTTTGCCGCGGTCGTCAGCGTTCCAATCGCCATCCTTCTCGGCCTTGTCACCGCGGTCAAACGCGGCGGTATTTTCGACCGTGTTATCAACATTGTGGCGCTGGCTTTCGTTTCTCTGCCCGAATATTTCCTCGGCCTGTTGCTGATCCTGTTCCTGTCGATCCGCTTCAACCTGCTGCCAAGCCTCGCCGACACCTATGAAGGCATGACCTTCCTCGAATGGATTCAGGCCACGGCCCTGCCCGCACTGACGCTGGTTCTCGTGACGGTCGCGCAGATGATGCGCATGACCCGCACGGCCGTTTTGTCGGTGATGGATCAGGCCTATGTCGAAACGGCATATCTCAAAGGACTTCGCACCAAGCGCGTTGTGACCAAGCACGCGTTGCCCAATGCGGCGGCGCCTATCGTCAATGTGGTGGCGTTCAACATCGCATACCTCATCACCGGTGTGGTGCTTGTCGAAGCTGTTTTCAACTATAACGGCCTTGGCCGCTTCATGGTTGACGCCGTTTCCAAGCGTGACCTTCCGCTCGTGCAGGCTGCGGCCCTCGTCTTTGGCGCGGCCTATGTCATTCTCAATATCATCGCCGATGTCGCTGCCATCGCGCTCAATCCGCGTCTGAGGCACCCCCGATGAAAAAGTCTATTCCCCTGACGGCGTGGGTCGGTCTTGCGATCGTCACGCTCTGCCTCCTGATGTTTCTGTTCGGCCCGCTAATCGCGCCTTATGGTCAGGAAGAAATCGTTGGTGCACCGTTTGATCCGCCATCGGCACAGTTCTGGTTCGGTCTCGATCAGAATGGTCGCGACATGCTCTCGCGCTTGCTCTTCGGTGCGCAGATGTCGATCGGCGTCTCGCTCGCAGCGTCGCTCCTGTCGTTCAGCGTTGGAGTACCGCTCGGCTTCCTTGCAGCCATCTTCGGCGGCTGGGTCGATACGATCCTTTCGCGCATCGTCGATACCGTCATGTGCATTCCCGTGCTCATTTCGGCGCTCGTCATCCTGCAGGCGCTCGGCTCGTCACTGCCGGTTCTGATCATCACCATCGCATTGCTTGATTCCACCCGCGTGTTCCGCTTAGCACGCATCGTGGCGCAGGGCGTCAATGTGCTGGAATATGCTGAAACCGCCCGTCTTCGTGGCGAAGGTCTCGGCTGGCTGATCTGGCGTGAAATCCTGCCGAATACGCTGCCGCCGCTGATTGCGGAATTCGGCCTGCGTTTTTGCTTCACCTTCCTTTTCGTGGCCGGTCTGTCGTTCCTTGGCCTTGGCATTCAGCCGCCATTCGCGGACTGGGGCGGCATGGTGAAGGACAACCAGCAGGCTATTCTCTACGGCCTCTACGCACCGCTTTTTCCGGCGGCTGCAATCGCCATCCTCACCGTTGGCGTCAACCTCGTCGTTGACTGGCTTTTGGCCGGACGCACGACCACGCAGGGAGCTGATCGATGAGCAAGGATATCGTTCTTTCAATCTCCGACCTCGTCGTCAAAGCACCCAATGACGCAACGCTTGTCGATCATGTCGATGTGACGCTGAAGCGTGGCGAAGTGCTTGGCCTTATTGGCGAGTCCGGCGCAGGCAAATCCACCATTGGCCTTGCCGCGATGGGCTATGGCCGTGGCGGCTGCAGGATCGCTGAAGGCACAGTTGTCGTTGACGATATTTCGCTGATGGATGGCACCCGCGAGACCCGTGAAAAGGCGCGCGGCGCACGCATCGCCTATGTGGCACAAAGTGCGGCGGCGTCGTTTAATCCGGCGCACCGCATTGGCGATCAGATCATGGAAGGCCCGCTCTATCATGGCCTGATGACCAAGGCAGAAGCCAAGGCATGGATGCTGGAACTGCTGCATACATTGCAGCTTCCGGATGCCGACACTTTTGGTGATCGCTATCCGCATCAGGTTTCCGGTGGTCAGTTGCAGCGTGCCATGGTCGCCATGGCCATGTCCTGCCGCCCGGATATTCTGGTGCTGGACGAGCCGACAACCGCGCTGGACGTCACGACCCAGATCGAAGTGCTGGCACTCCTGCGCAGCCTGATCCAGCGTTACAACACTGCCGCTCTTTACATCACGCATGACCTTGCAGTCGTGGCCCAAATTGCCGACCGCATCATGGTTCTGCGTCACGGCAAAATGGTCGAGCTTGGTTCTGCAGAAGAAATTCTCGAAGCGCCAAAGCAGGACTATACCCAGCGTCTGGTGTCTGAGCGTGAATCGAGCATTTCGGGCGAACAGGCCGAACACAAGACCGGCGAAATCCTGCTCGAAGTGAAAAACGCAACCGCCTATTACGGCAAGAAGCTCGTCCTGACCGATGTGGGTTGCTACATCCGTCGCAGCGAAACGCTTGCGGTCGTGGGTGAATCCGGTTCCGGAAAATCAACGCTTGCGCGCATTATTGCAGGCCTGCCGCCACACTCAAGCGGTATCATCACGCTTGCCGGGCAGCGGCTGGAAGCGAACTACAAAAAGCGCTCGCGCGAAGAACTGCGCCGCATTCAGCTGGTTTACCAGCTTCCGGACGTGGCATTGAACCCACGCCAGACCGTTGGTGAGATCATCGGTCGTCCGATGAAGTTCTATTTCGGCATGAATGAGGACCTGCGCGAGATCGAGGTCCAGCGTCTGCTTGAACTGATCGGCCTGCCTGCCGACTTTGCGAACCGCCTTCCGGGCGCACTTTCAGGCGGACAGAAACAACGCGTGTGTATCGCCCGCGCGCTGGCAGCAAAGCCTGATCTTATCATCTGCGATGAAGTCACCTCGGCGCTTGACCCGCTCGTGGCTGAGGAAATTCTCAGACTTCTGCGCAAGTTGCAGGACGAATTGCACGTGTCATATCTCTTCATCACCCACGACCTTGGCGTCGTCCGTCGGCTCGCCGACCGCACCATGGTGATGCAGAAGGGCAAGGTGGTCGAAACCGGCACCACGAAGGCAATCTTCGAACCGCCTTACGAGCCCTATACGGAGCAGCTCATCACATCCGTTCCGGAGCTGCGCCGCGACTGGCTGGACGACATACTCAAGGCTCGCGCCGCCAGCTAAACTACCGATGCGGCGCTAATGCCGCACCGGCTCCTCTTTATTGAAATTGGAACCGATCATGACCGTCAATATCACCGAGCACCTGTGGATCACTCTGAAAGATGGCACCCGTCTTGGCGCGCGCCTGTGGCTGCCTGAAGGCGCTGAGGCAAATCCCGTTCCTGCCGTGCTCGAATATATTCCATACCGCAAGCGTGATGGCACCCGTGGCCGCGATGAGCCAATGCATGGCTATTTCGCACAGAACGGCTATGCCGCGATCCGTGTCGACATGCGTGGTACGGGCGAATCCGATGGACATATGGCTGACGAATACATCCAGCAGGAACAGGATGACGCGCTGGAAGTCATCGCCTGGATCGCTGAGCAACCATGGTGCAGCGGCAATGTCGGCATGATGGGCAAGAGCTGGGGGGGCTTCAACGGCCTTCAGGTCGCAGCCTGCCGTCCACCAGCATTGAAGGCGATCATCACCGCCTATTCGACCGACGACCGTTTCCGCGACGACATCCACTACATGGGCGGCCTGCTGCTCAATGATAATCTCTGGTGGGGCACCATCATGCTCGCCTATCAGTCGCGTCCGCTCGATCCGGCGATTGTGGGTGCCGGTTGGCGCGATGCATGGATTGAACGTCTGGAACGCCTGCCATTCTTCCCGGCGCTCTGGCTTGAACACCAGCATTACGATGAATACTGGAAGCATGGCTCGGTCTGCGAAGACTGGTCAGCAATCCAGTGCCCGGTTCTCGCCATTGGCGCATGGGCCGACAGTTACACCAATGCTGTTCCGCGCCTGCTCGAAAACCTGCAGGTTCCTGCGCGCGGCATTATCGGCCCTTGGGGTCACGTCTATCCGCAGGACGGCCTGCCGGGTCCGGCAATCGGCTTCCTGCAGGAAGCAGTGCGCTGGTGGGACCAGTGGCTCAAGGGCAAAGACACCGGCATCATGGACGAGCCGAAGCTGCGCGCCTATGTCTGCGACACCATCGAGCCGACTGGCTCCCGCTACTTCACCAATGGACGCTGGGTTGGCGAACAGAACTGGCCGTCGACGGAAATCACGCCTAAGTCCTTCGCGCTTGGTGCAGATTTCACGCTGGGCAAGGCCGATGCCGCCAAGGCTGTGCTTTCGATTTCCTCGCCAAACAGCCACGGTAAGGCTGGCGGCGAATGGATGGCAACGGGTTGCCCCGGCGAACACCCGACCGATCAGCGTCTTGACGATGGCGGCTCGCTCAACTTCGACACACCCGTCCTGACCGAAGATCTTGAAATTCTGGGTGCGCCGGTTGCTCGCCTGACATTTACCGTTGATCAACCGGTTGCACAGGTTTCGCTGCGCCTGAGCGACGTTCTGCCGGATGGCCGCATCACTCGCGTCAGCTATCAGGTCTTCAACCTCAACCACATCAACGGCCATGACAAGCCGGAAATGCTGGTGCCGGGCAAGACCTATGAAATCGCGATCAAGCTCAACGATAGTGGCTATAGCTTCAAGAAGGGCCATCGCATCCGTCTTTCGGTTGCAACGGGTTACTGGCCGATGGTCTGGCCATCGCCAAAGCGCGTGATGCTGACGCTCGACACCGCCACATCGGTTCTCGATCTGCCCGTGCGCCTGCCGTCTGCTGACGATGCGAAGGTTTGCTTCCAGAAGCCAGCGCATGGCCCGGCAACACCGATGACCCAGCTTGATCCGGGCAGCGTACGCCGCTGGACCGAACAGGATCACGTCACCGGCGAAACGCTCTATGTGACGGAAGGCATCGGCGGTCTGTTCGGCGAAGGTATCTTGCGCTTTGACGATCTCGACACACAGTTGAGCCACAGTCTCAAGCGCGAGCTGCGCGTCAATGACAATGACCCGCTGTCGGCATCCTATGTGCTGACACAGGCCTATCAGATGGGTCGTGAAGGCTGGATGATCGACATCAAAAGCATCACGAAGATGCATTCAGATGCTGAGAGTTTCTACATTTCCGGCGTACTGACGGCGAAGGAAAATGGCGAGACGGTCAAAATCCGCGAATGGAACCAGACTATTCCGCGCGACCATCTTTAAATGGTCACCACCAGCGTCAGTCCACTTTATTGGATTGACGCTGGTGATGAAACATATGCCGGACGGCACAATGCCAGTTCAATTCAGCTGAACAAAACGTCGTCGGACGTCAACTCGCTCAGCAAGACACCTTCAATTACAATCCCATTCGTTGCGCCATCGATGCTGACGAAAACACCGTCTGGTGTATCAACTGACGCCGCGACGAAGCTGGCGAAATCAGTTATGACCTCAGTATCCCGGAACAAAAGCACATCGCCACCTTGGACATCAAAGTCGGTGACGTGATCAATATCGTTGGATTGCAGTGATGCATTGTCCCAAATGAATGTATCGGCTTCAGTTCCACCGCTGAGAGTGTCTGCACCGGTTCCGCCCAATAACCGGTCAGAGCTTGCGCCACCGTACAGTTTATCATCGCCCTCGCCACCGAGAAGGCTGTCCAGCCCAAACGCTCCATGGATCACGTCGTTGCCCCCGCGACCATTATAGGTATCGTTCCCACTCAAACCTTCACGATAACTCTCGATGCTGACGATGCGGTCATCGCCGTTTCCGCCGAATACCTGAGCACCCTGATAGGCGGAGATGACACTGATGTTGAACACCTCGGTCGAGGTATAGTCGGCGGCGTCGAACTTGAAACCGGCTGCCACATCGTCGAAAGTGACGGCCAATGTATCAATACCGTCGCCTCCATCAATGGTGCCAAGTCCTCCATCCGAATAGATCGAAAACGTGTCGTTTCCGGCACCGCCGTGCATTTCAAACCAATAGCCACTATAGCCACTGTCTATTGATCCTGCGGTGAAGTAGTCGTTTCCGTCGCCTCCAAACAAGATATCGCCGTCCGTGTCCGTGTTCTGTAAATAGTCGTCGCCTGCTCCACCCAATAATATGTCGGTTCCAGCTCCGCCGTAGAGACGGTCATTGCCATCTCCTCCATTCAGCGTGTCGTTACCTTCGTCGCCCATCAGGGTATCGTTTCCCCTGCCGCCGCTGAGCTTATCGTTGCCATCATTACCGGACAGCGTGTCATTGCCATTACCGCCGTCGATCACATCATCACCGCTGCCGCCCTTGATCTGGTCGTCACCATCCCCGCCCAGTAGATTGTCGTGGCCCGCTCCACCGGTTATCTGGTCGTTGCCAGTACCGCCTCGCACATAATCATTGCCCGCGCCTGCATGTATGTTGGCAAACTGGAAGCCCGTAGCATCTATAGTATCATTGCCCGCGCCGGTCTTGAGGTTGAGGCGTTCCAGATCGGTGAAGTAGAGGTGATCAAAGCTTGAGCTGCCATCTCCCCAATAGGCATGTCCCTGCATTGCGTTAAACGCAACTGAGTCTGAACGATTGGATAAATCGGTAACGAGCGTATCAACCCCTTCACCACCTCTTGCCGCACCGCCCGAAAAATTGAATATGAGGCGGTCGTTGCCGCTGGCGCCGTTTAATTCATCGAACTCCGGCACATTGCGCCATGTTGTTGTCAGGACGTCATCGCCCGCACCGCCGTCGATGATATCGCTACCAAGACCTCCGTCGACGATGTCATTTCCCGCAAGGGCCCAGATGCGGTCATTCTCTTCCGTGCCAACTATAGTATCGGCATCATTGGTTCCAACGATCTTCGGCATCGCATGTCCTCCTACTGAATATAGCAGAAGTATGGGCGAATATTTTATCATAGTTAAATAAGATAATATTACATTCAAAACTATTTTGATTATCAAAGTAATTTAATGATAGATATTATGGTATATGGAAGATAATTGTAAATTATAAATCGACTTGGTTGTGAGCCGATATTCTCATCGAAGCGAAGTGCGATTTGGAACGGAAGCTTCGATTATTTTCATCCAGATGGATGCTTCCTCGACCGTAACTGACCGGTGTATGGACGGTACGATTAGGCTTCGTACTCAGTCCCTATTGCAATAGCAGTGCGCGCTTGCTTAATTGAAAAAATGGCGTTTACCCTGCGGCAGTTACAATACTTCATCGCTGTGGCCGAACAGGGGTCTGTGACCCGTGCGGCGCAGAAACTATCCATTTCCCAATCGTCCGTTACAGAAGCCGTCAAAGAACTTGAGACGGACCTGAATGTAGAGCTTTTCGAACGGCACCCTCGCGGCCTTACCGTTACACATAACGGTCATCAGTTTTTGCGCCACGCAACGAAAATTCTGGCAGACGTATCGGATGCCCGCCGCTCCTTCACGGACAATCGCATTCAGGAAAAAGGTAAACTCAATCTCGGCGTCACCTCGCTCGTCGCGGGTTATGTGCTGTCGGACCTGCTTGCCCGCTATCGCCGGGCTTTTCCCGGCGTTGAAATCAGCGCCATTGAGGATAATGGTTCCTATCTTGAACATCTCCTGGTCGGTGGTGAACTGGATGTGGCAGTGATGGTTATCTCCAATCTCCGGGACCGTATGGCACTTCACGCGGAAATTCTCGAAACCTCGCCCTATCGGCTGTGGCTGCCTCTGGGCCATCCGCTGGTCCCGACGGACAGCATTTCGGTAAGCGATATCGCGAAGGAACCTCTGATCATGCTGACGGTTGATGAAATCGAGGAAAATACCGGCAAGCTTCTGGCCGCCCTCGGCGCCCGTCCGCATGTGGCTTTTCGCACGCGTTCAGTGGAAGCCGTGCGCAGTTTGGTAGCCACCGGTGCAGGCATCGCGCTCCTTCCCGATCTCGTCTATCGCCCATGGTCGCTGGAAGGTGATCGGATCGAAAGCCGCGATGTCTCTGGGTCACTGCCTGTCGTGCAGGTCGGCATGGCCTGGCGCAAGGGATCGAGCCTGCCCCAATCCGCGCGTGACTTTATTGGCATTGCCGAAGCGGCCCGTTCCGGCAGACTGCGTTAGTCTTCGATATCGGGAAAACCGATATCAGCTTTTCGATAAATGAATTTGCGAAAGGCAAGGTTTCAGCACACGATCCGTTCCGGGAACAAAATCACTGAATGTGAAAAAACGGGAGTGGTCGATGAAAAAGATTCTGCAATCCTGTACCGCTTTGATGGCTGTCGCAAGCTTTGCGACGCAGGCCATCGCCGCCGAACCGCTGAAAGCGATCGGCCAAGGTGAAGGCGCGCTGAGCATCGTGGCCTGGGCGGGCTATATTGAACGCGGCGAGACCGACAAGAACTACGACTGGGTTACGGATTTCGAGAAGGAAACCGGCTGCAAGGTCAGCGTGAAGACCGCCGCCACTTCCGATGAAATGGTCGCGCTGATGAATGAAGGCGGCTTCGATCTGGTCACCGCTTCCGGTGACGCCTCTCTCCGCCTCGTGGCTGGAAAGCGTGTTCAGCCGATCAATACTGACCTTATCCCAAGCTGGAAGACCGTAGACGAACGGCTGCAAAATGCGCCGTGGTTCACCGTCAAGGACGTGCATTACGGTGTGCCCTATCTCTGGGGGCCGAATGTGCTGATGTACAACACCGACGTCTTCAAGGACGAAGCGCCGAAGAGCTGGAACGTGGTGTTCGAAGAACAGAACCTGCCGGATGGCAAGTCCAACAAGGGCCGCGTGCAGGCCTATGACGGCCCAATCTATATTGCGGACGCCGCCCTCTATCTCATGAAGCACAAGCCGGAACTTGGTATCAAGAATCCGTACGAACTCAATGAAGACCAGTATAAGGCAGCACTTGATCTCTTGCGTGGACAGCGCAAGCTCGTCAGCCGTTATTGGCATGACGCCATGATCCAGATTGACGATTTCAAGAATGAAGGTGTCGTGGCTTCCGGCTCATGGCCGTTCCAGGTCAATCTTCTGAAATCGGAAAACGCAAAGATTGGCTCGACTTTCCCGGAGGAAGGTGCGACCGGCTGGGCCGACACCACCATGCTGCATGTGGATAGCGAGCACCCCAATTGTGCCTATAAGTGGTTCGAGCATTCGCTAAAACCGAAAGTTCAGGGCGATGCCGCAGCCTGGTTCGGTGCGGTACCGTCGGTTCCGGCAGCCTGCAAGGGTAATGCGCTCCTGACCGACGAAGGCTGCGCGACCAACGGCTTCGATAATTTCGCCAAGATCAGCTTCTGGCGCACGCCGACAGCCAAATGCGAAAGCCAGGGCGAATGCGTGCCCTATCATCGCTGGGTATCGGATTATATCGGCGTCATTGGCGGTCGCTGACATCGACTATCATAAGCTCGAAGATCGCCCTTCCTTCTGTTGAAGGAAGGGAACGGAAAGACGTGCCCGCCCGCCAACAGAGGCTGGCGCTCCATGATGGATAGAACCATGACAGCAGCAGTTCGTTTCGAAAATGTGAGCCGTTACTTCGGCGAAGTCCGTGCCGTCGATCATGTCAATTTGACCATCGCGTCCGGTGAATTCTTTGCCATGCTGGGCCCTTCCGGTTCTGGCAAGACAACCTGTCTGCGGCTGATTGCAGGCTTCGAGCAGCCGACTGACGGCAAGATTGAGATCTTCGGCGAAAGTGCTGGCGGCGTTCCGCCCTATCGACGGAACGTCAACACGGTTTTTCAGGATTACGCGCTGTTTCCGCATCTCAGCATTCTGGACAATGTGGCCTATGGGCTGATGGTACGGGGCGCCGGAAAGACCGAACGACACCGTGCCGCCGAGGACATGCTGGAACTGGTCAAGCTGCCCGGTTATGGCGCACGCAAGCCGAGCCAGCTTTCCGGCGGACAGCGACAGCGCGTCGCGCTGGCTCGCGCCCTCGTCAATAAGCCCAAAGTGCTGCTTCTCGATGAGCCGCTCGGTGCTCTCGACCTCAAACTGCGCGAGCAGATGCAGGAAGAGCTGAAGAGCCTGCAAAAGGCGCTCGGTATCACCTTTGTCTTCGTGACCCATGATCAGGGCGAAGCGCTGTCCATGGCGGACCGTATCGCTGTCTTCAACAATGGTCGTATCGTTCAGGCCGGAACGCCACAGGAAATATATAACCGCCCGCAAACCCGGTTTGTTGCCGACTTTGTCGGCTCCTCCAATGTGGTCGCGCCGGAGGTTATGGCTGCATTCGGCGGCGAACGACGTTGGGCAAGCCTCCGCCCGGAATCCATTCGCCTTGCAGACAAGAGTGATAAGGTCGGGGTCGCGGCGCGGATCGAAACCGCCAGCTTCCTTGGGTCCGCTACACGTCTCGGTGTTGAAGCTGAAGGCGCCAGACTGCATGTCATGCTGCCTGCTGGTGCAACCGTTCCCGAGACCGGATCGGATATCCGTATTGTCTGGAATCCGGGTGACGTTCATTATATGGATCAAGCAGCATGACCGGCGTGCAGGCTTCCACACTCGCGAACTCCGGGACCAATCCGGCGGCTTCCATCTTGCCGCAGCGCGGCGGAATGCTCGGTCGCCTCTCTGACCTGTTCTGGCGTCGTCCGGGATTGCTGCTGTTTCTCATGATTACGCCGCCGCTTTTGTGGCTGGGCATCATCTATATCGGCTCGCTGATCGCACTTCTGTTGCAGAGCTTCTTCTCGGTCGATGATTTCTCCGGTCTGATCGACTATAATTTCACGCTTGCCACCTATGCGCAGCTCTTCAACTCGGCCAATCTCGACATCATCATACGCACCGTCTCGATGGCTGCGCTGGTCACGGTCGCATCGGCCTTCATCGCCTTTCCCATCGCCTATTATGCCGCCCGCTACGCACGTGGGCGCTGGAAAGCGCTGTTCTATCTCGGCATCATGCTGCCGCTCTGGTCGAGCTATCTGGTCAAGGTCTATGCGTGGAAACTGATCCTCGCCAAGGAAGGCATCCTGACCTGGATATTTGCAAAACTGCACCTGTCCTGGCTGCTTGACGGCATCCTGTCCTTACCCGTCATCGGCGGCAATTCGCTGTCGGTCAGCTATCTCGGCACGTTCATCGTCTTCGTCTATATCTGGCTGCCCTATATGATCCTGCCGACGCAGGCAGCACTTGAGCGTGTGCCCGGCAATCTGGTCGAGGCGTCGTCCGATCTCGGCGCAACGCCGGCGCAGACTTTCCGAACCGTGCTTATGCCGCTTGCCATGCCGGGCATCATTGCGGGATCGATCTTCACTTTTTCGCTGACACTTGGCGATTACATCATTCCGCAGATCATCGGCTCGTCGCGCCTGTTCATCGGGCAGGCCGTCTATACCCAGCAGGGAACGGCAGGCAATGTGCCGCTGGCGGCTGCCTTCTCCGTCGTGCCGATCGTCATCATGGCCATTTATTTGTGGATCGCCAAGAAACAGGGGGCTTTCGATGCGCTCTGATCGTAACAACCGCGCTTCCTTCGGATTGAAGCTTGCTGCCGGACTGGGTCTCGCCTTCCTGCATCTGCCGATCCTGCTCATCTTCGTCTATGCCTTCACGACGGAAGAGAAGAGCTATCAATGGCCGCCGCCGGGCTTCACGCTGCAATGGTTCGAAGTCACCTGGAATCGCGCCGATGTTTGGTCGTCGCTGGCGCTCTCCGTGCAGGTGGCGACGATTGCGACCCTGATTGCGCTCGTGCTTGGAACGTTGTGCGCCGCCGCTGTCAGCCGAACGCATTTCTTCGGACGCGAAAGCATTTCGCTGCTGGTCATCCTGCCCATAGCTTTGCCCGGCGTTGTAACCGGCATCGCCTTGCGCTCGGCCTTCTCGCTGTTCGACATTCCGTTTTCGATGTGGACCATCGTGCTCGGTCACGCGACCTTCTGCGTGGTGGTCGTCTATAACAACGCGGTTGCACGTTTCCGGCGCACCTCCGGTTCGCTGATCGAGGCCTCGATGGATCTTGGCGCCAACGGGTTCCAGACGTTCCGCTATGTCATCCTGCCGAATATCGGAACGGCCCTGCTCGCAGGCGGCATGCTCGCCTTCGCACTGTCCTTCGATGAGGTGATCGTCACCACATTTACTGGCGGCCAGCAGATGACCCTGCCGATCTGGATGCTTCAGGAACTGATCCGTCCGCGCCAGCGCCCCGTCACCAATGTGGTGGCCATGGTGGTGGTTCTGGTGACCTTCCTGCCCATCCTCGCAGCCTACTATCTCACCCGCGATGGCGATCAGGTCGCCGGTCACGGGAAATGACACAAGGGAGAACGACATGAACACCGAAATGCTGATTGGCTCGCGCTTTGAAGCGGGTACGGAGACGGAAGAAAACGTCCTCAATCCCAAGACCGGAGAGACCGTTCTCAAGCTGCCCGAGGCATCGCTAGGACAGGTCGACGCTGCAGTCGCCGCCGCCGACAAGGCATTCAAGACCTGGTCACGCACCACACCCGCCGAACGTTCCAATTATCTCCTCAAAATCGCCGATGCGATTGAGCGGGACGCTGAAGGGTTCGCCACGCTGGAAGCGCTCAATTGCGGCAAGCCGATCAATGCTGTCATCAATGACGAGATTCCGGCCATCGTGGATTGTTATCGCTTCTTTGCGGGTGCAGTGCGTAATCTTCATGGACCGCTTGCCGCCGAATATATCCCGAACCACACATCGATGATCCGTCGTGATCCGGTTGGCATTGTCGGCTCCATCGCTCCTTGGAATTATCCTTTGATGATGATGGCATGGAAACTGGCGCCAGCCATTGCAGGCGGTAATACGGTGGTTTTCAAACCGTCCGAACAGACGCCTCTGACCGCGCTGAAAATGGCCAGGCTGCTGGCGGATATTCTGCCCGAGGGCGTTGTCAATGTCGTTCTGGGGCGAGGTGAAACCGTCGGCAACGCGCTGATCAACCATCCGCGGATCGACATGGTGTCGATCACCGGTGATGTCGCCACCGGCAAGAAGGTCTTGCAGGCCGCGGCCAAAACCGTGAAGCGCACTCATCTGGAGCTTGGCGGCAAAGCGCCGGTCATCGTCTTCGACGATGCGGACATAGAAGCGGTCGTCAACGGTATCCGCACCTTCGGCTATTACAATGCCGGACAGGACTGCACCGCTGCCTGCCGCATCTATGCCGATGCACGCATCTACGACCGTTTCGTCGCTGACCTGTCGTCGGCCGTTTCCAGTATTCGCTATAATCTCGACGACGACAGCCAGAACGAGATCGGACCGCTCATTTCCCGCCGACAGCGCGACCGTGTCGGAAGTTTCGTCGCCCGCGCTCGCGAGCACAAGCATATCGAGGTGACCGCAGGTGGTAATACGTCCGGTGCCAATGGCTTTTTCTTCGAACCGACCGTCATCGCCGGAGCATTGCAGGAAGATGAAATCGTGCGCCGGGAAGTCTTCGGTCCGGTTGTATCGGTCACACGCTTCAGCGAAGTCGATGAAGCCGTGCGATGGGCCAACGACAGTGATTACGGCCTTGCCTCGTCGGTCTGGACCAAGGATGTCAGCAAGGGCATGCAGGCCGCAGCCCGCCTGCAATATGGCTGCACATGGATCAACACCCATTTCATGCTGACAAACGAGATGCCGCATGGCGGCCTGAAACAGTCGGGTTACGGCAAGGACATGTCGATTTACGCGCTGGAAGATTACACCGCCGTGCGTCATGTCATGATAGCTCACTAGGGGAAATGCCGAGAAGTGAAAGGCATTTCTTGTGAACAAGATCTGCGCCAAAACAAACAGTTAGAACGCCGATCTGATTCAATCAGATCGGCGTTCTATTACGCACCACAGATGTATTGTTCCGTCGCTGTTCGCATGTCGCTTTGAAGCTCTTCAAACAAGGCTGACATAAAGTATGGCAGTGCCTATGATTATTCATCAATATTGTTGAACGATATCTTCCATGTTAGAACTTGTCCGTCATGGAATGCGCGGTGGCGTATCGTGGCGATCCAAACGCAAGAGAACGACAGAGCGCTTCATGAAGACAAACTCGATCACGCCGCGGCCTGCCGATGCCGCTGCTCGCATGGCCGTCAAACCAGTGATCTGTTATCCGGTCGATACGCTGCCACGACCTGATCTCGATGCCTATCGCGCCCTTCGCGACAAACTTGTTCTTGTCGAGCGCATCACCGTGCAGCCGAGGGATGCAGAGTGCTGGTCCGTTCTGGCCGGGCATTTCTGCCGTATCGTATGCAGCGAGGGACCGCAGGTCGGTGATCTCAACCTGTTCAATGCGGACGACCTCAACGAGAAATTCTATAGCGGCAAGACGCGCGCGCTCAACGGAACCCATGTGGGGCTGGGAGACCAGCTGTTCTCCAGTTTTCCTTACTTGCGTCCGATGGCCACCATCACTCACGACAGTCTGGACTGGTATGGTTTCGACGAATTTGGCGGCGCGGTGCATGACGTGATCGGCACGCGCTGCGATCCTTATACCAATAATCTTCTGAGTCATGGCGGGCAGTACCATCACTGCTGCCATTCCAACCTCACGCGCGCTTTTGCGAAGCAGACGGGCAAGCCGCTGCACGAGGCCGAAACCTATATTCACGACGTGCTCAACGTGTTCATGTGCACGGGCTTCACCCGGGATACTGGGCAATATTTCATGAAGGCAAGCCCTGTTCGACCGGGCGACTATCTGGAATTCTTTGCCGAGATCAATCTTCTTGGCTGTCTGTCGGCCTGTCCCGGGGGTGACTGTTCGGCAGAACATTCTTCCGATACTGCCGCCTGCCATCCGATGGTGGTAGAGATTTACAAGCCAGAACGTCTGCCGGAAGGCTGGGCGCCGCCTGCTCTCAACGGATATGATCGCACACACGGTTTCTGAACCAACAGCAGATCAACAAAAACGCCGCGATCAATCGCGGCGTTTTCTTTCAATTGCCGAAACTCTATACTTCAGTCGGCGGGAGCGTAGCTGCCATCTTCGCGGTGCACTTCATTGCCAGCCAGCGGTGGCGTGAAAACACAGACCAGCACAAGGTCGCCCTTGGTCGCGCGCAGGATATGCGGGTCGTTTTCGTTCAGCGCATAGATGGTGCCGGGGCGGATCGGAAACACTTCGCCGCTCAACTTGTGTTCGACTTCGCCTTCACCGGAAAAGCAATAATTGGTTTCGAAGTGGTTCTTGTAGTGCAGGTGCAGTTCAGCGCCTTCCTTGACGCGGGTTTCGTGGACCGAATGGCCCATGCCGTCGTCACGCACGATCATGCGGCGGCTTTCCCAACCGGGTCCGGAAGCATCGCGTGCGGTGCCGGCGATTTCATCGGATGTCACGACAATCATAGTATTCTCCTCATTTCAGTGTCAAAAAGGCTGTTAAAACTTGGCGGCCAGCGGCTCGAGTACTTCTGCGATGGCCAGTAGCGTCTCGTCCTCGCCGCGCAGTCCGGTCAGCATGAGACCGGCAGGGTGCTTCCCGATTGGTAGCGAGATGCTGGGCAGATCAAGACGATTGGCGAATTCTGTCAGCGAGAATGCACGCCGGTTGAGCGCCAGATAGGTTTCCTCGTCTGCAAGCGTGGCCAAGGCGGGCGGCAGCATGGGAACGGTCGGCAGAATGAAACCGTCAAAACCCTCGATTTCCGCGTCGAACTGCTCACGGCAGGCAGCAAGGGCGTTCAATGCATTCACATAGAGATAGGCGGGATTTTCCCGACCTTTTTGAATGCGCGTTCCGACCAAGGGATCATAACTATCGAAATCGACGGCGAGCCGCTCGCGATGAAGCGCGTAAGCCTCGGCACCGATCATCCCGCCATCGACGGCAATCCTGGCACTCTCGATCAAGCTTGGAAGTTCGATATCCTGGACGACAATTCCTGCTGCTTCCAGAGCGGACCGGCAAGCCCCGAAAAGATCTTCAACGGTATTGTCGAGAGCGGTTTCCGAAAGCAGGCGGGGAACTGCCAGTCTTATCTGCTTTGAGCGCCGCGGTTTCCTTGCCGGGATGCCGGTGGCAACATCATCGATCAGGCGACAATGGGCGACCGAAGTGCTGATGATCCCCGGCACGTCAAAGCTGGTCGACAACCAGTGCATTCCATCGGTTTCGTAGCGTCCGCGGCTTGGTTTGAAGCCCACGACGCCACAGAAAGCCGCTGGAATGCGCGCTGAACCGCTGGTATCGGAGCAGATGGCGAAATCGCTATATCCGCGCGCGACGGCCACCGCTGCACCAGAACTAGAGCCGCCAGCGATCGCCTCTCCGGCAGGGTCGAGCGGCGTGCGTGGCGTGCCGAAATGTGTGTTGACCCCGAGCGCGCCATAAGCAAATTCGGTCATGTTTGTCTGCGCGAGCAGTGTTGCGCCACCCATGCGAAGCCTGCGCACCAGAGCGGCGCTTGCACTTGCAGGAGCTGCCTCTTGTAATGCTTTCGAACCACAGCTGGTCACCCAGCCTTCAGTGTCGAAGCAGGCCTTGACCGTCATCGTCAGTCCTGCAAGCGGCGGGAGTTCACGATTGGTTTCACTGAGCGCTTGCCAATGGCCGAGCTCGGTGCGGGCCGCCTCGAACCGCCGGTTGAGAAAAACCTCTCGCGCATTCCAGTCACGCGCCGCATAGTCAGACAGCGCCAGGTCGAGCTTTTCAACCCGGTTGCAAGCCATGGCAGATCCCAATCCGGATTTGTCTTGCGGATCGTGTTTCATAAAGCATGTCCCGTTAGAGCATAATCCGACCGAAGTGAAACGAGGATCGATAAGATTATGCTTGAAATATAAGAGGTTAGAGCGCCGATCTGCTTCAATCGAAGCGAAACGCGCTCTATCGCAATCGGCTGCGATCAGTTCCGGACCAATGCCGTCAGCATTTTCTCTGAATCCGCGAGATAGTTCTCAAGCTGACCGGAGGCGGCTTCGCAGTCACCCGCTGCGATGAGGCGGCAGATTTCGGCTTCTCTTTTCAACCAAGGTTCATGGAAAGCCTGTTCGTTGCCGGTGACGAAAACCAGACGCAGCTGGGTCACGAGCAGGGAGAACATCTGATCGAAGATAGGACTACCATGCAGCGATACGATTTCCTGGTGAAAGAGAAGGCTCTGGCGGGCCACCGCCGTCCAGTCCGCGCGGGCGGTCGCTTCACTTTCATTGCGGATCACCTCGTTGAGCCTTTCCAGCCAGTCGGCGGGAACCGAGTTTCGCCCACGGAGTGCGCCGAGCTCGACGACCCGGCGCACCACGAAGATGTCGCGAATGTCCGTTTCCGTTAGCCGTTTCACGCGGACGCTCTTGTTCGGCTCCTGCGAGACCAGCCCCTGCTGACGCAGAAGCTGCATGGCTTCGCGCAGGGTGTTGCGCGATACATCGTAGACATTGATCAGTTCGGCCTCGATCAGGCTCGTGCCGCTCAACAGGCGGCCTTTGAGAATGTCGTCGCGTATGGCATTGGCGACGCGAATGAATGCGGGATCACGAAGGGTGGCAGGCTGGTTCATGTTTCAGACCGTCATATTCTTCAGGAAAGGTTTCAACTGCGGATAGATACCGGATTTGAGTTTATCCGGCGTATCGTCGCAGACGACCTTGCCCGCGTCCATAAAGAGAATTCTGTCGGAGACTTCGAAAGCGAAGTTCATTTCATGGGTTACGATGACCATCGTCACGCCTTCGCTTGCGAGCGAGCGGATAACGCCCAGCACTTCCTCGACGGTTTCCGGGTCGAGTGCCGAAGTGGGTTCATCGAACAGAATGATGCTTGGCGACATCATCAGGGCGCGAGCGATTGCAACGCGCTGCTGCTGACCGCCCGAAAGCTGGTGCGGATATTTTTCCGCATGGGCGGCCATGCCCACCTTGTTCAGATAATGAAAGGCTTGCCGCTCAAGGTCGGCTCGCGCACCGATCTTGTGGTACAGAGGCGCAAGGAGCATGTTTTCAAGCACAGTCTTGTGATTGAAAAGATTGAAGCTCTGGAACACCATGCCGACATCGCGGATCAGGGAAACGTCTTCCCGGAAAATATGCTTGCCCGATTGCGTCAATTCGGCCGAGATGAACGGCGAGCCGTGCAGTTTTACTTCACCGGCATCGAGACGTTCCAGTCCGTTGAGCAGGCGAATGAAGGTCGTCTTGCCCGAGCCCGAACGACCGATGATGGAGATGACCTCACCGGATTTCACCGTCAGGCTGACGCCCTTCAACACTTCATGCGAACCATAGGCCTTGCGAAGTTCAGTTGCTTCCAGGGCAATGGTGTCGGCTTGCTGGGATTTGCCTTGCGCGCGATCGACGGGAGCTTCAGTGCCGGACAGTTTTGCCGCAACCTCCTGTGGCGACAAGGTGCGTGCCTTCTGACCGCGCCGTATCACATCCGAGCGGCGTTCCAGCATTGAAAGACCGCGATCAAACAGCGTGACGATGAGGACGTAGAAGAAGGCGACGACGGTGAGCGTCTCGAGCACCAGAAAATTCTGCGTATAGAGCCGCTGGCCGACAAGCAGGATTTCGGCAAGCGAAATGACCGAAACCAGAGAAGTGAGCTTGACGATGGTGACGAGTTCATTCGACATTGCGGGTAATGAAACCCGGATTGCCTGTGGAACGACGATCAGGCGCTGGATACCGAGGAAGCTCAGACCCAGCGCACGCCCCGCCTCGATCTGGCCTTTATGAATGGCGAGCAAACCACCCCGATGGATTTCTGCCATATAAGCGGTTTCACTGATGACAAGCGCGATCAGGCCAGCCGCGAAAGCATTCGACAGGAGGGTGCGAAGGACCGGAAAGACCTGCGGCAGGCTGTAGATGAAAATCAGCAGTACCAGAAGCGGAAGGCTTCGGAAGAACCAGATATAGGCCCGTGCGGGACCGTTGATCACCGACCATGATGATTGCTTTGCCAGTGCCAGACCGAAGCCCGCAATCGCCGCCAGAAGCCAGCTCAGCAGGCTAAGCTTGATCACAACCCAGCTCGCCTCCCAGAAATCCCGGTCTGCAAGCAGACCGAGCGCGTAATGCCAATCGTAGTTCAAGCGAAGCCTCCCGTTTCGGCCATGCAGAGGGAAATGGGGCCAGTCCGCCCCGCTTCCGGTTTATTGAGCCGTGGAAACGACCGCTTTGATTTCATCGTCGGTGACAGGCTCCATGCCATAGGTTTTGACGAGCGCGTCATAGGAACCATCCTTTCGCATCTGGGCGAAAGCATCGTTCATGGCATTGAAAAGCTCTTTGTTCTGCGGGGTGGTGGCTACACCCACCATGATCGGATAGATGAGCGCACTGGATGTAACGGCATAATCGTCGGGGAACTTCTTCAGCAGTTCGGCAGCAACGACATTATCCATGAATTCCACGTCGACCGAGCCGCTGCGCAATGCCTGCGTGACCTGCGCATCCGTATCGAATTCGCGTGTCTCGATGGCGCCGAGATTGTTCTTGGCGCAATAATCTTCCGACAGTGCCTTCAGCTTCGGGAGCCAGGACGCTCCTTGCATCGACCCGATGATCTTGCCGCACAGCTCCTTTTCGTTCGCCGGGCGGAACTTGGCGTCCTTCAGCACGAGCAGGGACGAGCCAGCCTTGATGTACGGGATGAAATTGAGAATCTTCTGCCGCTCAGGCGTGACGTAAAGCGCCGATGCAATGACATCGAAATGGTTGGCGCGTGCACCAGTGATGAGGCTGGTGAAGCGCGTGTCCTTGAACTCTGCAGCAAGCCCAAGCTGCTTTGCCACCCCTTCCATCAGCTCGACATCGAAACCTGCCGGCTTGCCGTCCTTCATGTAGACGAAGGGAGGATAGGTCAGGTCAGATCCGACCGACAGTGTGTTTTCCTTGACGGTCTGAGGCGCGGCTGCGGCCTCATGCGGGGCCAACGCAACGACGGCAAATGTGGCAGCGAGCAAGGCTGATTTCAGTTCAGTCACGCGTTTTGAGATTGTTGGAGTAGGCATATCGTTCCCTTTTTTGTTCAATAATATTGTTGAACAATTAAGAGATGGGCCGTGCGATGTCAATATGTCTTCACGTGGGAGCGATGAAGACACGTATGCTCATCTCTTCCGATGCGATTAGGCGGTATCGGAGTTTCATTTCTCGGAACTGGTTTCCAAAACTGGTCTTTGCAAGTTTTGCAGACTTTTGAAGGGTAGCTTTTCGCCAGAGCGCTCCCAGTTAAAACGGAGTCGCTGAAACCGCTCTAAGTATTTGGTTCATTGCATTTGCCTCATGCAAAACCGCTCCGCACGTTTGCTGGAAATGCTTTAACTCTCGAAATCGCCAAAAATATCCTGGAGACGGGTCAAACTCTGCACTCTTTCATCCACCTGACTACCGAGCTGTATGATGATATGCGAAAGCATGAGATCCATGATGGCAGTCATCGTTGCCGCGCCGTCCCAAAGTGGACCGTGAGAACCGGGTACGATCAGCGCAATATCGGCCACCTCGCTTGCCCACGGGCAAAATTCATCGGTAAAAAGTATCACTTTTACGCCCATTCGGCGCGCTTCAATGGCTAGAGGGCGGGCTTTTGACGCGAAACGGCGGACATCGTGCAGAAACAGAACGCGGTTTTCCCTGGAGCCATCCAGGACTTCTGCATAGGTGCCGTTCAACCCGTCCATGAAGGACACTCCCGGACGCGAATAGGAGAGCTGTGACGCAAAATATTGCGCTATGCCGCGCACATTCTGATAGGCTGCAACATAGACCTCGCTTGCCCCGATCAGTGCGTCGATGGTCTCCTGCCATTCAGGACGGGTAGTCAGTTCATAGACGGTGCCGAGATTTTCGATCTGCTGTTGCACCAGACCGGCAAGTAGCTTGCCTTCGCGAAAATCCTGCTGGAGCCGGGCAACCGGCCCCTTGACCTGCCATGCGGGGTTGGAACGACCTCGCCTTAACGCTGTTTTTAACTCCTCCAGCCCGTCGAAACCGAGCCGTCGCAAATAGCGACCGACCGTCATCTGGGAAATGCCAAGACGCTCGGCGATGGACTTTGCCGTTTCGAATGGCAGTTCTGCCAGATTACGCTCGATATAGCTTGCGATCAGCTTGTCGGCCTTGGATTTGCGTAATTCCGCACTTTGGAGACGTATGAGAATTTCTTTGGACAAACTTACCCCTCCCGCTTTGGCTCCGACCCTGATGATGAAGACCGGAGCCAGCACAACAGCTTATTGCGCTGTTTTTACCTTTGTCCATGCCCGGTCGAGCTGGCGCACGCCGGAACCCAGATCCTCGAAGATCTGGAGTCGTTTCATCGTTTCGTCTGTCGGATTGATTTCCGTGCTGTTCTTGATGTTGTCAGGTGTCAGCTGACGTGCCGGCACATTGGGCGTCCCGTTGGTCTGTTGGGCTACGTTGAGCGCGGCGATTTCCGGGCGCGTGTAAAACTGCATGAACTTGATGGCATTGTCCTTGTTCGGGGCTGTTTTGAGAACGCACATATCTTCTTGGTACATGGTCGCACCTTCTTCCGGAATGACGTAACCCAAATCTTTCGGATTGCCTAAAACATCCACCATGCTGCCGATAAAATAATGCGCGGCGGCAACGTCGCCCGCGCCGACCATGGGACGGGAATCATAGGTGAAAGCAGCCACATACGGCTTCATTTCGATGACAGTGTCTGCGGCCTGCTGAAGTTGCTTCGGGTCGGTGGAGTTTACGGAGTTTCCGTTGAGAAGAAGCCCAACACCCAGCACTTCACGCATGTCATCGAGAAGCGTGATCTTGAGACCCTTTTCCTTGACCGTCGCAAGAAGATCCTTCCAGCCGGTCACGTCCTTGCCGAGCACGCGACGGTTATAGAGAATGCCCACCGTGCCGAAGGCGTAAGGCAGGCAATATTCTCCGTTGAGGTCGCTTTTGGCGCGCAGAAAGCGCGGGTCGATGTTCTTGAAGCCCTCATATGTATTGATATCGGTTTTCGCAAGCAGATCGAGCTTGGCCATGATGTCCTGCATATGCACGGACGGAAACACGATATCGTAACCGCTGGCACCACCCTGAATCTTGGCCAGCATTTCCTCATTGGAGGAGTAGGTCGATAGATTGACCTTGACCTTGGTCTCTTCTTCGAATTTCTGAAGCACCGCAGGATTGATGTATTCGCCCCAGTTATAGATGTTCAAGTCATCTGCGAAGCTATTGCCTGCAGACATGCCCAGAACGGTGAGCGCAATCAATCCAAGGCGCGGAACAGCACCATTGAAGATCGTCATTGTAGTTCCCCTTGTCATATTTTTCCCCGCGGCCCGCTTTCATTTCTCTGCCTTGGCAGGGATGCAAAGTACGGTCTTCGGGGCGTTGACTTGTACTGGAAAATGATATCAACATAACCAAATCACGCAAGAGTTAATTAAATAACATTTCGGGGAACGAAAATGCGGGATGCGATTGTACGGCTGGTTTCCGCGGCCAAGACCTTTGCGAGTCCGGAGGGCGGCGAGGTCAAGGCATTGGACGGTATCGATCTGGATATCGGCCGTAATGAATTCATCACTTTGCTGGGCCCTTCGGGCTGCGGCAAGACGACTTTGCTCCAGGCGATCAGCGGGTTCGCTGCGTTGGATGCCGGACGGATCGAGATTGACGGCGTCGACATGACGGACCGTCCACCTTATCGCCGCCCGGTCAATACGGTCTTTCAGAACTATGCGTTGTTTCCGCATATGAGTGTGGGGCAGAACGCCGGATATGCTCTGGAAGTCGCTGGTGTCGGCAAGGCGGAGCGCACGGAGCGTGTCAGGGCTGTTTTGCAGATGGTGGGGCTGGCTGGTTTGGAGGCCCGCCTGCCGCGACAGCTCTCGGGTGGCCAACAGCAACGTGTGGCTCTGGCCCGGGCCATCGTGGCCCGCCCGAAGGTGCTGTTGCTCGATGAGCCGCTATCTGCACTTGATAAGAACCTGCGCGAGGCGATGCAGTTCGAACTGAAGACCTTGCAGCACGAGCTGGGCATTACCTTCATCTTTGTCACGCACGACCAGCAGGAAGCGCTGACAATGTCGGATCGGGTGGCGGTGCTCTCGAATGGGCGCATCCAGCAACTGGACGCGCCGCGGGTTGTGTATGATCGCCCGGTCAATGCCTTCGTCGCCAATTTCGTCGGTGCGAGCAATCTTCTGGAAGGACAAGTCGACGCCAACGGCTTTGTGCTGCCGGATGGAACGGTTCTGCAGCACGATGGTGAAGGCAAAGCCAAAGGCAGGGGCACCGCACTTCTGCGTCCAGAAAACTTCTCGCTTATCGCGCGCAATGAAAGACATGGGGCGCTTGATGTCACGCTCGACCAGATTGCCTTTATCGGTTCGTCTTTCGAATTGCTCGGACACCTCGCTTCCGGGCGCAAGCTGACGGCGCAGATTCCGGCGGTGGACCGAAACTCGGTCAATGATCTGCAGCCGGGGCAGGCCGCGCGCTGGTATTACGATCCGGCTACGGTCCATCTTCTTTGCGAAGGGGAGGCTGCGTGATGAACCTCGCGAGCTTGCGGCGTCTTCAGCTGGCAGTTCTTCTCGGACCGGCGACACTGTTCCTGATCGTTTTCTTTGCCATTCCACTCGCGATCATGGTGGTAACGAGTTTTCTCGCGCCTGGTCTTTATGGTGGCGTCGAATGGGAGTTCTATCCTCATAATTTCGGGCGTATCCTTGGTTTCGCGGATCCGGCATTCGAGGAATTCGACCCGATCTATCTGGCGATTTTCTTCCGCTCGGTGAGGATAGCCATCGTGACGGTCATTGCCGCCTTGCTGGTCGCTTATCCGGCCGCCTTTTATATCAGCAGGCTTCCCGACAGGTGGAAGAACTTCTGCATCTTCCTCATTACCTTGCCATTCTTCGCCAGCCTGATTGTGCGGCTGTTCGTATGGGTGATGATCCTGCGCCCGACAGGGTTGCTCAACGAGACCTTGATGTCGCTCGGCATTATCTCGCGTCCCCTCGACATGATCTATACCGACGGCGCTATCGTGCTGGGCATGGTCTATGTGTTCCTGCCGTTCATGTTCATGCCTATCTATGCAAGCATTGAAAAGCTGGACTGGCGTCTGGTACAGGCGTCGCTTGATCTGGGAGCCGGCCCGGTGCGGACATTCTTCCGGATTGTCCTGCCGCTGACCACGCCCGGCATTGCTGCGGGTTCGGTAATTGTCTTCATTCCTGCGCTCGGAAACTTTGTTGTGCCTGCAGTGCTGGGTGGAGCCAAGGTGATGATGCTCGGCAATCTGATCGAAGGACAGTTCCTGTCGGCGCGCAATTGGCCGTTCGGGTCGGCGCTCGCGATGATGGTGATGGCCGTCATGTTGCTGCTGCTGTTTGGTTATGTGCTTTTGACAAACCGGCGCAATGCCGCCGAAGCGTTGTAGCGGTAAGGGAGACGCAACCATGAAAATCGCCCGGTCTCTCTTCAATGGCGGATTGCTGCTCTACGTCGCGTTGTTCTTCGCCTTCATCTATATCCCGCTGGCACTTATCATCGTCTATTCGTTCAACGCCAATCCGGTGAACATGATGGTGTGGAGCGGCTTTACGACCGACTGGTATGCGCAGGTTCTGGGCTTCAAGACAGTGGTTTCGGAAAGCGCACTCTATATTGAATCGACGGATCAGCTTGTGGCAGCCGTGTTCAACAGCCTGAAGATTGCGACTTCAACGACACTGATATCGACTGTTCTCGGAACTGCGCTGGCGCTGGCCATGCATCGCTACAATTTTCTGGGAAAGCGGTTCTATCAGGTGACGCTTTTCATGCCCATGTTGATGCCGGATATCGTGCTGGGCATTGCGCTCCTGATCTTCTTCGTCAACGCGGGTATTCATCTGGGGCTGACCACGATTATTATCGGCCAATGCACTTTTCTGATCTCTTATGTCTTCATTGTTGTTTCGGCCCGGCTGGCCAGTATGGACCGCACGCTGGAATATGCATCGGCCGATCTTGGCGCCAATGAATGGAGCACGTTCCGCAAGGTCGTCATGCCCCAGCTCATGCCCGGCATTCTCGGTGGTGCGTTACTTGCCTTCATCATTTCCATGGATGACCTCGTCATCACCTATTTTATCGCAGGCGTTGATGTTACGACCCTGCCGATGTTCATCTTCGCCATGCTGCGTCGCGGCATCAAACCGGAAATCAATGCGATTGCCGTGATGATGCTGACCTTCTCATTCGTTGTGGCTTCGCTCGGTCTCTATCTTCGTTCTCGGCAGAAATAATATGACTTCACAAAAACCTACACGTAAACCGCGCGCTCGCGATCTTGGGCTTCCTTTCACTGGTGTGACCGGTCCGTACAACGCGATCACCGATGTCGATGGCGTTGGCGTCGGCTTTCAGACCATTATCGAGAACGAGCCGCGCCCCGGCCGCAAGCGTCCAGCGCGTAGCGGCGTGACCGCCATTCTGCCGCATAAGCAGTCTGAAACCCCGGTTCCGGTTTATGCAGGCGTCCATCGCTTCAACGGCAATGGTGAGATGACCGGAACGCACTGGATCGAAGATGGCGGCTACTTCCTGGGCCCTGTCGTTATCACCAACACGCACGGTATCGGCATGGCACATCATGCGACAGTGCGCTGGATGGTTGACCGCTATGCCTCGACCTACCAGACCGACGATTTCCTCTGGATCATGCCGGTTGTCGCAGAAACTTATGACGGTGCACTCAACGACATCAACGGCTTTCCTGTGACGGAAGCGGATGTGCGCAAGGCGCTCGACAATGTTGCATCCGGCCCGGTGCAGGAAGGCAATTGCGGCGGCGGCACCGGTATGATCACCTATGGCTTCAAGGGCGGTACAGGCACGGCATCGCGCGTCGTGGAGTTCGGCGGTCGCAGTTTCACCATCGGTGCGCTGGTGCAGGCCAATCACGGGCAGCGCGATTGGCTGACCATTGCCGGTGTGCCGGTGGGGCAGCATATGCGGGATGGCACGCCGCAGAGCCAGTTGCAGGAGCGCGGCTCGATCATCGTCGTGCTGGCGACCGATCTGCCACTGATGCCGCACCAGCTGAAGCGCCTAGCGCGTCGTGCAAGCATCGGCATCGGCCGTAACGGAACGCCGGGCGGTAACAATTCGGGCGATATTTTTATCGCTTTTTCCACCGCCAACCAGAGACCTATGCAGCATCGTTCCGCGCCCTTTCTGGACGTCGAGATGGTGAATGACGAGCCGCTTGATACCGTCTATCTGGCGGCGGTCGATAGTGTGGAAGAGGCAGTGGTTAATGCGATGATCGCGGCTGAGGATATGGGTGGAACACCCTTTGACCGGCTGCTTGTTCAGGCCATAGATCACGAACGTCTTCGTGCCGTGCTGCGCCAATATGGGCGTCTTGCCTGACTCTTCGTAGGATAAGGATTGGAACTCCAGTTCCATCGGATAGCGATCCGGTTCGTTCCACGCGGTTTCCGTCATGCAGGACGGAAATCGCGAATGTCTCCCTTTATCTTGCCGTCTTGACAGTATTCTATCGACGGCACTACGCTACAGTAACACGGCAGATTTTACTGAAGTGAGGGGAGGAATTCATGACTAAAAGTTCAATTATTACAGGGCTGGGTCGGGTTTCAATTTCACGACGCCAGTTTATAACATCGAGCGCACTGGGCGCCGGTGCTCTGCTTCTACCGTCCCTGCCATCTTTTGCAGCTGACAAGCCCAAAGTCGGTCTGGTCATGAAGTCGCTCGCCAACGAGTTCTTCAAGCAGATGCAGGCAGGTGCCGAGGACTACGCCGCCAAGAACACCGACAAGTTCTCCTTTGCCGCTGTTGGCATGAAGGACGAACGTGATTTTGCCGCACAGGTCGATGCTGTGGAAAATTTCATCACGCAGCAGTTCAATGTGATCGTGCTGGCTCCGGCGGATTCCAAGGCCATGGTGACGCCGGTTAAAAAGGCTCTGGAGGCCGGCATCAAAGTCATCAATATTGACGTGGCGCTCGATGAAGAGGCGAAAAAGCAGGCGGGTGTCGACCTTGCCTTTTTCGGTCCGGACAATCGCGAGGGCGCAAAGCTTGCCGGCATGGCGCTTGCCAAGGAACTCGGCAAGGGCGGCAAGGTGGTTATCCTTGAAGGCAATCCTGAGGCAGACAATGCCAAGGAACGCAAGAAGGGCTTTGACGATGCCGTGGCCGAAGGCGGTTTGACACTGCTCGATTCCAAGACTGCCCATTGGGAAACGGAAGAAGCCAACACGCTGATGACCAATTTCCTGACCCAGTATCAGGACATTCAAGGTGTTATGGCGGCCAACGATTCCATGGCGCTCGGCGTCGTGAAGGCGCTGGATGCCGCCGGAAAATCGGGCCAGATCAAGGTCGTGGGCTTCGACAACATTCCTGCTGTCCAGCCTTTGATCAAGGACGGCAAGATGCTCGCAACCGTCGATCAGTTCGGCGCACAGATGGCGGCCATGGGCATTGATTACGGCCTCAAGGAACTGGCAGGCGAAAAGTTCTCCGGTTGGGTCAAGACGGACATCAAGCTCATCACGGCCCAGGATCTCTGAAAACCGGGATCTTCCAAACATTGCCAATTATGGGGCGGCGCTCCGAGTGCCGCTCCTCTTCACCTGGCAGGCAGGAACAGATATGCAGTCAGCCGACGCCATTTTGAGATTGGAAAATGTCGGCAAGACCTTTCCGGGGGTGGTTGCGCTAAACGGTGTCACGCTGGAGCTGCAGCGTGGCGAGACACATATCATTCTGGGTGAAAACGGTGCGGGTAAATCAACTCTCATCAAGCTTCTTGCTGGCATATATCAGCCCGACACGGGCGAGATTTTTCTGAACGGCCGGCCCTACAAGCCAAAGACCCCGCATGACGCGCAGGTTCAGGGAATCCGCATCGTTCATCAGGAACTCAACCTGCTGTCGCATCTTTCCATTGCCGAAAACCTGATGCTGGAAAGCCTGCCGAGACGCTTCGGCATCATGGACCGAGCGACATTGAACCGGCGCGCCGAAGAGCTTTTGGCTGAGGTCGGTCTGGCGGTCGATCCGCGTATGCCGGTTTCGGAGCTGGGCGTTGCGCAAATGCAGTTGGTCGAGATCGCCAAGGCGCTCGGTTATGACAGCAAACTACTGGTTCTGGACGAGCCGACGGCGACATTGACTCCGCCGGAAATTGAACGGTTGTTTGCGATCATCCAGCGGCTGAAGGCGAAGGGTGTCACGATCATCTACATTTCTCACCGTCTGCACGAGGTCTTTGAGATTGGCGACCGCGTGACGGTGTTGCGCAATGGCCGCCTGGTCGAGACGCGCGACCTGCAGGGGCTGCGCGTGCCGGATCTGGTACGCATGATGATCGGTCGCGACATTGCGGATGAGTATGGCTTTAATGCCGATATCAAGCTTGGGTCCGTCGCTCTGGAAGTGAGGAACGTGAAGCGCAACAGCGGCGCTCCGCCGGTTTCGTTTTCGGTGCGTCATGGAGAAATTCTGGGTGTCGCCGGTCTGGTCGGGTCGGGCCGCACCGAGGTGATGCGTGCAATCTTCGGCGCCGATCCAAGGTCGGCAGGGGAAATCGATATAGATGGAAGGCCGGTGACTATCCGTGACCCGCGCGATGCCGTGCGTAATGGTCTGGGTTTTCTGACAGAAGACCGCAAGAGCCAGGGGCTGCTGCTAGACATGCCCGTGTCTATCAACACCACGATCACCGACCTGAAGAAAATCTCGCACGGTGGCCTGCTGGATAGCCGGGTGGAGAAAGGCGCGGTAACTGAGCTGGTCGAGCGGCTGCGCGTCAAGACTGCGTCTATCGATACGCCGGTGCGTAACCTCTCCGGTGGCAATCAGCAAAAGGTGGTTCTGGCAAAATGGCTGTTTCGCGGGTCGTCCACACTGATACTCGATGAACCGACACGTGGGGTCGATGTCGGCGCCAGGCGCGAGATTTATCAACTTCTGTGGATGTTGGCTGCGAACCAGAAGGCAATTATCATGATTTCCTCGGATCTGCCCGAGTTGATCGGCATGTGCCACCGCATCATTGTTTTCTCGAACGGCAAACTGGTTGGGGAGCTGGACCGATCTCAATTCGATCAGGAGCGTATTCTTTCGCTCGCCTATCAGGAGCATGTTCACGCATGACGGAACCCATTTCTCCATCTGCCCAACACCCCGGTGCTGCCGACCGCCAGAAGCTGAAGCGCTTCCTGTTGCGTGATGCCGGCGTATTCTTGGCGTTGATCCTGATAACGCTGGTATTTTCCGTCACTGCGCCCTATTTCGCAACATCGGGCAACGCGCTGAAGATCTTCGTTCAGATCGCGATCAATACGGTCCTTGCGGCAGGTATGACTTTCGTCATCCTGACTGGTGGCATTGACCTCTCGGTCGGCTCTGTGCTCGCCTTATGCACGGTCGTTGGCGCTCTTATCATGACGTCCGGTCTGGAACCGGCCTTGTCAATCCCGCTGGCAGTCCTGGCATGCGTCGCCGTTGGCGGGCTTTGTGGCTTCATCAACGGCAAGGTGTCAACCTACTGGAAAATCCCGTCGTTTATCGTCACGCTGGGCATGCTGAACATCGCCGCCGGTGCGGCACGGGTGGTTTCCAATAATTCTACCATTACCGGACTTCCGCAGGGTTTTGTCGACTTCGGCAATCTGATTGTCGGAGGCTTTCTGCCGTCGATTTTCCTGATCGCAGTGGCCGTGATTGCTGTTGGCTGGTTCGTTTTGCGCTTTACGGTTTTCGGTCGCATGATCTATGCGGTTGGCGCCAATGATGAGGCTGTGCGCCTGTCGGGACACAATCCCGACACATACAAAATCGCTGCATTTGTCATTTCCGGCGTCACCGCTGGTATTGCTGCGATTGTTTATCTCCTGCGCCTGAACATCGGCAGCCCGATTGCGGGCGTTGGCTATGAACTGAACGCGATTGCAGCCGTCATCATCGGCGGGACAAGCCTTTTCGGCGGTAAGGGCTCAATCGTTGGCACGCTGGCCGGGGCCTGTATTTTGCAGGTGCTCGCGACCGGGCTGCAATTGCTTGGTATCGGCGATAATTACAAGCCAATCATAATTGGCACCGTGATCATCCTCGCCGTGATTGTCGATACCTATCGTGAGAGGCTGTTACGGCGTATTCGCTGAATGCATCATGAGAAAGTGAAGGCGCGGCCGGGTCAAGGTTGGACAGGATTTGTTACCCGGCAGCCATGCTCTGGATACAGCAAGATTGCCTTTGGGAGCCGTCTTCTCTGGTTATGAAACTCGCCGGCCCGTTGAGGTTGATCCATTTGGAATGGTAGCGTCACATTAAATTGCGCGCAACGCTTGGGTGGTATGTCAGGAGAGATGAAGCAACAGGTACGGCGATAAGGGTGAAACAGACTGCAAAGCGAAAGATGAAGCCGAAACTGGCAAAGCGGCAGGCGTCAGCATCACACTCCCATGTCAATCCAGCAACGCGGCATCAAGATTCGGTTGTGCGGATCATAGCATTCGATTCAACTAACCGACAGGATCGCTCGCTTACCGGTATCCCTGATATCACGGCAACGCGATGGATGTGTTTTGGCATTGCCATGCTCCTGTCGTGTGTTGCGTTGGCGCTTCCTGCACTCACGATTCTCATCCGACCCAGCCCTGACCTCGATCCGATAGCCCTAATTGTATCGACACTCATCGCAGCAATGCTTCTTGTTCCGGCCTTCATGTTTGCACGCGCTGGTCTTTTGGCTGGCGCCTGGATCACCATTACACCGGAGAGCGTTGAATACGGTTCAGGTAATGGAATTGTGGAGAAGCAAGGCACCAAGATCGAATGGGCGCGCATAGCGTCCGGTCAGATGGCACGTTATGACGTTCGTCTCATTTTGAAAGGGCCTGTGCGGGAGCCTCGGATAGCGTTCGGTTATAAAATGCCCGACGGAACGCAGAACGAGTATTCGCTTCCAATGTCATTGCGGGAACGTGGCATGCAATGTCTGTGGTTCGTCAATGCTGACGCCCTGCGTATTGCTCTGCTACAGAACATGGCAGCTCGCTCGAATTTGTGTTTCGACCCGGATATTTTCGTTGAAGCCGGTATTGATCCGGAGACGTGGCATCTGATGCCAAAGCCCCGCAAGATTGAGTGGGCGATAGCCATAGCTTCGATGGCAGCGGTGTTGATATTCGGCAGTTTTATATCGGCGACGACATCTGTCGTGTTGGTCGTTGGGGGTGTTTTCGCAATTCTGGGATTGGGCCTTCTTGCAACATTCAGTTTCAGGAAGAGAGCTTATCCGGGCTTCGATCACGTCATCTGTTTTTGTGAAAACCGATAGTTCGTGCTGGGTTATTGTGGTTCTTCCATATCCGCATAAACCAGATAGCGGAGCGGCCCAGGCGTGATAGCATCGAATGGATAACAGGTCGACAGCACAACATGACGGCCTTCGCTATTCACGGCGATCTTCGCTTCATCCCAACGCGCGACGGCCATATGACTAACACGATAGGAAATCGCCTTACCGTCGCTGCGGGTGACGAGTATCTGATCGTTCTTCTCGATATTCTTCAGAAAAGCGAAATGTGTATCGCGATGCGCAGCATACACGGCTGTTCCCCGTTCCCCGGCCATCGGCGTATTGTCCAGATGACCGGGGCCGAAAGCCAATGCCTGACCGCTGGAGCCTTTCAGCGCGATGGCGGATTCATTAAGTCGTGGAGCTTCGATGCGGGCAACCGGCCATGTATCGACCCAGCTCCAGGGTTTGACTGGTGCGCCAGTTTCAATGCTTTCCGCAAAAGCTCGTTCGAGGAGGATCTGTGCCACAAATGCCTTCGCATGGATCCAGATTCCCTGACTGGCAATTATCATCCCGAGCGCAATCAGCACGATGCCCACCGTGGGGAGTAAGGAGCGCCACAGTGCGCTCCCCGTCATAATCGGATTGATAGACATCACGCATTCTCCTTGCGGCGGAAGAACCAGAAGACGAACAAGCCAATCAGTATCAGACCCAAGCCTTGCATGAGCAGTAGTGTCGCTGGCGTTGCCGTTTGCGGCAGCGGGATCGACTGCGATGGCGATGATGGTGATGCAGGGCTTTCGTGGCTGCGGACAGCGTCATTTACACCATTCATGTCCATGTTTGCGTGATCCCCGACGGTGCGATCCGCACGGATGTCGAACAGCTTGTCATAATCCCAGCCCGCGGGCAGTTGCAGAGGAATATCGGCACGGGTCAGCGGCGCATTTGCCGGTCGCGACGGTGTCTTGTCGACAGCTACGAGGCTCGTCAGACGGCTGACCAGATGATGCTCCAGCGCAAGGTGGAGAATACGCGCATCGGCGGCGTCCTGGGAAATTTTCCCAAGGGTAAGTTCCACTTCCGCATCATCGATCTTGCGACGTGCCCACAGTTTTGAAATGCCTTCAGCATTTATTGCCTGATCGAGTGGCAGATTGACTGTCCACGGACGGCCATCAATCTGGCCTTCAATAGCAAGGTTTCCGATCGCCTTGCCCATTCGCGCTGCGATGACAAGTGGTTCACCACGATAAAGATCGGGCAAAAGGGAGGGCGTCATGCTCACATTCTTTTCCGAGAAACTGGTCTTCAGATCGGTAACAGCCGGTTTTTCAAGCTTGTCGAACAGAGCCCGCATGCGTTCGTTCACTTCAGCCGCCGACCCGATATGGGTGAAGGTTCCACGTCCAAGTTCAGCCGCACGGTTCATCAGATAGGCGTTCGGGGCAGAGCCGATGCCGACCATGAAAATACGCGAGCGCCCCCGACGTGCTGCAACGGCATCCAGCAATTGCTGCTCATTGCTGATCTCGCCGTCGGTCAGAAACACGATCTGGCGCAATCCATTACCCTGATTACTGTCATCAAGCGCGGCATGAAGGGCAGGCAACATTTCCGTGCCGCCTTGCGCTTCAAGGCTCGTCACGAAGCGGCGAGCGGACGTGATATTCTCCTGATTGGCATCGACTGAATCTTCGAAGAATTTGGTCAATGTGTCGTCGAAGCGGATTACGTTGAAACGATCTCCGGGTTGAAGTTGCGACAGTGCATAATCCAGGCTGGCCTTCGCCTGTTCAATGGAAGTACCACCCATTGATCCGGAATTATCGATCACGAAGATGACCTCACGCTGGACCTTTTTTGGGCTGGCAAGCGCCGGTGGCGTAACATAGGCAAGCACATAGTCATCCTTGCCGATATGTTCGCGGAACAGCCCGACCTGCGGTGCATCGCTTGCGACGGCGCTCCATTCCAGAACGAAATCACGATCTGCAGCTGCCATTCCGTCCAGCGTGATTTCCCGTGTCGCGTCGTTCGTCGTATCGATCCTGACCTTGTGGAAAAGGCTCTCAACCTTTCCAAGCGGGAAGCCTGCCTTAAGTTTGACTGAGATGCCCACAGGATTTGTTCGCAGGGCAGCCGGTGGGGCCAAAGGCGTCACGAGTGGCGCATTGTAAGTATCAGGCTTGCCCGTATCGCTCGACTTGCCCCAGCCGTTCTTCATTTCGACTTCCTGGACAACCGGGTAGGCATTGTCCGGGTTGTAACGCGGTGCGACGACTAAAGGCACACGCAGCGAGAAACGCTCATCGGAAAGCCGTACCGCCTGCTGATACTCGATCTGGATAACGACTTTCTCGTGCGGACCGATATTGGCGACCGCATTGGTAAACACGTTGGGTCGCTGCTGTTCGATCAGCGTTGCTTTTTTGCCTTCGCTTTTCGCCTGTTCATATATTTCGCGGGCTGTCTGCTTCTCCTTGATGTCAGCGACAATCACACGATCACCGATGACCATCTTCAGCGAATAGACCGCACTTTCTTCTGGCAATGGGAAAACATACAAGGCTTCAACGAAACCGTCGGTCGGGTTCTCGAATGCCTGCGTCAGCCGGGCTCGGACCGTCGGTCCACTCACATCGAGATCGACGTCCGTTGCGAGCCGAGGCGCTTCGACGTAACGTCCGGCTTCGTTTGTCTCCAGCAGAAGGCTGCCGGATTGAACCTCGTTTGGCGTGACCAGAGCGGGTGTTTCAGCGCGGGCCTGCACGATCTGCAACAGACAGAAAATGACAGCCAATGCGGGCAACAACGCCATGTTGCAGAACCAGATGAACGAACAGAAGCGGGAGAGTACCCGACCTCTATTGCTATGATTTGGTAGATTTATCGCGGGTGACATGACGTGCTCCTTGTTCACCTCGAAGAACTGGAGCCATTGTCGCTGGAGCCACTGTTTCCACTCCAGCGTAAGCTTTGCCAAGTTTCAGCCGTCACTTTCCGCAAATCGCCTTGCCGGTTACGCATATGTGTGGAATTGTGCAGAAAAGTACGCAGTTCAGGATAAGCCATGTCCGATCAGAACTCTCATCTGCCCGACCAGATCAATGCCCGTGTTGCAGTCCGGATTCGTGAGGAAATCGCCCGACGGCGTATTTCGCGCCAACTTCTGGCCGATGAAGCGCGGATCAGCCTATCGACTTTGGAAAAGGCGCTGTCGGGTCACAGGCCCTTCACGCTCGCAACAATCATCCGGCTCGAACAGGCAATGGGCGTCGCCCTGCGCGAACAGGCAGGTGAAGCGCCCGCCCAGTTGGCCAGAAATGGCAACAGTCACGCAGCGGAAGAACTGGGCGCCTACTCGCGCGCCTCGGTTTCATGGCTTGAAGGTGATTACCTGACCTTGCGTCCGTCCTTTGGGGAGGACAAGGCCATCTTCGCTTACATCACGGAAATCGGTTGGGATTTCGATGCCGGGCATCTCAATTTTCGTGAGCGTGAACGTTCTGACGTCTCGTTCTCACAACAGGGAGCTGTCTCCGTTCCACATCTTTCGGGACACATCTATCTCGTCACGAATACATCTGGCCAGTACCGTATGGCCGTGCTCTCCCGCCCAAGCATCACAGGCGAAATGTTCGGCATCCTGACGACATTGCGTGCCGGGCAGGGTGCACATCTGACACCAGTTTCGACACCGCTTGCGCTCGTGCCCATGAGGCAATTTGTCGAGTCGTCATTTGGGCGTGTGCGACCTGGCGACATATCCTTTGCAGCTTATTCGGCAATTCTGCACAAGACATTGGACGACGGCTATGCGGGTTTTATTTCGGGGTAATTTTACAGCGAAATCCAATTCGTTTTGGCCTTACTCCGTTCAATCCCTCTGTCTGTAAACGTTGTCGTTATGATAATTAAGTGTACTTTCGTAGCCATGAAATCTCGTATACTTTCCGCTGGATAACTCCTAACCCGGAGGATTGTCGCGTTGAAAAATTTATTGAGCGCAGCATTTTGTGTCCTGCTACTTGGGGCTTTCAGCCAGTCCGCGTCCGGTGCGTCAATCGGTGCTGGCAATCCCTATCCTGTTAGCCACTACAAGTGTGAGGATGGCACTCAGTTGGCGGTACGCCTCTTCGGTGATCGCGCTTCCGTCTCTGTTAACGGCAATGCGGCGATTGATTTACCTTCTATCGGCAAAGAAGGTACGACCTATTCGAACGGCCGACAAACGCTGACCATCATACAGGGACGTCTCTCATGGGGCGTGGGCCGCGCTGTTCCTTCAGCATGCAAGGGCGGTTGAAGGGCAGGTCTTGCCACGAGGGAATTGGCAGGCAGAGGAAATCAGTCCATTGGACTGATTTCCTTCGTTAGGTGCTTTGCGTGTTTACTGGAAATGGCCTAGCTCGGACTGTGAATAATCCAAAACTTCTCCAGATCACTCGGATTATCCCATGCTGCTACAGCGCCGGGACGAACGAGGAAGATATCGCCCGCCACGAATGTCACGCTTCCCTCGTCAGGGTTTGACAATGTCACCTCGCCCCTGCGCAGCATCATCAATTCCGAGAATGAATAGGTGATCGGATGACGAGCATAAGGCGTCGTGGCCCAGATGCCCCAGGCGATTGGATCGTCACTTTGGAACTCGTGACGGGAAGTCGTTGGTGCAGGGGTGGTCAGAAGTGCCGGATTGGGCGCTCCGCCAGGTGACATGGGATGGTCAAGATCAAGTTTACCGAAGGATACGCTTAGGCTCTCCTGATGTATCGTGAGGATGACACAATCTGCCGCATGTGCGCGCCATGAGAATATGCCTGCAGGCAGACTTGCTACCTCACCGTTGGTCAGTGTGATTTCGAGACCATTATTGTCCCGGATATTCAAAGCACCATCACACAGCATTATGATGGAGGAAAACAGGCTTTCTACCCCTGTTCCTTGGCCAGAAAGGATTGCGCGTCCGAAGCCGAAAGGCTCCGTCGACTGACCGTCCAGGCTGATGGCTCGGAAAGCTGTTTCCAGATCGGAGCCGCAAGCAGGTGCAACGCCCAGATTGATTACGTTTCTCAGCACGTTAGGTTCTTTCTGCATGGGATTTATTTCGATGCGAAACCAAGGCTGTCCTTGATCCAGTACCAGCGGATGCCGAGGTCCATGACAGGCTTGCGGATCGCATGCCAGGCAAGGCGGGGTATGCTGGTGGTCGGATAAACCATGGGGCGGCCTTCGGCGATATATTCGGCATACATCTTGCCAAAGGCAGTGGCCATGGCCACGCCCCGGCCATTATAGCCAAGCATGGCATGCAAGCCCGCAGCGGGATTGTGAAGATGTGGCAGGCCATCCATGGTCAGCGCCACGTGCCCGGACCAGTGATAATCGATGCCGATACCTTCCAGCTGTGGAAACAGCCGCACCATTCCGGCTTTCAACGCTTCCATCAGCGCTTTCTTTTCGTTCATTCCGACGGCGCCGCGTCCGCCAATAAGAAAACGCCCGTCTTCAGATTGGCGCATATAAAAAGCGATCTTGCGTGTTTCGGATAGAACCACTCCGCCTGGCATGATCTCCCGCCGCTGCTTTTCTGAAAGCGGCTCTGTCGCGATCAGCATGCTTTGCACCGGAAGAATGCTTTGAGCGAGACCCGGTACAAGGTTGTCAGTGTAAGCGTTGGTGGCGACAAGTGCTTCGCGTGCGCGAACCGACCCATTTGCGGTCTTTGCAATCCAGTCGCCATTCTCCGGCATCAGAGAAGTAACGGAGGAATCTTCAAAAATCTGAACGCCGCGTGCCGTGGCGGCGCGGGCAAGCCCACGGGCATAATCCAGCGGCTGCAGGGCACCTGCGCGGGGATCGCGCCATCCGCCGAAATAGCGCTCCGTGCCGGAAAGCTCAGTAATCTGCGCGCGATCCAAAATCTCGACTTCGACGCCTTGCGCCTGCCATTGCCGCGCACGCTTATGGACGGCAGCGGTTGCAAGCTGGGAATGGGCGGCCTGTATCCACCCGGCTCGAACAGGAGAGCATTGGATATCAAGTTCGCGTACAAGGCCGAAAACAAGATCGCCTACACCACCCACGAGGTCGATCATGCGCTTGCCGTGCTCTGGACCATAGGCAGCCAGAAGATCTTCGGGGTCATGCTTCAAACCGGGGATCACCTGTCCGCCGTTGCGTCCTGATGCGCCGAAGCCGACATGGCGCGCCTCAAGGACCACTACAGTTTTCCCGCGTTCGGCAAGGAACAACGCGCTGGAAAGGCCTGTAAAGCCGCCTCCAACAATAACGACGTCCGCCTCGTGCACGCCATTCAGTTTGGAATGGTTCGGTTTTGCCTCGCCAGCTGCGTTCCACCATAATGAGCGTGAGAAGCTCTCAGGGCTGCTTGCCATTTTCATCTTTCTCCAGCGTTTTTTCGGCCTGTCGAGCGACTTCACTCGGGTTTGTTCACCCAGAGCACGAAGGCTTCGGCTTCACCATTATTGAAGAATCTGTGGCGGGTCGTTGAAGGCAGTGCAAATCCGTCACCTGTTGAAAGCAGGTACTGTGCGTCTTCAATCTGCAGCGTGAAACTGCCCGAAATGACGTAACCCAGCTCCTCGCCGGAATGCGTGTAGCATTCCTCACCGGAACTCCCGCCCGGAATGATCCGCACTGCGAAGGATTTCATGGTCTCAATGAGTTCAGGCGAAGCACGGTGCTTGATGACGCCACCAGCGTTCAGCACTTCTGGCTGTTCTCCAGCACGCAATACATAGGGATTAGCTCGGGCAGCCGCGGCGAAGCCTTGCGGGTCGATGAGCTGGGCCGGGCTCATGGAGAGCACCTCGGCAATCGTATAGAGGGTACGCACAGTCGGCGATACGAGGCCCCGCTCGATCTGTGACAAGGCACCCGTCGACAGACCAGAGACTTCCGACAGATAACCGAGAGTGAGACCCAGTGTCTGCCGTCGCAAGCGAATGCGCGCTCCAATATCCCCTGCGTCGTTGGGCGCAGGCTCGCTGGTCGGGGCGGTCGGGGATATTTCTGCCTTGTTCACTTTTGGCATCCTTTGATGGCTCTCGCTACAAACAGGATTGAATCGGGGTTGATTAGTTTTCACTATTCTGCATCATATTTGATCTACGTTCAATAAACTAAAAACAAAATCCATCCAAAACATGGAGGGGGACATATCGGACATGGCTCACAAGGATACACCTTATTGGTGGGAAGCCGCTCCGCCGCGTAGCATCGAGAACCACGAAATCGAGCGGGATTGCGACGTTGCCATTGTTGGTGCGGGTTATGCGGGGCTTTGCGCTGCTCTTCATCTGGCGCGCGCAGGGCGAAAGGTTCAGGTTTTCGAGCGGGAACAACTGGGGTTTGGCGCTTCCAGCCGCAACGGCGGCTTTACCAGTGGCAATATTCGTCCCGACGATAAGACACTGGTGCGCAAGTTCGGCTTGGAACGTGCGGTCAAGATTGCTGCTGAAGGCCATGAAGCGCGTCGCTTCATGATCGATTTTCTGGCTAATGAAGGCATCGACGCGGATTTCCAGCTTGTGGGACGGTTCAGCGGTGCGATGACGCGCGCCGAATATGACGATATGGCGCGAAGCGCTGAAGCTATCCAGCGCGCGACCGGCATTGAATCCTATGCGGTTCCCTTGAACGAGGTTCGCCGCCATATCGCCACGGACCTCTATGCTGGCGGCAGCGTGCGTATGGATATAGGCGGTCTGCATCCGGCAAAATTTCATGCGGAACTGGTGCGGCTTGCACTCGCTGAAGGGGTGCTGATTCACGCCGAATGCCGCGTAGAAGGGATCGACCAAGGCGCTGATAAAAAGACAGTAATTACCGCGCGTGGCCGCGCTCAGGCACGCGAAGTCCTTGTTTGCACGAACGGTTATACCGACCATTCGGACCGTTGGTTGCGTCAGCGGCTGGTGCCTTTGCGTTCACGAATCATCGCAACCGAGGATCTGGGTGAGGAACGTGTGCGCGACTTGGTGCCGGGGTTGAAAATGCTCACCGACACCCGTGCTATGACTTACTATTTCCGCCCATCGCCGGATGGACGGCGCATTTTGTTCGGTGGGCGTGACGTAACAAGCCGAGGCGACCCGGATAGTGCCACGCAGCGCAATTATGCAGAAATGTGCAGGGTTTTCCCTCAACTTGAAGGCGTTGGTATCTCGCATAGCTGGTTTGGCTATGTGGCGATGAATCGGGACATGGTGCCTCGAATTTTTCAACGTGGAGCGGTTCATTATGCAACCGGTTTCTGTGGCTCGGGTGTCGTCTGGGCTCCCTGGCTCGGCCTCAAGGCAGCGCAGAAAATACTGGGCGTACCGAACAGCGAGAGCAGTTTCGATTTTCGTCCCCCACGTCTTGTTCCTACGTGGCGCGGAAAGGCCTGGTTCATGCCGCTGGTTTTCGCCGACCTTGAACGGAAGGATCGTAAGTTGGAGGCAACAGCATCCAGTGAGCGAGCATTGAGAAACAGCACAGGTTCTCAGGGTGGCCACGAGTGAGAAGCCGCAACGCGGACGCTGGTCACAACGAATTTCACTTTATCAAACGCGGTTTCACAACCGGCGTTACGAATAACAGGCTTATCGCTGCATTTAGGAAGGAGAATGTCATGCGTCTCAAGAAAATTTTCGGTCTGGCGGCTATGGCGGTCATCATGGGGGGCGCGATGCCTGCCTTGGCCCAGGAGGTCGTCAAAGTAGGCTCTTCGCCCACCGGTTTGCCGTTTACTTTTGTGAACACGGAAACCAAGGCGATGGATGGCGTATTGGTCGATGTGGTCAAGGCCATTGAATCGGATATCGGCATCAAGCCGGAATTCGAAGCCGTGCAGTTTTCGGCGCTCGTGCCATCGCTAACCTCGAACAAGATCGACATGATTGCTTCGGCAATGTTCATCACGGAAGAGCGGGCAAAGGTCGTGGACTTTTCTGATCCTGTCTATGGTTATGGCGAAGGCGTCTTCGTACCGGTTTCGGATGATACCGCATACAAGACCTATGCGGATCTCAAGGGCAAGACCATCGGCGTGCAGGTGGGGACCACTTTCGTCGATCTCTTCAAGAAGAGCGGGCTGTTCAGCGATGTTAAGGTCTACAAGGGCATTCCCGATATCATTGCCGACGTGAACGCCGGGCGTATCGATGCCGGTTTCGGGGATGGTCCGATGGCTGCCTATTACCTCTCTCAGGGCCGGTTCCCCAAGGTGAAGATGGTCGAGAGTTATGAAGCTTCGGCTGGCGGCGAGTTTGGCCTGGCCCTGCGTAAAGGTGATGAACGTATGCCCAAGATCAACGCGGCCATTGCCCGCATCAAGTCGGACGGTACGCTTCAGAAAATTCTTGCGAAATACGGACTGAAATAATTCCAGTGCGAGCATGGGGATCAATCCCCATGCTCGAAATTTCAGGTGTGCTCCACGCGCGCGTCCGAGCTGAAGCTCTTCATGCTTTTCGGTCTGGCACGAGACGGGGCCTACCGGCCGCAAGGCCTAATCCCCGTTTGATCGCGCCAAATAAATAGAGTTAAAGCCAATGCAAAATTTTCTCATGGACATCCGCGAGTTCTTCCCGATCTTGCTGGAAGGCGTGAAATACACGCTTCTCGTGACCCTGGGTTCCCTTGTCCTTTCGACGCTTCTGGGGCTCGTTTGGGCGCTGATGCGGGTATCGGGGATTCGCTGGGTGTCGGCTATTGCCGCAGCTATCGTTAATGTGATCCGCGGTATCCCCATTCTGGTGCAGCTGTTCTATATCTACTTCGTTCTACCGGAATTCGGCATTGCGCTGTCCGCTCTTCAGGCTGGTATCATCGGTCTCGGCATTGCCTATTCGGCCTATCAGGCAGAAAATTTCCGCGCTGGTATCGAAGCCATCGACCATGGACAGACGGAAGCCGCGCAGTCCATCGGTATGGGCTGGTTCATGACGATGCGCCGCGTGATCCTGCCGCAGGCTGTTCGCGTGATCCTGCCGCCTTACGGCAACATCATGGTCATGCTGTTGAAGGACAGCTCGCAGGCATCGGCCATCACCGTTGCTGAACTAACTCTACAAGGTCAGCTGCTTGCCTCTTCGACCTTCAAAAACATGAGCGTCTATACGCTGGTTGCCATGTTCTACCTCTGCCTGAGCTTGCCGTTGATGATGGCTGTCGGGCGCCTCGAAAAGCTCTTTGGTAAAAGAAACGGACACTGATCATGGCGATGATTGAAATAAAGAACGTCACCAAATCCTATGGTCCGCTTCAGGTTCTCAAGGGCATCAGTGCTGATGTGCAGAAGGGTGAAGTGGTCTGCCTCATAGGTCCCTCCGGTTCGGGAAAATCCACGATGCTGCGCTGCCTGAACGGGCTGGAAACCTATCAGGGCGGCGATATTCTGATCGAAGGCCAGCGGGTCAACGCGAAGGATCGTTCGATCCACGATATTCGCACGCGAATGGCGATGGTTTTCCAGCGGTTCAACCTGTTTCCCCATCGAACCGCACTTGAGAATGTCATTGAGGGGCCGGTCTACGTCAAAGGTGAAAAGCCGGCCGAAGCGCGCAAGTATGGCGAGCATCTGCTTCAGCGCGTGGGTCTCGGAGACCGGGCCAACCATTATCCGGGCCAGCTTTCCGGAGGTCAGATGCAACGTGTTGCGATTGCCCGCGCCTTGGCGATGCGGCCGCAGGCAATCCTTTTCGATGAGCCCACGTCTGCGCTCGATCCTGAATTGGTGGGCGATGTGCTTGATGTCATGCGCAGTCTTGCCGATGAGGGGCTCACCATGCTGGTAGTGACGCACGAGATGGGCTTTGCCCGCGACGTAGCTGACCGTGTGCTTTTTCTCGACGGCGGTGTCATCGTTGAACAGGGTAAGGCCAAGGACGTGCTCGGCGCACCCCAGCATCCGCGTACACAGGACTTCCTGCGCCGCGTTCTCAATCATTGATCCAAATTTACGCGTGACACATGCCTTGTGTCGCGCTGGAGGCGTCATGGCTTTCTATTGTTATCTGGATGCGGCGCGGACCGAGCAGATTCGCGACGTGTTTGCCCACGAACTGCCGGAGATGGAGTTCCTCTCCGGCGCGTTAGATGCAGACACTGCGGCAAGGGTTCGTCATTTGCTATGCTGGCAGGCTCCTGAAGAGCTGGCGGAGCGCTTCCCTTCATTGGAAATCATTTTCTCAAGTGGGGCGGGTGTAGAGCAATTTCTTGAAGCAGATATCCCTTCTCACGTTCGCATTGTCCGCATGACCGAGCCAGGTCTTGCACGGATGATGCAGGAATATGTGACGCTCGCCGTGCTGTCCGTATTCCGGCAATTGCCCGCTTATCTGAAACAAAGCCGTGACGAGATTTGGCAGACGCTTCCTCAGCCAAGTGCGCATCGCCGCCGGGTGGGTGTAATGGGGCTTGGATATCTTGGCCAGGCCGCGTTGACAGCGCTCAAGCCTTTCGGTTTCCCATTGTCCGGCTGGAGCCGCAGCGAGAAGAATATTGAGGGTGTGCAGTGTTTTTCCGGTGAGGATGGGCTTCACGAATTCGTTGCACAGACAGATATACTTGTCTGCCTTCTGCCGCTCACGGCGGAAACGGAAGGCTTGATCAATGCCGGGTTTATTGCGCGCCTGCCGACGGGGGCAAGTGTGGTTCTGGTCGGTCGCGGGCCGCATACGGATTATGATGCCCTTCTTACAGCTCTCGATAGTGGACATCTTTCGTCGGCTTTCATTGACGTGACTGCACCTGAGCCACTTCCATCGGCGCATCCCCTTTGGTCGCATGCAAAAGTAATCCTTACACCCCATATCGCTTGCGTGACTGACAGCCATGGAGCGGCTGACATACTCGTTGAAAATCTGCAGCGGCTGCAGAAGGGCGAAGCGCTTATGGGGGAGATTGACCGCAAGCGAGGCTACTGAAGCAGAGGGGAGCCATAACGTTGGCGATCGATCAATGAACCTCCATCGTGGCGGGGTGCAGTTCGATATTGTTCACTCCGTTGCGGCAACAAGGCGTTTGCATGCGCTGACCAGATCAGGCTCCGACAGCAGTGCACCGCCGACGAGGTACATGATGTCATTGCCGTAAGCTTCGCGCATTTCCGGGATGCGGGCGAAGGTCATGCCACCGCCGGGTGCCGCGACGATGGCCTTGGGACCACCCATATCCACGGAGCAGGTCTTTGCGATCGATTGACATTCCTCGCGAGTAAAGCCGAAACGGCCACCGAAATTTGGATAGACCACGGCGTCAGCGCCCATCAGGCGGTGCAGTGTGCCAAAAAAGGCACGGTGCGAGAAGCCACAATCAGGTGAGACGACGTTGGCGCCGGAAAAGGCCGGGTGCGAGACGATGTGCAGGGAAAAATCCGGATCTGCAGCAAGTGTACGCACGATATCATAGCCTGCAAGCGCTGGAGCGATCATTACACCGCCTGCGCCGTATTCCTGCGCCTGTTTTGCCCGCTCGATGATCGCGGTTGCAGGGCCTGTGATGTTAGGAACGAAACTCGTGCGACCGCCGCTCTTCGCATTCGCCTCGCCGATCGCCTCAATACAGGCCTTCAGCCGCTCCTCGAAGGGAGCGGTCTTCTGGTCGACGAGACCGTGGTCGTCCTTCACAAAATGCATACCGCCCAGCGCGAAATCATGGGCGAGGCGGGCAAGCTCCGTAGTCGACAGGCCGACCGGCTTGATGGCGGACATCAAGAGCGGCTTTTCGCCGATGCCAGCGCGGGCACGCAGGCCTACTATGCCGTGGCGTGGTCCCTTGCACAGATCAAGCAGGCCCGGCGACAGGCCGATATCCTCGACCTTGATGCCGGGCTTGATGGAGCTGTTACCAAAGACGATGTTGAGAAACTGCAGGAAATCCCCGCCGATATCGTCCTCCGAATAGGAGATTGCGGCGAGAAATCCCGGTCTGCCTTCGGGATCCTGGAGCAGGCTTTCCAACCGACCGAGTATCTCGTCCTCGACATAGCCTTTCGGCACGACGTTGCGCGGGATTTCCACGGTCTGTTCCAGCGCGATGTCGAGCGCACGCGCTTTGGCCTCCGCCTCGTCGGCGGCGCGCACGAAATAGGTAACCGTAAAGCGCGGTGCCATCAAAGCGCCTCGGCCTTCTGTGCGGAATGCACATGATCGAGGCGCACTTCCACCAGTTCCTCTTCGCCGATGGCGAGATTCTTGCCGACAAGTTCTTCAATTGCCGAAACCAGAGCGCCAGCATCCAGCCCATATTTCTTCATGAGATATGGCTTCGAGGCGCCGTGCGCAAAAGTGTCGTTGAGACCAAGGCGCTTGAGGCGGATACCAAGCCCTTCTTCCGCAAGGATTTCCGAGACCAGCGAGCCGAGGCCGCCGATGATGGTGTGGTTTTCCAGCGTGACGATACCTTTCTTGCCGCGCGCGGCTCTCAGGAGACCGTCCTTATCGAAAGGTTTCAGCGTGGAGGCGTGAAGATGATGGATCCCGACACCACGCGCGGCAAGTGGGCCAGTGGCGCGCAGCGCTTCCTCGGTACATACGCCGGAAGAGACGACGAGGATGTCATCGCCTTCCGAGAGCGTGCGTAGCTTATTGAATTCAAAAGGCGTTGAAAACAGACGAGGTACTTCGCCGCGCAGGATGCGCACATAGACCGGGCCGTCGATGCTGTCGGCGACTTCCAACACAGTCTCGACTTCCGTCGCATCGCCCGTTTCGAGGATCGTCATGTTCGGTACCGCGCGTAACACGGCAATATCCTCAATCGCCTGATGCGTAATGCCGCCCGGTGTGGTGATGCCGGGAAGGAACCCCATTAATCGCACCTTGCGGTTGGAATAGGCAATCGAGTTGATCAGCTGGTCGTAGGGCCGTCGATAGAGGAAGACCGAAAAGGTATGGATGAACGGCCGGAACCCCTGCATGGCGAGACCGCCAGCAAAGGACAACATGTTCTGTTCGGCCATGCCGAGAGTGAGAAACTGCTCCGGATGCCGATCGCGAAAACCATCGACTTCGCAAGACGAGGTGAGATCAGCTGAAAGGCACAGAACTTCCGGACGCGCGGTGGCGAAGGCTTCGAAAGCCTTGGCGTAAGGGCGGTTGACGATTTCGACCATTGTCAGGCCCTTTCCATCGCAGTGAGATCGATACCGAGTTCGATGGCAAGTGCCGTCTGCATTTCCTGCCTCTCTTCCGCGCTCTTGAATCGGACATAGTGCAGGCGCGGGAAACGCTTCTTCAGAAAATCCATGCCCTGGTAAGGCGAGGTGTTGGCGAGGATGACAAGTGGCTTGTCAGCCTCCGCGCTCTCGGCAGCTGCACGTAGTGCGCCCAGATCGTGGCCATCCACCGAACGGCAGGTGACCCCAAAGGACGCCACACGGGACGCAAGGTCGCCAAGGTCGAGCACGGAAGACATGGCGCCGTCGCATTGCTGGCGGTTTACATCGACGATCACGCGGATGTTGTCGATCTTGTGATAGCTCATTGCCGCAAGACATTCCCAGGTCTGGCCTTCCTGGAATTCGCCGTCGGACATATAGACCCAGACTTTGCCGGGCTCCTTTTTACGCAGCCGCGCCCAGGCGACGCCTGACGCCATGGAAAGCCCCTGGGCCAGCGATCCTGTGGTCACTTCCATGCCGGGGCTATGTTCGGCGCCGATCATTTCGACGGAGCCGCCATCCTTGTTGAAATGATCAAGCGCGTGTTCGTCCATCCGTCCCATTTCGATCAGCGCGGAATAGATGACGAGCGCATAATGGGCAGGCGAGATAAAGAAGCGGTCGAAGTTCGGACCGACGGGACCATGATATCCGGCGCCGGTGAAGGCATCCGGATTATGCGCCGAAGGCACGCCACGGAAAGGCAACGGCACTTTCGGTAGGGTTGGCTCGCCGAGCGTCAGCAACTCATTGTAGAGCAGCGCAAGGCTCTCGGCGGCGGAGCAGGCCTGGCTCAGATAGCCGCCATTGTTCTTCATCGTATGGAAGAAGACCCGTCGACGGATGCCGAGTGCGATTTCCTCGGTGGATTTTTCGTTGGTCAGAACCATCGTCTCAGCTCCTTTCCGGGAAGAGCGCCTTCAGGCCTTCAGGCGACGGCGTTGCGATGCCGCGCTCCGTGATGAGGCCGGTGATGAGGCGGGCTGGCGTGACATCGAAGGCGGGATTGGCGGCAGGGCTGCCTTCGGGCGAGATGCGGACGCTCGCAATGGATCCATCGGCGGCGCGGCCCTGGACGAAGCTCACTTCGTCGGCGGTGCGTTCTTCGATCGGGATTTCCTTGACACCGTCATGCACCGTCCAGTCGATGGTTGGCGAGGGGAGTGCAACATAGAACGGCACGTCGTTGTCACGCGCCGCGAGCGCCTTGAGGTAGGTGCCGATCTTGTTGCAGACATCGCCGTTTGCAGTGGTGCGATCTGTGCCGACGATCACCATATCGATATCGCCGTGCTGCATCAGATGTCCACCGGCATTGTCGACGATCAGCGTGTGCGGCACACCATGGCCGTTCATTTCCCAAGCCGTCAGATAGGCACCCTGATTGCGCGGACGCGTCTCATCGACATAGACATGGACCGGGATTCCTTCCTCGACGGCCATATAGATCGGCGCGGTCGCGGTGCCATAATCGACGGTAGCAAGCCAGCCTGCGTTGCAATGGGTAAGGATGCGCACGGGCTCGCCCGGATTCTTTTTCGAAGCGATCTCGCGAATGACATCGAGGCCGTTCGCGCCGATTGCGCGGTTGAGCTCAACATCTTCTTCGGCGATCTCGGCGGCACGCTTATAGGCAGCATCCGCACGTTCCGCCTCAGGCAATGGACGCAGATATTCGCGCATCGCATTCAGCGCCCAGCGCAGGTTGATGGCGGTGGGGCGGGTCTCGTTGAGTTCTTCCCATACGGCATCGAGGTGAGCATCCGAGGGGTCTTTCGCCATCGCGATGGCGACGCCGTAGGCGGCGGTGACGCCGATCAGCGGCGCGCCGCGTACCCACATGTCGCGGATTGCATCGGCGACATCGGCGACGGTTTTCAGTGTCACGACACGGAATTCATGCGGCAGCCAGCGCTGGTCGATGATGTCAACGGAGCGACCGTCTTCGTTCAGCCAGATCGTATGGTAGTGGCGTTCTCCGACTTTCACGCGAGAATCTCCTTTTCAAGCCGCTCCACGGTCTCTCGGATATCCCGAAGACTATGGATGCGCTGCCGGTTGACGGCGAGGTGACGCCCGAACTTCAGCGCCTTGCTCTCGCAAGAAGCGCGGCGGTCGGGGTCGGTGATGGTTTCAAAATCGGCATTGTGGGCAAGGCCCAGGATGCGGCGATGGGTTTCGATGCCAGCAAAGCCCAGCATTTCGTGCCAAATCTCGTCGATGACGATGTTGAGTGCCTGTTCGGCGGCAAGCGGGTCCTGGCGATCTTCGAAGAGGCTTGCCTGATAGAGGATACCCTTACGCTCCGTACGCCACAGGCCAGCGAATTCGGCGCGGAACGTTTCCCAAAGTGTGTCGATCGTATCCAGAAGGTAGGCACGCATGCTGTCGCGAGCGCCGGGTGCAGTCTCATGACCAGCCTGTGAAAAATAGCTCATCCAGAAATTGGCGATCAGCATACCGACGTCGAAGCTGATCGGACCGTAAAAGGCAAATTCCGGATCGATGACACGGGTCTCATCGTCGGTCACCATGACCGAACCGGTGTGCAGGTCGCCATGGCATAGTGTTTCAGTCTTGGCAGAGAAGAGGTGTTTCAGCCGCTGCGCTTCCACCTTGAGCTCGCGGTCGGCGCGCAATTCCGCCACGATTGGATCGAGCTGCGGTGTGGTGTGGTGATTGAGCTTTGCCTCAAAATAGGGATCGGAAAAGACGAGATTTTCCGTGATGTCGCAAAGCTCGACATTGTCAGAGAACAAAGCGACATCCGCCTTCTTCTCGCGGGTCACCATGGAAAGGTCGGACCCCCGGAAAAGAGTACGAGCAACGAAGAGGCCGAGGTCACGACCGATCTTGGGAAGTTCGCGACCGTCAATCAAAGCGCGGCGCAGAATGATGTGTGGGGTCAGGAATTCCATGACGATGATTGCCTGGGCTTCGTCAAAGAACAGGATTTCCGGTACCATACCCGGGTCACGCGCGCCCTGGCGCTTGAGAGCGTGATATTCGAAAAACGAGCGCTTGAGTGGAAGCGGCCAGCTTTCGCCGACGAGGCGCACGTAAGGCAGCGCCTGCTTGACGATCACAGCGCCCGCTTCGCCTGTGACGATGAAGACCAGATTGAGATTGCCATCACCGACTTCCCGGATGGCCCAACGCGACGAATCGCTTCCGACCTTCTCTTTCAGGGCGGCATTGCCGCCAAGCCGAACTGGCAATGTCTCTGTACTCAGCGCCTCGAAGACGTGGCTGTCCATAATGCTCTCCTCCTGCGCATGGGCCGCCTCCACCATGCGCCGCCATGCCGTCTTTCCCACAGCTAAGGCATCATTCTGTCAAATGTCAATGGCCTTGACATTTGATGGTGGCCTATCTTAACGTGGCGTCAGTGGGAGGAATTTATGAGCGAACAGCCAGTGTTTCGCATTGAGGACGTGCGCAAATCCTTTGGACCGGTGACGGTCTTGCAAGGTGTTGACCTCGACCTCAAAGCAGGCGCAGTGACGGTTTTGATGGGTGCCAACGGCGCCGGAAAATCGACGCTCGTGCGCATCCTCTCGGGCGTCTACACGCGTGGTGGCGGCACCATCACGCTGGCAGATGCTGCCTTTGATCCAGCGACGCCCGCCGAGGCAATCCGTGCCGGCGTTGTCACAGTGCATCAGAACATCAATGACGGCGTCGTCGCCGATCTCGATGTGGCGACCAATCTCACGCTCGATCGGTTGAACGGGCGTGGTGCGCGGCTTTTTTTCAATCCGCGCCGGGTGCGTCGCGAAGCGGCGGCGGTCGCCTCGCGCATGGGCCTTGCCATCGACCTTTCGGCCAATATCACTGACCTGACACTTGCGGATCGCCAGATGGTGGCGATTGCGCGTGCCATGGCGCATGAACCGAAAGTGCTGATCCTCGACGAACCGACGTCGTCGCTTTCCAGTGCCGAGGCGGATCGTCTGTTCGACCTCGTTGATCGGTTGAAGGCGCGGGGTGTCGCCATTCTCTATATCTCGCATCGCATGTCGGATATTCGTCGCCTTGCCGACAGCATCGTGTCGCTGCGCGACGGTCGCATCACGGGCCGTTTCGAGGGGCCGGAACTCGATTACGAGGGCGCGGTCAATGCCATGTTGGGGCGCAAGGTGTCGGCTGGTGCCGTTGCCGTGCGCGACGCAAGTCGCCCGGTCTTCAGCGTGCGGGGCCTTAAGCTTTCCGAACAGGCGCGACCCTTCGATTTCGATCTCGGCGATGGCGAGATCGTCGCAGTCACGGGTCTTGTTGGAGTCGGCAAGACGGCACTTGCTGAAACGCTGTTTGGTGCGCGGGCCCCGGAAGCAGGCGAAATGACGCTGGATGGCGTGAACTATGCACCGAAGACAACGGGTCAGGCGATTGCTAGAGGCGTTTTCCTTGTCGCCAAGGACCGTGCGATTAGCGGCATCGTGCCGGACTTCAATATCTACGAGAATATCAGCTTGCCATTCTTACGCCGGCTTTCGACTTTCGGCATTTCAAGCCGACGGGCAGAGAAGGCAACGGCGCGCCAGCAGATTTCGTCGCTCGGTGTCGTCTGCCGCAATGAGCGTGACGAGATGCAGACGCTGTCGGGCGGCAACCAGCAGAAGGTTATGGTTGGCCGCTGGCTTTCCGAGCCATCGCGACTGCTCATCCTCGATGAGCCCTTCCAGGGCGTCGATATCGCCGCTCGTCGCGACATAGGTGAGAAGCTGCGCGCTTCTGCGGCAGGGCGCACCACAATTCTTTTCCTGACGGAGCTCGATGAAGCCTTCGAAGTCGCCGACCGCATTCTCGTGATGTCGGAACACACCATCGTAGGCGAGCACCGCAATGTCGACGTCGATGTCGAGCGGCTGCTCTCCGAGATTGCCGGACAATCCCATCAACAGGTCAGTGCATGATGATAAGTGAACAGAGCAAATCCGCCGCCACCGGCGCAGTTCCGCCTGCGGTCCTGAATATCCGGGAAACCGCGATCAAATATGGCTTCCTCGTGCTGCTTGCTGGCATGGTGCTCTATTTCTCGGCTGTAACCGGTGGTTTCGCTTCGCCCCAGAGCGCGGTCTTTATCCTGCAATCCGTGTCGATCACCGGTATTCTTGCACTTGGTGTCACCGCGACACTCGTTGTCGGCGGTTTCGATCTTTCCATTGGCTCGGTTGCGACTACCGCCATGATGGCTTCGTCCTATGTGATGGTGGTCATGGGTGGTGACGCCCTGACAGCGACACTCGTCTGCCTAGCCGTGGGCGTGCTCGTCGGTTTGGTGAACGGGATCATCATCGTCTATATGCGCGTTCCCGATCTTCTGGCGACGCTTGGAATGATGTTCCTGCTGCTCGGCCTGCAGCGTATCCCGACCGAAGGACGCTCGATTGCAACGGGCATGACGTTGCCGGATGGCTCGACGGCAACGGGCGCTTTCAGCCCGGCCTTCCTCGCGCTTGGCCGTCATCGTTTCGATTTCATCCTGCCCAATCTGGTGCCAGTTTCGGTGGTCGTGTTGATCGTGCTGGCCATCGTCATTTGGTTCTTCCTTGAATATACCCGCTTCGGCCGGATGATGTACGCTGTCGGCTCCAATGAGCGCGCGGCAAGCCTCGCCGGCGCGCCGGTCAATGCCTACAAGATCTCGGCCTATATCATCTCCGGCGTCTTCGCCTCGATCGGCGGCATTCTGCTTGCCGCCCGCCTCGGGCGCGGGGATATCGCCTCGGGCAATAATCTGCTTCTCGATGCCGTTGCCGCAGCCCTCATTGGTTTCGCAGTGCTTGGCGCTGCCAAGCCGAATGCGTTCGGCACTGCCGTTGGCGCTCTCTTCGTCGGCATTCTTTTGCAGGGCCTGACGATGATGAACGCGCCTTACTACACCCAGGATTTCGTCAAGGGCGCGGTGCTCGTCATCGCCCTGATTTTCACCTTTGCGCTCTCGAAAAGAGGCAAACGCTGAGGCGGGAACCTTCAGCGGGCTAACAATATTGATCAGTGGAGGAGACTGACATGAATTTCACGCGTAGAACCCTGGGCAAGCTGACGCTCGGGCTGATGGCTGCAGCAACATTTGCCACGCCGTCCCTTGCGGCGGATATGCCGAAACCTTTCGACAAGCCGGGTGAGGTGAAGATCGCACTCGTGCGCTATCTGTCGACCGGCGACTTCTTCCAGTCTTACCTCGCGGGCGTTGAAGCACAGGCCAAGGCGCTGGGCGTCCAGCTTCAGGTGTTCGACAGCCGTCAGGATGCAGCTCTGCAGGCCGATATGGTCGATCAGGCCATTGCGCTTGGTGTGCAGGGCATCATCATCCAGCACGGCCTGACTGAATCTATGAAGGAAGCCGCCAAGCGTGCGGTCGACGCGGGCATCAAGGTGGTGGCTTTCGATGTGAATGTCGAGAACGAGAAGATCCCGCAAGTCGAGCAGTCCGATCATGACCTCGCTCGTTTGGCACTTGAACAGGCGATCAAGGACAATGGCGAGAGCTTCAAGGCTGGCTATGTCTATGTCGCAGGCATCGCGCCGCTCGACCGTCGTGACGAGAAATGGAAAGAGTTCAAAGCGAAATATTCGGGCATCAAGGAAGCTGCCCAATTCGGCACGATGGATAATCCCATCGCCAATTCGGTTGCCAATCAGGCGCGCTCGGTGATTTCTGCCAACCCCGACATCACCGTGATGTTTGCACCCTATGACGAATTCGCCAAGGGCGTGAAGATTGCGGTCGACGAAGCGGGCATGTCTTCCGACGTGAAAATTTACTCGGCGGATATCTCGACCTCCGACATCGCCGCCATGCGTGAATCCGGTTCTGCATGGGTCGCGACAGCAGCGACCAACCCGGCTGTGGTTGGTCAGGTTTCCGTGCGCTCGCTCGCCATGCTGCTGGCCGGTGAAAATCCGGGCAAGCAGGTCATCGTGCCGCCGACGCTGATTACGCAGAAAGATCTCAACGATCAGGACATCAAGAATATGGAAGAGCTCGGCACGAAACTGCCGCAGTTCGCCCATGCCGATGTTGCCATGCCTGCATGGATGCCGAAGCCCTGATTTAGAGCATTTCCAGCAAAGGTGCGAAGCGGCTTTGCGTAGGATAATGCGGTGAAACAACCGCTCTAGGCATGACGGAATGAAGAAGGGGCGGTCCATCGGACCGCCCCTTTCTATATGTCTGAAAGGCTGAGGAAGTTGTCTGCACCAGCCCGAAAAATCAACGCATGGCTGCCGCGATATTCCCGCCATCGACGGTAGTCACGTCGGCCGTCGTGCGTTCGGCTAGTGCATGGTGCACGAAGGCACGGGCGACATCTTCAGCCGTCACTTCAAGGCCAAGCAGATTGCCGCCCATATAGTCCTTGACGGAGAGGCCGCGAGCCGCAGCCCGATTGGCAATCATCTCATCGTTCAGCAGGCCGGAACGGATGCGATCGGCATTAACCGCATTGACGCGGATGTTGTCGGCACCGTGTTCCAGCGCGTACTGGCGTGACAGGAAGAGCGTTGCCGCTTTCGGCAGGCCGTAGGCACCGAATTTTGCGCCCGGATTGACCGCCTGCTTGGAGGCATTGAACAGCAGTACGCCGCCGGTTTTCTGTGCCTTCATGATGCGCACGGCATTTTGTGCGACAGTCTGATGAGCGAAGAAATTGAGCTCGAAACTCTTGCGCAGCAGCGTGTCGTCCATCGTGGCGATAGGGCTTTCCCAGGCCGCGCCGGCATTTGACACCACAATATCGACGCCGCCAAATGTTGCGACTGCCTTATCAAAGGCGGCTCGCACAGATGCGGGATCGGTGATGTCGCAGGCAATGCCGATGGAACTGTTTCCGGCAGCCTTCGCAACCGCCGAAGCCTTCTCGCCATCGAGATCGAGCGCAACGACATGAGCGCCCTCGGCTGCAAAGGCCTTGACGACGGCAGCACCGATGGCTCCCGCACCGCCAGTGACGACAGCGACCTGCCCAGTGAACGGTTTCGGCTTGGCGCCCGCGAGCTTTGCCTGTTCGAGCGACCAATATTCGAGATCGAAGAGATCGGGACGGCTGACCGGCTCAAAGCGACCAACGGATTCTGCATCGCGTGCTGCTTCGATCCACATCTCGCCGACATCGACGGCGATGGTCGCATCCTTGAAGGTGCGACCGTGGCCAAACATGCCAAGGCCGGGCACCAGCGTCAGGCGCGGCATGGGATCGAGCATGGTGCGCTTGACATCGTCGCGCGCATCGTTGCTACGGAAATATTCGGTGTAATTGGCGACGAAGGTTGCGACGTGCTGGTCGATGACGGCACGGTAGCCGGCGAGATCATCCGTGGCCGGTGCGGGCAACACCATAGGGCCGGTCTTGATGCGGATTGAAAGATCGGGTGTGGAGACACCGCGCGCCGCCATGTCCGCGACCTCGCGGGCATTGACGAAATCGAGAATAGCCGGAGTTGTGCGGAAAACGCTGACCATCCGGTCGTAGCGACCTTCTCCCTTGTCGACGGCAACTGCGCCGCGCAGCATGGAGGCGATATCGCCGGGCCTTGCCAGCGAAGCAGGGAGGGTGGCGGGCGTGAACGGATTGCGACCGTGGTTCTTGACGTGATCCTCCGCGACCGTGACATAGTGGATCATCCGGTCATAGGCTTCCTTCGCAGTGTCGCCAAAGGTGAAGATGCCGTGCTTGTCGAGGATCAGGCCCTCAACCGTCGGGTCCTGTTCGAACACTTCGGCGGCCGCCTTGGCGAGCGCGAAGCCGGGCATGATATAGGGCACAAAGCCCATTTTCTTGCCGAAGAGTTCTGTGCTCATCTTCTGGCTCTCGGCCTGATCTGCAATGGCGAGAATAGCCGTCGAATGCGTGTGGTCGATGAACTTGTGCGGGAGGAAGGCATGCAGTAGCGCTTCTACCGAAGGGTTCGGAGCGGCGGGTTCGATGAGATTGGCGCGCAGCAGCGTCACCATATCCTCGTCCGAAAGCCTGTCGAGTTTGCGGCTCTTGAGAAGGGCGTCGATTTTCACAGCGGGCAGGCCTGCCGGTTCGATAGTTCCCATGTCCCAGCCGCTGCCTTTGACGCAGAGCACCGCATGCGTGTCGCCGACGAGGTCTGTTACCTCGGTTTTTACCGACGTGTTGCCGCCGCCATGTAGCACCAGTCGTGGCTCGCCACCCAGAAGCCGCGTCGTATAGGTACGCAGCGCCAAATCGCGGTTGACGCCTTTCGCGGCGTATTCGGCGATGACCTTTTCCGCTTCGTCATCGCGCCAGAGATTTTCCATGGTAGTCAGCCTCCCGATAAACCGGCCCGACCGGCATCGGCGGACCCAAACTTTTCTGGCTCAAGCCTTGCTTGAACCGCCTTTGCCGAGCCCATCCTCGCTCCAGCGATCCAAAATCCGACGCGCCATGGAGGTGGTAATGACGAGATGGGAAGCAAAGTCGCCCTTCAACGCCGCCACCAGGGGCTCGAACTTGTTGTCTTCCTGCACGACAAGCATGCGTTTCTTGATGGCGCGAATGGAGGCGAGGTCGGCGGAAATGCAGCGCCTGTTGTGATTGCAATCCAGCCATTGGCCATCGCGATCTATGAGCTGACCGGCAATGACCCCGGCAGCGCCCTTTTCGCCCATGGCATGCATGTCGGCAGCCGAAAGCGCGCCGCATTTAACGAGATGGCTGTCATCCTCAATACCGCCGACGGAATAAAGCGCCAGATTGCAGTCCGGGATTGTAGCGAGCTGTTCTTTGATGACAGGTTCACCGCGCAATTCGTCAGCGAGGCGCTCGGAAGAGAGAACGAGCGGCGCGTAGAAGTTGATGCCTTCGGCATTGAGGCGGCGAGCGATTTCCGTAGTGCATTGGTCCGGCCTATAGGAATAGGGCGCACCGAGATTGCCGCAGAGCTGAACAACGGTAACGCTGCTCAGATCTGCGAAAGGCATTACGTCGGCAATGTGATAGACGGTGCGGCCCCAGGCAACGCCGACGCGGTCGCCCTTGTTGAGGAGTTCAAGGAAAACAGAAGCTGCGACGACAGGCATTTCAGCAGCTGGATCCATCGCTTGTCGGTCTTCCGGCACCAGCCAGACAGTGTTCAGGCCTGTCGCGTCTTCCAGTTCACGCGCCAGCACATCGTCTGAAAACAGTTCTGAGGAGGTCGAGATCGTGACGATCCCCATCTCGCGGGCCTTGCGCAGATACATCGCAATCGAAGCGCGGGAGATTTCAAGCCGCTGCGCTACCTCGTCTTGGCGCAGGCCGTGCGTATAATATAGCCAGGCGGCCTTATGGATGATCTGGTCAATCGGTCGGACGGGCATTGGGGTTCTTTCCTCGGTGTTCTGACATTAGTCATCGATACTGACAAAAGTCAATGCTTCAGCGCTGGCGAACGACGTGACATAATTAAAAGAGAATTTAGCCTGACGAACCGAGTGAACATCACGGGAGTCTCGGAAGGGCATTTATAGAGTTTTCGAAGTCCATGCGAACTTGGTTTTTTACGTTCAGTGACTTTCAGTTCCGCTTATTGCGGAGCGAATCTTTAAAACAATCGAGGCTTTTGGCATTCCGTCTGCCTGACCATTTGACGTCGCCCCCTGATTAGATTTGATTGAAGATGGCCTTAGAAACTCGCCCGATCCTCTGTTCGTTGTATCTTCCCCCCGCCAGATGTTCGGGGGTGTATTGCTGGAATGTTCCGATCGCAACGTCCTTTTTTGGTGATCGTAGCACGTTCATCAAACGCTACCTGATCGAATTGGCCGAGCCGTTTGAAGCAGTAATGAAGCCTTCAATGACACCAGTTTTAAACCATTTGCGCAGGTTATGGCGGCATCGTCAGCTGTTCCAATCACCCGCGCGAAAGTGCATAGCTCGTGCCGTGCTGTCCGTGTGTGCCGGGCAAAAGTCCACTTATCTCCGATAAGTGGATCGTTTTGGTTGCCGGTTGATATAGCTTGGCGGAAAGTCTGGCTTTGGGTAATCATAGTTGAGGGGTTGCCAAGCCCTGGAAACCTAATATCTGCCGAGACGGAGTGAACATGGCCATAGACGATATTTCATCTCTCCCGGTTTCGCAGTCCGTTGTCGGAAAACTGACGAGAGCAGCGATCTTTCTGGTCGTGACTATGAATGACGGTCATGAAGCAGAAAAGACTGTGCGTGGTCTGTGCGCTGATCTTTCGAGCCTGGTGCGAGGTGTCGGTTTCCGGCGATTGAATGGGCAACTCTCCTGCGTCACCGGTTTTGGAGCGCGGGCCTGGGACCGTCTCTTCGGTTCACCGAGGCCGAAGGAGTTGCATGTATTCCGTGAGATACGCGGCGTTCATACCGCCGTATCGACACCCGGTGATATTCTATTCCATGTCCGGGCAGACAGCATGGACCAGTGCTTTGAGTTGGCAAGTCATATCATGTCGCGGCTTGTAGGTTGTGTTTCCGTTGCCGATGAGGTGCACGGCTTTAAGTTTTTCGACGACCGCGATCTCTTGGGTTTCGTCGACGGTACCGAAAATCCAGTCGATCAGGCCGCTCTTGCCGCAACTCTCATTGGAAACGAGGATCCTGAATTTTCCGGCTGCAGCTACGTGATCGTCCAGAAATATCTTCATGACCTCAATAGCTGGAACAGAGTCCCGATCGAGGAACAGGAAAACATAATAGGTCGGCACAAGCTGTCTGATATTGAGCAACGCGATGAGCAAAAGAAGCCTTATGCTCACAATGTACTTACGAACATTGAAGAGAACGGAGAACAGCTTCAGATCGTGCGTGACAACATGCCTTTTGGCGCAGTAGGCAAAGGAGAATTCGGCACTTATTTTATCGGCTTCGCCCGTTCGCCGTCTCGTATCGAGAAAATGCTGGAGAATATGTTTATCGGCAATCCACCCGGCACTTACGATCATATTCTCGATTTCAGTCGTGCGGTAACAGGCTCACTGTTCTTCATTCCTACTGTGACTTTCCTTGATGCTGTTAGCCCCGACACAACCTCGGCGACACTTGCACTCACACCTGATTGATCTCCAGTTTGGCTCCGTCGGGCCGGCTGATAGCCGCAATAGGTTGGCAGGCCAGAAAACCTGTGCTGGTGGCGGGTGGTGTTGCCGCGCGCTTCGATATTCTAAAGAACATCTTCTCGGGGCAAGATTTGCTACTTCGTGAAAGCGTCCGCTTTTACCAGCGGGTGCACTGTCGACGTGATCGCAAATGAGGTTGATCCGGACGGACGCAGCTTATTGGTATGTCATCGGGTAGGCGTGGATTGCTGTAAAACTGGTACGACTGCATCGGCTTCCTGAGCTGGTTGTAGACAATCTATCGCCCCCATTGAGAGCGAGTGGTGAACGATGTACTTGATCCAGCAACCAAACAAAAAACGCGGCGCTGATCTCCAAAGTCATTCAGGCATGAAAATCCGTAACAGGTGACTTGTGCAGGAGTCACCTGTCTGGATGGGTCTCTGGTGCAGATACTGGCAACGGCTCGTCTCAAGCCCGGCCGAGACGTTTACGCAATTCCTCATTCTCGGCGCGCAGTTTTGCAGCAAGTTCCTTGCGTAGTTTGAGGTTCTCCGCTTCAAGTGCAACCAAACTCGAAAGATCATCGCTGGACAAGCCCGTAGATGACACGGGTCTGTGCTTTGCAGCAGCGTTTTTCCAGTTGTAGTAGGTTTGTTCGCTCACTTCAGCCTGCTGCAAAGCAACCTTGAGAGTGGATTTTCCACCCTTTGTTGCTTTCTCGATAGAAGCGAGAATGGAGGCACGCTGAGCCGGCGTGTACTTGTTGCGCTTGCGCTCCAACGGCGGTAGTGTAGCGGGCTCAGCCTTTGAAGCAGCTTTGACCGCTTTAGCGGCCTTGATAGCAACTTTGGTTGCAGCTGGAGAAGAGGCGGTTCCAGTTCGTTTTGATTTTGGTGCGGCTTTTTTCCGCGGAGCGCGCGTCTTTGGTTGGTTGCCGACAGGTTCAGCATCATCAGTTTTCGTTACAGTCGGATTTGTGTCTGTAATCGTTTCATTAGCCACGTGGATTTTCTCCTGGTTTGCTAGTCGGAATTGGCTCGATCGTAGAATATATAGATCAATGCTTAATGTGGAAATAAGATCAAGCATTTCGTGGAGCGAATATTTTCGTAATCATGCCTTGGTCAAGCAATGGATTCGGAAAAAACAATCTGTAGGTAGTGATAAAAACTCCGCGAGCCAGCAGTTGACATAGTTCCTTGGATAGTTGTCACGGATGGCAACTCTGGTGTGCCATTTCATCGTCGCATATAAGAACAGGCGTATTGGGTTCTGTTGCAAACTTTTCGTCAATGGATGAACTGATAGGATACGGGCTTTTAATCAGCTGAGTGTTTTAGATGTTCAAAGGCCGCCATTTTGATAAATCAGTCATTCTCCTGTGTGTTCGGTGGTACCTGGCTTACAATTTGAGCCTGCGCAATCTCAAGGAGATGATGTCGGAGCGTGGCATTGGTCTCGATCATTCAACGGTCCATCGCTGGGTCATCCGCTTCAGCCCAAAACTGCTTGAACGGTTCAATCGAAAGAAGCGTCAGGTCACACGCAAATGGAATCTTGATGAGACTTACATCAAGGTCAAAGGCGAGTGGCTGTACTTATATCGTGCCATCGATAGCAATGGCGATACGGTTGAGTTCTATTTCAGCAAACATCGTGATCTGACTGCTGCTAAACGCTTTCTGCGTAAAGCTCTGGCCCGCCACGGTAGGCCGGAACGCATCACCATCGATGGAAGCGAGACCAACAGAATAGCTATAATGCAATGTGATGCTGAGAGCCGACTCAGACAGACTGGCAAACCTATTATCATTCGCTCCAGCAAATATATGAACAACACGATTGAGCAGGATCATCGTCGGATCAAACGACGCACACGCTGCATTCTTGGGTTCAAGTCAGAAACCGCTGCCGGCATCACACTCGCTGGTATCGAACTCATTCACATGATGCGTAAGCAGCAAGGCGTCTTTGAATATCAAAAAGCACTCTCTATCAAACAACAGTTCGAAGCACTCGCAGCATAATTACGTCCAGAGTTAAGCCGTGCTCAATTCAAATCAGATCTTTGCAACACAACCCTTCCGAGTGCGGTTCTAGAATGTAACCGCCAGTTTTACAGGCACCGGCAAACAGTTTGCCGGTGCCTGTTTTTACGATATTTCCTTGCATGGCGCGCGGCCTGGCTTTTAATTGGCGGAAATATCCATCGGTTTGATGGCCAAAGAAGCGACCTGTCTTCCGAATTTTCTCAATCACCCCTCGACTGTTGGCGTGTTCCACAGTTCCAAGTCGTTATTGTCGGCCTCGCCAAAAGCCTTCCTTGAACGCGCCTGGTCATTCTTCTGGCTCGCATCTTGCGCCTCGTCGCTGCTATCCAGCTCGAAGGCAGAAACGACGCTCAACGAGATCAATCGTATTGCCTGATCTATATGGGGTGCCGAGTTCCGGTGTTGTTGCAATTGCAACGCTGTGTTCCTTGTCCTGAGGCTGGTACTTGAATCCAAACTCATCATACTGAAGCAGAGCGCGTATGAAGAAAAACAAGGAGGCCCGCGTGAAGGGGAACAATGTATTTGCGATGCGACATATCTGGTTGCATGTATTTGTATTGGCGATCATCTGTATTTCAGAACTGGTTGGCATTCAGAAAATATCTATTGGGATAGGCGCCGTAATTTTCCTGCCGATGCTGTATGCGTTTACTCTTGGTGTCATTCTGAACCCGAGTATCTTGAAGGCGACGGGAAAAGTCCTGAAGTCCGATTCCGTCAAACTGTCAGGCACTATGATCACCATTTCTATTATGCCGTTTATTGCCAAGTTCGGCACGACGGTTGGTCCTCAAATCGAGAACATCATTGCTGCGGGACCTGCTTTGATTTTACAGGAAATCGGCAATCTGGGGACTATAGCCGTCGCTTTTCCTATCGCCGTATTCCTGCTGCGTATGGGACGAGAAACGATCGGGGCGACCTACTCCATCGATCGCGAGCCCAATCTCGCGCTTATTGCCGACAAGTACGGTCTGGATAGTCCGGAAGGCGCTGGAGTGATGGGGGTATACGCTACCGGAACGTTGATTGGCACGTTCGTTTTTGCCTTGATGCCACCGCTAGTCAACGGTCTGGGAATTTTCGATTTTCGTGCGTTGGCCATGTCGTGCGGTGTTGGTTCGGGCAGTATGCTCGCGGCCTGCACTGGTGGACTGGTGAGTGTTTTGCCAGAAAAGAAAGATCTCATTCTAGCTCTTGCTGCTGCGAGCAACATCCTCACCTATGCAACGGGACTTTATGTAGGCCTCTTTGTGGCGTTGCCGCTCACAGAATGGCTTTATAAGAAGTGCCGCCCCGAAGAATATTGCAACGCGGCATAAGGGAGAGACGGATGACTTCCAAATCAATGAAGAATACAATCGACAACCTGACTTTATCCGTCGAGACAACTGACGAACGCAAGATTGATATTGTCGAAAATGCCTTGCTCCTGGTCATTGCATGCTTTCTGGGTTTGGTTGCAAACTGGGTCGGAACAAATGTGACGCCGATCCAGGCGCTGCCCGGCATGCTCGTGCTTTATGCAGCATCTATCGGTGGCTTGATGCTGGCCCGCTTTATGCCTTTCTATTTGCCGAGTGTAGCATGGGTTTCCCTCATCGCCATTATCATCACTATTCCGGGCGTTCCGGGCGCTGATTATGTTCTGGCGAATGTCGGGGAATTAAATTTCCTGGCGCTCGCAACACCGGCGCTGGCCTACGGAGGGCTGGCGTTGACGCGTAACGAGTTCGAGATTGCCCGCCGCTCCGGATGGAAAATTGTCATCGTCGCTATTTGCGTAATGATCGGCACCTATCTTGGTTCGGTGGTAGTCGCTGATCTGGTATTGCGCATTACGGGTTAAACCGTCGCGTGGCAGGTTCGATCCCGGGCCTGCCACGAACGTGTAGGGGAAACGATATTATGCCTATTTTTCTCAGCGAAACAGATCTGGCAGAAGCGACGGCCTGGCGCCATGATCTCCATCGACATCCCGAAACTGCGTTCGAGGAAAACCGGACCTCAGCCTTCATAGCCGAAAAACTTCAGCTCTGGGGATTTAGCGTTCGCTCCGGTTTTGCTGGTACGGGCGTGATTGGTAGCTTGACGCGAGGGACATCGAAACGCGCAATCGGTATCCGCGCCGACATGGATGCCTTGCCAATCGTCGAAAAGAGCGGTGCCGATTATGTGTCGGAGACTTCCGGTAAAATGCATGCCTGCGGTCATGACGGGCATGTAACCATGGCTCTTGCTGCAGCAAAAGCTGTCAGCAAACTTGATTTTGATGGAACTGTGCACTTCATTTTCCAACCGGCGGAAGAGAACGAAGGTGGCGGTCGCGAAATGGTGCGCGAAGGGCTGTTTAAGGACTTTCCGGTTGATGCGGTTTACGGTCTTCACAATTGGCCAGCACTGGATGTTGGCACCTGTGTTGCCCGCGATGATGCGATGATGGCAGCCTTCGGTACGTTCGAGATCGAGTTGATCGGCAAGGGAGCGCACGGAGCGATGCCACATGAAGGCGCCGATCCGGTGGTCGCCGCCGCGCAACTGGTCACGGCATTGCAAACCATTGTCAGCCGGAATGTTTCGCCACTGGAATCTGCGGTTGTTTCGGTAACGCAGATGCATGGCGGTGATGCCTGGAACGTCATTCCGGAAAGTATGATCGTCCGTGGAACTACTCGCTGGTTCTTACCTGACGTCGGGGAGACGATTGTCCGCCGGATACAGGCGATTTCCACTTCAATTGCCGAAGGCTTTGACTGCACGGCGCGTGTTGCTTATGAAGAACGTTATCCATCGACGATCAATACAGCTGACAATGCCCGCAAAATCCGGAACCTGGCTGCTTCGCCCGATCTTGGTCTCAAGGTTCTTGACGAAGCCCCAAGCATGGCGGCGGAAGACTTTGCATTTATGCTGCAGGAGAAGCCGGGTTGTTATTTCTGGCTTGGTAGTCGTCGCGACGGTACCAATCCGGGCTTGCATTCGTCCTATTACGATTTCAATGACGCCCTGCTGCCAATAGGCGCCAATTTCTGGATCAAACTGGTTACAAGTGAACTGGCGGCCAGCTGATTACTGTCTGGCCCTGTTTCTATAGTCTATTCAACCTAGAAACCAACGAAGCAAAATGATGCCATGGAAACGCTTGATGCAAAAGAATTGCGGATGTTCATGGCGGTGGTCCGGATCGGATCAATCAGAGGTGCAGCCGAACATGTGAACGTTGCACCTTCCGTCGTGAGCCGTCAGATCGCCGAAACCGAGCGCAAGATTGGCTTGACTCTGTTTGAACGAAATGCGCGCGGCATGGCGTTGACTGAAGCGGGCGAGTTGGTTCTGGAGCATACTAGACGTGTTTTGGAAGAGCATAGCCTGCTTACCGAACAACTCGGGTTTCTCAGGGGCGTGCAACAACGGCGTGTCCGCATTCTTTGCGGGGAGGGATTTCTCGCCGATATCTTGCAATATGGACTTGGTTCATTCGTCAAAATCTATCCTGATGTGCAGTACGACATGCAGCTCGGCGGCACGGAAAGCGTTCTGGACGGGATTGCCAACGGGGATGCAGATATCGGAATTGCGTACAACCCGCTGGTCGATGCAAGGGTTCGCTCGCTTGCAATCTCGAAACAGCCGCTCTGTCTGGTCGCACCGCCAGAGCACCCTCTATTGGCCAAAGACAGGTTGGAACTGGCTGACTGCTCGGGTCTGCCCAATGCGTTACTAGGACCTGGCCATGGCATTACCCGGTTGGTCACCCGTGTTGCCGCCGATCGCGGTTTTGCAATCTCTCCCGTTGTCGAAACGACATCGATAGATGTTTTGAGACGGTTCGTAGTTGCCGGGCTTGGCATTACTTTTTTGCCGCGCTTTGCCGTCTCTACCGAATTGGAACGCGGAGCCGTAGCGATACGCGAATTGTCAGATCCGCTACTGGCCGAAGCTAGTGCACACCTGATGGTGCGGGCCCGGCGCCGTTTACCGCTTTCAGTCGAGCGACTGAGCGGGTTTCTCTCCAACAACATGGCAGCGTTTCGATAGATCCTTCAACGGACTGTTGCGTCGGATGAGACGCAGCGTTGCCTGTAAACCGGCTATGCCTCTGCCCCCTTTGGTGCGAGCCTTTCACCATTAATGATGCGACCAATCTGAGGGTTGGTCGATGAACAATGGAGACATGGAATGGCGCAACCTGAAAAGCCGGTAGTCGGTGTTGTTGGTCTTGGCAGTATGGGGCTCGGCATGGCTCAGACCCTTGTGGCAAAAGGGTTCGTTACGCTGGGGTTCGATCTATCAGCTGAGCGCAAGACACTTGCCCGAGCATCAAAAGTGATGCCTGCAGACACACTCGAGATGCTTTTCGAAGAATCTGAGTTTCTGGTTTTCTCTCTTCCGACGGCTCAGGATGTCGAGAATGTGGTCAACGCGCATATCCATCAGTTGACGGGCGGGCGCAGACGCGTAGTCATTATCGACACGTCGACCTCCGAGCCGGATGTCAGCCGCGCGCTGGCACAGAGGCTTGCTTCACTCGGACATGGCTTTCTTGATGCTCCTGTGAGCGGAGGCCCGGCCGGAGCCGCATCCGGCAAACTGACGATGATGATCGGGGGCAGCGATACTGATCTGGCGCTGGCGCAATCGGTTATCGAGGCAATGGCTGCCAAGGCCCTGCATGTGGGGCCTAGCGGAGCAGGTAATGTTGCAAAACTTGTCAACAACCTGCTGGCTGCGGCTCATATGGTGGCAACCAGCGAAGGCCTGAAACTTGCACTTGCCGCTGGAATAAGCCCTGAATCGGCCCTCCGTGTTCTGAACGCCGCTTCCGGTAAATCCATGATCAGCGAAGTTCACTTTCCAACCTGGATAATGAACGACCGTTTCGACAGCGGCTTTTCGATGGGGTTAATGCGCAAGGATGTACGGCTGGCACAAGAGATGGCTGAACGCGCAGGCGTGGACAATCCGCTGACATCGGTTGTGGCAAAACTCTGGGCTGGTTCGGAGCATCTCAAGGACAGTGATGACTTCACCCGAATGGGCGCTTTTCAGCCTAATTCATCAAGGTAAGGACCAGAATTATGACGCGACTACATGATCCCAAAGAACAAGCCGCACGTATTGCTCAAATTTTCGAGAGTTTCTTTCCGAAGAGAGAGATTGGCAGTTTTGTGAACGGTGAGATAGTTGCCGGAAGTGGCAACGAGCAAAATCTGACGGACCCGGCGACCGGTATAGTTTTTGCCTCATTCAAGGATGCAGACCAGTCGATTATCGATGCGGCGATGGACAGTGCGGCTCGTGCTCAAAGGGAATGGATGGCACTGACGGCATCAGCCCGCGGTCGCGTAATGAACCAAATCGCCCGCTGTATCCGCGAACATGCACCGTTGATCGCCGAAATCGAGAGCCGTTCCGCCGGTCGCCCCATCCGCGACATTCGCGGCGAGGCGGTCCGTGTGGCAGAGATGTTTGAATATTATGCCGGCTGGTGCGACAAGCTCTATGGTGATGTTATTCCAGTACCAAGCAGCCATCTCAACTATACCCGGCATGAACCAATTGGTGTGGTCACGCAGATTACGCCGTGGAATGCCCCCCTTTTTACTGGTGGATGGCAGATCGCACCCGCAATCTGTGCCGGAAATGGCGTTGTCATCAAACCTTCCGAGCTAACCCCACTTTCCACACTCATCCTGGGGCTGATGTGCGAGCAGGGTGGTGCTCCGCGCGGATTGGTAAACGTGATTGCAGGCCAAGGTCCAACTGCCGGACAGGCAGCCGTATCCCATCCACGTACGGGTTTGGTGGTTTTTGTCGGGTCAGCACAGGCCGGATCAGCGATTGCGTCGACTGCTGCAAAAAATGTGGTTCCGTGTATTTTGGAACTGGGCGGAAAATCCGGCAATATTGTTTTCCCCGATGCCAATCTGGATCGCGCGATTGTTGGTGCGCAGTCGGCTATCTTCAGCGGAGCGGGGCAAAGCTGCGTTTCCGGGTCACGCTTGCTAGTTCACCGGTCCATCCACAAGGCGTTTGTGGAGCGCTACGTTGATGCTGCCAATCGTATTGTTGTCGGAGACCCGTTTAACAATAACTCGCATGTCGGTCCGATCAACAACGCGCGTCAATGGATGAAGATTGATCAGATGGTTCGGGATGGTGTGGCCGAAGGTGCGATACTTGTGGCAGGTGGAAAGAAACCTGACGCACTGGAGGAAACCGGGGGCTACTACTATGCGCCGACAATCCTTGATCGAGTTGAACCGGCAATGACGATTGCCAGGGAAGAGGTGTTCGGTCCGGTTGTCTCTGTCATGCCTTTTGACGACGAGGCGGAAGCAATTGCGCTCGCCAACGACAATCCCTACGGTCTCGCAGGTGCCGTTTGGACCGAGAATGTCGCGCGGGCTCATCGTGTTGCAGCCAGCGTGCGGGCCGGAACCTTCTGGATCAATGGTTATAAAACAATCTCGGTCATGTCGCCGTTTGGCGGTTTCGGCCGCAGCGGTTACGGTCGCTCGAGCGGCAAGGATGCGCTGATGGCTTATACGCAAGCAAAGAGTATCTGGGTGGAGACAGCCGAAAACCCAACGGTAACGTTCGGTTACTCGCCAGAAGCATAACTGGAGGAATGGCAGCAAGGTGTTGCAATCATGGACCGATTACAAATCTTGCTGCCGCCTCTTCCGAGCGAAGCCGGTCTCAAGGAGGCGGATCGGAACTCCTGGGACCCGGGCTTGGCCGACAGGTTGCTGGTCTTGTTACTTGGTGGTGTAACCGCCGTTCACGAGGATTGTCTGGCCCGTCATCCACCAGCCATCGGAGACAAGAAAACGGATATAAGGAACGATGTCCTCAATGTCGGTAAGTCCGGTCTTTGAGAAGGTGGAGAGCGCCGCCGCCGTTTTATGATAGGCTTGGGCCTCGGCGCTTTCCTGGCCGTAAAAGAACGGTGTGTCCATCGGTCCGGGCCCGATGGCCGTCACCGAAATCCCGCGCTCACCGAACTCTTTCGAGGCCGCACGCGTGAAGTGCTCGACAGGCGCCTTGGTGCCGGCATAGCTCGAGTAGAAGGGCGTGAACGCACCGAGCAGGGAGGTAACGAGTGTCACCAGCTTGCCGTTGTCGTTGAGATGCTTGCCGGCTTCCTTGATAAAGAAGAAAGCACTCTTGGCGTTGACGGCGCTCATCTCGTCATATTCGGCTTCGGAAATCTCAACAATCGGCTTTTTGAGTACCTTGCCGACCGTGTTGATTGCAATATCCGGTCTGCCGATAGCGGCGACAGCATCTGCGAAAAGCTTTTCGACAGCGCCTGCCGTCGTCATGTCGGCCTTGATGGCGACACAATCGGCGCCGGCTGTCTTGAGCGCCGCCACCGTTGCTTCAGCATCGGCTTTGGTCGCCGGACTGTTGTAGTGGATAGCGATCGCTTTCGCGCCCTGTGCTGCAAGATCGCGGGCGATCAGTCCGCCGAGATTTTTTGCCCCACCGGCGATGATAACAGTTTTGCCCTTGATGCTGTGATCGGTCATGAGGTGGCCTCCTTAGCCAACGTGCGACCACACCAACGGCCGCTTTCGTCGGGAAAAGATATCGTCTATAATTTCGGTATAAAGATTATCATTCTGACTTCACTTGTCAGAAAAGCAGTACAATAAGGATTCCCGTGTACCTTGGACCGCATTGATCTGTTCCGTATTTTCACCCGTGTCGTTGAATGTGCGAGCTTCACCCGTGCCGCCGACACGCTTGGCGTGCCGCGCTCCTCCGTTTCCGCCGCGGTTCAGGAGCTTGAAGGACGGGTTGGGGCGCGGCTGCTTCATCGCACCACCCGCAAGGTTTCGCCGACCCAGGACGGGACGGCTTTTTACGATCGTTGTCAACGTGTTATCGCCGATGTTGAGGAAACGGAAAATCTATTCCGACAGAGTGCAGCTCAACCATCGGGCAGGCTGCGCATTGATGTCCCCGGTCGGATTGGTCGCCTGATCATAGCGCCAGCGCTTCCGGAGTTCCTTGAGCGCTATCCACAGATTGACATCGACCTTGGAGTTACGGATCGTGCGGTGAATCTGGTGGAGGATAGCGTGGATTGTGTTGTCCGCGTCGGTCTCTTGAGCGATTCAGGCCTGATTGCTCGCCCAATCGGCAGATTGGCCCTGATCAATGTCGCAAGCCCCGCCTATCTGGCGAGACATGGAACCCCAAGGGAAATAAACGATCTCGACAAGCATTGGGCTGTCAACTACGCATCACCGTCGAGCGGTCGCGTTGAGGACTGGGAATGGCTGGAAGACGGAACCTTGCGCACCTTGCCGATGCGCGGGAGGGTCACCGTCAACAGCGCTGAGGCCTACATTGCCTGCTGTCTCGCCGGGCTCGGGGTGATCCAGATTCCGGCTTACGATGTGCGAAGCCATCTCGATGCCGGTGAACTCGTTGAGCTGATGCCTGACTATCGCGCCGAACCGATGCCAATGACGCTGCTCTATTCGCATAAGCAACATCTCTCACGCCGGCTGCATGTGTTTGCCGAGTGGCTTGAGACTTTGCTAAAGCGAGAACTCCTGGATAGCCGGGGCGCATCATAAGCCGATCAATGTTAACATTGGGGTTAAGCAATTCCTGATCATTGAACGGACGCCTTCTGTCTGCCAAAGGGCGGCTCTGCCAAGCAAGCTGCAAACCGTGGCGTTTGATAGCGGGAAAGCCAAAATGGCTTTCAGTCGAGTGTTCGCAAGTGCCCGAGAATCCGTATCCGTATTTCCTTGCCGCTGCGTATAAATCTTCGCGCAGTGTCGGGGAGGTGGGTAGCTGGAGATTGATAGCGAGATGATCGATCAATTGCGTTGGTGCAACTGGAACGGTAGATGCGGAACTCAATCTCGCGGTCAATGACTTAAAGATATAAACATCTCTTTATATTCTATTGACATTATGTGGCCGATGCAGGAAGATTGTAATGCCTAGGTTCTCCGGCTGTCGTGTTCGATACGCCGGAGCTAAGAGGGAAGTCCGTGCCCCGTCTCATTCGGGAAAGCCGGCGCTGCCCCCGCAACTGTAAGCGGCAAGCTGACGTCCAGATTGTCACTGGGGTTCTCCCTGGGAAGACGGACGAGAGCAATGACCCGCGAGCCAGGAGACCTGCCTTGGCAAAATAACGTCCACGGGCGGGGTGTCCCGGTGTGCCGTAGCGAAGACCGTCTAACGGTCTGTTTTGCTATGTGTCCGCTGACCCATGCCCCCAACTTATTGGGGTAAGCCATGTCTCAAACCGCAATTCCAGTCGCCGCCAGGGGCGGGCCGGTCGTCGATCGCCCGCGGATCACGATGCGTCACGACTTTACATTCCGCGTCAAGAGCCATCATTTTGATGAGAACTATCTCCCCTTGGACAGTACGCGTATCACGACGAATTTTGCCAATTTGGCCAGAGGAGAAAATCGCCAGGAGAACCTGCGCAACGCCTTGAGGATGATTGACAACCGTTTCAACGCGCTGGTGCATTGGGACAACCCAACAGGCGATCGCTATTCCGTTAAACTCGAGATTATTTCGGTGGAGATGGTCATTGATGCGGAAGGCAGCAAGAATACTTTCCCACTCATTGAAATATTGAGAGCGAATATCGTCGATCGGAAGACAAATGAACGCGTCGAAGGTATCGTTGGGAACAATTTCTCTTCTTACGTGCGTGATTATGACTTCAGCGTCGTGCTGCCCGAATACAATAATGGTCGCACCACGTTCAGCATTCCGGATGACTTCGGGGACCTCCATGGAAAACTGTTCAAATGCTTCCTCAACTCGAATACTTACAAAGAGCAGTTTCGTAAGCCGCCAGTCATATGCCTGAGTGTCTCCAGCAGTAAAACATATCATCGTACTGGAAATCGCCATCCTGTATTGGGCGCAGAATATCAACAAAATGAACTGTCTTTGACGGATCAGTATTTCCAGAAAATGGGGTTAAAGGTACGCTTCTTCATGCCGCCGAACAGCGTTGCGCCGTTTGCCTTCTATTTTGTCGGCGATCTCCTCGGCGATTATACCAATCTTGAACTCATCAGCACGATCAGCACGATGGAAACCTTTCAGAAGATCTATAGACCCGAGATTTATAACGCCAATTCCGTGGCCGGGGCCTGTTATCAGCCAGATTTGAACCATCAGGACTATTCACTGACTCGCATTGTCTACGATCGCGAAGAGCGTAGCAGGCTTGCTGTTGAGCAGGGGAGGTTTGCTGAGGAGCACTTCATGAAGCCATATAAGACCGTTCTTGAAGAATGGTCTGCCAATTACTCCCTTTAGTAAGTCGATACATAAGGTCGCCCATCATGAAAAAACTGTTGCCCACATCTACCGCTGGTAGCTTGCCTAAACCTTCGTGGCTTGCACAACCTGAGAAACTCTGGTCCCCCTGGAAATTGCAGGATGAGCAGTTGATTGAAGGTAAACGGGATGCCCTGCGTCTGGCATTGGACGATCAGCGACAGGCAGGCATTCACATCGTCAGTGACGGCGAGCAAACACGCCAGCATTTTGTCACGACGTTTATCGAGCACCTTGACGGAGTTGACTTTGAAAAGCGTGAAACGGTCAGGATCCGCAATCGCTATGATGCGAGTGTGCCGACAGTCGTTGGTGCTGTATCGCGTCCAAAGCCGGTTTTTGTCGAAGACGCCCAGTTCTTACGTCAGCAGACCCGGCAGCCCATCAAATGGGCCTTGCCGGGGCCAATGACCATGATCGATACGCTCTATGATGCATATTATAAAAGTCGAGAGAAGCTGGCCTGGGAATTCGCCAAGGCCCTCAATGACGAAGCGAGGGAACTGGAGGCTGCCGGTGTCGATATCATCCAGTTCGACGAACCGGCGTTTAACGTCTTCTTTGACGAGGTGAATGATTGGGGCGTCGAAACCCTCGAGAAGGCAATGGAGGGGCTTCGGTGCGAGACTGCCGTGCATATTTGCTATGGTTACGGCATCAAGGCCAATACAGATTGGAAAAAGACCCTGGGAACAGAGTGGCGGCAATATGAGGAAACATTCCCCAAGCTACAGAAATCGAGTGTCGATCTAATCTCGCTGGAATGCCATAACTCGCATGTTCCAATCGAACTTATCGAACTTGTTCGAGGCAAGAAGGTGATGGTGGGCGCCATCGACGTGGCAACCAACGCCGTGGAAACCCCGGAGGAAGTTGCCAACACTCTGCGGAAAGCCCTTAAGTTCGTCGATGCCGACAAGCTCTATCCTTGCACGAACTGCGGCATGGCACCCTTGTCTCGTCAAGTGGCGACTGGAAAGCTGCGGGCCTTGAGTGCAGGTGCGGAGATTATCAGAAGAGAGCTTTCGGCCTAGTGCTGGCTGAGCAACAGGTGGTCGCCATGACTATGGTGGAGCGTCGCTTCGAAATTGTTGATAGAGCCACGTTTCACAATGACGTGGCGCTCCTCGGCTCGACAGTCAAGGTTGCAGCGAAACTTCTCTTAACGGATTGCCGCCATCGATGAACAGCCTGCCCGTTGGTTTCAGTGCAGCCCTGATGCTCTTGATTGCAAGCCTGGTGACTTCTGGATGACGGCCATCCAGTGCACCGACGCGCATTGCGAACGCCATGTCGAAAAGTTCATCACGTGCTGAAAGCTTGAGATGTTCAATTGCCACCTGCCTAAACTCCAGGCGGCCTGATTCAATTTCTTGCTCTGATCCGGTGCGCGCCAGGCGTATCGCCTTTTCGGACCGATCTATGGCAAGCACGAAGCCGCTTCCAATGTTTCGACTGACCTCTCGTGCGGCAACACCTGGACCACATCCGATTTCGAGTATGCGAAGCCCCTCCTTCAACGGAAGGGCGTTCACAAAATCGGCGATCCTCGGCGAAACAGCAGCGGGCATTTAGGAGTATTACGTCAGATCTGCTTTCATCGCCACTCATTCTGGTAGATTGCCGCCTCTGGTGTCACAAAACTCCCAAACCCTGCAACACCTTTCGTTGCCGATTTGTGAAGGGAGCAATTCTCAATCAGGAACTATCGCCTTCACGACGACAGCGTGAGCTTGCGCTACGACGAGCGCGCGATGTTGAATGCCTACCTAGTTGTTCCGCGAGGGGGAACATTTATAAAGGGTCGTTATTCAAGGAGCATGTCGAGCACACAGATTATCCCCCGATGGTAGTCTGTGTAGCTGGGCTGACGTCGAGGGCATGGTCAGGAAGACGGCTGACGTGTTTGGCTGAATTGACGCATTCGACAACAGTGCGGGCATGTCGATTGCCTTGCTGGCCATCTCAAGGAAGCACATCCGAATTGTAGCCCGTGGTTAAATCTCACAGAGTGAGCAAAGGCTTTATTTCGTTTTGCTGGGCCGCAGACCATAAATGGATCCGATTGACAATATCCTGGGGAGCTGTCGGTAGCGCTTTGTTTGGAATTACTGCGACAGTGCCTTGAAAAACCAGGATCAGATTGTCTGACTGCAAGATTGCATGATGGTACATCGCCCAACTCAGTTCGATCGTATAGATTCGTGTGGCCTGTCTGAAGCCCGTTGGTCCAATTTTGACATGGAAGTGAGGAGAGAAGGCAAGCTCCTGTTCGATATTCCAGTGCGCTATGGTTTCACTATATTCGCGATTTGACTTTTTCGAGCCGATCCACAGGACAAGCCATACAGCAATTGCGACAAGAGGCGCAGGCGCTAGGATCCAATAATCAAGGCTGGCCCGTGCCCCGGGGATAAATGCCAACGTTACAGAACAAATGAGGCCGGCAACAACGGCGGACCAAAAGGAAAGGTTCGTTCTGATCCACCAGAAATGCCGATCCCACGACCGGTCGAACATCATCCGGTAATTTTGATAGGCCTGATGTTCAAAGCCCAGAACATAGTCCGGTATCTGATCCACGTTCGGCGCATAGGTGATAGTAATGCTACGATCGTCAGCCATTCTTACCGTTTCTCTATCTCGTTGGGGCAGTGGCACATTCGAACAAGAAGCACTTCTGAACTCGGCATTTCAAGGAAAGAGCAGGTTTCTGCAGAATGATCATTTTGCCACCTAAAGAGGATGTTTCGGGAGAACAATGTCAATCTGGTGCCGAAGCTCCCGATGCGCCGTAGTCTGACGAATGAACTTTGGGTGTGGGATCAACCTGATCCGGTAACTGAACAAAGCCGGCTTTGATACTCGAGCTGCGGTGGGGAACGGATTCAGTTTTTTGCTTCAAGGCGGACCCCGAGAACAGATTAGTTGCGGTTGAATCGAATGGAATCCAGCTGCCCGATCATCACTGCAAGTCCAAAACAAACTGATCCGAGTCCAAATGATATTGTCCCCAGTATCAATCGCTGCGTTGAAGGGTCGTCAATGATAAACAACAGACCAATCACGATCTGGATCACGGCGAGAGCAAAAACTACTATTTTCATTATCTGTCCGAACTGACTAATCTGGATGAAAACTGGAGCGGCTATGGTGCGCGCCGGATCTTGTGGCAAAATTACTTGACCACGGCAGCGCAGTCGAACTTGATGGCATCAATGTCACCCGAGGCAACATTGTATTCGCTAACCTGCAGAAAGGAACAGATGTAAATTTTCTCTTCATTCTGCAAAAATACATAGTTTCCCGTCGCCGATTTAATTTCATAACCCTGCTCAGCGAGATCCAGAATTGTGGGCTTTCTTTCCGCGTTCGCGCTAGCAGTGGTGGCAATTGCAATAATGAAGGCGGTGTAAAAAAGTTTCATTTTATTTTCGTGCCTGGATTGGACTGTGCGATTGATTGGGGTGAATCCACACAATACTTATGGCGAAGCCGTGTTCAACTGAAAATTGGTTCCTGTTTGGCGCAGATCGTATCCACGATTTCCGTGTCGCAAACTTTCACAATGCATAATGTTTGATTCTGCTCTCCTGTATGTTGAGTATCTGGTTTGTCAGAATAAAAATGTCTTTTCAAATCGAAGTGCCGGCCGTCACAAGAAGGATAAGTTCGAGCGGGCGGGCGATTTGCGCTCCGACTGTCCTCAGGCCGGATTTACGCACGTCACACGGTTGAGGCCGGGGCACCGTTGCGTGCTGATGCCAGAAGGGTCGTAGGTCTATTGCCCGTTTCCTCACCCGTTGCCTTCGGTCTAACCGATAGAGTTTCGTTCTTTTCTACGTCGTCGTGCACATCTTCGCATTGATGAGGGAATGGTTTGCTCGCGGAGTTCTAAAAGTCCGTTTTATCGCTTTTCCTGTATAGAGCTCAGCAACCCTTGTAGAAAACTATTCGTACAAAGCTGCAATATCAGATGGTTTCCCTTCCATCCGTATTTGGAAACCATCTGATGCAGGTTTTTCATCGCGTCACATCTGCGGTCGGGATAGCGGATCCGGCTTGCCAATGTTCTGCGTGATTGCTTCGACAACCGGTAAATCCGGTGCCGACACGCTTTGTCCGTCCAGTATCCTGCGGGCGCGATCCTTATCAATATCGCCTACCCAGGATGCGATGACGACGGTTGCCACGCAATTGCCGATATAGTTGCCGAGTGCGCGCGCAATGCCCATGAACCAATCCACCGAGAGTACAAGGACCAGCCCTATGGCAGGGATGCTGGGGATGGCTGCCAGCGTCGCGGCAAGAATGACAATCGCCGAACCCGGCACGCCATGAGCACCTTTGGACGTTACCAAAGCAACACCGAGAATTGCCAGGAGATCGCCGAACGCAAGTGGGGTATTCGTGGCTTGGGCTATGAATACGGCGGCAAGTGTCAATTATATCGAGAATGCGTCAAGGTTGAACGAATACCCGGTTGGGATGACGAGGCCGACTGTGGAGTCTTTTATACCCAGATGTTCAAGTTTGCGCATGGTCTGGGGCAAGACTGCATCGCTCGAGGCTGTACCCGCAACAATACTGACTTCAGTGCGCAAATAGCGCAGCAGCTTCACGATGCTGAAACCGGCAGCCCTCAGTATGGAACCGAGTACGATGGCGACGAAAAGCGCAATTGTCAGGTAGAACAAAACCACCAGGTAGCCCAGTTGCGCCAATGATCCGATGCCGTACCTGCCGACTGTGTAGGCTATGGCGCCAAATACGCCAAACGGTGCCAGGCGAACGATAAATGCCATGATTTTGAAGACGACTTCGCCAGCCATCTCGATGATATGGAGAAGCGGCCTGGCGCGCTCGCCAACTTGTGCAAGTGCGCAACCAAAGAGGATAGCAACCAGAAGTACCTGCAGGATGTCACCCTGGACGAAACCACTCACAATCGTGGTGGGTATGAGCTTCATCAGGAACTCTACCGTGCCGCCGCTGGAGACATCGTGTGCCTTTTCCACATAGGTGGAAAGGGCGGACGCATCGAGCTTGCTGACATCGATGTTCATGCCGTGGCCCGGACCAAAGACATATGCAACAACGATGCCGAGCGCGAGCGCGATTGTGGTGACGACCTCGAAATAGATAAGAGCCCGGACGCCGACGCGCCCAACCTTGGTGAGGCTGCCAGCGCCAGCAATTCCATGTACAACCACACAAAAGACAATCGCTGGAACCAGTATCTTGATCAGTTTGATAAAACCATCGCCGAGCGGTTTCATTTGCATCGCCATGTCAGGTATGAAGAAGCCAGCGGTGACACCGAGAACAAGTGCTATGCACACCTGTCCGAGCAAGGACTTTGACCAATTCGGCATTTAAGTTCCTCCCAATCAAGAAGGGGGAATGATTTTCGCGAAAGCCTGCGAACAACGGCCTCCACGATAGCGTCGCCTTAACCGGCTGGTTTGAATTGACTTGTTATTCAAGCGTCATGACCGAAGCCCGACATGCCCACTTCAAACGCCACCGATTTCCTGCCGAGATCATCGCACATGCGGTGTGGCTCCATTATCGGTTCCCGTTGAGCCTGCGCGACGTGGAATATCTGTTGGCGGAGCGCGGCATCATCGTCACGTTTCAGACCGTCGCCGAGTGGGCGGCGAAATTCGGCTTGAAGTTCGCTCATCAATTCCGCCGCCGCTCACGAGGCCACTTTGCCGACAAGTGGCAGCTCGATGAGATGGTGGTGACGATCAAGGGAAAGAAATACTGGCTGTGGCGCGCCGTAGATGCCAACGGTTACGTCCTCGATGCCCTGCTGCAAAGCCGAAGGAGCAAGGTAGCAGCGCTTCGTTTGATGAGAAAACTGCTCAAGGGCCCGGGGGACCACCCCGCGTGATGGTAACCGATAAGCTGCGTTCCTATTCGGCCGCGAAGGCCGAGTTGATGCCTGGCGTCGAACATCGCTCGCACAAGAGATTGAACAATCGAGCTGAGAATTCGCATCTACCAGTACGACGACGAGAGCAACGTATGATGCGCTTCAAGTCCGCGCGACAATGTCAACGCTTCGTCTCAACTCACGGCCAGACCGCCAATCTGTTTCTCCTTCACCGCAAATGCTTGACCGCCGACGAACACCGCCAACTCCGCGCAATCGCCGTCACTACCTGGCGTGAAATCGCATTGTCGACTGCGCTCTGAAATTCGCCCTTCAAGAACTCACGACGTCCGCAATCGGTTAAGGCGACGCCACCCTCGTAGGTTCTTCAGTCCCTGAAAAAGCCCGCAGTCAATGAGAATGTTATTCGCATTGAATGAGAGCAAGAATTTTGAACCGGTCACAGTTCCGGCTCCCCCCAGAAACTTCAGCTTCAGCACAGTTTGTCTTCCTTCTTCAAGGGCCAGAGGATTTAATCATTCGATACGGCTTTCGTGGGCGGTTTTGAGAACGCCTGGTTCATCTGGTGTAAGGCCATTTCCAATCCCTGATTTCCGGCATGTCCTCGCCATGATCGCAAACGTATTTCTTATGCAATGTCAGTTTTTCCTCGAAGTTGGCAATCAGAGGTAGCGCTACCTCGTTGTTTAATGGCAAACGCCTTATCGCCTCAATCGCCAGATGAAAGCGGTCCAGTTCGTTGAGAACCGCCATATCGAAAGGCGTTGTCGTTGTCCCCTTTTCGATGAAGCCTCGCACGTGGAAGTTAGGGTGGTTGGCGCGCTTATAAATGAGCCTGTGAATGAGATAAGGATAGCCGTGATAAGCGAAGATGACCGGACGGTGGGTTGTGAACATCAGGTCAAAATCTTCATCAGAAATACCGTGCGAATGATGCTGCGGTGACTGTAAAACCATCAGGTCCACGACATTGACAACGCGGATGCGCAGGTGCGGTAGAGACTGACGCAGTAGATCAACCGCAGCAAGGGTTTCCATGGTCGGGACATCGCCCGCGCAAGTCATCAGTATGTCTGGTTCCAGACCGTCTTCCGTCCCGGCCCAGTCCCATATGCCCAGACCCGCTTCGCAATGGCGTATGGCGTCCTCCATTGCGAGCCATTGTAGTTCTGGCTGCTTCCCCGCCACTATCACGTTCACTCGGTTCCAGGTTTTCAGGCAATGATCGCCAACCCACAGCAACGTGTTGGCGTCCGGTGGAAAATAAACTCGAACCACGTCTGCACTTTTGTTGGCGACGAGATCAACAAAGCCTGGGTCTTGATGAGAGAAACCGTTGTGATCCTGACGCCACACATGAGACGTCAAGAGATAATTGAGTGACGATACAGGCTTTCGCCATTCCAATTTTTGCGCAACCTGCAACCATTTCGCATGTTGATTGAACATCGCATCAACGATGTGGATGAAAGCTTCATAGCAAGAGAAGAACCCGTGCCTTCCGGTCAGCAAATAGCCTTCGAGCCAACCTTGGCACAAGTTCTCGCTTAATACTTCCAATACCCGCCCGTCTGACGACAGATGATCATCTGTATCAAGCGTTTCAGCCATCCATACACGGTCGCTAACGTCGAAAACAGCGCCGAGACGGTTGGAAGCTGTCTCGTCTGGACCAAATATGCGAAAGTTCTTCTCATGTTCGTTCAGCATTAGAACGTCACGGAGATATTCACCAAAAATTCTTGTTGATTGTGCCTCTTTCACGCCAGGTTGATCCATAGACACAGCATATTTACGGATATCGGGTGTGTGAAGTTCGGTGCGCAGCAATCCTCCATTGGCATGTGGATTGGCAGCCATGCGTAACTCGCCTTTTGGAGCGAGCTCACGTAATTCGGGTTTCAATGTACCCATTTCGTCAAACAAGTCCTCCGGACTGTAGCTATTTAGCCAGTTTTCGAGGATCTTTCTGTGTCCGCTGTTTTCCCGGCAGTTCGCAACAGGCACCTGATGCGAACGCCAGTAATTCTCTACAATTTGACCGTCGACTGTTTTGGGACCCGTCCAGCCTTTCGGGCTTCGCAGGATGATCATGGGCCAGAACGGACGTTCTGGTGATTTAACATCGGCATTCTTCTTGATTGTAGCAATACGTTCGAAGACCGCGTCAAGTGTTTGCGCCATTTTCTGATGCATTGCTTCCGGCTCGCTGCCCTCGACGAAGAACGGTTCGTAGCCATAACCGATGAACAAGTTCGTTAGGTCATTATCTGCTAGTCTCGCGAGTATAGTAGGGTTCGCTATTTTGTAGCCATTGAGGTGCAGGATCGGCAGGACTGCGCCATCGCGGGAGGGATTGAGAAATTTGTTTGAATGCCATGAAGCGGCAAGCGTTGCTGTTTCTGCTTCGCCATCGCCTACGACACAAGCAACCACCAGATTTGGGTTGTCGAAAGCGGCGCCATAGGCATGCACGAGGGAGTATCCAAGTTCTCCGCCTTCATGAATTGAACCTGGTGTTTCAGGCGCGACGTGGCTTGGTATGCCGCCAGGAAATGAAAACTGGCGAAATAACTTGCCCATGCCTGCTTCGTCCTGACTTATTGCGGGGTATATCTCCGAGTACACTCCTTCGAGATAGGTGTTCGCCACAATGCCCGGACCGCCGTGACCGGGGCCGCATATGTAGATTACATTGGCAGCCTGTTGCTTGATAATGCGATTAAGATGAGCATAAATGAAATTGAGGCCAGGCGTCGTACCCCAATGACCGAGCAATCTGGGCTTAATATGTTCCGGTTCAAGCGGTTTGCGCAGGAGCGGATTGTCCATGAGGTAAATCTGCCCTACCGATAGATAGTTGGCCGCGCGCCAATATCGATCAATTAGCGAAAGCTCCTCGGAATTAAGAGGACCAAGAGGTGATGCCCTGCTCATGCTTCGTCTCCTTCACTGATTTACGCAGTCATGTCAGTTATGGTTTAAGCGGCGCTGTTCTCAAGAACCTGAAGTGTTTCCAAGGCGATGATACGTTCTTCGTCGGTAGGAAGTACAAATGCAGCCGTACGGCTCGAGTTGGTGGTGATCCGGAACGTATTTCGATTGTTGGCACTAATATTGAGATCTATCCCTAGCCAAGAGAGGCGTAGGCAAACCGCAGCGCGAATCTCTGGCTGGTTCTCCCCAATTCCGGCAGTGAAAATGAGTGCGTCGAGACCGCCAAGAGTGGAAACAAGACGGGCAATTTCACCAGCTATACGCAGAGTGAATACTTCAAGAGCCTCACGGGCATGGGGTGCGTTGCTTTCAAGGAGATCGCGCGTATCACCGCTTATTCCGGAGAGTCCGAGAAGGCCCGAGCGATGATAGAGCAAATCTGATAGCGCATCTGGAAACATGTTCTCTTGTTGCAGAAAATAAAGAAGCAAGCCCGGATCGAGTGCTCCGCAGCGGGTTGCCATCGGAATACCGTCCAGTGTCGAGAAGCTCATGCTTGTATCGATGCTTTTGCCCCCCTTGATGGCGCAAAGACTGGCTCCGCTGCCTAAATGTGCGACTACGATCCTTCCGACAGCAAGCTTTGGCTGCTTCTGGGAAAAACTGCCGATTATCGACTTATAGGAGAGGCCATGAAAGCCATATCGCTTTAAGCCACGCTCGTGGAATTCACGTGGAAGCGCGAAGCGGCGAATGACTTCCGGGATAGTTTGATGAAACGCAGTATCAAAGGATACGGTTTGCTTGACGTGCGGAAAGAGCTTTTGGATGCCTCTGATTAAAGCGACGCTTTTCGCTTGGTGCAACGGAGCAAAACTTGACAATCTTTCAATTGCGTTGATGTGCTTATCATCGACCAAGATTGGCTGGATGAATTGGTCACCGCCGAAAACCACCCGGTGGCCAACTGCCAGCATACGGGAGAGATTTGTATGCGTCGAGAGCCTCGAGAAAAGTTCTTCAACGATCACAGCGATCTCATCTGCACCAGATGTATCTAATACGATATCTAGGTTGCAAAGTTCTCCCCGTAAGCGAAAGGTTAAGGGTGAGCCGTTCAGATCGATCCCACCTCGGGAGAATTTTACGATCTGTTCCCCATCATACGCGAAAAAACCGATTTTCACGCTGGACGAACCGGCATTGAAAGTAATCAGCTGCTTGTCCAAGCCGCATTTCCTTTGCTTCAGATCGACTACACTAGAGCGCGTTTCGATCTGATTGGATCAGATCGGCGCTCTAATCATTTGTTTTTACGCGCATCTTTTCCGAAAACCGTTTCACACTTTTCGGGATGCGCTCTAGCACAATGCTATTTAGATTATTGGTCTCACGCTGCGTTTAAAGAATTTTAGCCCGAAATTTTTGCCGACAGCATAGACAATAACAGCTGCAAAATTGCGTCGCATTGTTTGAGATCAAATTAAATCAGAGTTTTTGATCTCAGGAGCGATATGCACAGTCAGGCATGCACGTGCCATCGCTTTCAATCGTGTGTGCGTTGCCGTCTTTTGTGCGGATATACTGCAATAAAGCGGTGTTTCTGTGAGTTGATCGCTTCGTTCACGCTTAAGATCGAGCTCAACGGCCCGCGGATCCTTCGAAAAACGGATCTCCCTTGAATATTGTTGCCGGAACTAGGCGCAAAGGTATACCTTGAATAGGATGCATTCGCGATAGTTTTTTCTTAAAGCGAAGCGGGCTTTGACGTCTGTATTCTGGTCGAACTGATATTCGAAAAATACCCGAATTGGTTCTAGACTGATCTAGGGGCGGGCTCATGGCACTTGGCAAAGGAAGCATGAAGAAGTCTCAAACAGGGATTCGGTTTGAGTTTCTTTGGTCACGCCTAAAACAGCACCCCCTGTCGCGTGTGGGGCCGGGCCTGATTACTGGCGTGGCGGACGATGATCCCAGTGGAATTGCAACCTATTCTCAGGCTGGTGCTCAGTTTGGTTTCAATATGCTGTGGACCATGCCTGTTGCCTTCCCGCTGATGGCGGCAATGCAATCTATGTGCGGTCGCATTGGTCGCGTCACAGGAAAGGGTTTGGCCGCCAATATCAAGCAAACGTATCCGCCAATTGTTGTCAGAAGCGTTGTCTTGTTGCTGTTAATCGCCAACGTACTTAATATAGCCGCTGATGTCGCAGCGATGGGTGAAGTTGCCGAACTGGTCAGTGGTGTCGACCGCCATCTGATGACAGCCTTGTTTGTAGTTGCGACGCTTTTGCTTCAAGTATTCATCCCGTATCATCGCTATGTCTATTTCCTCAAGTGGCTCACACTCTCCTTACTGGCGTATGCCGGTGTTTTATTCGCTGTGCACGTTCCGTGGGCGGAAGTGGCGCGGCGCACGATGTGGCCGACATTTGCCGTGGATTCTAATCCCGCTGCCATGATCATCGGTGTTTTCGGCACTACGATCAGTCCTTATCTTTTTTTCTGGCAAGCTTCAGAGGAAGTAGAAGAAATGCATGGAAGAAACAATGAAGCTCCCCTTTCAAGGGATGCGGCCGCCGCCCCTAGGGAGCTTCAGCGCATACGCTGGGATACTTGGAGTGGTATGCTATATTCCAACGTCACGGCCTTCTTTATTATACTGGCTACCGCGGTCACATTGAACGTACAGGGCATAACAAATATTGAAACCGCTGCCCAAGCAGCCTCTGCGCTTAAGCCGCTGGCGGGCAATTTTGCTTATATTTTGTTCGCACTTGGCATTCTTGGTGTCGGTCTCATTGGCGTGCCTGTTCTGGCCGGGGCCGGTGCGTACGCATTATCTGAAGCTCTGGGCTGGAAATCCGGTCTTGAACTCAAAGCAACTGACGCACGGGGCTTTTATGGCATTATCACAGTTAGTATTTTGCTCGGGCTTGTGATTCAATATTCCCCCATAAGTCCCATGAAGGCCTTATTTTGGAGTGCGGTAATAAACGGGGTCGTGGCCGTTCCTTTGATGGTGGTGGTGATTCTGCTTGCTTCAAACAAATCTGTGATGGGTGCTTACCGAATTGGATTACCGCTTTTAACACTCGGCTGGATTGCCACCCTGGTAATGGGCGCCGCCGCAGTGGCAATGTTCATGCCTTGATGGTCTTTTAAATCCAACATCGTTGCGAAGCGGAGACACTATGATTTCTTTGTTTTCATTCAAGGGTCGGATTGGGCGGCTTCCTTACGATTACAATCCCTCTCGCCTTCGTTTTCCTGAACTGGGTTGCTTGGTGGTTCTTTGCTACGACCCGCTCTGATACATATGGCCCAGTACATATTCAGAGGATGAGTTCGTTCGGTTGGATTGTCTGCGCGTGGCCGTATTTCGCGGCAGGTGTAAAACGTTGTTATGATGGTGGGAAGTCCGGGATATGGTATGTAATCTGGACCGCGGGGTGCTTGAGTGGTTGGATATCGAGCATTTATTTTCAATCGAGGTACGCAGGATTCGCCGGCAATGATCGCACTATGGACGATCATTGAGATGGAACTCCTGAAAGGAGATCCAATGAAAACAGATTTGGTCAGCCTGCTATAGAAATTGGAGAGGGAAGTTTTTGAGGCCCTTTCGGTGGGCACAAAGCGCACACGCTGAACCTCACTATCTCCGTCGAATAGGTGCGAAGAACGTACGAAATGCGTTCTGCACGCTGCGTCATCGCCGCCTTATCCACTTCTGTTAAGAGAACTGGTTTTCTTCGGACCGAGCCCGCTGATCACGGTTTCGCACATACAATTCTAGATGCACACCCAGTGACTATTTAGCGTTTGCCTGATCACCAACCCAAACTCCACAATAAATAGCAATGGCGAGTTCGATTCTTATTCTGCTGGACGCGTCCGTGGGATGATTATGCTCATATAAATATTGATGCATCGCGATGATGGTTCAGAATATGGCTTGAATGGATATGTATAGATAGCTGCAACAAAAAATTGTGCTAAACTCGTGCATAGAGGAGAAATTCGGCTTGTGAGCGTCATGAGATATATCATCGATAAGCCGACTTTCTTGAGGAGGTTCTAGTGAGTGCACCGCCAGGATTGATATTCGGTCCCAAAAGGGATGGAGGATACCCAGGCAGAGAGATAGACTGCCAAGAGTCTATTTCTGCCCGATTAGTCGAACTCATTGATATCGCTACAAACGCAGGTTGGACGGCTCTCGAAGTGACGCGGGCAATTCGTAATCTCTCGGATGATTTGTTGCTTGGACTGGAGAATGAGTTGCCCGAAAATTAGCCCGGACGTTCGACAACGATTTGACGCTTTGATTGTGGCAATGTGTCGTCCGATTTGATTGAATTCCCTAAAATCGCTCCGCAATTATGCGTCTCATATCTTGCATGCATCAAGATGTAGAGAAAGATCGGAAGTATCTTTTCAGTTTTTCTGTCCAAACGACAACGCAGCGTTACCCGACGTGACCGGTGTCGCAACTTTTTATCTCCACACCCGCACCTTGACGCCGCAGCCTATTTTTTGTGGCGAGCGGGTTCAGACTGAGACGTAATTGCAAAACTGGACTGCGTGAGCTACTTAGCGTCATCCACAAGGACCCGGTGAAACTCCGGGTGGCTCTTCTGGCCGCCGATCCGCCAGACAACACAGCAACGCAACCTATTCCATTTTCGAGGACCGAGTTTCCCTCGGCCCGTTGCCTCAACTGTGAAAAATCTCCCATGCGAACTCTTTCAAACTACCGTCAGGAGTGGTTCTCCAACATCCGTGGCGACGTGCTTTCGGGTATCGTCGTCGCTCTCGCGCTTATCCCGGAAGCGATAGGCTTCTCGGTGATTGCGGGTGTCGATCCCAAGGTGGGGCTCTATGCCTCCTTCGCAATTGCCTGCGTGGCCGCCTTTGTGGGCGGTCGGCCGGGCATGATCTCTGCCGCCACGGCTGCGACCGCTGTCGTCATGATCTCGTTGGTCAAAGAGCACGGTCTTCAGTATCTGTTCGCGGCCACTATTCTGATGGGCGTCATCCAGATCGTCGCGGGATGGCTGAGGCTCGGCCGCGTAATCCGCTTCGTCTCCCGCTCGGTTATCACGGGCTTCGTCAACGCACTTGCGATCCTGATCTTCATGGCCCAGTTGCCCGAACTCATAGGGGTCCCGACGCTTACCTACGTGATGATCGCAGGCGGCCTCGCCATCATCTATCTCTTTCCATACGTGACCAAGGCGATTCCATCGCCGCTCGTGGCCATCGTGGTCCTCACGGCCATGGCGTGGTGGTTTGGCATCGACCTGCGCACCGTCGGCGACCTCGGTGAGCTACCGTCTTCTATCCCATTCCTGATGCTTCCGCAGGTTCCGTTGACCTGGGAGACGCTGCAGATCATCTTCCCATACTCGGTGACGCTTGCTGCTGTCGGCCTGCTCGAATCGCTGCTTACCGCGCAGATCGTCGACGACATGACGGACACGCCGAGCAACAAGAGTCAGGAATGCGTTGGACAGGGCGCGGGGAACATCGCCTCGGCACTGATCGGCGGCATGGGCGGATGCGCCATGATCGGACAGTCGGTCATCAACGTAACATCTGGCGGTCGAGGACGGCTTTCAACGTTCGTCGCGGGTGCTTTCCTGTTGTTCCTGATCGTCGTCCTTAACGACCTCGTCCAGATCATCCCCATGGCTGCGCTTGTTGCGGTTATGATTATGGTTTCCATTGGCACTTTCTCCTGGCGGTCGATCCTCGACCTGAGACGCCATCCGCTTCCGTCATCCGTCGTCATGCTGGCGACGGTCATCACTGTCGTCGCAACGCATGATTTGGCGAAAGGCGTGATCGTTGGCGTCCTTCTGTCCGGCATCTTTTTTGCTGGTAAGGTAGCCCGTCTGTTCAGGGTCACGCGCGTGGAGGATGCCGAACAAAACAGTGTCACCTATGCAGTGGTGGGGCAGGTCTTCTTTGCGTCGGCGGAAGCCTTTATCCATGCGTTCGACTTCACGGATAAGGGTAAGCGGATCATCATCGATCTGACAAAGGCCCATCTCTGGGACATCACCGCAATTGGCGCGTTGGACAAGATCGTATTGAAGTTCCGTCAGGCAGGCGACGAGGTCGAAGTCCTCGGCTTCAACGAAGCGAGTGCTGATATGATTGACCGCTTCGCACTGCACGACAAGGATGAGCGGCTTGCGGCAAGCGCCTCACTGCACTGAACAACGTGGCTGCGTACATTCGTGCGTAGCCATCTGCCCCGGAGTTGTGTTGCAACGACGCCTTGCTTTTGCGCACCACGTGAACCAGTTTGATGCCGCTAGGCGAGACCCCGATCAACCGTTCCAGCCTGCTTGTACCTCATCAACACAGTCATGACGTCAGGAACTGCCAGTATGCGTTCTGCGAACTCCCGAAAGCCGCCAATCAACTTTCAATTCCAGCGATGCAATGGGGTGTTGTTTTAAATGGTGTGCGGTTAAATCATAACCGGATGTTTCTGCTTCTGAAATGTCTGCGATAGATTGCAGGAGACACAGTGAATGTTTTAACAAACTGAAGCCTGAATGAAACCGTTGAACCAAAGCCTGCCATACTGGCGATATTCTCGACGGAACAATCGCCAGTTTCCAACAGGCGCTGCGCAACGGAAAGCCGCTGATTGAGCAACCACTGGACCAGGGTTGTCCCTGTTTTCTGGCGGAAATGGCGCGTGAAACTGCGGCGGCTCATATTGGCCCGGTTGGCGAGAACGTCGACGGTGATGGTTTCATTCAGATGAGCCAGTGCCCAGTCCATTGCCTTGGAGAGACTGTTGGTGCGGCTTATATCCGGTATCGGCATCTCAATATACTGGGACTGCCCGCCATGACGATAAGGCGCGACGACCAGTCTTCGGGCGACACGATTGGCAATTTCCGCACCCTGATCCTTCCGCAATATATAGAGACAACAATCAATGGCCGCCGCCGTGCCAGCCGAGGTAATGATGTCTCCTTCGTCGGAGTAAAGCGCATCTCTGTCGAGGTGGACGTCTGGATAGGCCTTTTGGAAGTCATCAGCCCAGGCCCAATGTGTAGAAACAGTTCTTTTTTCGAGAAGACCTGCATAAGCCAGAACGAATGTCCCCAAGCAAAGCCCCACAATTCTGGCACCGCGTGCTTTCGCCTTTACCAGAGCGTCAATCAGTGTTTTCTGGGGAATGTCATCGGGAGCGCCCCAGGAAGGTATGATCACAGTGTCAGCCTGCTCCACGACCGATAAATCGTGTCTTACGTCGATATCAAACCCGGAAAGCGTTCTTATCGGACCGATGCGTTCTGCGCATACATGCAAATTGTATCGCGGAATGCCGAGCTTCAGCAGGTCGTCGCCAAACACGATACCCGGTACTGAAAGATGAAAGGGGCTTATTCCGTCGTAGGCCAAGACAGCTACAGTGTGCATTAAAGGGTTCCATCTTCCGTTTGGCCCAATGTTAGCAGAAATTGTCCGATGAGCCACTTTCATGTCGATCGAAACCAGGCGAAGCAATTGCATCTTTTGAACAAGAGGACGTTATGATGCAACATCCCACGATAAGAGCAATCGCCGGTGCTCCCGAAACCTCCAGGCTGGACCCTTCTGTAACGGCACTCCTTGTGATTGATTTTCAGGAGGAGTATTTCAGCGGGCGACTACCCATCCCCAATGGTGCAGCAGCACTAGAGAATGCGAAGCTTTTGATTGAAAAAGCCGACAAGGCTGGAATGTCCGTTTTCCACGTCCAGCACATTACACCTTCCGGGTCTCCCATTTTTGCCGAAGGCGGGGAAACGGTCGCTTTTCATCGCGATATCACTCCAGAGAAGCACCATGCAGTCATCAGGAAATCTGAGGTCAGTGTATTCCAAGGCACCGATATCGACGTCCAGCTCAAGGCCGCCGGTGCAACGACCCTGATCATTACCGGGTTGATGACACATGCTTGTGTAGCGGGTGCCGCAAGGGATGCAGCTCCTCTGGGTTACCAGGTGATTGTCTCAGCCGACGCCAGCGCCACGCGAGACCTGTCTAATCATCAGGGTGTCATTATTCCCCACGACCAATTGCACCAGTCTGCACTCGTGTCATTGGAAGATACCTTTGCTGAAGTGCACAGCACGGCAGAAATATTGAGCTACTTCACGGCCTGATATGGAAATGATCGCGTGTCTCTGCAAATGATCGAAGCGGCCGATTGGAAGGGGTGGGTGGTGTCCATTTTACCCTTCGGTCACAAAACATTCCAAAGCCTGCCCAATTGAAGCGGGTGGGTTTTCTGTCTGTCTCCTGAAGTCGACACGTCAGAGAAGAAGAAGGACAGAAAGGGATATTGTCCTCTCCGACCGGAATGCGCCTTCATGTTTGAAACTGGTGTGCCACTCACACACTTCTCAAAGCAGTCGTTCCACTGATCAAGCTTTAAATGTCCGTGATGGACAGAAACGCGAGTGGCTGGTTTCGAGCCGACAGATGTTGAAAATGGTCTTCCTGTGTCTGAAAAGTCTGTCGTTCGAACCTGAGTTTTACACTATTGCAATCGAAATTCCTCCGAAAAAATCAACAGTGGAAATTATATCGCCAAACTTGGGAGATTCCCAATTCTCAGCGAGGGACTTCTATGTCGCCAATTGAAACTTGCCGCCCTCTACAGCCTCAATCACCATGCCGAGCGTTTCATGGCGGTCTTTTCCATCGGTAGACAGAACATGCCTTTCAAGCTGAGCCATCGATGAGAACTGTTGATGGAGTGCCGTGATCGGCGCCGGGTCGTTCAACGTGGCACCTCCACGCTCCTGGCAGCGGAGGATGGCAACATCCAACGGCGGGCGCAAGACAACGTAATGGAGAGGCGTGGCAAGTCTCCTGAACGGCTGCAGAAACCAAGGGCCGATTATGCCATCGACGATGACAAAATAGCCGCCCTTGGCATAGGCTTCGGCAACACCTGCGAGTACGTCCATGACCACGGCGTTCTGTTCATTTGCCTCGGGCAAATACGGCGGGATGGCGCCGTTTTTGATGAAGTGCCAGAAGTCGTCCGAGTGTAGATGAACCTTGGGCGAGCCGGATTCTTTGGCAAGGGCTAGTCCCGTGGTGGTCTTCCCTGAACCGGGTGGTCCCGTGAGGATAAGTATTTCGCCTGCGTGTTTCATAATGTTGCTTCGATTGTATTCTTTTACAAGGGTCTGGAGACATGTGACGCGTTCTTGCTGTTGTACCATGTCCGGTTTCTGACACTTTGATCAACCCATTGAATGACAGCAATGAGAGTCGAAGATTGTCAGTCAGTAAAGCGCTCTTATTCCAGACATTGGCTTAGCGCTCACATGCTTTAAAGCGGTAGCTCTACTTTCATGCTTCAACGACCGTTAGTGAGTGGGGGGTGTCAGTCGGCTTGCAGGAAGAGAGGATAGAAGCGGACAGTGGGGCCGCAACAATCTGTCGTGTAAGTCGGACTTTCACGCCCAACCTGGCAATCATAGACTGGTCTGTTGCTGTCTTTCGCTTGTCGCAAAAATGTTTCAATCACTTTTTGAGTAATTCTTCTACAACGTGGGAACCGAGTGTCTCTCTTAGCGCTGCAACTCCGTTTTTGGGCAATCTAGATAGGTCACTGATGATGCCCGCTTTCCACGCATCACCGCGTGCCCATGCTTCCTCCCAAGCATCGCAAAGCTCATTGCCGTGGCGCGTTTTCACGAGAGCTTGCGAAGAGCAAAGCAGCCTGCGTCAGATCTTTGTCGGCCTTCAAGCGCCCCAACATGTCATTGCGTCTTCGAGAGGACACAATCAGCTTGTGGATGGCATACCTCTCGGGAGCAGGAACGAGAACGTTTATGCCTTCGCGGAAAAGAAACACCGTGCGGATAGGCTCATAGATCAGGTAGTCGAGGAACCGCAAATTCTCTGCCGACGCGCCGCTGAGGACGGGCATGGGCGACGGTTTGCCTGTGTATTCTTTTGATCCCCGATTCCCGGTCAGGAACTCCATCCGATAGCCTTTGGCGTTCACGAAGGCGACGACCTTGGCCTTATCGGTCTGGTGCGGAACCGCTCGGAATTCAGGATCGACTACCCGGAGGATTTCGAGGATTGGCGGGAGACTATCTTGGACGCCAGCCGATATTGCGAAGTCCTGGGCGAAGTTGGCGTCGCCTGTCTGCATCGCCGCGGAGGGAAGCCAGACACCGAGCAATCCAGCATAGGTGCTGAATGCCACCGACCCAATCGAGATGGCGCGCAGCCGGAACAACCGAACGTCGGCTAAGGCTTTCGTGACGTTACCAGCGAAGGGATCAAGACTGGGAAGGCCGGCGCGTCGCAGCGTGCTAACCATGCGTCTACGCTCGCGGATGTTGTCCTTGATCTTTGTGGGCTCTTACCCGCTTTGTGATCGCTTCGTCGCTGGCGGGACCGACGTAGTTTCGTTTGTCTTTGCCCTCGGGAGTGGAGAGATCGAAATACCAATATTCGCGATCTTTGACGGTCACCCTCACAAACCATCTTTCTAAAGGGAAGTCTGTTACGAATTGTGCATCTATTGTCCGCTGCGCCAACTCCGCAAACATCGTTCTATAGCTAATGTCGATCTCTTTCATCCTGGGCCTTTCGAATGAGTTGATCGATCAGAGGCGAGCTGAACTATGTAGTTATAAGTTACTGCCAAAACCTTATAACGAATTGACCGCAAATAAAGGCCCAGGAAATGGGGCCCAAGATGTCGTGTTCGCCTGTACCACGTGGCAGGCAAAACATGCTGGAGGGGCGGGGCGACCATTATCCTCCAGTCGCAAATCATAAGCCCGCCTGAAAAACCAGGCGAGATTTTCGCATTCGGGAGCTAGCGGCGTTATGTCTTGGCCGCAGCTATTCCAATTCACGGCAAAAAGCCGAATGGCCGACTCGGACCTTATCTTGGTCGTCAGAATTGAAAGAGCATGGGTTCTTGACTGGCAATCAGTACGTAGTCAATGGCAGGGGGCAGCGGTTCATTTCCCTTCAAGGATTAGCGGTCTATGCTCTAACGACAGTTCACTTCTTGATTGGCAATCTGGAAGTGGAGTTGCATAAATCCTTTGAAGAGGCCGCCCGGTTGATGCGTCTTGGTCAGGGCGCAGCAATGTGGCCAGCGGCCTTAGGTTTCTTGAAGCCAGATCATGGTTCGTTTGGTCGGCTTCGAATACGTATATCCCATTGACATATCCCATTTGATTCACTATCTACATCATATCACTATGGATAAAACTAGGAGTGACGCAGATGGAGCAGGGAGCAGTATTCCAGAGCAACCGGAGCCAAGCTATCCGCTTGCCAAAAGCAGTAGCATTGCCTGCTGATGTGAAACGCGTTGATATTGTTGCTGTGGGGCGCACTCGAATCATAGCACCCGCTGGTGAGGTCTGGGATAGCTGGTTTGATAGCTTAGAGGCGACTTCCGACTTCATGAATGAGCGTGATCAGCCTGCTCCACAGGAACGCGAGGCGTTCTAATGCTGAAGTACATGCTGGATACAAATATATGCATTTTCACGATCAAGAACCGGCCGCAGCAAGTGCGCGAGGCGTTCAACCGCTTCCACGATCAATTGTGCATCAGCTCAGTCAGTTTAATGGAGCTGATTTACGGGGCGGAGAAGTCTGCCCATCCTGAAAAGAACCTTGCAGTCGTGGAAGGGTTCGCAGCTCGCCTTGAGGTGTTATCGTATGATGAACCGGCAGCAAACCATACGGGCCAATTACGTGCTGAATTGGCCCGCAGTGGAACTCCAATCGGTCCATACGATCAATTGATTGCTGGCCATGCTCGCTCGCGTGGCCTGATAATCGTTACAAACGATCGCAGGGAATTTGATCGTGTTCCTGGCTTGCGAGTAGAAGACTGGACTGATTAATCCCTAACGTATGTTCACGGTATTCATTGATAATCCAGGATGATGTATTTCTGTTCACGTTACTGAAGGGTCGTGGGTTCAATTCCCTTCAAGGCGTGTAATTGTGTTCGGCACAGTGATAAAGGCGATCCTTGACAGGAATCCGCAGTCCTTGAGAATGAAGCACTTCCGACAATTTTTAAGCTTTCCTGATGCTTCGCGCTTTCGATTAGTAGGCTACCCAGTATTCCCAGTTCAGAAGATTTTAGTTTAACGAGAACACAACAACAGCTTTCCGTCAGACTTTAGGTATGCAAAATCGGCATATCGATCAGCGTACTTTCGATTTCTGCTTTCGAGGTGAGGCTCATATAATGATGTATCATTCATCAATATGTCAAAAAAGCCAAGAGGACACGAATATATGGCGTATGTAACTGCAGAAATTCGAGCTTCGAAAGTATATCATGGATATGGTGAGGATCGGAAAGCTGTAATCGATAATCTTGACGCGGGCGGATTTGTAACAAAACTTATAAAGGTTTCCAGAATTTTGTCGGTTACCGAAGATTATATTTTTATTGAGTGTCCTCACAACACCGTTCAGACGTGGGAGTATAAGGGAGCGCTTGAGGATTTCAGGTTGAAACTGCGTCAGGCGGGGGTCGCGGCGGAATGAGTGCTTCTCCTGCACGTGGGGTTGAAAAATGAAAATAGTGTCCGTCAACGTTTACTATGTGCGCGGACAGGGCCTGAAGCCCGTTCTGGTGAAAATTCAGACGGATGAAGGCATATCCGGATTAGGCGAGGCCGCCATTTCCTATGGAAGCGGCGGCACAGCTGTAGCGGGTATGATTAAAGATCTGAGCGAACGGTTTTTGTTGGGGGCTAATCCGCTGTCCATCAATCGAATCGTTTCGGACATGTACGACCAGGCGTTCTGGTTAAAGAACCCCGGCGGAATTGCTTGTGCCGGGATGAGCGCCATAGAGCAGGCGCTGTGGGATATTCGCGCCAGAGCGTTGGATGTGCCTGTATATGAACTCTTTGGCGGAAAAATTCGCGATGAACTGAACTACTATGCGAATGGCTGGTATTTCGGAGCGACATCCAACTCAGACCTGATTAGAAAAGCTGCCGACGCTGTTGACGACGGACATTATGCCCTGAAGATGTATCCGTTGGCGCAGATACAGCCAAATGGAACATTGCGGCATCCAAATGGTCGATACTCTGACAATCGTGACGCGGTCACCGCTGGAATCGAACGCGTGCGCGACGTACGAAAGGCGATCGGTTCCGATGTCAGGCTTATGCTTGATTTCGGTGGCGGCATTTCTATCGCAGACACCATGCGGTTCTGTGAGCGTATCAAAGAATATGAAATCGAGTTTGTGGAGGAAATCACCGATCCGGGCGACCTCGGTGCGTTGTCTCAAGTCGCTTCGTCGATTGATATTCCGATTGCGACTGGAGAGCGGCACTATCTCAGACAAGGTTTTCGCGATCTTCTTGAGAGACGTGCAATCAGTATATTGCAGCCCGATATTGGCAATGCGGGTGGTTTCGCGGAAGTCCATAAAATATCAGCGATGGCTGACGCCTACGGTTTGAAGGTGCAGCCGCATGTGTGCGGAAGTTCTATCGCAGCCAACATCGCGACCCACATGAGCGCCTGTTTACCCAATTTTTATATTCAAGAACATTTCCCATATTGGGCTGACATACCCGGATATATTGAAGTGGCTACCGTCCCCTTTGAGGAAACGGTCAGGAACGGACGCCTTCCGATCTCAGAACACATTGGGTTTGGAGTCGAGTTGCATGAGGCTGTCATGAAGGAACATCTTTGGGCTATTATCCGATAAATGCCGTTACCTCATACTGACGGGTGAACTGCAATCTAACATCGCTATTGTCTGCTATTTTGTTTGCCCTTGGCACTGTTGTAGGCGAGTGTGTGCCACAACTGAAGTGCTGGGATGAGATTTGATGAAAAAGCCAGGGAAACAAAACTGGGAAGTAGGGATGAACCTCATCTACTTTTCAGCCTTCCGGGCGGTGATGCTAACTGGAACGGTAAGCGCCGCTGCTGAACTTATAGGGCGCAGTCAACCCGCCGTCAGTCGGCTTCTGAATAAGCTTGAAACCGAGTTGGGTGTCACCCTGTTTGAGCGCAGAAAAGGTTTGATCACGCCGACGTCGGTTGCCCACCTTCTTCTGGATGAAATCGATAGAGCGTATACATCTCTCGATTCTTTGCGAAATTTTGCGGCAACTGTTGCCGAAGGTGAAACCAGCCGTATAACTGCGGCTGTTATGCCCGCCCTTGGGATAAGTTTCATGCCCCAGGCGCTAAAGAAGTTTAAAGATAGCTGGCCTCAAACACGTGTGCAGTTGAATATACGGCTTTCTGCCAAGATCGAAGAATGGGCGGCGTCCCAACAGCTGGATTTTGGTCTTGCTGAACTCCCATTCCGCAGATCTGGCTTTCAAACAGAAGTTTTCAGCGATGCCTCTTATATTGCTGCGGTTCCACGTGACCACCATCTCGCGAGCCGCGACAAAATTGAACCACCGGATCTTCGAAACGTACCATTTGTATCATTTGCGTCATTCACCGCAGCTGGCCCGATTATTGCGCAGGCATTCCGCGCGGCGGGTGAAAAACTGGACCCAGCTTATGAAACAACGATTTCCGCTGCGGCATATGAATTCGCCAAAATTGGCCTGGGGGTCGCGCTTATAGACCCTTATACGGCCATTCACCAACTTGATGATCGGGTAATGCTGGTGCCATTCCTGCCTAAAATACCGTTCAACGTGGCGCTTCTTCGCCCTTACTCCCGTCCGCAAAGTCGCGTGTCGGAAGCGCTTCTGGACCTTCTTTTCAGCGAGCGAGACGCAGTGTTGGCGAAGTTGCCGCACTTTTGACGGATAGGAATCAGACTTCCGGGGGCTCATCCATTATGCATTTACTGCATATAGGAGGCCAATTTTTTTATTTTGAGCATTCCGAATTAGCTGCTGTACTCGCCCGACGCCTAGGAAGGGAGCAGTTAAATGAGGATGGAGGCCGCGCGGGACGAAAGTTATGATGTGATCGTCATTGGCGGCGGTATCAACGGTACCAGCGCTGTCCGCGAACTCTCCGCCGCTGGGTACAAGGTCTTGCTTGTTGAAAAGGGTGATTTCGCAAACGGCGCGTCGAGCAGATCGTCCAGGATACTCCACTGCGGTCTAAGATATTTTGAGACGAGACATCCGGTCCGCACGTTCGCATCGTCGCCTTTGAAGTTGAAGAACGCGATTTCCATGGCGCGTGCCGCTATGAATGCGCGGGAAGAACTGGTGCGTCTCCAACCAATGCGATGCAAGCCTTTCAAAATGTGCTTTCCTTTATACGAAGCGGATGATCTGCGTGGATGGCACCTGGATATTGGGCTTTCGCTCTTGAAGCGTCTTGGATCGGGGCGACTGCCGCTGGAGTACCAACGGCACAAGCGCAACTTTGATAGCTCAGTGCCTTTGGCAAAGGACCTTCGAGATCGGAAACAACTGAAGTCGATAGCGACTTACCGCGAATACATGATGGACTGGCCCGATAGGCTTTGCGTCGATGCGGCCATCGAAGCAGAGAAGCTAGGCGCTGATGTCCGTTTGTTCACCAGTGCGAGCATCAGAGAAAAAAACTCTGATGGGCTGTGGCGGGTCGATCTTAGCACCGCAGATCGTGAAATGAGCAGCGTGTTCGCACCTATCATTCTCAATCTTGCCGGAACTTGGATCGATGACGTTCTACAGGGAGTGTCCGGGGAGGGGAAGGATCGTCTGATTCACGGGACGAAAGGCGCGCATATAGTCGTTCGTCTTCCGGATTATTATCGTGGTCATGGGGTCGCGGCGCTTAACCGATTGGGAATGCCGATTTATTGTCTGCCGTTCAATGAGGACCTGTATCATATTGGCCCGACTGAAACCTATTTCGAAGGCGACGCCAGTAACGTTAAGGCCGATGACGTCGATATTGAGTTTCTACTCGATGAAATCAATTTTCTTCTCCCAGCCCTCAAACTGACGAAACACAACGTCGAATTTACCTGGGCCGGTGTGCGGCCGTTGACCTTCAATCCCAAAAATCCTGACGGCGACAGAGTTCGGCAAATTCATGATTTGAAGGGCAAAGGCCATTCGGGAATTTTCGCGATGACCGCCGGACCAGTTATGAGCCATATGAGTGCAGGAAGGGAGCTGCTGGCGACAGTAGATGCAAACATTCCGATGCGGCTTGATCGGCAAAGAAGGCCAGTGCAGCAGACGAATACACCGTTGGGGACCGATGAAGGCGCGTTGTCGTTTCGGCATTATGTCTCGTACGAACACGCCCAGGATCTGAAAGGTATCTTCTATACCCGTAGCGGCATAGGTTGGGGGCGGCACATAGACCGAGCCACTGCAACTGATGCGGCCAGTGAAATCGCGGATTTGCTAGGATGGGAGCCAGAGCAGATCGAGCGCGAAGTAGATAAGTTTCTTCAATACCAACGGGAAATTCACCGTTCGGGAGAGCCTGCAAAATCCTAACGAAACAAAAAAGAGGAGTGAACAGAAATGGGTATGCGCAGACATCAAAATCTTGCTTTGGTGGCAGTTTCCACACTTACTATGGCGATTTCGCTTTTTGCGAGCCAGGCTCGTGCTGATGGCGAGCGATTGAAGGAAATCCTGGAGCGCGGCACTCTCCGTGTTGGTTTGCAAGGGGCTTTCAAGCCCTGGTCTTTCCCAGGTGCGGACGGCAATCTTCAAGGTATCGAAGTTGATCTCGCCAAGAGCGTCTCGGATGCGCTGGGTGTCAAACTAGAGCCCGTCATTATTACATCTGCGAACCGCATGCAGTTCCTCCAGCAGAACCGGATCGATCTGATTGTCGGCGGTATGTATGATACTGCGGAACGTCGTAAGGTGATCGGCATTATTGAACCCGCTTACTGGGCCTCGGGGCCGACCTTGCTTGCCAAGAAGGGTGTCATCAAAAGCTGGGACGACATTGCCGGAAAGCCGGTGTGCGGAAAGCAGGGAAACTACTATAATCAACAAGTCGAACGGCAACTGAAAGCAAAGCTGATTGCATTTACCGGAAATTCCGAAGGTAAGGAAGCTCTGCGTGCTGGACGTTGCATTGCTTGGGTCTACGATGATGTCAGCATCATGGCTGATCTCGAGACACCAGAGTGGCAAGATTACGAAATGCCTGTTCAGGCCCTCTATAATAATCCGTGGGCTGCTGCTGTCCCGCTTGAAGAACGCGATAAGGGTTGGGGCGCATTCATGGCGGGTATGGCATATCGCTGGCAAGCTGATGGTACGCTGATTGAACTCGCCAAGAAATGGAGTGTAGCACCGTCTGATTGGTTCACCGAGCAGAATAAGAAGCTCCATTGGGATACCGCTTACCTCGAGCCGAAAGAGTAAGGCCGGTGCTTTCTGATCAGCAGTAGCTCGGAGTGATGATGATCGAACATATATCAAGTTTCTTCCGCAATCTGAACGAGACTGCGGGCTTGAACTTTATCGTCTTCTATGACGACTACGAGTTCAGCCGCTTTCTTGAAGGGGCGTTGATTTCACTGCGGCTTATGGCGTTTTCCATCTTGCTGTCGCTGGTGATCGGCGTGTTGGGAGCTTGGGCACAAACGTCAAAAAGCGCGATAATTCGCGTGGCGGTTGATGCTTATATCCAGGCGTTTCGAAATACACCTCCGATGATCCAGCTTTTGTTTTTCTACTTCGGTCTGGGTGCGTTCACGCCAGCCGTTGACATGGGGGGATATTACGAGCCCATTATCTCTTCTTTTGGGTGGGCTGTAATCTCGCTTGGTATCTTTGGTGGGGCGTTCAACGTCGAGATATTCCGGGCTGGCCTGGAAGCCGTTCCTGAAACGACAAAAGAAGCGGCTGAAAGCCTCAGCTTTTCGAACTGGCAAATCTATATGTATGTGACACTTCCACTGGCGTTTCGCATTAGCCTGCCAGCTTTGACGAATAACCTAGTGAGTTTGGCCAAAACAACCTCGCTTGCTTATGTTATCGCCGTTCCAGAAATGACCTATGTCCTCAATCAGGTTTGGTCGGACAACATCAACGTGCCTGAGATGATCCTCGTGCTTTTTGTGTTCTATGTCGCGGTTGTGAGTATCCTCGCCTGGGGCCTCCACGCTCTCGAACGCCGTTTGGCACTACCGGGGTATGGACATGAATAAGCGCGCTTTCACAATTGTTCCTTCGCATTACGGCGTAACGGCATTCTCTAGCGCTCTGTCGTTGCGATACGGAATTGTTCTCGTTGCAATGTTTTTCGGATCATTGTGTGTCGCTTATGCGCAAACAATGAATGCCGGAACGCCGACTGCAGTCGAGACACTTTTCGGGTGGGTTCCATTCATCTTGCGTGGCTTCTTGCTGAACCTCTATATGAGTTTTTTAGCGATGGCCTTGGCGACGGTTCTCGGAATTCTGCTCGGTCTCATGCAGATCAGCTTGTTCTGGCCGGTAAGAGCCATTGCGCGCCTGGTGACGCATCTCCTGAGAAACTCGCCTTGGCTCGTTATTCTCTTCATCGCCATGTATATGATGCCAGAGGATTTTGGTCTTCCGGGCGGGATTGTGATACCGTTTCCTGGCTGGATGAAAGCAACCGTCGCTTTTGCGCTGCCCGTCATGGGCAACATAAGCGAGATCGTCCGTGGGGCGGTTCGATCCATTCCGTCGGGGCAGTGGGAATCGGCCGAAAGTCTTGGCTTTACCCGTGTTCAGACACTTTGGAACATCATATTGCCACAGAGCTTCCGGCGTTCAATACCTCCATGGATGAACTGGTACGCGCTACTTACGCTCTCCACTCCGATGGCCTCTATTTTCAGCGTCAGAGAGTCTGTTGCCAACGCACAGGCTGCAATGGAAGCGTCGGGCGGACGGCCGGAATTTCTCTTTCCGTTCTATCTGTTCCTTCTCTGTCTGTTCTTCGCGTACATCTATCCAATCGCGCTTCTGACAAGGAAACTGGAGAAAAGATATGCTGCATAAAGAAAATATCGATGCACCCCCTCTGGTTTCTCTAAAGGACGTGCACAAGGCGTATGGCGATCTGGAAGTTATCAAAGGGATCAGTCTTGATGTTCGCAAAGGTGAGGTGATCTGCATCATCGGTCCGTCGGGTTCGGGCAAATCGACTCTCATACGTTGTATCAATGGTCTAAGCCCAGTGCAGAAGGGCTCGATAATCGTCGCCGGGCAGGAGGTGAATGATCCCAAGCTCGACAAGCTCGCATTGCGGCGAAAGGTCGGAATAGTCTTTCAGCAGTACAATCTGTTTCCGCATAAGACGGTTTTGCAGAACGTCATGATGGCGCCGATCAAGGTCCTGCGTGAACCAAAACAGGAAGTTGAGGAACGGGCGCATGCTCTGATTGCAAAAGTCAAACTTACTGGCAAGGAAAATCAGTATCCCGGCCAGCTGTCAGGTGGTCAGCAGCAGCGCGTCGCCATCGCGCGAAGCCTGGCCATGCGTCCTGACGTTATGCTTTTCGATGAAGTTACCGCAGCGCTCGATCCTGAAACCGTCAAGGAAGTATTGGCGACGATAAAGGAACTCGCGTCCGACGGGATGACCTGCATTCTGGTTACCCATGAAATGGGCTTCGCACGCGAAGTGGCCGATCACATCTACTTCACGGATCGAGGTGTGATCGTCGAGCATGCTCCACCGAAAGAGTTCTTTACCTCAGCCAAGGATCCTCGGACCCAACAGTTCTTAAGTCAGATATTCTAGCCGAAGTACGACACGACAATCATCAGTAGCATCAGGAACATGCTAGGCCGAGCGCCAGGTGTGAACGGGTTTCTATAAACCAAAGGGAAAAGCGATGTACCAGCAAGCCTCCAACGGTGTCAAAAATGACCCACTGCTGCAGCCGCTGAAAATCAAGCATCTTGAACTTCGCAATCGCATCATGAGCACCAGCCACGCGTGTGGTCTGGAGGTCAGCGGGCTGCCGCTTGAAGCCTATCAACGGTATCATGAAGAAAAGGCCAAGGGTGGAATAGCCCTGTCGATGTTCGGTGGATCCTCCAATATCGATATCGATTCTCCGAATGTCTTTCGGCAACTGAATGTTGGAACAGATGACATCATCCCACATTTTCAGCAGTTTGCCGAGCGTATGCACCGCCACGGTGCAGCGCTCATGTGTCAGATAACACATCTTGGCCGACGCGGCGAAAGTTATGGCGGCGATAGGCTGGCGATGATTGCGCCGTCGCCCCTCCGTGAGACGCTTCATCGCAGCATACCCAGAGAGATGGACGACCATGATATTAATCGCGTTGTGAAGGCATTTGCTGCTGCGGCGCTGCGATGCAAGGAGGGAGGGCTGGACGGCATCGAAACGCATGCTGGTGGTCACATGATAGGGCAGTTCCTGTCTCCGATTTCCAACCGCAGAACCGATCGCTTTGGCGGATCGCTCGAAAACAGAATGCGGTTTCCGCTGATGGTGCATGAAGCTATCAGAAAGGCCGTGGGTGATGATTTCGTCGTTGGTATCCGCATGGCAGTGGATGAAGGACCCGATGGCGGCATGGGTTTCGAGGAATCTCTGAAGGTTGCACAAGCACTTCGCAATATTGGCGGGATCGATTTTTTCAATGCGATTTATGGCATGATGGACACGACCCGTGGTCTCGCGGAAGACGCTATGCCTGGAATGGGATCGCCGCTTGCACCTTGGGTCGAGCCGGTCGGACGTTTCCGCCAGGAGCTCGATATTCCGGTATTCCATGCCGCACGTATTTCCGATGCTGCTTCCGCCCGATACGCTATCCGCGAAGGCAAAATGGATATGGCGGGCATGACCAGAGCGCAGATCGCTGATCCATACCTTGCAAGTAAAATAGCGTCGGGACGAGAAAGCGAAATCCGGCCATGCGTGGGCGCTACACATTGCCAGTCGCCGCATCGTCCCGCGTGTCTTCATAATCCGGCAACGGGAAGAGAAACAGTCCTGCCTCAGGTCTTTACTAAAACCGAAAGCGCCAAACGTAAGGTCGTCGTGGTTGGCGGGGGGGCCGCAGGCCTTGAGGCCGCCAGAATATGCGCGGAACGGGGTCATGAGGTTTCGTTGTTTGAAGCGGCATCCGATTTCGGCGGTCAGCTTCTTCTTGGCGCGAAGGGTTCGTGGCGTGGTGACCTCATCGGCATCGTTGAGTGGCGCGTGGCTGAACTTAATCGTCTCGGCGTGTCCCTCCAAACGAATGCTTATCTTGATGAAAATGAAATCCTGGCGCTGAATCCTGATGTTGTCTTGCTGGCAACGGGCGGCATGCCGCAAATTGATCTTCTGCACGGCGGTGATCTATGCGTTTCGACGTGGGATATCCTGGCTGGTCAGTCCAAGCTATCGGGTGAAGTTCTCGTCGTTGATGGCACCGGGCGACATCCGGCTCCGCTGGCGGCCGAGAAGGCCGTTGGCTTTGGGGCCAAGGTCCAATTCGTCACCATAGACGCCCAAATCTGTGAAGAATTGACTTATGCCGAACGTTTACGCTGGAAAAAGCTATTTCTGAAATTTGGCCTTTATCCCAAAACCGAAACACGTTTGACGGAAGTCCACCGCCAGGACAACCGACTGATCGCAACGCTTGTGAACGATATTACGCGAGAAACAGAAACAATTGTGGTCGATCATGTTGTTGTGGAGCAAGGAAGTGTTCCGTCCAACGAAGTTTTTGAAGCGCTTCGATCCAGTTCTTCAAATGACGGTGTTACCGACTTGCGCGCTATGGTTGACGCCACGCCTCAGCCTATCCGCGAAAGACTTGGATTTGAGCTTCACCGGATAGGAGATGCTCTTGCCAGTCGGAACATTCACTCCGCGATGTTGGACGCAATAAGAATATGCAGCTCGCTTTGAGAATTTTGGGAGCGTATTCAGCGTCCGAATTTATCCAGCAGTTGATACCATGCGGCTACTGTACGGACGGCTGGCGCTCTCATCGAGAAAAATGGAATATCTACCGGTTTCTGGCGCCGCATCAGCGCCAGATCAGGCTTTTCGCCTTGCAAAAGATCAATCGCGTAGCGTCCCAGAAGGCTCGACATCGCGATTCCCGTTCCATTGTAGCCGAGCGAAAAGCCAATATTCTTATCGATCAACCCGATTTGTGGAAGACTGTCCATCGTCATGGCAACAAGCCCCGACCAGCGATTGACGATCCCGTAGTCTTTCAACTGCGGGAAGATATCAGACATTGCTCTTTCAAGGGTCGCATAGGCGGCCATGGAGTCATTTCTGCCGAATGCGCCCCTACCGCCAAAAAGCAAGCAGTCTCCGCTACGTCGGAACCATCGCATCATTCTTCGCGTCTCGCTGTAGCTCCGATTGTTGCAAAGAATTTCATCAAAAACAGAACTGGGCAACGCTTCCGTCGAGATGATCGCACTCCTGAACGGTATGATGGTCTTACGCACATTGCCGGTGACAGGCGTGATGTCGGAATAGGCATTCGTTGCGATCAGAATCTGTTTGCACCTGATCGATCCGAATTTTGTACAAACGAGTTTTGCCGGGCCTTCTTCCGCGATGCGAAGAGCGGGACTATTTTCGTAAATGAGGCCTCCGGCCAAAAGAACGGCGTTGGCCAAACCCCGGCAGTAACTAAGAGGATGTATAGTGCCAGCATGGGAGTTCAAAACTCCTCCATAGAAGCGCGTACTTCCGGTCTCTGCCGCAACCTCATTCGCATCAAGCACTGTGATGCTCGTATCGCCGAATATGTCCCTGATTGTCTTCGCTTCTTCCACGAGCGCCGCGAAGGCGGCCTCGTTATGCGCACAGCGAATGTTCCCGGTTTTCGCCAGATTCGCTTCTCGGATCTGAAATCGCTCGACATAGCTTTCAACGCAATCCATGGCTTTGTGACCGAGCGCGTTCATGCGTTGAGCGACTTGCCTGCCGTGAGTTTGCGCCATGACGCTTAGTGATACACGATACTTCGTTGATACCACGCCGCCATTTCTTCCTGATGCGCCGAAGCCGACTTCTTCTGCTTCGAGAACAACAGGTTTCAAACCAAGTTCAATTGCTCTTACGGCGGCCGACAAGCCTGTATACCCACCTCCGATGATGACCAAATCAGCGGCAATGTCGTCCTGCAATGTCTTGCAGTTCAGAGGTGGTGTTGCAGTCTCACGCCACAAAGATCGGGGTAGGCCGAGTTCTCGCATCTGGAAAATACCTGGGCTTATTTACAAGTTATTTTCTCTCGCTTTCGACAGCATCGGCGAGTTCTCGCAGGGTCGAGAAATGGAAGTCCGGCGTCGTCACTACTTCCGGAACAGGCGTTCCACCGAAACCCTTGAGACCCTTTCGGCGCTCGATCCAGCAGACTTTGTATCCAAGCTCTTTAGCGACGCCTATATCGTGGTACTGGCTCTGGGCAACATGCAGGATTTCATCCTGCTTGAAACCAAATGCCGATTGGCGCCCAAGATTGTAGGAAAAGAAGCGTGGATCCGGTTTTGGATACCTTGCATCGTCAGCAGTGACGCTGTCGTGAAACGGGTTGCCGAGCTTGTTCGAATTGGCGCTGAAACCGACACGATCATAATTGGTCATCGCAACAAGTCTAAAATGCCTACGCAATCGTCTGAGCGCTTCAGCGGAATCCTCGAATGCGGGAAATTCAAAGAAGTGGCTATGAAATTTGTCACCCGCGGCGCTGTCGTCCGACAGCCCAAGTTCTTTCGCAGCGTAGAGATAAACTTCGCGCATGACCTCGCTTGCGCGGCCCGGAAATTTCTCCCTTGCTTTCAGATAGGGCTGGAAAATCTGATCATCACTCAGCGTCTTCGCGGCCGCTCCGCCTGCGGCGCGAAAACCATCCAGAATACCCTTCTCGAAGTCGATGCAGGTTCCGACGATATCAAAAGTCAGAACTTTAAAATTTTCGAAGGCCATGAAAATTGTTTCTCCTATTCCGGGCACAAGCCAGTTGTCTGGCTACATTGGGATACTTGAGACAAATCCATCAATTCCAAAAATAATCACCTCTGGGGTTACATTTTGTAATGTCACATATTCGACGGCTCCTTCCCTCGCTCAACGCACTCGTCGCCTTCGAAGCGGCAGTCCGATGCGGAACATTTGCAAACGCGGCACGGGAACTTGGGGTTACAAGTCCCGCAGTCAGCCGCACCATCGGGCGTCTGGAGCTTCATCTCGGAATGCAGCTTTTCAAACGAACGCCGATGGGAGCAGAACTGACGGAACAAGGAGGTGATCTTTTTGCGGAAGTCTCGAAGAGCTTTTCAAACATTGAACGTGTTTTGGCTGGACTAAGACAAAATGCGCAAACGAAGCGACGCACGCTGCGAATATCAGTCTCAGGGGCTTTCGCTACGCATTGGTTTATGCCGCGGATGAACCAATTCCAAGCGCTGTTTCCTGATGTAGACATTCAGTGGCAACTGATCATCGGGCCGCTCGATTGTCCGGTTAACGACGCGGATATCGCGATGCGGTTCGATCCGAAAGTGGATGACCGGTATCGAATTTTTCCACTTATGCCAGAGATTCTGCTGCCTGTGCGATCTCCGGCCTTCGATTTCAATTCGAAACAGTCCCAGTCGGGTTTGAATCAGGTGATTACTCTTAGCGGGTCACAGTTCAGATGGGCAGATTTGTATTCCGTTGATGCACTGACAGAGATAGCCCGGGAACTTCAATTCTCGGATTACAATGTCGTTGTACAGGCCGCGCTGATGGGACAAGGCAACGCTATCGGCTGGTTAAGTGTGGTGTCAACCTTGCTGGCCAACGGCTCGCTCGTTCCATCGCATCCTGTTGTGGTTTCGACTGGCCGAAGCTGTAATCTAGTGACTTCGATCAAAACGGATGAATGGTTCATTCGCGACATTTGCGACTGGATCATCGATGAATATCGACGGGATGTGAGAGAGATTAACAAAGCATACGAAGGACTGATCAGCGAATTCTGAGATTCGCCGCCCGTAGCGGCAATCCAAACTTCGCTGTCGCTTTGATCAAAAAGTAAATGGTCGCGGGTTTCTATCCGATGCGCGTATGATGTGCTCTTGACTGGCAATCAGGTGGTTGTGCCGACAGCTCATTATGCCCACTTCAGCACATTTTTTGGCCGTACCGGACTTTCTGCTTCCGGCCCATTCAAGACCGTGTCACCCGTTCGAGATCATCAAAACGGCCGATCATGCGGATGGCGTTATACTCTTTTTAACTGTGAAAGGGCTCATAAAGAGCAGCGCCAGCTTTGAGGGCCGCTAGCTTGAGCCGCTTGTCTCGAGTCCAAAGGGATGTGCGCTGATCAAGTAGGACAGAAGCGAGCAAGTGAGCATCCGTGTAGCCAATACCCATGCTAAAAACGCTATGCCTCTCAATGAGAGTCATAACCTCGTCGTGGGTTGCTACGATAGTCTCACGCTGTGCGCGGAGAAAAGTTAACACAGCGGTCCTGTCGCGTAGGCTGCCCAAAGCAAGCTCGCCAATAACTGCCGGATGGCAAAGCAGAAGATCGTTACCAATAATTTTTACAAGATCGTTATCACCTCGGCGGAAATGATCAATCCAAATGGAAGTATCTGCTAGTATCACTTATTCACTGAGCTCCGACGGCGGGGGGCGGCTTCAGCGTCCGGCATGGTACCTCCAAGAGCGATAAGCCGTTTACCAGTCTCGACGCGCACGAGTGCTTCTAACGCTTGGCGGACCAAAGCGGCTGTCTCCTTTGTGCCCGTCAGGGATCTGGCTTTTTCCAAGAGATTATCATCAAGATTAATGGTTGAACGCATAAAACTACCTCCTGCAGTTGAGTTAATTTATCACCAAATGGTGCTAATTTCAACACTTGGGTTGTCACTCTGATTTACATGCGTGGCTATCGTAAGTTGTTATGAGGAGGCTCGGCATTCTCACACTTCTGACTGGCAATCTAATGGAAGAATTGGCAATCAGACGTGAACCCCTCAGACGCTTTCAACCCGCAAAACCGCTAGGATATTCTATCCAAGAACGGAGTTGATGGCCGCTGCGACTGCTGAATTGCTTATGGGCTTGCGCACGATGGTTACGTCGCGAAGCTTTTCGGGGATGAGCACCCTGTCGCTATAGCCTGTCGTAAAAAGAAAAGGGATTTTCAGCTTTAGAAGCAATTCGGCGATATTTTCCGAAGTACGGTCTCCCAGATTAAAATCGAGAATTGCAAGATTGGGTTTGGAACGTTCAATCATCTCGAATGCCTCAGGCGCACTCGAGGCAAGATGAATATGCTCGGCGCCCAATTTTCGTAAGGTGTTTTCCATATCAAGGGCAATCAGGCTCTGATCTTCGACAACCAGAATCTTCATTCCATTGATGTGGGTTTTCTCGACAATGTCTTTTGGAATATCTGCCGTGATCAACTCGTCGTTTAATTGCGTCACATATACAGATGGAACAGAAAACTGCGCCTGAAGCCCATCCCGGTGGTATTCGATTTTGACTTTTCCCCGGAGGTCGTATTCGAAAGAATTTCTTATCAGCTTGCTACCGAATCCCGTTCGTGACGGCCACGTAACGGATGGCCCATTGGCTTCGTTCCAGAATACTTCGCAATCACCGGATGCTACCAGTTTCCACCTGATTTTCAGGCGTCCATTCGGAACCGAAAGCGCGCCATATTTCGCAGCATTTGTCATCATTTCGTGGAAGACCATGGCGATAACGCCAAATGCTCTTTGATCGAGATGGACCGGTGGACCTTCCAGAGTTATGCGACCGGGTGTGTCAATATAAAGATTGACTTCGGTTTTGAGCAAACTTGCTAGCGAACCGCCGTTTTCGCCGTCCAAAGACTGGTCGTGAGCTGATGCGAGTGCGCGTAATCGCCCTTCAAGCGTTTGAGCGTAGTCAGCAACATTCGCAGCGTTGGCTCCCGTCTGAAGCGCAATCGACTTGACCAGAGAAAGAATGTTCTTAACGCGATGATTGAGTTCGGCGTTCAAAACCCGACGTCGCTGTTCAGTTTTCGCTCTTTCCTGTTCAGACAGTTCATTTTGCCGAAGGATGACGTCGCGTAAGTAAGTGCCAATCGACTGCGCTACTGAGAGATCTGTAGTGGTCCAGGGCGTTGAACGCCCACGAACTTCTTCCCGCCAGGTATAGAAGCTGCCTCTGGGCGTTAATCGGGTACCGAAAGGTGTTTCGACAGTAGTCTTCACCGGCTCTCCCGCCCATTCGATGGCGTGGGCCTCCTCATTGCGGAACAGTACAAGATAATCACTGAACGCCATGGAAAGTGGAATTGCGAGCATGCCTGCAACGCTTCCGGCGTAGTCGGCCAAGTGGGTTCTGATTTCCTGGCTTGCCCAAAGCTCGCGTGGAGATTCATCGCCTGCAACTTTGAGTAGTTGGCGCGTTTGATGTTCGTTGAGCGTATCGCCACGTTGAAGCCACTGCCCGTTCATCAACAATGCAGCCCCGTTGCCTGCAACCAATTCGGGAAACCGGCTGAGTTGTTCCCCCAGACTGTCGCGAATTTCATCACCGATACTCAGTTGCGACACAATAGTGTCGAGCTTGGTTCGTGCGTCTGCTGTGATCTGCAGTGTTTTTCGTCTGTCACAATCGGCTATATGTAGCGAAAAATACTGCCCGAACAGTTCAGCTCCTATGCGCAGAGGAAGAGGGGTGACTTTCTGACTGTCGTGATGACAGGAAATCAGGCCCCATAGTTCACCATCAACAACAATCGAAATCGACAATGACGCGGAGACACCCATATTCTGCAGGTATTGGCAGTGGATCGGGGAAACACTGCGCAACTGCGCAAAGGACATGTCGACAGCAGGTTCGTCTGCTGCAAGTGAGGGACAAAGTGCAACGGGCTGATAGGATGTGTCGGAAATCATCCTGATTGTATTGACAAGATAGAGACGTCGAGCCTGGAGGGGTATATCCGATGCAGGAAAATGCTGTCCCATGAAGCTGCCAAGCGCGGGTGATTTTGCCTCCGCAATGACGCGACCTGCTCCGTTATGGAGAAATTGATAGATCATCACACGGTCGTAACCCAGCATGGCCTTGACGAGGCGCGCGCCCGTTGCAGCGACCCTCTCTACTGTTTCCTCGCGACCAATGCGATGGATGACGCTACGCGTGAGATCAAGTGCCTGCCGGGCACTTTGCCCTCGATCCGCGCAGGGCTCTATTTCGACAAAAGTCTTTCCCAGATGCGTGTGGATCACAGCGTCAAAAAGCGTGGATTTGCCTGGAAAGCGAAGCCCAAGTACCACTGAGGATAAGCCCGGCTCTCTCGCTTTGGCCGCGGCGTTACGGAAATCATGCGCATTTTTCTCGCCAACAATCAAAGAAATGTCGGTGCCAGGGATCAAATCCCCTCGATAGCCCGTTATGCATGGAATATTAGCAGAAGCAAAAAGGAAATTTTGGCCAGACTGATCCATAACGAGCATTGCGCCGTGCGGTTGGATCGAACCAGGAATGTGGATTGGTTCGAGATCACAATTGGTGAGATTAACAGGTTCGGACATATCCATTGCGGCAGAACTTTCCGGACTTAACCGTTCGTGAGCGCACCTTTTGCAGGATTGCTAAACTATCTGAGAGCTGAAAACGGCTAGACGTTGTGACCGCTGACAAACGAAAATATCCGTTGAGATGGTATTATCAACGATGGAGCATGAAAACAAACCCGTCTTTTCAATGGGTTAGGTTAATTGCGTCTAAAAGTAACATAGACCGAAAGGATCGTCCGTCCACTATTGGACACAACGGCCGCGAAAAGAGGAACTCGACTGTATGAATTTAACATCGACCCACGAGATGTCGGGCAATTTGCTTCTGATGATGCTCAATGAGGAAGACCGACAAAAGCTGCTGCCCCATACGGTCTTCTACGAACTTGAGGCGGAGGCTGTTTTGCAGAAGGCCGGAGACGATGTTGTTCACACTTGGTTTCCGTGCGGATCCGCGTTGGCGAGTTTTCAGCGCTGGGTCGACGAAGACAACAGCGCTGTCGAGATTGCGTTGATCGGGAGGGAAGGGGCTGTAGGAGGTATTGTGTCGAACGGCAGTTTACCCGCCTATGCCACTGCCATCGTTCGTAACTCGGGAAGTTTTATCAGGATCAAAACGGCTGCACTCGAACAGTTGAAGCTGGATTCCATCTCGCTTCGGCACTGGTTTGCGCGCTATTCCGATTGCCTGATGGCACAGGTATTTCAAACAGCTGCGTGTAACGCGACCCATACGATAACACAGCGAACCGCCAAATGGCTGCTGTCAGCGGCAGAACGAACTGGCACAGATCAGTTTGAAATGACGCACGATCAGTTGTCGGAAATGCTTGGAGTTGGCAGGACATTTGTAACGCGCATTGTCGGTCAATTGCGCAATGAGGGCATCATTGTCACCAGGCGCGGGTTATTTATCATTAAGGACAAGAGCGCTTTGAAGCGCAAATCGTGCAAGTGCACACAGGAAATCGAAGAGCATTACGATGCAGTAATGCATGGAATTTATTCATAAAGATAATATTTAGTCTTGGCCCGTGTAACAAATTATGGAAAATTTTGCTAATGAATCAACGCACCGTCCTGCAACGTCGTTGGGATTTGAAGGCGGCTACCGCTCCCTACCACGAACGGATTGACAGGCTTGTTTCGTTTTATGGCATGTTCATTTCGTTGGACGCCTACAGGAAATATCTGGAAGCCACCTGGCGTAGCAGAGTGGCGTTGGAAACATTGCTGGATGTCAGTGACCTGAGACGAGTATTCTCAGATTGGGACAATCATAAAATTCAATCTGAACTTCAAATGGATTATGCGGATCTGTCGGACGGGGAAGAACCGAAGAAGTCGGAATTGCAGTTCGACGCAGGGGCGCCTGTTGATCTGCCTTCAGCGATTGGTACGCTATACGTGCTTGAAGGTTCCGCTTTGGGGGCAACAGTGCTCATCCACAAGGCGCGATTGCTTGGTCTCGGCGCCGGGTACGGTGCGCGACACCTGGCAAAGCAGGTCGGAAACCTGGCCGGTTGGAAGAAGACGGTTGCTTTGCTTCAAACCATGTCGCTCGACAAAAAAGATGAAGAACGGTGCTTCGAAGCCGCGATTGACAGCTTTCGCACGTTTGAGATCAATTACGAGAAAGCGTTTGGTGAGCCATAAGATCGCGAGCAAAATAGGAGCTTGCTGAGCTGCTATGAATTCACTGAGCTGATGCGTGATTTATTGCTAAAAGGTCAGAGTTCGAGAGTGCTGCTTGCGATGACGCCCTACATTTGAAATCTGGTGTGATCCAGATTAAATCTGTTTGCGTATAATCCTGATGAACACAAAAGTTTCGTTCCTCTCGCAACAGTGGCACATGGAAGCTCAGCATAATTTACAGGTTCTGGCTTCGCTACATCTGAGCGGATGGGGTTTAATACGGATGAATGGACAGACCGCACCTGAAGATCAGCCCTCAATGGAGGAATTGATGCTGGCGGTCAGTTCCCGACGCGACGTGGACGCTTTCGAGGTGATTTTCAAGCATTTCGCACCCCGGGTGAAGACTTATATGGCCAAACTGTCTGCTGATACGCAAACAGCGGAAGAATTAATGCAAGAGACCATGATTGCAGTCTGGAACAAGGCAGATCAGTTCGATGTTGCCAAAGGAGCCTTGTCGACCTGGATTTTCACCATCGCACGAAACCAGCGCATCGATGCAGTGCGACGCGCCCGGCGCCCGGAGTTCGACCCAACCGATCCGGCCTTTGTGCCCGATGCGGAACAGCCCGCTGACTTGAGGATTGCCGAACGGCAATCCGCCAGCCAGTTGCGCGCGGCAATGGCTGACTTGCCGAAGGAGCAATCCACCTTGCTTGAACTCGCTTATTTCGAGGAAAGCACGCATAGCGCCATCGCAAAGAAGCTGAACCTCCCGCTTGGCACGGTTAAATCCCGCCTGCGGCTGGCATTCAACAAATTGCGCGCTGCGCTCGATAATTCGGGAGCGCACTGATGGATATCAAGCATCATCTGAGCGACGAACTCCTTTCAAGCTATGCTGCAGGCACGTTGGCCGAGGGTTGGAGTATCGCGGTCGCCACTCATATTGCGCTCTGCCCGGCCTGCCGTTCAAGGCTCAAGCAGTTTGAACAGATTGGCGGGCAGCTTCTTGACGCGGTTGAGCCACAGAAACTCGAAGCATCCACATGGGATAGTTTCAAGGACAGGTTGCAGAAGACACAGCAATCAATGGAACATTCGGCACCGCGCTTCGAGATAAAGCAGCCTGCCGTGATACCGGAACCGCTGCGATCCTATGTCGGTGGCGATTTGCCGGACCTGAAATGGAAATCGCTTGGCCGGGGTGCCTATCAGGTGCCAATCGAGACAGGCGACAGCGAAACGCAGGTTCGCCTTTTGCGAATTCCAGCGGGGAAGCCGGTGCCAGAACATGGGCATGGCGGTCGCGAACTGACATTGGTGTTGAGCGGTAGTTTCTATGATGGAACCGGGCTTTTTGCGCGCGGTGATATTGAGGAAGCGGATGCTGATCTCGTGCATCAGCCGATTGCCTCACCGGATGGCGATTGCATCTGTCTTGCGGTGACTGACGCACCGCTCAAATTCCAGAGCTGGCTTATGCGGCTCGTGCAGCCATTGATCGGCATCTAAAGAAAAGGCGGCATATTTGCCGCCTTTTTCATTAGTTCAACACGACAATTGCCGCATTCAACGCTGTCGCCAGCGATAGCCATATGAGGTATGGCACGAATAGCAGCGCCGAGATGCGATCTGGTTGCCACGCGCGAATGATAAACAAAAGCACGCAAAACCAGACGCCGATGATTACGACAAGCCCCAGCACGGTCATGTGAGCGCCGAAGAAAATAGGCGTCCAGATGAAGTTCAATACCATCTGGCCAAACCACAGTCCGCGCCGCTTCCACCCACGATCGCTTATCCATGTGTGCCAGCCTGCAATGGCAATGAAGATATAAAGTATCGTCCAGATGGGGCCAAAGGCTGCGTTAGGCGGGGTAAACCAAGGCTTTTGAAGCGCTGCATACCATTCGCCCGGCGGGAAACCGATACCGATTGCCATTCCTACAACAATGATGACGAAGACGAAGACGGCCAAAAGACCCCATCTTTGCATATGCTTACTCCAACCTAGCCGCTGCTCCGCGACGTAACCCAATAGCCAATATAGGCTGACGCGGCAGACAGGACAGTGCCCCAGACCACGTCTGCGATTGTCAGGGTCCAAGACCAGTTTTTCAAAGTGGCCTGATTGGTCAGATCATAAGTCGCATAAGCGACGAATCCGAGAAGCGCACCGTGAACGAGCGTGACTGTACCACTACCGGCCAGAAGTCCGGGCTTGACCGCAAAGAAAACCAGTCCAAACACGAAAATCACATAGAAAACGACTGCTGGCGCGAGACGAAAACCTGGCGCAAGCATGTCGCCCATGACAGGGCGGTAAAACACGTTCGCCATGTTGGATAACCACACGGAGTCGATTGCCAGAAATGCAACCGCTGTCACCACATAGGCTATGAGATAATCTTTCATCGATAACTCGCTCTTACTTGATTCGGGTCCAGCCCACATTGCGACACAGGAGGCCAGCCAGAACGCAGCCATTGCTCGTCATGGTATCGCCGTCAACTTTCACGCTGATCTTGTAGGTGAGGTTACGTTGCGGATCGAAAGCTGTGCCAGAATATTGTCCGTTCGCAGTTTCGTTGATGCTCATCACCAGCCGGTCGCCGGTTTTCTCTTTTGGTGTTCCGGGCTTGATCCAGGTATTGGTGGCGCAGATATCCTCGCCGCATTCAGCAATTTTCACTCGCGCATTCCCATCCCCGCGCACCCAGTTGCCGTTGATCTCAGCCGCCTGCGCTGTGAAGGGAAACGACACTGTCATTATGCCAATCGTCAGTATCCATTTCATCGACGCTTCCTCCGTTAGTGGGGGGGTGAAGCCTAAGCATGTTCAATCGTGTAGAGCCCAACATTGATTGCACCTTCCTCAAACCCACCTTCGCAATAGCAAAGGTAGTATTCCCAAAGCCGTCGGAATTTAACGTCAAAGCCAAGCTTCGCGATTTCAGGCCAGTTGGCGATAAAGCGCTGACGCCATTCGGCAAGCGTAAGCGCGTATGAATGGCCGAAATGCTCGGTCTCCTTTAAAACCAAACCGGCCTTCGTAAGGTCGCGCTCAAGCACTTTATCTGACGGCAGAAAGCCCCCCGGAAAGATGAATTTCTGGATGAAATCGGCCTTGCGGCGATAATTTTCGTAGCGCGCTTCTTCTATTGAAATGACCTGCAGGACTGCTCTGCCGCCGGGCTTGAGACAGCGTTTCAGGGTTGTGAAATATTCCGGCCAATAGGCTTCGCCAACGGCCTCAAACATTTCGATTGATACAATGCGGTCAAACTGGCCCTGAACATCGCGGTAATCTTGCAAGCGAAGGTCAACGGCATCGCTGAGCCCTCCGTTTTCAACTGCGGCTTTTGCCCAAGCGAGCTGCGATGGCGACAGGGTTATTCCCGTCACATTGGCATTGTGACAGTTTGCGAGATAGCCCGCCAGGGCACCCCAGCCACAACCGATTTCAAGAATTCTTTCGCCGCCCTCAAGCGCCAGTTTTTCAGCAATACACTGCAACTTCTGCTTCTGCGCACTTTCAAGGCTATGGGTCGTCTCATTCCAGATCGCAGATGAATAAAGCATCGAAGGGTCGAGCCATCGGGCATAGAAATCATTGCCGAGATCGTAGTGGGCTTCGATGTTGCGCCGGCTGCCGCGGCGCGTGTTTGCATTGAGCAGGTGGCTGATACGGTTCAGCACCCGCATCCAGCCAGATCCGCGTAATGTGGATGTCAGCGTAACGCGATTGCGCGCCGCAAAGCGGATGACCGATGTGAGATGGGGTGATGTCCATTCGCCTTCGATATAGGATTGCGCAAAGCCAATATCCCCGCCCGTCAGCAGGCGACGCAGGCTGTTCCATTTGACAATTGCAATTTTGGCTTCCGGTCCGGGCAATAGACCATTAACAGCAATGACCTCACCGCCGGGCAGTGAAAGCACCAATCGCCCATGCTGGACCTGCTTCAGCAGCCGTTTCAACACGATAGTCGAAGGGCTGAAAGCTGGTCGTTCAGTCCGGCTTGATGCCGATAGTTGATGATACTCGTCGAGCTGGCTCATGCGGCCTTGTTCCTCTGCTGGGCGGTCTCGTTACGAACAGATGTGATGGAAATCTCTGGCCCTGCAGGTCTTCTGCGTAAACCGATGCCCTTCAACCATATTTTCAGCGCCTCCCAGTGAATGCCGCCAATCACTTTCAAGGTGAGAAACGGAATTGTAAGAAAGGCGCGTAGCAAGGCGGCGTCGCTCAATTCAACCCGGCGCGCCAGATGGCGGGCAGTCAAAAGCAGGCCTTCATCGTCAAAACTGTTGATGCGGATGGAAAGCCAGTCTGCGGGAGGCGTGACTTCAAACTCATATCGCAGCTTCATGTCCATGAAGGGCGAGACGTAAAATGCCTTGTCGCAGCTTTGTACGATGCGTCCGTTAACGCAGTTATGGACCGGGATCATATAGCCGTGGCGCTGGCGGAAAGTGTTATCAACTTCCCAAAGGATTGCCACAAGCTCACCACCACAATTATAGCAGAAGAAAACACTGAGCGGGTTAAATGCCCAGCCCGCAATACGCGGCATAGTGAGCAGGCGGATCGCACCGCCATCAGGCAGTATTCCGGCTGCCTCCATGGCACGTTCCACCTGCTCACGCAGCGGCAGAGCCGATCCATCGCCTCTGTCTTTCCTGTAGAAAGAAAACAGATTGAAACGGTCAAGTGAAAACAGCTTCAATTTGCGATCGAGGGCTTCCAGTTCATCAAGGTCGAGCAGGAGCGAGTAGATTTTATAGGCCAGTTTGTGAACCTTCGGTCGTAAACGCGCATGGGTCACATGACCGGGAAACAGTGCCGACTGGAAGCTCTCGGTCATGCCAGTGCCCTTTCCCGGAGAGGCAAACTCTGGCGAACGATGCGCCCACTTTCCTGCTCGACCAGCCATGGGCGGCGCATACCGCCCAGATCTTCTGCCACGGCGAGACCGGCCTGAAGGCCGTCCTCATGAAAGCCGGAGCCGAAATGCGCGCCGCAAAACCATGTCCGGCGCTGCCCTTGCAAGGACCAGATTTCTTTCTGCGCACGATCCGTTGCCATGTCGAAAATCGGATGTTCATAGATCTCGCGACGGATCACCAGTTCCTCGCGCGGTGCACGACAAGGATTGAGCGTAACAAAAGTCTCAGGCGCGTTGCCCAGCGGTTGCAGGCGGTTCATCCAGTAAGTAATGGATGGTTGCGTCGGGCCAGTGGCTGCGTTGGTAAGGTAATTCCAACTGGACCACGCCGCGCGACGTTTGGGCATCAGTGAAATATCGTTGTGCAGCACCGCTTCATTTCGTGAATATTGAAACGCGCCAAGAATGCGGCTTTCATCCCCGCTCGGATCGGCCAACATCCGCAAAGCCTGATCGGCATGCGTGGCAATCACAACATCGTCGAACACATGGGAAACGCTGTTTCCGTCGATCAACTCGACAGAATGCTCGGCACGTCGCACGGATTTGATCGGTGTTGAGAGCCTGATCCGGTCCGCGTAGGGCTTGGTGATCCGCCTTAGATATTCTCGGCTGCCGCCGGTTACCGTACGCCAGATTGGTCTGTCACGAAGAGCAAGAAGACCGTGATTACAGCAGAAGCGGACGAAGCTGGCAGCCGGATATTGCCCCACTTCCATGGCAGGGGTGGACCAGATCGCTGCCGCCATCGGATAAAGATGATCTTCACGAAAAGCCCGGCCATAACCATTGCGTGCAAGATAATCATCAAGCGAAATACCGCCCATGATACTCAGGTCTTTGGGTGCATTGCGATAAAATCGCAAGAGATCGCGGATCATCGACCAGAAGCGCGGGCTGACCAGATTGGAGCGCTGGGCAAAGAGGCCGAGGCCGGTACCGCCGGAATATTCGTAAGCGCCATTTCCGACTGAAACGGCAAACGACATGTTCGACGCGGCGGTTGGAACTTCAAGCGCGCGAAACAGGGCGGTCAGATTGGGATAGGTCACTTCATTATAGACAATGAAACCGGTATCGACGGCCACAGGACCGTGACTGCTCTCAAATTCTACAGTGTTGCTATGGCCGCCGATGCGGTCCGATGCTTCAAATAAAGTCACGTCGTGGCGTTGCGAAAGCAGCCATGCAGCAGACAATCCGGAAATCCCGCTACCGATAATCGCGATGCTGAGATGCTTAGGGCTGCCCGGACTGTTCGTGATATCCATAGTCCCTCTCTTCACCGCGGGTTGAGCTGCGTGTGTGCCGCATTTTCATCGTTTTACGTTTTGAGAAGAAGTTTGGTTCAGTCGGCGACCAAACTTTTTTAATTTTTTGCGCCGCTTAAGAAACCAACCAGTCAAAAAGAACGTATTGCATAAGGAAAAGCAAACTCCCCATTAAAGGTCCGCCATGCAACCCGGTCTGCTTTTAATTGTTGCCATCAGCCTGTCTGCCATCATGGCATTTGCCTGGGCGCTTGAACGAAAGACCGGCAAAAACGGCTGGATCGATGCCATCTGGTCGTTTTCGGTTGGGGCGGGCTCAATCATAGCCGTCATGCTTGCAGATGCGACCTGGCAACGGCGTTCAGTGATACTGATCCTCATTCTGGCGTGGTCTCTTCGCCTTGGCTTTCACATCGCCAAGCGCAGCATGGGCCATGGTGAAGACCCCCGTTATGCAAGGCTGATAAAAGAATGGGGCGAAAACGCATCCGTTCGCCTCTTCTGGTTTTTGCAGATACAGGCTCTCGCAGCCTTCATACTCGTTCTGGTAGTCTACATCGCAGCTGTAAGTCGCCCCGGTTTTCCATATTTCTGGGATATGGTCGGGATCGCAATCGTCGCCATAGCACTGACGGGGGAAGCGCTATCTGACGCGCAGCTTTCGCAGTTTCGCAAAACCTCGGAAGCCAAAACTGAAATTTGTGAAACCGGCGTTTGGGCCTATTCCAGACATCCAAACTACTTCTTTGAATGGCTGTTCTGGTGTGCGTGGCCGCTGATGGCAATCACCGCATCGTCATGGAGCTGGCTGTCGCTGCTTGCTCCGATCCAGATGTACTGGTTGCTGGTGCATGTCTCCGGCATTCCCCCGCTTGAAGAGCACATGCTGAAATCGCGCGGTGAAAAATTCCGCGCCCTGCAACATCGCGTCAATGCATTTTTTCTCGGGCCGCGAAAAGGCAAGGGAAGATCAAGGCGCTCGACATGAATATAGTGGCATCTGCGCGTCCGAAAATACGTTCTCCAACACATAAACCAAGGATCATTGAATGACCGCGAAAGCGCTTGTCTGGTTGCGCAACGATCTGCGCCGTGCTGACAATCCTGCCCTTCATGCCGCGTCGAAGCTGGGGGGGCACGGTCACGGCCCTTTTCGTACATGAAACCAATCCAAAATTGCGTGCACCCGGCGGCGTTGTCCGTTGGTGATTGGAGCAGAGCCTAAACTTGCTCGAGAAAAGCCTCAACCAACGAAATGTCGAATTGATTGTTGCCGATGGCGAAGCGCTCTATATCATCGAGCAGTTAATCGAGGAAACGGTTTTGATACCGTTGCCGGAACCGCCGTTATGCTCCTCAGGAACGTGAAGTCGATGTGTGCTCATCAAATTCATCTTAAAGGATAAAGGATTCCACGTGGAGTCCTTCGCGGGCAATCTGCCGGCGGAGCCCTGGGAGATTAAAACCGGCAACGGCGGTTCTTATCAAGTTTTACTCCATATGCCAAATCGCTGCGCAGGCACGTCGTGAGCAAACCACTACCCTCACAAGACCAGTTGGTCGAGACATCGACCGTCAAACACAAGCCCAAGAGGGAAATTTACAATGAGGCAATCTGGGCTGGGAAGATGAGCGGTCTTTGGCGAATAGGCGAATCTGTTGCAAATGTTTCGTCAATGGGAATTGATATAGGGTTTCCAGCTTCTAAAAAGCTGGATTGTTCGATGTTCAAAGGCCGCCATTTCGATAAGTCCGTCATCCTTTTGTGTATTCGATGGTACCTGACTTACAATCTGAGCCTTCGCAATCTGAAAGAAATGATGGCCGGGCGCAGCATCGCGGTGGACCATTCCACGGTGCACCGCTGGGTTCTGCATTTCAGCCCCATGCTGCTTGAGTGTTTCCATCGAAGGAAGCGTCCAGTCACACGCAAATGGAATCTGGATGAGACCTATGTGAAGGTCAAAGGTGAGGGGCTTTATCCGTACCGAGCCATCGACAGCAACGGCGATACAGTCGGGTTTATGTTCAGCAGAAATCGCGACCTGAAAGCTGGCAAACGCTTTATCCGCAAGGGGCTGGCCCAACATGGCAGGCCAGAGAAGATCACAATTGACGGCAGCCAGACCAATCGGATGGCCATCATGCAATGTGATGCAGAGAACCGGTTGCGACATGGTGGCAAGCTCATCACCATCTGCTCGAGCAAATACATGAACAACACCATCGAGCAGGATCATCGCCGTGTCAAACGACGGATACGATCCATGCTCGGCTTCAAGGCTGAAGCCGCTGCCAGCATCACGCTCGCCGGTGTCATGCTCGTTCATATGATGCGAAAGCTGCAAGGCAATTTCGGATCAACCGCACCGCTTTCACTCAAACAACAATTCACAGCGCTTGCAGCATAGTTGCGTCCAACGGTTCGCCACGCTTTGCCTCACCGAAATTTTTGCAACTGATCCACCAGGAAGATAGAGAAGATCATGGGGCGGTTCAAATCGCCCCGCCAAGCACAGCGCTTCCTGTCAGCCCACGATCAGATAAATACCGTCTTTCGTCCCCGCAGCTACCACCTCCCATCCCACTCCTGGCGACACGCCAGGGCAGATGCCTTCTGCCTTTGGTCCGACTACGCCGCAGAAATGACGGCTTGAAAAGGCAACCGCCGCGCGCCCGTGCAACCAATCACAAACAGCTTGGCAACACCGTTTCCAGTATCTTGTCGTCAATGAGGTGCTCGCCAGTTCAGTGCGTATCGGGTGAATCGAAGCTGACCGCTGCGTATCAACGCGCCCTTGTCGACCAGATCCTGCAAATCGCGGGTGGCGGTAGCGCGTGAGGTCTTTGTTATGGCCAGATAGTTCTCGGCACTGAGGCCACCGATAAAGCCATCCGGTCCCGCTTCGAACAGACGCGCAATGACTTTCTCCTGTCGGGGATTGAACGCTCCCCTGAACCGGTCGTAGAAATGTGCCTTGGCGATGTAAAAGCCGACGCGATCCAGCGTAGTTTGTTGAGCAGTCAGCACGGTTTGGGAAAACCATACCAACCATTCGGTGACGTCGAGGGTCCGCTGATGGGTTTCCAACTGATCGTAATAAGCCTTCCGTTGCTGTTCGATGGTGAAACTGAGCATGATCAGGCTCGGTTGCCCCAGCGATTGGCCGAGCGCTTTCTCGGCCAGTGCGCGACCAAGTCGTCCATTGCCGTCTTCGAACGGGTGAATGCTTTCGAACCACAAATGGCTGAGCCCGGCGCGGGTAAGCGCGGGGAGGGGCGTACTGCCTGTCAGAGCACTTGCGTTGAACCACGATATGAACTGATGCATTTCCTCTGGTACCTGCGCTGATGGCGGCGCCTCGAAATGAATCGTCGGACGGTCCAACTGGCCAGAGACGATCTGCATAGCGTCGGAATGGCTGCGATAAGCACCTATACTTTCCAGATGCCGACTGCCTGTCATCAACATCGTATGCCACCGAAACAGAGTGGCGTCATCAAGCGGCAGGGCATAGGTGCCATAAACGTCGACCGTCATTTCCGCGATCCCGTGTTCACGCGGTTGCACCGAACGCCGGTCCGTGTCCAGGCCGAGTTGTCGCCGCAGTGATGACTGGACGCTCAAGCGGTCCAATGTTTCGCCTTCGATCGCGCTCGTCTTGATCGCTTCGTCGCTCAAGAGTTCGATGCGCAACCGGTCGCGGTCGTCGGGATCGATGTGACGCACAGCGCCGATGACTTCGCCGGAGGAGAGCAGAAATCGCTGTTCCAGTGCCGCGAGTGCAGACGCGTCATAGCGAAAATGCGGCCAATCAGGCTGTGTCCAGTTCCAGGGCATGAGCGATAACATCCATTTCTATCGCTCACTATATCAGATATTAATGAGTAATAGAAGTCGCCCCTGATACTCACCGCCCTGTTTGTGGAGAATATGTTGTGCGTCCGCTTTGCGCTTTTTTCCAGACATTAGCGTAGCATTCTCACGCGTTCCAGAGCCGGTCGTTCCGCTTTTTTGCTGCTAACTAACATGATGGGGTGGGAAGCGGATGAGCGGGTTTAGGGTTCGAGTCTTCGTAAGCGGACCTTTAACTGGTCGGTGGCCGCGGCAGACTTGAAAGCGCATTGCATATAATGACGTTCCAGGGCAGCTGAAAAACCCACTTCGATCTAATTGGGACGCAGCGCCTCAAAACTGATAATCTCGTCGTCCCTATGCGGTGCTCTTCCATGCTGGTAGTTGCCTGACACCACTATATCGACAAAGCCCGTGCGCTGCAGCGCCATCAAGAACTCTTCGACTCCCCACCACCGCAACTTAAACAAATCGAGTTCGGATTTCACAAGATTTCCATCTCGCCAGAGTTCATAGCGCAGATGGGTCAGTGTGGTTTGCGCGATATAGTCGGTTTCAACCCGATGATCTGTGAGTGTTAGCAGATCTCCGTCCTGGGTTTTCCAACTTCGGACCGAACCGGTCGGCCCAAGAAAACCGCCTATGGGATCGAGATCTATGATTAATTTTGCCCCTGGGACCAGGCAATCATAGAAGCGCCTTAGCACGCCGGTCGCCGATGTCAGATCCGTGACCAGCTGAAACGACCCCGCCGGAATGATGACGGCAATAAAGCTTTTGCTATAAGAAAACTCTTCGAAAGTCTGTCGTGTCACGCTTGCGTAAAGGTTTCTCTTCCTGCATTCGTCCTGGCAGTAACCAAGCATCTCGTCAGACGCATCGAACCCCTCTATCGAAAACCCGGACTCAAGCAGCGGCACATAAACACGACCGTTGCCGACAGCAGGTTCGAGGATCGGACCTTCGGACCCAGCGAGCCGTCGCTGATAATATTCCACGTCGCCGAATGAACGCCCGACCGGTTTATCCAGATTATAGACCCAGGAAGCCAGTTTTCCGTAACGATTATTCATTCCAGCCTCGTAGGATCGATTTAGCCGTAGCACTTTCACCATATGCGAAATCAACCGCGATATATTTAAAGGAAACGATCCTCGCAAGTTTTAAGTGACTAGAAGGGGCTGGAAACCCTGTCGGTGAAGCGGCCACTCTGGGTTTAAGCTACGTCCAATTCTTGACACTGCGTAATCTGATCTGCGCGTTTGCGAGGTGGTTCCCTGAAGAAGTTATAGTGGACGCAGACAGTCGAGCACGCACAACTCAACCGCGTCTGTTGTCTGACGCAATGGATAAATTCAATTAGCGACAATTACAGCGTTTTCGAATTCATGTATTCTGTATGTGTTTGTCGTCAATCGCCATTTAATTGTTCTTCTCATAGCTGGGATCGTGACATTGCAGAGATTGATCGTAACGGGCCCAAATGGCGCGGGAAAAAGTTACCTCGCGGCAAAATTGTCGGCAGTTCGTCCCGATGTGCCAATTATCTCCTTTGACAACATTAAGCTCATCAAAAACTGGGAACAACGTTCAAAATCACAAATTGAGGTCAAACTGATTCAGGCATTGCAAAGTGACGCATGGATATTGGAGGGTGGTCCAAGTTTATTGCCTTACGCAATACCATATGCTGACAGTCTTGTCTGGCTAGACCCACCCAGATGGGTGCGAGCGTGCCGTTTGGCCATCAGACCGTTGCTAAACTTCGGACGGGCTCGTCCAGAGCTTCCTGCAGGCAATATAGATTGGCCATGGGAACAATACCGTTTTGCAATCCGTAGCCTGAGACATCAAACCAAGTTTCAAGAAAACATTGCTAGCCAACTTGCTGTTGTCGATAATATACATGTCTGGCGCGTCAGGAAATCAAGCGAAATTTCCGCTGTAATCAATGCATGGCGAATGGCAAATGCTTAAATCACTCTTCGGATATTACCGCCATCCCGCCTGAACGTCTTCTGAATACGTTACTTAAATAGCAATCGCGGGGTACGGTTGCCGTAAGGCAATTTTTTGGAACGATATCTGGACCAATCGTCGACCGCATTTTCCGAGATGTGCCAAGTCACCTAAATAGTTTCACGGATGGCTGCTTCGGAGGTTGGACGAAGTTCGGAGAAGGTCTGCAATCAAGGTCGAAAGTTGTCGGTCTGTAATGTGCCGTCTTATTCCGCTGTTGAGACAAAGTCTCGCGTACGCCTGTAATCAGTCGGTTTGCTAACTGTTCCATGTATGTCCGTGAAGCGTCTTATTCCGGACATTAGCTTAGCATTCTCAAGCTTTCCAAAGCGGTCATTCCGCTTTTTCTTACTGCTAACGACCATTATGGGGTGGAGAGGGGCCTAAGCACTTCAAGCTGACAACCCGCACGAAGCCGGCAGCCTTGAGATCGAGGTCGTCAACGAAGTCCTCGATGAAGCGGACCAAGTTTTCCGGTCCCACATAATCATCGACTGCTCCCGGCAGAAGCAGTAATTGCGAGCGATCTGTTGCAGAAAGATGTGACATAGTAAAGTATAACCATCAGCCGCTATCTTAAGGAATCCACATTGAGTTTTCAGACCGGGGAACCGCATGGGACATTTTAAGCTTGTTTATCAGAGCTATCCGCTCGACCTTCCAGTCGAAGAGCCACGCATCACCTTGCGGGCCTCAAGTGGATCTTGGCCTGGTCAGCAGCTGGATGACTACGTCGTCTTGGATTTAGACGTGAAATCTCCGAAATTCTTCTTCGATCCTGACAATGACCCCGAGGATGACGTCTCCCAGTGGTTGAACCCGGGTCTGGATACACAGTGGCTCAAAATACCATTGAAGCGCTTCGAGAACGATGACTATCGCAGCCTCCAGGAAATCCGGGTCGACTTCCAAGGCGAAGGAACTCGAAACGCTTTGACGAGTGAAGATTGGTGGGAAGCCCCAGGTCTTATCACCACCTACAGCGATGAGTTTTTCGCTCGTGCGGAAATTTCCATCCGTCACGACGGTGGTGGCATGTTTTCGGTTCAGCTTTCAGGCGCCACCCAGTTTGCCACTGCCTTTGACATAGCCTTTAGTGCTCCCCTGACCGTCAAGCTGGTCGGATATCGCAACTCGTCGACCAAAGATGATCTTTTAGGCTGGTTCAACAGCTTTCTCAGAAAAGACGACTTCATTTTCACGCCGCTGCAGCGAGGTGAAGATCTCTATCTCAATGGTGCGGTCAAGTAACAGCCGCGCCAATCGCGCTGAATGCTTCGAGAATGACCGTCACAGCACTGTCCCGCTTGTGGCTTCATTCGGGTGTACCCGGCTTTGTTGATCATCATCGCTTCTCTCCTTCGGGCTGGCGCCCCTGTTGCGGCGGCGCGCCGCCGTGCAGTCCTGGGTAGCGATCAACGGGGATCGCCGGTTCAGGGTCAGAACATCAGCCCCCCTTCACGTAGCCCAGACCCTCGACGATCTTTCCGTCACGGACGCGCATAATATTGACGTCTCGACCCCGGTCCGCTACCCGGTTGCTCCAACGAAGTTGCCAACGGATGATTCCGCGATCGCCCATCGCGGAGATTTCCTCTGCTTTGAAGACGAGGTTGTCGGATGACGCGACGCCCTTCCAGAAAGCAAGGCAGGTCTCACGTCCTTCGTAGCGCGCGCCATCCGGGGCCGGCGCCGTATTTTCGAGAACACAGCCGTCGCCGATGAGGTCATCGAGGTCTTCGGGGTGATGCTGCTCGAATGCGTTGTGGAAGCGTTCCACAATTTCATGAGTAATTTTGCTGTCACTGGTCATCTTCTCACCTCATTGAGCGATGGAGCCGGGTCTATTCCGCGTAGACAGATGAACCACGGCTCGATTCGAACGGATATCGTCGGCTTGGTTCTCTCTCACGTGCTTTGCGACTGGCCGCATGCGACCGTCATTCCGGCAGCGGCGCCGACTCACCAGGCATCTTGGCGTAGGCCAGGGCTTCGATGATCCGCCCGTCACGAACACGTATCAGGGTGACGCCGCGGATCGAGCCGCTGTCGCCGAAATGGAACCGCCAACGGATGTTTGCGCGGTCACCCATGACGATAGTGTCTTCGACCTCGAAGCGGTTGACGCGGTCTGCGGCCATGGCCTGCCAGAACGCCAGGTTGACATCGTAGCCTTCGTAGCGCGTGCCGTTCGGTGCCGGCTGGATTGACTCCATGACGCAATCCGGCGCGACCAGGTCCTCGAAAATCTCGGGATCGTGCTCCTCAAACGCCTGGTTGAATCGGTGGATGACTTCGGCTGTGTCTTTCGCATGCATGGCTTCCTCTTATACAGACAGGTCTGTCTATATGTTGCACTATACAGACCTGTCTGTTAAGGTCAAGCGATGAAGCAGAAAAAATCTGAAACCCAGTCCGAAGCGGGTTCCGCGCGTCGTCGTTTGCTCGAGACCGCGACACGGCTTTTCTACGAAGGAGGCATCCATGCTGTCGGCATCGACCGCATCATTGCGGAAGCCGGCGTAGCCAAAGCGACCTTCTACAATCACTTTCCATCGAAGGACGACCTCGTCGTCGCCTATCTCCAAGAGATCGATAGGGTCGGGCGGGCAGCGGTGGCTGCGCTTCCGAAGCAATCGCCCCGGAAAATGATCTCGGCGATCATGGAGCGCATCAGCGAGACTGTGACTGCGGGCCCTTGGCGGGGATGTCCGTTTCTCAACGCGGCAGCCGAATATCCAGATCCGGCCAGCGCCGTGCGCCAGTCCATCGATGCGCGCCGCGTCTGGTATCACGATAGCCTCCAGAGCCTTCTCGCAAAGGACGGCGATCCGGCTCCTTCCGTCACCGCGTCCCTCCTCGTCGCGCTTTCGGACGGTCTCCTCGAAAGTGCCTATCTGGATGACGCCGAACGTGTCCCCGCCCTTGTCCGCGAGGCGGTAGCCAGACTGCTCGATCGCCGATGAACGCCACTCGCCAACAAAGCCGAACCGGTCTTCGCCAGTTCCTCGATTTCGAGCAACAGCGCGATTGGATGGAAGGCAAAACGATCCTGCGCGACGCCGAGGAGCGCCTGGAATCCCTCGAACTGCGTTTCAAATACGCCGCCCGGTTCGAGAAGCTGCTGCGCATGCCACAGGCTCCAGAGGTTCTGGAGATTCTTAGGCGCTACGGTCGCGACTGCATCCTGATCCCGCGCCGGACCGAGCGGCATTACTGGTCGATTTCCTGTCTGCCGTCGCCCCCCGGCAAGGCGCTCGTCCGCATCAATGCGAGCTGGATGGAGTTTTTCTCGCTTTATGCGGATGGCGACGATATCCGTGCGCTTTTCGTGGTGCATCTTTCCGATTTCACCACCGACCATTCACGCGATCACGGCCAGGTGGACGACGCTTTTCTGGAACGTTGTGTCGTGGCCCCTGAAGACGTCAGCTATTTTTTTCCCCGCGGAGAGGACATGTTTGGCGTCAAGGTCCGTGGCTTTCCCTCAATTGGCAAATTTCTCGCGGCGAGCCGGGCGTTGCGGGCCATCCGGGCATTCAATCTGACGCACATGAACCGGGGCCGGAACGCCTATCAGGCGAGCCACTGTTGCAGTCTGGCCGATCACATGCTGGGCGACGAGGGACGCTGAATAACGGATCAGAACATCCGAGCCGGCGACGGCCATGTCCGGCTACGGGTGAAGACTGCTTTCCCGCTCTGCCTATCCGTAATCGAACAGGCCGCTCGCGGCCCCGAAGTCCCCCGGAAGCGCATTGCGAAGGAGTTGGACAAGTCTACAATTTATAGTCGGCGCAGCGGTCTCCACGTATTGGCATTGTAAATATGGATGGCCGCGAACCGCCGTTGAAAACTGCAGTTTAAATGGCCAAGGAATCATTGCTAGCCACGCAGCCCAGTCTGAGCTAGCAGCGCTGGTATTACAGCCTTATTTGCTTTCTTCTTACATAAGGCGCATGGTGGTCATCGATAGCAATTGAAACGGGTGCTGTCATTCGGGCTTCAAGTGCCTGACCCGCAACAAAGGAGGACATAATGTCTTCCATCGCCTTGAATTCCAGAAACATTACTATGATTTCGCGCCTTCTTAGGGAGGCTCGTAAACCTGGCGACACGCAGGATTTGCGCACTGACGCTGCACGATATCTTGCACGCCGGTTTCAGGAGGGAACTCGTGATGAAGGTCGCCTGCAGATCGCCCTGAAACAGTTCATCCAGAAGCATAAGGCAATGGCAAAGTCCGCTGATCGCTATGATGATGGCGGCGGCGCGGTAGAAAGAGAAAAATAAGGTCCCTTTCATTTCCAGACCTAGCAGAAGTTTCGATGATTTTGAGGTCGGCGTAGGCTTTGTCAGCTACGACGGAATGACCTCGGTTCCGTTTCTAATCGATAAAACCGTACTGTAGAAAAATGGCGTCATCGCAGCAATGGAATTTTCGCTTCTTGCTGCTCCGACGTCTCGGAAACTGATCTACAATGTTGCCCGCGAAGTTTTTGCCCAGGCTCGGCAAACTTCTTATCGGATCGCTGCTGATGACATGAAGTAGCTTCTTTTGCAAATCTTGAAGTAGTAGGTGAACCTATCTGCCGTCACATCCCAGCCTCACTTGCTTTGCTCAAAAATAAGGCGCATGGTGCATGTCTCGACAGCTTTTGAAACGGGCGCTGTCGGTTGCGAGTGCAGACTCCAGCCCCAATAAAAGGAGGATGAAATGTCTTCCAAAATTATCAAGCCCTACTTTGGACCTACCGACTTTCGAATGATGCGCGAAATATTGCGACGCGCTGGCTATCGGCTTTACGATACCGCAGAAAACCGAACCGCTCACCTAGTCGCAGCAAAGTTGCTCATTCAAGAGTTCCAATCTGGACGCTCGCAATCGCGACGACTTTCGAAGTTTTCTCGGCGTCATACAGTTGAGAATGTGGATGGATCTCCAGCCGTGATTTGAACCATCAACGGATTGGTCCGATACCCAAGGAATAATTAATCCTGAAAGACAGGAGGTTTTCAAAATGCCCCGCGGTCAGAAAAGAAGTAACCGAGAAATAAGAAAACCAAAGCAAGACAAGTCCAAGGCGAAAGTTGCGTCAACTGAAGTTGTTGCAGGACGCTTCCCTACCTCTACCAATGACTTGATCAAAACCAAACGGCATTAGTTATAGCTGTGTCGCCTCACCAAGAGAGACGAGGCGACAAGCTTCTCTGGAAACGCACTCAGTACGTTCATCTATAGCCCCTAAACACGAGCCGAACTCGCTTTCTCTCGTACTCCCGCTTAAACTGCAGCGCAAAAGACGTAATACCCCGCCGCTGCCTCATACTTCGTTCAAACTTCGAAAGTTGCGGCTGGTCGGAAGTTGTAAATCTCGACGATCCAAGTCCAGATAATTTGGGGTGCTTCGTTATCTCTTAATCTAATTAATTATTATTCATAATATCGCAACATCCGTTTGAGGATATAATCATGTCAAGCTCTACTTTTAGTTCAACAGGCAATCTGTATTGCGAGGGAAAGAATATTGGGTCTGTTCACTACAGCATCTCCCTGCTCACAGAAGGCGAAAAGACGTTTACAACAGGGACGATGTGGGCGAGCATGGAGATGCTCCGGCAGGCTTATTCAGGTGAGCTGGTTCAGTTATCATCGGAAAAAGGTGATGGCTTGCTGAGTGTGGACGTACGAAACGTCAGCATCCATGGAAGTGCAGACTTCATTCTGGTGGGAAAGCACACGCTTTAGAACCCTACTGTTCGAACTTAATAGATATAGGAACCCAGCACCCATGCCATCAATCCAATATCGATGCATATTATGAGAGTTGCGATCAAGTAAACACTCATTTTACGATCCACAGATTTGTGGGCTGACATTTTCTCCTCGCCAGATTGATCACGTGTCATTGAGACGATACCAGCCCCGACATACCCTCACGAAATAGGCCGCTCGGTCCCGATGCGAACTCGCCGCATTGGAGCTCAAGTAGGTTTTCAACCAGGGTAAATGCGTTGAGGGCATGTGTTTGGCCAAACACCTTGCACTGAACGGCTCGCGGACCCTATGTTCTATCCGCACAATATTCCGGATCGCGGGATAGAGCTGTTTGGAGCGAAATCCAACCCTTTGCTCGCTTAACACAACGCCTGATACTGAGGTACGCATAATATCAAGCCAATCTCAATCGGAGCTTCTTTCGAGGTGGCCATCGCAGGACCGAGGGCTTTGCCGCAACTTGCGGAGCGGTGTAGCCGCCTTCATTTTCCCAGGTTTCCAGTTCTCTTTGATTAGATTGCGACAAGCGTTGGGCGCGAACTGCCAAAAGCATGTCCAGCATTTGCACAGGAACATGGCGCCCGTCGCTGAATATCTCACAAAGGTGTTTGGCGGCTTCCAAGCGGGTCTCTGGTTTTTCGCACCCCTCCAACGAATATCCGGAGCGTTGCATGAAATCGCGGAGCGAAGGGAAATCTTCGGGGCCAAAGTAGGGTAGGTGTGAAGCGGAAGACATCCTGTGTCCCCCTTCATTTTTGGGGCAGGAGATTGTTCTCTCCCAACGACAGCGCCCGTTTCAAAAAGCTGTTGATGATATACCGTGCACCTTTTCGGAATAAATCACAAGCTAACATTTGATGTTTATTTAGGAATAAGCGGATCAAGAATCTTGGAATACTATCGTGAGCCGACGAAAATCAACGCGTCGCCTTATACTCTTGCATCCTCTCAATTTCATGAATGAATTGTTCCGCATACTGCGCTGTATTAACGTAGTTCTGTTCATTGGAGCCAAGAATATGATGGCGCGTGAATACCGCTTTTAGTCGATCCAGAAATTTGGGTTCAGTTTCAGCTAGATGCCCAATGAGAACCTGAAGTATTTGCTCGTGTGCAAGAACCTTTCGTTCCAGAGCTGTGGTGTCATTAGCCATTGCGTTTACTCCTCGGTGAAGAATGGCGCGGCGAGCGGGAACGTGAGAATCCGCCGCAAGAACGCCGAAGAATGTTCGCTAGCTGCGTCCAATCCTTTGATGGTGAGCTCATCTGTTCACGAGCATTTGTGAGATCACTTCTGCTAGCCGTCGTGTCCTCATCATGCCGCGGACGTACAGAAACAGTTTCCAATGCAATGTTACGGTTACGTTGTTTTTTCATTACAGCCTCCTCATTCAGCTTCCCCGCCCTATTAAAGCGCCTTAGCGAGTTCGTTGCCGCACGCTGTTGCCAGCGCGGCATTGGGTTGCTCTGCACCCAACGGTGTTGCCCACCCTGACTTCTCGATAAGGCTACGGCGAGAGTAAGCTGGGGCGGCCTTAAACTCAGCCAGGATGTTCACAACGGCCGGGTCGTTTCTTGATTTTTCAAGACAGTAAGGCGTCAGGGCAAGCGCCACCCCGTCGGACATGTTGGATACAATCAGGCGCTCAGAAGTACCGTGCGTGACCCAACCTCCGACGGAAAACCCGATAGCAATTGCCGCAATGGCGCCAATCAATGCTCCGCCGAGTGCGGGCTTTAACCATTCAAGCCTGTTCATGATGGTATCCGATCTTCAACGATCGAACGCACATAATTATGCGTTGGATTTTGAGTATAGCACCATTGTGATCAATTTCCGCGAGAATTCTTCTAGTTCACTAATTTAAGTTGCATGGCTGGATGTAGTTTTCGTACTCACCTAATTTTCGGAACAAACACATTTTCTGCAAGTAGGGTGTGCGGCGTCTGTAGCGGCTTGGCTCGCTTCGGCAGGCGCTACCCTCGTCGGTCACATTCTGGCCGGCGAGGACTTTGCGGGTTGATTCGGTTGGAGTCATCCATATAATTTCATGACGCATTCATTGTTTTGGGGGCGTTGCTTTGGCACTAGCTGAAGGGAGGCCACTATGCCGCTATTTAACGAAGCGAGCCGCATATATAACCCATTGGAAGTCAATTTTATGCGGAGTTGCTTTAGCAATGCAGCAATCATGCTCGAAGAGAGCGACCGCGACTATTCTCCGTCGGAATTAGCATCGAGCATCATCATGTTGTACGAGAGCGGGTTGAGAGACCAATTGTACATCTGTGAGCTAGCTGCCCGTCTTGCTCATCAGCGATATCAGACTCGACACGACATTCAGAGAATTCCAGCGGCAAACAACAATGGCTCGGCGCAGGCTGTGCCAACTGTTCCCACGGAATATAATCCGTTTGCTTGACGTGGAACAAAAATCTCGCTGGCGTAGTATCTCACGAGGCGATGACAGCCGCCACGCGCCAGAAACTCACTTAACACGGGGATATGGCGTAGCCCTACCCAGCTCGTCCCTAAGGCAGGGCATCTTTCCAATTATTCGCTGGGTGCGTACGAAGCTCAGCGGATAGAACGCTGGCAAGGACATGCACCACATTTGCCGACTGCTGCCCGGGATGTACCTGAATGTCCCGGGCTTTCTGTTGAAAACTTAATTCGGTTTGCCGGCATCGGAACATAGCCACCGCACGTTTGTTATACTGAGAATGAGAAAGCTTTGGGTGCATGCCAGAACGACCAAACATTTACCAAACCGCTAGACGTTTTGCCACCAGCGTGAGGCGTCGTGATCTTCCCTCACAAGCAATCGCAGATGCATTGAAAGACGGATTGATGATGACATCCTCCAACAATAACGAAGATATTTTTTTTGAACTTTTAGCGCGCCTCGAAGATACCGAGAAAAAACAGAGCGATTGAAAAGGTTCTTGATTTTCAAGTTTCCCTGAATAAAATTTGAATGCAGGCATATGATAACCTTCCAGCTAGCCCCGCGCGATCCCGCTGCGGGGTGCTTTTTATGTGGGGCTCGATTTCTGAAGATGAAATCACTCAGGATGTGTCAGATCGAGTATCCTGCCCCTAAGTGACCTTAATTGTTCGCTTGCTATCAAATCACAAACAGTCCATCCTAAATTGTCAGTGAATTGATTGAATACGGGCTCTGCTGACGTGGGTCGAATTACCCTTGCCCGCAATTTGAAAGGAGGACGCCATGTCTTCCAATATCTATAATGGCGATTTTCACTCAAACCATCGCATTCTGAAGCAGATGATTATTAAGGCCGGCTATCTCACGTCCAGGATGAAGCCCCTCCCAGGACCCCATTATAATGAGTCAGCGTTGATTCTGAAGAGTTTTATGGCTGGAGTAATGGGCGACATTCAAACGGACCCAGGTCCACAGACGGAAATGTCTTCCGCCTATGGCACGGCTTAACAATTATCGTTTGAGAGCGCCCAAACCGGGCCTCTCAAATAATAAATTTGAAATCGTTATTTCACTGTAAAAACAATGAAAATATTAAGCGATTTAAGTATTTTTCGTCAATTTAATGAACCAAAATATATTAATAGTTTGACAAATTTTATTTAAACAACTAAAATAAAACCATCGAGATTTTCTTGCTGAGCTTTGATCCCTGCGCGATTAGCACCGTGCGCTGAACGAAAACTCCCTTTAAAAAATCGTTTCATCTCTGCGTTTTTCAAACGCAGCTATCAATATTGCTAGGAAAGGGGTTCACATGAACACCGGCACAGTTAAATGGTTTAATGCAGCAAAAGGCTTTGGCTTTATTCAGCCTGACAATGGCGGCTTGGATGCATTTGTTCATATTTCTGCAGTTGAGCGCGCAGGCTTGCATACGCTCAATGAGGGCCAGAAACTGACTTATGACCTGGAACAGGATCGCAAGTCTGGGAAAATGACTGTTTGTAATTTGCAGGCAGCGTAAATGAGGCTTCTTCTTTCTTGTGACCACAGATGTACTGGCACAAGCGAAAAAACTAGCTTTGGGCCAAGCAATGCTTGGCCTTTTTATTTTTCTCATAAGGAACTTCTCACTTGACGGAAAATTCCCTGATTGCTTTTACGAAAGATACGCTTTTCAAGCGAATTCCATCGGGCAGAGAGTCGGTCGCCTCACGCACAGACAAAGCTGTACGTTCTATCTTGGACGCTGAGGTAAGTGAGCGGGATGCCAAGACTCTCCGCTTGCGAAAACAACGTCTTGAGAGAAAGAGCATTATGCCGTCAACCTCAAAAAGGGTGGGCGCAACGGCCGGTAGCGTTAAGCTCACAAGTTCATCTATGATCAAGGACAAAGGGAATGACACCAAAATGACCAAAGCGCGGCTCATTGTTGTCGCGGCATTCGATCGTAATGATGCGGGTGAATTAGTTGCTGCATTCGACCCAATGGCTTTTGAAACCGAGGGTCGTGCTTTACGCGCAGCGGCGGAATTGCAAGGAAAGCACATTGGAGTTGTAGCCTGGAGCCGCGAAGCAGATCCTGATATTGGAGAGTATGGCCCGCCCGCAATTTTTTTCCAGTATGGCGATATCCCAGATATGGATTAGCGCTCTTTAATTCAAGAATGGCCATACATTCAGCTTGCCAAAAATCGATAGCAAGTCGTGGAGATGTCGGCGAGCGCGAAGGCCATGCTTTTGTGCTTAATTGGGCTTTGTTGATAAAGTAGGTTCTCGCATGCCGAAATTATCAGCTATGTGGCTCATATATTCAAGTAGGACTGGCTCAGGCATCGGATTACCTACATTCGCCTGGCGGCATTAACCGAACGAGATGACCGTCCGGTTCCTTATATGAAAGCGAAAAGCTGACCGACAGTTCCCAGCCCCACGCAACGAAGCTTGAATTTGCGCGTTCTTCCACCGGCCAATGGTGGCCGAAGGAGAACTCAAATGGGTATCGCACAATATGATCCTGCTGCACTGGGCGCTCCGTATGGAACGCTGGCAGGAAGGCTTACTTAAAGAAGCCGCTCAAACAGCGGCAGATTTAGGCAGTTCGTTTCTTTCTTGATAGAGAGGGGCGGATGCGAGACCGAGCGTTGTTCGATCTCGCGATCGATAGCAAGCTACGAGGCTGCGATCTAGTTAGGATCAAGATCGGAACTCTCTTTACGGGCCAGAATATCCGAACACGAGCAACGGTCATACAGCAGAAAACCGTACGTCCTGTACAGTTCGAGATTACGGCGGAAGTCAGAGCAAGCTTGCTCTCTTGGCTTCGGCGGAGAGGCGGCACCATAGATGATAGAGGTGGCTCGGTTTGTTTGGACAGTTTCGGGCGTCTCGTTAAGTGGATTTCCGCCTCGGTTATGCCGCCACCATCATCGGTGCCAGCGCGTTGAAGTAAGCCTGATCCGGCGTCTGCCGGTCAAGAGATGAATGTGGACGTCGAGTATTGTAAAAGTTCAGATAACGACCGATCCCCGCGCGGGCCTCCTACACGGTCTTGTAGGCGTGGAGGTAGACCTCTTCGTATTTGATCGACCGCCAAAGCCGTTCGACGAAGACATTGTCCCGCCACGCGCCCTTGCCGTCCATCGAGATCGCAATCTCAGCTTTCTTCAGCACCGCCGTGAAGTCGATGGATGTGAACTGCGATCCCTGGTCGGTGTTGAATATGTCCGGCTTTCCATAGCGAGCCAGCGCTTCCTCGACCGCTTCGATACAGAAGTCCGCCTCCATCGTGATCGATAATCGCCACGACAGAACCCGACGGCTGAACCAGTCCACGACGGCGCAGAGGTAGACAAAACCACGCGCCATGGGGATATAGGTCAGGTCCATCGCCCATACCTGATTGGGCCGGGTAACCGCCAGCTTGCGCAGGAGGTAGGGATAGATTTTGTGACCTGGCGCTGGTTTTGACGTGTTCGGGCGACGATAGATCGCCTCGATACCCATCTTCTTCATCAGCGTGGCGACGTGCAGCCGCCCAGTTTCCAGGCCTTCTCCCTTCAAAAGCCCTTGCAACATCCGACTTCCCGCGAACGGATATTCGAGATGCAGCTCGTCGATCCGGCGCATCTGGGCAAGATCGCCATCAGATACTGGACGCGGCGAATAGTAGACGCTGCCACGGCTGAAGCCGAGGAGCCTGGCCTGCCTCACGACCGACAGCTTGTGCTCGCGGTCGATCATTTCTTTCCGCCCAGCAATCCCGCCTTGCCGAGCGCACTGGACAAAAAATCGTTCTCCAAGGTCAGTTCGCCGATCTTGGCGTGAAGCGTTTTCACATCGATGCTCGGTCCGGCCGGTTCCGCCTTCACTTCATCACCGAAAACGCCTGTCGCACCCTCAAGAAGCTGGTCTTTCCACTGCTTGATCTGATTGGCATGCACGTCGAACTGCTGGGATAATTCCACCAGTGTCTGCTCACCTCGGATCGCAGCAAGCGCCACTTTTGCCTTGAAAGCCGGGCTGTGGTTCCGGCGCGGTCGTCTCGTCATGGTATCTCCTGTTCCTGGCATCTAAGCCGAACTCAGGCAGAAATTCCACTTATCCGAGCTGTGCAGATTTCCCGAGCCACCTCTGTGCGGACACAGCAGAAAGTCCCTCGATGGTTTGAAATGGGCGGTCTGCGGCTTGGCTTGGGCCTCGATTTTTATTGTATCGATCAGCTTGATTCTTCCGGGTTGGGCGAAATGCGCTTTACTGCCGTGGTTTCGTTCCAACTACGTTTGCCTGTAAGCTGACATCAACGAAGCAACTTCAATCCTGTGAGAATCGCGACGCCTAAAGCGGCAGTAAGAGCCAGAATAGTGAGGCTCCAGCTCGCACCAAAGTTCGTTATACTGGAAGCCATCGCTAACGGTGCAGTGGCGGACACGATTAATCTGGCTGATATGATTTTGCCCTGCATGGCACCGTAGCCATCACTGCCGAATAGCGACAAGGGTAACGTTCCGGAGACAATACTGAAGAGACCGTTCCCGAAGCCAAAAAGACAGGCAAACATCATCGTCGCAATAATGGATGGAGCACCGAATAGCAGAACAATGAGGGCTAAACCCATCAAGGAGGCAGAGATTACTGCCAGACTGATCGGAGCGAGGTTTTTGCCACCGAGCATGTTGATCAGGCGGCTGGCTACCTGAGAAGGTCCGAATATCGCTCCAATAAAAGCTGCAGAACCTGTAAGACCGAGCGCGCCCAACATCGGCACCATATGGACCAGAATGGCCGCTGCAACGAGAGCCTGCGTCGAGAATGCCACGAGAATAAGCACGAAACCTTTGCGCCGTTGATGGGCAGGCAGATCACCTGAAGAGGCAGTTGCGACTGTTCCATTTGTTGATCGCTTCTGACCACTCTTTGCAATCGAACGCGCGAGCATAAGGTGTACCGGCACGCAGAGAAACAAATGGAGGCAAGCGAACAGCAAATAGGTCTGTTGCCAGGTCAGCCAATGTTGAAGGGTTGTTGTAATGGGCCAGAAAATTGTCGAGGCAAAGCCTGCAATCAGTGTCAGATAGGTGATGCTACGCTGGGCAAAATTTGGCGCTAATTGCACTAATAATGCAAAGGCTGCTCCATATTGGACGAGGTTTGCGGCGATTTCGATGATCGTTAGCGCACCTGCAAACACCAAAGCATTTGGAGAAAGCGAACACAGTATGAGAGAGACGGCGGCCAGTATCGAGCCTATCGTCATCATGCGACCTGCGCCATAACGATCAATCCATTTGCCTAACCAGGGAGCCAGAAAGCCTCCTGCCAGCAGGGCAACCGACAGCGCTCCGAAAATCCATTCGTTGGAAACGGAGAAGTCCCCCGCCATGGACGGCGCGAGAATGCTGAAGGAATAATATAAAGTGCCGTAACCGATATTCTGGGTCAGTCCGAGACCGGCGATGGCCGCAATGGGAAGCCGTTCAGCGCTCATATTGATTTCAACGAAACACGCTTTTCGAGTTTGGCAGCTTCTTCCTTGCGCTCGCTATAACGGTCTGTGAGATAATCCGAGATGCCACGCGTAAGAAGTGTAAACTTCATTAGTTCTTCCATTACGTCCACCACGCGATCATAGAAGGATGAAGGTTTCATCCGTCCAGCGTCGTCGAATTCCTGCCACGCCTTTGCGACGGATGACTGGTTTGGAATGGTGATCATTCGCATCCAGCGTCCCAGAATGCGCATCTGATTGACAGCGTTGAAGCTCTGCGATCCGCCGGATACCTGCATCAATGCGAGAGTTCGGCCCTGCGTCGGACGAATTGCACCACCCGGCAATGGAATCCAGTCGATCTGCGATTTCATGACAGCGCTCATGGCTCCATGACGTTCGGGACTGGTCCAGACTTGCCCTTCTGACCAAAGCATTGCCTCACGCAATTCTTGCACCTTCGGATGCTCTGCTGAACCATCGTCTGGCAAAGGAAGACCATTGGCATGAAAGACACGCGTTTCAGCACCCATCGCATCGAGAAGGCGCTGCGCTTCCAGCGTCAGAAACCGACTATAGGAACGATCACGAAGTGAGCCATAGAGCAAAAGGATGCGAGGCTTATGCTTTGAAAAGTCGGCGCGTAATGCATCCAGGTCGGGCAATGCGAAGGAATTCTGATCGAGGTTCGGCAGGTCCATGTCAGCGCGACTTTCTTTCATAGTTTATGACTTCTCCGTCCTCTTTGGTGAATGACGACACCGGGTTTTCCAGAATATCGAGAACCAGTTCTGACGGACGGCACAGTCTGGTGCCAAGTGACGTTTCCACGATTGGACGATTGGTCAGGATAGGATGCGCCATCATGAAGTCGACCAGTTCATCATCGGTCCATTTGGGATCGGACAATCCCAGTTCGGCATATGGCGTGCCTTTCTCGCGAAGGATTTGGCGAGGCGTCATCTGCATTGCTCGAAGCAATTCGACAAGTCGTTCTCGCAATGGCGGATTTTGTACATACTCAATGACGACAGGCTCTTCGCCGCTGGCACGGATCAAGGCCAATGTGTTGCGAGAGGTGCCACAGTTCGGATTGTGATAGATCGTAACTGACATCAGAGTTTTCCTGTTTCGGTGACTGGCTTTTGATTGGCACCGCGTTCGTACCAGCCCTTGGAGCGGTTCACGATCCAGACGACCGAGAGCATGACCGGCACTTCCACAAGAACGCCAACCACTGTTGCGAGCGCCGCACCAGATGAGAAGCCGAAAAGGCTGATTGCGGCTGCTACTGCCAGCTCGAAGAAGTTGGATGCGCCAATCAAAGCTGAGGGACCGGCGACGCAATGTTGCTCTCCTGAAATTCGGTTCAACAGATAGGCGAGGCCAGAGTTGAAATAGACCTGGATGAGGATCGGGACGGCTAGCATCGCAATGATCATGGGCTGTGCGATGATCTGCTCTCCTTGAAACCCGAATAGCAGAACAAGTGTCGCCAAAAGCGCAATCAGGGACAGCGGCTGTAGTGTCTTCAGTATTGCATCGAAAGCTCGTTCTCCACCGCTGGCGAGAATGCTTCTGCGCAGGATTTGCGCGATAATCACCGGAATGACGATATAGAGGACAACCGACAGAACGAGCGTGTCCCACGGGACAGTAATTGCCGACAGTCCGAGCAGTAGCCCGACGATAGGGGCAAATGCCACAACCATGATCGCATCGTTCAGTGCGACCTGCGACAGAGTGAAATGCGGTTCGCCCTTGGTCAGGTTGGACCAGACGAACACCATTGCTGTGCAAGGTGCGGCCGCCAGAATAATCAGCCCGGCGATGTAGGAATCGATCTGGTCTTCAGGCAGATAAGGGCGAAACAACCAGCCGATAAATAGCCAGCCGAGAAGCGCCATAGAGAATGGTTTGACGGCCCAGTTGATAAAGAGCGTGACGCCGATGCCACGCCAGTGCTCAGTGACCTGTCTCAATGCGCTGAAATCGATCTTCAGCAACATGGGGATGATCATGAGCCAGATGAGAATGGCGACTGGAATATTGACCCTGGCGACTTCAGCAGATCCGATTGCATGAAATACTGTCGGAAAGAAATGGCCGAGAGCTACGCCTGCGACAATGCACAGAGCCACCCAGACAGTCAGATAACGTTCGAATGTGGACATCAGTTATTCTCCACGTTTGTCTGTGTGCTACCTTCCATGGTGCCGATTTCTTTCAGATGATTTTGAAGCGCCATTCGGTCTATCGTGGCGTGGGGAAGGTTCAGGAACACTGATACCCGGTTCTTCAGAAAACGGGCGGCTTGTGCAAAGGCGCGCTGTCTTTCTGCTTCATTTCCTTCAACAGCGGCGGGGTCCTCAATGCCCCAGTGGGCTGTCATAGGATGGCCAATCCAGACAGGGCAGGCCTCTCCGGCAGCGCTGTCACAGACCGTGAAAATGAAATCCATCTGAGGGGCTTCGGTACCTGAAAACACATCCCAGCTTTTTGAACTCAGGTTCTCCGTGGAATAGCCAAGAGCATCCAGTTCCTTGATTGCGAGAGGATGAACGTCGCCTTTTGGCTGACTACCAGCCGAATAGGCGTGAAAACGTCCTTCGCCATCCTTGTTCAGAATTGCCTCGCCCAAAATTGAGCGTGCGGAATTGCCCGTGCACAAGAAGAGCACGTTGTAGATCCGATCCGTCATTTTATCAGTCCGTTTATGGAAGGCCGAATTCAGCGGCCTTGTGTTACTGGGCGACCGTCTTCGGTTCGCAACAGGGTGTCAGGCTTTTTATAAGAGGTGCGCAGAGCTCGGCACTGCCGCCACAGCAGTCCTTGATCATGAAAAGGGTCAGTTCTCTAAATCGGTCGAGATCAGCGCGATAGATGATCGAGCGGCTCTGACGTTCGCCGTTCACAAGCCCAGCACGAGACAATGTTGCCAGATGTGCAGACATCGTGTTCTGCGGTACATCCAGAATACGCGCCAGTTCACCGGCGGGGATTCCCGCTGGTTCGTGCTTCACCAACAGCCGGAAGGTATCGAGCCTTGTCGATTGGGCGAGGGCGGCCAGCGCCGTAATTGCGTCTTCATTTTCCATGTATCCAGAATAATGGATATATTGGTGCTGTCAATTCGAAATTTGGATGCTTAGCGGCATTTGGGCGCTTTCTGAAATAGGGCTGTTGATTATGGAATGGCGCGCCCCTTAGCGACGTTGACCAATGCCGTCGAGGGATTTGCCACACAGGTGATTTGTCAGGCAAGGGATATCGCGACAAAAACAGGAGTCACCGCTGTTGAAGTGCGGACGGTCTGGGGCGATCCGGCGGAGGTGATCCTCGAAATGGCCTTTCGCGATAATGTTGATGCCATCGTTGTGGGGCGGAGGGGACGTGGCAGACTAGCGGGCCTTTTGCTTGGCGGCGTTTCGCAGAAGCTGGTGAGCCTGGCTCCCTGCACAGTGGTTGTTGTGCCGTAAACTCGACCCGATGCCGATTAATGTCAGTTGATCGGCGCGGCCAGGATGCCGGATAGGATATCGGCGGGGCTTCGGTCGGCATCGAAGCGGCGCCAGGTAATCTCACCTGCGTTCCTTTTCAGCTGTCGAGAGAGGATGTCGACCGTTGCGTCAGACGGGCCACCGCGCCGTTGGTCGACGCGGCGCCACAGCACGTCGGGAGAGACATCCAGCCAGATGCCGATGAATGGCACATGCTGTTCCATCGCAACTTTTTCGATACGAGTGCGATCCGCCGGTCTATCGAAGACGGCATCCGCGAGGACGGTTCCACCCCCGGCGAGGATGAGTTCTGCACGCCATACCATCTCACCATATACTCGGTCGGAGACTTCCGGCCGATACGCCTCCTCCGGCAGGCGCGTTTCCGGCGGTACTCCGTGCAGTGCCTTGCGGATGCGGTCACTCTCCACGATGCGGGCTCCCGGCGGCGCTCCGATATGGGCGGCGAGCGCCTCGGCGATCGTGGTCTTGCCCGAACCGCTCAGCCCGCCAATGGCGATGAGGCGGGGAGGGCGCTTCTCGAGCAATTCCATGGCAAGGTCGAAATAGGCACGGGCTTCGGCGCGCAGGCAACCCGACAGATCGCCGCTTTCCTCGATTTGCGTGCCGGTGACATGGGCGCGCACTGCGGCCCTTATGGCCATAAGGAAAGGCAGGAGGGCGAAACCGTCCTCGTTGTCCGTCTCATCTAGATACCGGTTCATCACCAGATTTGCGAGTTCCGGGAAACCACGGTGACGCAGGTCCATAAGCAGAAAGGCCAGATCGTAGAGCACGTCCACCGTCGCGATCTGGTCGTTGAATTCTATGCAATCGAACAGGCAGGGCTGGCCGTCGAGCAAGCAGATGTTGCGCAGGTGCAGGTCGCCGTGGCAGCGTCGCACCTTGCCGCCCACCTCACGTTGGTTCATAACATCGGCGTGCTGCGAAAGCGTCTCTCGGAACACGCCGTCTAGAATAGTAACTTCCTCTTCGCGGAAGCAATGGCTGGTGGCAAAGCCAGCCTTGTTGATGTCGAGTACGCTCGCGAGATTTTCGGAGCCGCTGCCGCTATGCACAGCCGGGGCTTGGGAGTGAAAACGGGCGATCATGCGCGCAGTCTGAGTCATCAGTTCGGGCGTCAACTTTCCGACCGCGGCCATGCGATCAAGCAGAAGAGACTGGTCGAAGCGTTTCATCTCGATCACTGCTTCGACCAGTTCTCCGTCTCCATCCAGCGTAAGCCGACCTTGCATATTGCGCACAATGCGCCTGACACCGACATAGAGCCCCGGCGCCGTGATGGAGTTGAATTCGACTTCCTTCAGGCACGCCGCGAGCCGCAATTTTGGCGTCGAGAAGTCGACATAGGGTAACTTGACAGCGCGCTTGATCTTGAAGGCGCAGTCGCCAGCAAGAATGATCCGGGAAATATGCGTGTCGATGATCTCGACGGACTCGGAAACTCCAGGCTTGCCGATATCGGTCAACAAGGCGATTGCATCAGTTTGGTTTGAAATACCCAAGAACCTCTCTCCAACGTTAGGGGCTGCCAGCACCGCATGCATCTGACATCCTGCAAACTGATCGCACTGATATTTTTTATATCGTCCGCGCTTTTTTAAAGTTTAGCATTGTCGCAGGGGAGGGCATTGACCCCGGTCAAACAGCAGGAAAGCATTTATCCACCATATGGCGGACAGTTTTAAAGCTGCCTCCTACGTTGCAGGCCTCCCGATCCAGGGCAGGGACAAACAGAGCCCCTTCCTCAAAAATCCGTTGATCACGGAAAGGTTCTTCATTTCGGGTGCTTACGGCTTTCGGCTTGATTGAGCGAACCACGTTTCTCTGAGTGCCGCCTGACCGATCGTCGGTGGTATGGATCTTCAGCTTTCGTCAACTCTTGTCCCTTGCATTTAAAAGAAGTGTTTTCAAAGCCTCACTTGCCATAAATCAGAGGCTTGCAATCCGCTGTCAGCACAATGCCGCCCTTAAGTGGCCTGGGCGGGATAATTATGATGCAAGCGACTTGGCGAGCTAGCGTGTGCCGGTTCCGAGGACGAGCATCTTGGAGCCAAAGTGCGGATGCGGCTCGTCTTTTTACCAGTTTTTGATCCGCGTCAAGGAAAGAGGGCGCCAAACGGGGTTTGCTGAGGCCTTTGTTGGATTGAACTGGATCGGGTGAAGCCAGGCGAACGAAGCGTTTTCAGGCGCGACCGGCCAAGTGATGGACCCGGATCGGCGAAGATATCCGACAGGCGGTTCCACTGTCCTCTTGCTCTAGTGCCTCCGGAGAGACCCTAAGGTTGAAGGGGCGTAGGCAGCGGTTCCTGCGAACATTTGTTCAACTCCAAGGAGATCAGCTATGGCCGAAGCTGCCACCAAACTACCTATTACCAAATCCGCTGCCCCCGCAACGACCGGAGAGCGGATGCCCTTCGAAAACCTGCGCCGCGAGATCGATCGGCTTTTTGACGATTTTCGGCCGTTCGACTGGCGCCTGCCGTCAAAGGTTCTGGGTTTCGAGGTGCCGCGCATCTCCCGCGCCGAATGGCAGATAGCTCCTGCGATAGACCTCGTTGAAAAGGATGATGCTTATGAGATCACGGCGGAACTTCCTGGCCTCGACGAAAAGAACGTCGAGATCAAGTTGTCCAACCACACGCTGACGACCAAGGGCGAAAAGAGCGAGAGAAAGGAGGATAAGCAGAAAGACTACCATCTGTCCGAGCGCCGATACGGTTCATTCCAGCGCAGTTTCCTGCTTCCCGACGGTGTCGATAATGACAAGATCGACGCATATTTCGCCAAGGGCCTTCTCATGGTGAAGTTGCCCAAGACCGTCGAGGCGAAGAGGGCGGAAAAGAATATCGCGGTTAAGGGAGAGTGATTTCGTTTCCATGGCAGCGATGCGATCCGCCGACGCGCCGCTGCCATGGTCCATGTTCGCAAAAAGAGGAGATGCCAAATGGGCGCTACATCAATCGTTAATTTCACGCAGGCTGCACAGCAGGCACAGCAATGGGTTAAGGAGCTTGCCGATCAACTGAATTGGGATGAACGCCGAGCCTATCGTTTGTTGCGATGCGTTCTGCAGACGTTGCGCGACTGGCTTCCACAGGAAGAGATGGTTGATCTTTCGTCCCAGCTCCCCGTCCTTGTCCGCGGTGTCTATTTCGAGGGCTGGAAGCCGCTCGAAACGCCCGTGTGGGAGCGCAAGAAAGCTGATTTCATGGAGCGTGTGCAGGAAGCCTTTTCCGACGATCTCCTGAACGATCCAGACCGTGCGGTTGCGGCCGTTTTTCGGCTGCTGGACCGGCATATTTCGCATGGGGAGATCGTCCAAGTCCGGAACTCCATGAAAAAGTCTCTGCGCGAATTGTGGCCAGCAGATTGAAATCATGTTCCGGGACCGCAACGAAGCAGGGCGAAAACTGGCCGGTGAGCTTGCCAAGCTTAAGCTTGTCGATCCAGTTGTACTGGCGCTGCCGCGCGGAGGCGTTCCTGTTGCGGTCGAGATCGCCAATGCGCTGAAAGCGCCGCTCGACCTTATCATTGTCCGAAAGGTGGGCGCGCCGGGAAACCCCGAACTGGCGGTCGCTGCGATCGTCGACGGCAATCCACCCGATGTCGTCCTCAATCGAGAGATAGTGGAAGCTTACAACCTCGACGATTCCGAATTGCGGATGCTCGTCGATCGCGAACGCCCCGAGCTGGAGCGCCGCAGGATCACCTATCTCGGCGGGCGTGAGCCAGTACCAATGACAGACAAGATCGTGATCCTTGTCGATGACGGCGCGGCAACTGGAGCCACTATGAAGGTGGCCATCCGCGCGATCAAGCGGCGCTCGCCTCGTGAGATCATCGTTGCGCTTCCCGTGGCTCCGGCGGACACACTGGCGGAACTGGCAGGTGAGGCGCACACGGTTATCTGTCTCAGCAAACCGGCTCGCTTCTTCGCTCTAGGGTATCACTACCACGACTTTCCCCAAATATCGGAAGAGGAGGTCATCAGCCTTCTCAATAGTCACGCAACCGACAAGCCAGCGTCGGCGAACCAGCCCAAGCGACTTTCCTGACCGGAATGGCGGTCGCGGCTCTGAAATCACGTCTCGCTCAGCTAACGGAACGCGAGCGCCAAATCTTGGCGGCTGCGTGGCCGGCTTGCCAAACAGGACCATTGGCTACGATCTCGCAATCAGTCCTCGTACAGTCGAGATTTATTGCGCGAACATTATGTCCAAAAATGCAGGCTCGCAGCCTCCCCGAACTGGTGCGTATGACGATCTCGCTGGGTGTCGTAGGCTAAGTTGCAGCCACGTAAGCCGAATCGAATTCGTTAACATCGAGAGTGAAGTTGGATCGGTCCCAAAGCAGCATCCGCCGATGGCGGAGGATATGATTTTGATCGGGTCCAAACGGAGCAAGGTCATAGGGGCCCCCGATATGATCGAACAACATATCATCCTTGTCGCTGTTCCCGGTGCAGGTTCAGGCATTCCATCCAATTTGCCCTCGCAAACGAACGATTCAGGACCTACGCCTACCGCTATAGCCTGTCAATGAATGTTCCATGAACCTCTTGGCCGCCAATGACGGCCAGGATTCAACCCATTTCCACTGGAGCTTTGACCGGGATCAAGGCCGATCGAGAAATGCTGGTGCAGATTCCTCCGGTAAGGCGGTCAATTGGAGTTCGCCCAGAACAGTGAGGTAAATGACAATGAACGACGGTACATTGAGACAAGACATTATCGATGAACTCGATTTCGAGCCCAGTATCGACGCCGCCGACATTGGCGTGGCAGTGGAGAATGGGGTCGTCACACTAACTGGGCATGTACCGACTTATGCCCAGAAGGCTACGATCGAGGATGTCGTGCGCCGGGTGAAGGGTGTGAAGGGCATAGCTGAGGAGATTGAAGTCCGGCCTCTCGGCGCCAATCACACGGCTGACGACGAGATCGCCAAACGTGCTATAAACACGATCAACTGGAACACGTCCGTGCCGGATAACGCAGTGCAGGTAAAGGTCCAGAAAGGATGGCTGACGCTCACCGGCATGGTCGAGTGGCAGTATCAGAAGACCGCCGCCTCCAACGCGGTGAGGGATCTTTCGGGCGTCGTCGGTGTCACAAACCGGATTGATATCAAGCAGCGCGCCTCTGCTTATGACGTGAAAAAGCGGATCGAGGATGCGCTGAGGCGCAACGCGGAAATCGAGGCGCAGTCGATCAGCGTCAACGTCCTGGATGGCGGCAAGGTCAGGCTGGAAGGCCGGGTGCACGCCTGGTCCGAGCGCAGCGCGGCAGAACGGGCGGCGTGGTCTGCAGCGGGCGTAAACACGGTCGAGGACCGCATCACTGTCGGTTGATGCGTGGGGTTCCCGCTCGTGCACGAAAACCTGTGAGGCGGCGGGTAAGCTCTCCGCCTCACGCTCTTTCAGGCATGTTTTGCGTGGAGGCTTCAATGAAAGCGATGGTGCTCAAGATGCCAGGAATGCCCCTGGTCATGGAGGAACGGCCCAACCAGGTGGCGGGGTGGGGGCAGATCATGCTGAAGATCGAAGCCTGTGCCGTCTGTCGCACGGACCTTCACGTTGTTGACGGCGAACTTGATCACCCCAAATTGCCGCTCGTGCCGGGACATGAGATCGTCGGCATCGTCGAGGCCGTCGGGCAGGGTGGCGATACTTCCAGGCTCGGTCGTCGCGTCGGCGTGCCTTGGCTTGGCCACACCTGCGGAGCCTGTCCCTATTGCCGGTCTGGCGCCGAGAACCTCTGCGATGCGCCGCTCTTTACCGGCTATACGCGCGATGGCGGCTTTGCGACTCATACGGTGGCCGATGCAAGCTTCGCCTTCGATCTCGACCCAGAAGCCGATCCAGTGGCCTTGGCGCCCCTACTGTGCGCGGGGCTGATCGGCTGGCGCTCGCTCAGGAAGGTGGGGGACTGCAAGCGCATCGGCCTTTACGGCTTCGGCGCGGCCGCGCACATCATCGCTCAGATTTGTGTTTGGCAAGGGCGTGAAGTCTATGCCTTTACCCGCCCAGGCGATATGAAAGCGCAACGATTTGCGTCGAGCCTTGGCGCGGTTTGGTCAGCAGGATCAGATGAAGTGCCGCCGGTTGAGCTCGATGCCGCTATCATCTTTGCGCCTGTTGGCGAGCTCGTGCCAGCCGCATTGCGCGTCGTTCGCAAGGGGGGGCGTGTCGTCTGCGGCGGTATCCACATGAGCGACATTCCGTCCATGCCCTATGCGATCCTGTGGGAGGAACGTGAACTCCTCTCGGTCGCCAACCTGACGCGCAGGGATGCGGAGGAGTTCTTTCCAATAGCCCACGCCGCTCGGGTTAGGACCCATACCATCATCTATCCGCTCGAGGGCGCCAACGATGCCCTAACCGATCTCCGCTTGGGCAGTCTGAGCGGAGCGGCTGTGCTCGTGCCCTGAGGCCGACGAGAGCTATCGATGCGCCTCCGTTCTCTTCCACAGCCCTTGCGTGAAAGGAATTCTACAATAGCCCGCTTCACACAGCATCGCGAAAGCCGTCTTGTTGAAAGAACCGGCTGATTGAATGCAGCGCTTCTGAGAGCAAATAACGGCATCCTCTCGACGGTTGGCTTCATAGTCGGCCTTGCGGCTTCGGTCGCTTCTGCCAGCTGCATTCTTGTCGCCGGCATTGCTGCCTTATCGCGGGTTCGGTGTCCATAGCTGCTGGGGAATATGTTTCAGTCAGTTCGTAGGTCGATCCGAAGAAGGCCGGCATTCCCTTCGTAACCACACGCGGCACCAGTGGCCCTTGAGCGGGTATTGGCGAATCTACCCTTACCCGCCTCCGGACAGGCGAATGCAACGCCTAAACGCATCACCAGTTTCAGAAAGGCTTTCAACGAAGCGGGTATGGTTCCGAGCCAAAGCGGAAAGACAAAGACGATCTGCTTGGCAATCCGTGATCGCCTGCGCGGCGTTCTCAAGATTAACCGGCATGGGCCACTCCCCCGACTCCTCCATCATATGCAGAACAGGAAACTCGAGCGTCGCAGTATCGATGATCTTGAGACTATGCCCGACCGAGCGTGCGTCCTGCACAGGCGGTTCGCGTTCGGGTTAGGATGACCGAGAAAGACGAGAATTCAGCTGGGCATCGGGTTTCTCTCCGGCGGACGGTCCTTTTCAATGGCCATTGCGAAAACCATGGACTTGATTGCAGTCAAAGTCATAGCGGGCGGCTCGTCAACTGCAGAAGCCGTGAAATCCAGGAGGAAGGTTGGAACATGGTCCAGGAGGATCAACAGGGTGACCAGCCTAGCGCGGTTCAGCGTTGCCACTCGTCAGGTACGCTTTGTTGCTTGCCGGCGCTCTCGGACGAAGAACCAGTGTTTGGCTGCTTCCGATGCGGCCAGATAAGCAAGCGTGATGATGACCAACCCGCCGACGACAGTGACCGGCAGCGGTGCGAAGCCCAACCAGTCCGCGCCTGGCAAATAAGGGATGGCGATGGCAAAAAGGGCGAGGACCAGCGTGAGCCATGAAAGCAGCGCGCCTGGGCGGCTTCGCCAGAAGGCTTTGCGGGTTCGCACGATTAGCACAATGGCGAGTTCTGTAATCAGGGATTCGACGAACCAGGCGGTCTGGAATATCTGCGCGGTCGCGTTTGCCACCAGGAGCAGAAAGGCGAAGGTCACGAAATCGAATGCCGAGCTGACAAGACCGAAGGTGACCATGAAGCGACGAACGTACCCGATATCCCAGTGGTGCGGCTTGCGGACCTGATCTGGATCGACATTATCGGTTGCGAGCGCCAGCGAAGGAACGTCGGACAGGAAGTTGTTGAGAAGAATTTGTGGGGCCAGCAGTGGCAGGAAGGGCAAGGTGATCGAGGCAATTGCCATGGAGACCATGTTACCGAAATTGGCGCTGGTGGTGATGGCGATATACTTCATCGTGTTGGCGAATGTTTTGCGTCCATCGTCCACCCCGCGCAGCAGCACGCCAAGGTCGCGTTTGAGCAGGATCATGTCGGCGGCCTCGCGCGCCACGTCTACGGCGCTGTCCACTGAAATGCCGATATCGGCTTCGTGCAGCGCCGGAGCATCGTTAATGCCGTCCCCAAGATAACCTACGACATGGCCGCGTTTGCGGAGCGCGCCGATGATGCGTTCCTTCTGGTTCGGGTCGATTTCGGCGAAAATGTCGGTGCGGGCGACGCGACCGAACAAGGCCTCCTTGGTCAATTTGCTCAGTTCCGTACCTGTCAGTATCTGCCGATAGGGCAGGCCGATGGATGCGGCCAGATGCGCGGCGGCATAGCGGTTGTCGCCGGTGACGACCTTCACCTTGATGCCGCGCGCCGCGAGTGCCTTTAGTGTTTCTGCCATGCCCGGTTTTGGCGGATCGAGGAAGAGTAGGAAGCCGGCGAAGGCCAAGCCGGTCTCGTCTTCACGAAGGTATGCGTCCTGTCGCGAAAAGCGGCGCATCGCGAGAGCGAGCACACGATAGCCCTGCATGCTCCATCCGCGCAACCTGTCGTTGATTTCCCTGACCTGCGCTTCGTCCAGCGGCAGGGTCGAGGTCGCATTGATGATCGACGTGCAGGCCTCGACGACGTTCTGGACGGCCCCCTTGCAGATCATTAGATCCTCTGCCTGGTTCGACTGGCGTATGACCACCGATAGCCTCTTGCGGACGAAGTCGTACGGTATCTCATCGACCTTGGAATATAGGCCAAGGTCGTCCCCTTCGCTTTTGCCGGCGGTTATCGCCTCGTCCAGCGGGTTCGCCAGTCCAGTCTGGAGCGAGGCATTGAGCAGCGCCCACAGACGCACCTGCGCGGAAGCCATCCCGTCGATCCCGACGCATGCGTCGAGATGAATGGCGCCCTCGGTCAGGGTGCCGGTCTTGTCAGTGCATAGAATATCCATGCTGCCGAGGTTCTCGATGGCGTCGAGGCGGCGCACGATAACGCCGCTCGCAGCCATGGCGCGCGCGCCGCGGGCAAGCGTCACGCTGATGATCGCCGGCAGTAGTTCCGGCGTTAGGCCAACCGCCAGCGCGAGGGAAAACAGCAGGGAGTCGACGGTCGACCTGTGCAGAAGCAGATTGACGAAAAAGACTAGGATCACGATCACCAGCATGATCTCTGTCATTAGGTAGCCGAAGCGACGGATCCCGCGTGCGAACTCGGTTTCTGGCACGCTGCGAGCGATTGTCGCGGCAATGGAGGCGAATTCCGTATGCTTGCCGGTATTTACCGCCACTATGGTGGCGGTGCCGCTGCGCACCGATGTGCCGCTGAAGACCGCATTGCTTCGCTGGCCGATCTGTGCATCCGGTGCAGAGACGCCGGGCGCCTTCACTACCGGAAACGTCTCGCCAGTCAGCGCGGACTCGCTGACGTTGAAGTCGCGTGCTTCCAGCAGGATACCGTCGGCCGGGATGAGGTTTCCTGCCGAAAGTCTGACGATGTCGCCCGGTATGATTTCCTCGACCGCAACCGACGCATCTTTCCCGTCGCGTACGACCAGCGCCTGGCGCGCGATACCCACCGTTAGTGCTTCCATGGCGCGAGACGCGCCATATTCCTGCGTGAAGGAAAGAACGCAGCTCGCGAGCACGATAACGGTGATGATTACAGCTTCGCTGCCTTCACCGACGAAGACCGAGACCACAGCGGCGAAGATAAGTATCAGGATGAGCGGGCTGCGGAACTGCCTTGCAAAACCGGTGACGGCCGATGCGCCGCCCTTGCGACCGATCGCGTTCGGACCGGTATCGTGCAGTCGAACCTTTGCCTCTTCGGAGGAAAGACCGGTATTCCGGGCCTGCAAATCCGAGAGAAGCCGCTCCGCCGGGATGGACCAATAGGCCGTCTTGGCTGCGGATTGCTGCAATGCTCGTCTTTCCTGCATGGGGCTCCCCAAGCGCCTGCATTGATACTCTCATTTTTGCGGATAGCGTGACGCAACCATCCAGAAGCGAAGATTGAATCCAGCTTAACTCGGCATGAAGCGATCGAGCCTGGTTTCGTCAAGCAGCGAGCGCGTTATGCCGCCGATGGCCCATTCCCGGAAACGGCTGTGCCCATAAGCTCCCGAAACCACCAGATCGGCATCGCTTCCATCAATAAAATTGAAGAGTTCGATGTATTCGTCCGGACCTTCGATCAGTTTGGGCTTCGCTTCAATGCCGTGTAAAGCCAGAAAGGCGACCACGTCGGTTGGACCGTCGCGAACGCAATCGTCGGCTTCTGGGACAACAGTGACCACGATCACCTCCTTGGCGGTTACCAGCAGCGGGATAGAGTCAGCCACAGCGCGCCTGGCCTCACGTGTGTCTTTCCAGGCAACGACGATCTTCTTCGCCTGCACATGTTCGGCCCTGTCGGCAACGACCAGCAAAGGGCGACCTGCACGCAACACGACATTGGCGGGATCGGCAACACGATAGGCATCTCCTGTCGAAGCTCCGTCGGATGCCGCCGTAACAATGAGATCGGCCGACCGCGATGCCTGGACGAGCGCATGGGTAGGGTTTTTCAGGCTCTCGCCATTCGGTTTTTATAGCGCCGGCGATCACCCGGTCATATTCCCTATGGACTTCCTTGAAGCGCTTTTCGATGTCGTTCCGCATCTGCTGCCATGTTTCCGCAGCGAGAGCTGCAGCCTCCGGTCCGACCATCGGCATCGGTGCGTCGGCGGAACAAATACCGATCAGCTTCGCTTCGTGGCATCGGGCAAGTCCTGTTGCCGCCTGCAGGATCGGTACAACGGGACCGTTGATGTCTATATTTACAAGAATGGGTTTGTAGCTCATTTGCGCGTCCTTCCTCAGGAATTCAGCTGTGCCGGAACAATACGAGATAAGGCAAGAATTGCCTTGACGTTGATCAATCCAATGCAGGCCATGTTGACTGTCCGCTGGCGGGAAGCATCTCGTCGGCCAAAATCAATGTGCCCCGGTTTCCGGCGACAATCTCCACCGCGTCCTCAAGCCTGCCGATTGCAGCGCGACGGTCAGAAGCATAGGTGAAATCCACCGCGGCTTCCACCTTGGGCTGCATCGATCCGGTCGCGAAGTCGTTTATCGAAAGATCGGACGCTTTCACATGGCCAAGCGCGCGTGCCTGTGGCGTGCCCCAGCCAACATAGACGGCGTCGACATCGGTCAACATGAGCAAAAATTCTGCCTTGAGCTGCCGTGCAAGGAGTGACGAGGCCAAATCCTTGTCGATGACCGCCTCAACGCCCGCGATGCTTCCATCGTTCAGTTCGATGACAGGAATGCCTCCACCGCCAGCGCAGATGACGATAACGCCTTGCTCGATCAGAAAAGCAAGCACCTGGGCCTCCAGGATCGCCAGCGGCTTTGGAGAGGCGACGACACGACGCCACTTGTCGTTGTCCTGCCCGATCTGCCAGCCGCGCTCAGCGGCGATCCTGCGGGCAGTCGCCTCATCATAGCTCGGGCCGATCGGCTTTGTTGGCTTGCCGAAAGCAGGATCGTCCGGATCGACTCTGACCTGCGTAAGCAGTGTGGCGAAGAGCTGCTCCTTCATGACATTGCCGAGTTCCTGCTGCAGGACGTAGCCGATCATGCCGGCGCTCTCGGCGTCAAGCACATCCAGCGGAAAGGACTGCTCTGATAAGGCTGCCGCCTGCAGCGCGAGCAGACCGACCTGCGGGCCGTTGCCGTGTGTGATCACCAACGAGTGCCCAGCGGCTACAAGCTCGGCGAGCACCGCAGCGGCACGCCTGATATTAGCGCGCTGGTTTTCGGCCGTCATCGGTTCGCCCCGCTTGAGCAGTGCGTTGCCGCCGAGCGCCACAACGATACGCATGTCAGCTGCCGATCGTGGCGACGAGGATCGCCTTGATCGAGTGCATGCGATTCTCAGCCTGATCAAAGACAATGGAGGCTTCGGATTCGAAGACAGCATCCTCGACCTCCATACAATTGATGCCGTATTGGCACTCAATGTCGGCTCCGACTTCTGTCTCTGTATCGTGGAAGGCAGGCAGGCAGTGCATGAACTTCGTATAAGGATTGCCGGTTGCTGCCATCAGTTCGCTCGTGATCCTGTAGGGTGTCAGCAACTCGATACGCTTGCGCCAGCCGCTTTCGTTCTCTCCCATGGAGAGCCATACGTCGGTGTAGATGAAATCTACGCCTTCAATGCAGCCCTTGATGTCCTCGTCCAGCCTGAAGCGGCCACCACTGCGTTCAGCTATTCCTTTCACATGGGCGCAGAAACGGTCTTCAGGCCACAATTCCCGGGGGGATGCGATACGTATGTCCATGCCGATCTTGGCGGCGCCAATGGCAAGCGACTGGGCGACGTTATCGCGTCCTTCGCCGACGAAGGCAACCTTCATGTCCGACAGATGTTTGTGGGTGAACTCGCGCATCGTCATGAAATCGGCGAGGACCTGCGTGGGATGCGCCTCGTCTGTCAGCCCGTTGTAGACCGGCACGCCGGCATAGGCTGCCAGCAATTCGATCTGGTGCCCCCTGTACTCGATCGCATCGTACATGCGGCTGAGTACCCTTGCGGTGTCTTTCATTGATTCCTTATGGCCGATATGGCTGCCAGAAGGCCCGATATAGGTGACATTGGCTCCTTGGTCATATGCAGCGACCTCGAAGCCTGAACGGGTGCGGGTGGAATCTTTCTCGAAGATCAGCGCGATGTTCTTGCGTGATAGCCGCTGCACTTCCGTACCTGCCTGCTTCGCGGTCTTCAAATCCGCGGCAAGCCTGAGCAGATAGCGGATCTCCGCTCCGGAAAAATCGTCGAGCGTCAGCACGTTGCGGCCATGTAGGTTGAAGGGCATGTCAATTTTCTCCTTCCTCAGATTGGATCGCGTGCAATCGGACAGGTCATGCAATGACCGCCGCCACGGCCACGGCTGAGTTCGGCACCCTCGACAGTGACGACCTCGATTCCGGCGCGGCGCAGCAGTGTGTTGGTGTAGACGTTCCGGTCGTAGCCGATGACCACGCCAGGCTCGATGGCGATGACGTTGTTGCCGTCGTCCCATTGTTCGCGTTCGGACTCGTAGGAATCGCCGCCAGTCGCGACGATGCGCAGCGTCTTCAGTCCGAGAGCTTCCTTGACCACCTCGACGAAAGGTTTCGTCTCCTCGACGACGTCGACAGCGGCGGTGCCTTCGCCGGGTCTCAGCGAAAAAGCCCGCAGCCGCTCGACCACCGGGGGATACATCGTGACCAGATCGCGGTCACAGAAGGTAAAGATCGTATCGAGATGCATGAATGACCTGTCGCGCGGCATTAGCGCAGCGATCACCCGTGTCGCCTCGCCGGCGGCGAACAGGCTGCGGGCGAGCCCGCCGACAGCCTGCGGCGTGGTGCGCTCGCCCATACCGACCAGCACCAGGCCGCCACCCACCGGCATGACGTCTCCACCTTCCAAGCTAACGCCGGGGCCGGGATTGTCGGGGGACACAAAGGTCAGGCCGGCATCGCGAAAGCGCGGATGGAAGCGATAGACGGCTTCGACATTGGCCGCTTCCGGCTTGCGCACCGGCCAATACATGGCGTTGACCGACACCGAGCGATAGATCCAGCAGGAACTGTCGCGGGTGAAGAGCTGGTTGGGCAATGGTGGCAAAACGAAATCCTGCGGCAGTAGGGTCTTGCCCGTGAGCCCGCCCGGCTGGAACGGCAGTTCGGCGCGGGCGATGCCGCCCACAAGCAGCGAGGCAAGCTCGTCGGCAGGCATCTCGTCCAGCCATCCGCGCATTTCGTCGACCATGTCGTAGCCGACGACCGAATCGTCGACGCGGCGGTCAAGCAGCCAGTCGCGGGCTTCAGCGATCGCCATGGTCTCAGCCAGCAATTCGCCGAACAGATGCACTATGACCCCGCGCTCGCGAAGCGCGTCGACGAAGACATCGTGCTCCTGCCGCGCCCGTTTGACCCACAGCACATCATCGAACAGCAGCGCCTTGCAATTGTCGGGGGTGAGCCGACGCAGGCTGAGATCGGGCCGGTGAACGATCACCTCGCGCAGCCGACCGACTTCGGAATGAGCGCCAAGAGCAGTCATAGGATGTTCCTTTTTGAAAGAGCGGTTTGGCTCAGAGCGCACTGACCGCTCCCGTCCACATTTCATAAGCGGCGTAGAGACTGACCGCGACAAGAGCGGCGGCAAGGACGGCTTCGACCGGGTGGAAAATGCGCTGCCCATTTTCGCGACGGGCCCAGATGAAGAATATGATGCCTGGGGCGTAGAGGATTGCGCACATGAACAGGAATGAAAGGCCAGCGGCATAGACAAGCCAGAGGCCGTAGATCGTCGCCAACAGACCGAGGAGCATTGCGCCATTGCGGTTTTCTCCGACACCATAGCTTTCGCCGGTGAAAGCGAGCTTCGCGGCATAGGCGCCCGAGAAGATATATGGCACAAGGATAGCAACAGAGGCGATAGAGAAGAGTGCCTGATAAGTGCTCTGCGCGAACAGTGTGATGATCAGAAAGAGCTGGACCAGAATATTGGTGATGAGGAGCGACGTGGAGGGGACGCCGCGTTCGTTCTCGTGACCGAAAAATTTCGGCATGGTGCCGTCGTTGCCTGCCACATGTGGAACTTCGGCGGCGAGTAGCGTCCAGCTCAGGAATGCGCCGACTACCGAGACGACAAGCGCCAGGTTGATGACAATCGCCCCCCACGGACCGACGATGGCTTCCAGGACGCCCGCCATGGACGGGTTCTTGAGCGCGGCCAGTTCAGGCTGGCTGATGATTCCGAGAGACAATAGCGATACGAGCGCATAGAGTGCTAGACAAGCCGAAAAACCGAGCACGGTAGCTGTGGCGACGTCCTTGCGTCGTTCGGCCCGCGCTGAGAAGACGCTGGCGCCCTCGATGCCGATAAACACCCACAATGTCACCAGCATGGTGCTCTTCACCTGATTCATGATGGAGCCAAGGCTGGCATTGCCGAGTCCAGTGAAATCGGCGTTGAAGATGTCTACCTTGAAGGCCACGGCGACGATGCCGATGAAGAGCACGATGGGTGCGATCTTGGCCACGGTGACGGCCAGATTGATGATCGCCGCCTGCCGCACGCCGGCCATGACCAGGAAATGGATCACCCAAAGCAGGATGGATGCACCGACCACAGCCTGCCAGGTGTTGCCATCTCCGAAGGACGGGAAGAAATAGGACAGCGCGCTGAAGACGATCACAGCGTAGGAGACGTTACCGACCCAGGCGCTGATCCAGTAGCCCCAGGCGCTGTTGAAGCCAACGAAGGCACCGAAACCGGCCTTGGCATAGGCATAAGGTCCGGCGTCCAGTTCGGGTTTGCGGGTAGCGAGCGACTGATAGACGAAAACCAGCGCCAGCATGCCGACGGCAGTGATGCACCAACCGATGATGATGGCAAGCGGTCCGGCTCCGGCGGCCATGTTCTGCGGCAGGCTGAACACGCCCGAACCGACCATCGAGCCGATGACAAGGGCGGTCAACGCGCCCAGGCGCAGCTTGCCCTCTTTTGATGCTGGAAGAGAAGGTGCGGAAGCCGATGGAATATCTGTAGAGGCCATAGTGCATCTCCAAGAGTTTGGGGCCATTTGGTTGAAGAATGGGCCGGTTTCGCGCATTTGGCTTTGACGCGCGTCAAAACCTCCAAAAGGGGTCGAAAATCCCGTCAGGGCATCCCTGACTTGAAATGAATCACCTCGCCATCGACCGAGAAGGCGCCATAGCCCCGATGGTGTATAGTCTTTGGATCGACCTGCTTCGGGTCGATCCATGCCTCGACGACCTCCAGCACGAAGAGATTGTGTCTGTTCACCATCCTGGTATCGACGACCCGGCATTCGAAATTGGCGAAGCATTCGGCGATCAGCGGTGGCGAGACTTGCTCGGCCGGAAGCGGCGTCAATCCGAAGGTCGCGAACTTGTCGGTGTCGCGGCCCGAGCAGTTGCCGACCTTTACGGCTTTTTCGGCTAAGTCGACGCTCGGTATGGCGATCACGCATTCCTTCGTTGCGCGAAGCGCGATGAAGCTGAAATCGTTGCTGGACACGATGCAGGCGATGCGGGGTGGGGTGAACTCCATCATCATGTGCCACGACATGGTCATGACGTTCGGCTGACCCTTGTGACTGGTCGTCAGCAGGATGACCGGGCCGGGTTCAATCAGCTGATAGACCTTGGAAAGCGGCAATTTCTTCATCGACGGAACCTTGATGACTGCGAAAGGCGGAAGCGATCTTCCAATTGCTTAATTTTTTATCTGGCCCGCGGGCTGACGCATTGACCGGGGGCAAAGTTGCCAAACTTCCGTTGATGCAAGATAGCCGCAAATTCGAAGGCGGCATCTGCCGCGAACCAAGGAGAAATCGGATGAAAGCTCTCGTATAGGAAGGGCCGGGGACAGAAGTCGCTGGAAGAACTGCTCATACCGAAGATCGAAGCCGCGACCCATGCGATCGTGAAGGTGACCAGGATCACCATCTGCGGCATCGACCTACACATCCACAAAGGTGGTGTGCCGACCTGCACGTCAGACCGCATCCTCGGCCATGAAGTTGTTGGCATCTTGGAAGAGACAGGCGCCGACGTGATCAGCTGACACCAGCCTCTATCAGATACCCTACGGGGCGGATGAGGAAGCGTTGGTTATGCTGAGCGATATCCTGCCGACCGGCTTCGAATACGGTGTGCGGAATGGCAAGGTCCAGCCGGGTAGTACTATTGCCATCGTCGGTTCCGTGCCAATTGGGCTGGTGTCGCTGACAATGGCGCGGTTCTATCCACCGGCCCAGATCATCATGGTCGACCTCGACGAAAACCGCCTCGAGTAGCCAAGCTATTCTATAGCAACCAACCACAGCTGGCCGTTTCGTCGAACGCCAAGCAGTAAGATTTCGGTGGGACCGGTTGCAGCTTGCAAAAGCATTGATGGTGAACTGACGTCGTGCCGGTTGACGCTCACTATTACGTCGCCTGTCTGGATACCTGCTCCGGCGGCTTTTGAACCCTCATCAACAGAGACGACAAGTGAACCTCCGTTCGGATCTGCGGAAAATGCAACTCCTGTCAGAAAGCCTTCTCCAATAACCCTATTCGTTGCTTCCGCAGGCTCGGTTGACAGTTTATCTTCGCTCAAAGTCACGCCGATGGACATTTGTTGCCTTCCGCGCAACAAAGTAATTTTCACAGTTTGTCCTGGTGGGGCGAACCCCACAATATTTCGAAAGCCGGTTGCTCCAGTGACGGTCATTCCATCAACGGCAATGATAACATCCCCTGATGCAAGCCCGGCGAGGTCTGCGGTTGATCCTTTGGCCACTTCACTTATGACGGCTCCGTTTCTGACTTGCACATCAAGCGCTTTAGCAAGAATTGATGAAAGATTCTGAACCGTAACTCCAAGACGCCCGCGTCGTACGACACCCTCGCTTATGAGCCTTTCCATAACCGTCCTGACTATAGAAACAGGAATTGCGAAGCCGACGCCAACATTTCCGCCAGCTGGCGCGATTATCGCGCTGTTGACACCGATCAGCGCACCATCCATATCGACCAAAGCGCCGCCGGAATTCCCCGGGTTCAACGATGCATCCGTTTGAATGAAATTTTCATATGGTCCCAGCCCAAGCTCGTCGCGCCCGAGCGCGCTGACAATGCCAAGCGTGACCGTAGGCCCCAGATCAAATGGATTGCCCACGGCGACAACGTAGTCACCAACCTCAAGTTTTGCAGAATCGCCGAAGGTTATCTCAACGAGGTTAGTGGATCTTACTTTTAGTACTGAAATATCGGTTTCCGGGTCGCTTCCGACAACCGTAGCACGCAGTTCCTCTCCTGTCGGGAGCACTACCATCAGATCTGCAGCGGCTGCGATAACGTGGTAGGTCGTTATGATATAGCCACGGTGGGCATCTACCACAATTCCAGATCCAGAAAGCTCGAATCCAGGATGCTCAGCCAATGGAGCGGTCTCTCCGGCTTCGGGTTCACGTGCATTCGGCGGTATCTGCGGCGACGCGACTTCATCTTCGCCTCTTGCTTTAACACGCAAGGTGACGACAGATGGGATGACCTTTTTTGCGATTGGCGCGATCGTTTCGCGAACTTCAGCCGGAGCATTTCCAATGAAGACCAGAAAGAATGACGCCAATAACAGGCACAGTTTGTTGCAACTCATCTTTAACTCCCGGACTAACATGCTCGCGGTTTCGCGGGGGGCATGAAAATCACTCCCGCCTATGTAGCAAGTTAACTAAATGAACTGGGAGTGAGGCCCTGTGCGCTTTTAACGTGGCCATTATTGCAGAAGATTCTCGAGTGTGCGTTGATATGCGTCAACTCTCATTGTTGCAGGGGGTAGGCCTAAGCGGTGACCTGAGGTGTCAGTAAGCCCTCTTGGGTGGTTAAGGAAATGTCTGAAATGGACGAAGAAAGCATATGCTGAGGTCAGTGCGGACGGTAACTATGGAGCCATAAAGACGTTTCATGATTTTGGAAAATGCAAGGTGCTCAATATTATAAGTATAAGAAAATTTAGATCGCCTATAAGGCCGGATCTTGCATAGATAGTTGAGTTGTTCGCATAATTTTACATACGGATCTTATTGATAATATACGCATTATGGGAAAATTATTCTGTACGCAGCAATAGGTATATAAGGACTGCAATGACCAGATATACTAAAAACAGTATGGCAATCAGGTTCGGTTTCATTGCTTTCTCCAAAAGCAGCAACGTATCCAGTCATTAAGTTTGTATTAAAGTTAAGCTCATTGGGGGTAGTTCAAGCTTTTATTTTAAACGCTTCTCTCTGGCCGATAACGAACACGGTAGTGATCCTGAGATGATTAATGCCGTTCGTCTCGATTTCCAGTTTAAAGCGCTGGGGGGTCAGATTATCTATGGGCTACTGATGGTCGTCCCCCGCAGGGCCCTTGCGAATGTGATTCTTCGTTTTATGCAGCGTTCGGCGAGATCCGATTCATCTGTCGCACCAAGGATATGTTTGAAGACTCCCATTCCACATTTATTGACGTAGGGTTGTCCAATACCGCTTCATGGAAGATTTTGATTGGGCTGGATTAGCTGCATCAAGGCTTTTCAACCCGCGCGACCCTATAGGTGTGGTTCTTGCCAGGGGCGTTTATTGCAACATACTCTCCAATGGTAAAGGATTCCGCGCCCAGCCGAAAGCCAACTTCATCGTCCTGTTCACCTTCTTTAAAATCAATGTACCATTGATCGACAGGTCTGTACTTTAACAGGCCAACTTTTACTGTGCCATGTTGGTTGAAGTAGCGTACTCGGCAAAGCTCTTGATGCGACTTCCACTGTCTGAAGTCCAGGCGACCGTTACTATCGAGCGGAATAAGAAGATCGATACCTTCTCGTGAAGCGCCTTCTGGATGATCTTTCTCACGTGCGAGGAGTAATCTAACATGCCGAAAGCTTGATGTAATTTCGTTTAATGCTGCCATGAGTCTCTCCCTTCACTACCAAGTATATAGATGGAGGTGACCCACGCTTTGATATAGATCAAAATCCTCACAGTGAAGTCGCGCGGAGAGGCCTGTGAAGCAGGACTGTATGAGAGAAGAGCCATTTGATATCGTTTGGTAAGAGCTGGTTCGTTTTTTCAATGAACAGCAGTGGTGCGACTTTCCGGGAAGATTGGCGGGCTTCACTCTTCCTCTTCAGTCAATCTGTTGGTTGTGCTCCCCGCTAAAGCAGGTCCGGCAGATGGTTTGAGGTGAGTATATAGATTTTGCTGCGTTAATTGGTTGAATATTGCGGTTGCAATGCGTCTTTGGCCTATGGGAGAATGCGATTTAGTAGCACTCAGATTATTGTATATTCTAATTACCTGAAGAGCTAATTCAGTAGGCCGGTCGGCACTCATGCTCTCCGGAACAACGTGCGTTGCATCGCGGACAAGCTTCCGTAGTAAAATTATTTCTTCTCTCGTGTAGTAATTGCCATTTAGGTTGTTATCAAGCGTCATATCAATCCTCATCTAGTAAAATTAATATCGTTAGTGCTATTGTTAATCAAGAGTGGCGAAAACAATTGTTATTTAGAATTATTCAATTTTAGTTTTCATAATTATATTAAACCTCGGTAAACGATATTATATATATTTATAAAGACGAAATTACATTCCTTCGATTTGTGTATGCTTTTCCAGAACGTATCCTGTCCAACCTTTATTCTTGTAGCTTGGGACTATTCCATTTCGCATTGACCCACATCAAAATTCGCGAATGTTTTCATGATGCTAACCCTGAGCCGCAATACCACTGTCACCTTTTCGAACCTTGATGGATTATCAGTTGTGAAAAGGGTTGGCACATCCGCTCACACGCGAAAAAATAACCTGAGGAGATTGAAGAGTAGTGCCTCGCAATTCAGACTTCTGTTGCTTCCCGACCCGTCAAATGGTCAACAAATATCCTGAAAAAAATATGATCGGAGCAATGGGCTATTGGACGGGCCTCGGGCTTGAGCGCTCCGGGTTCCCACCAGTCAAAGTGTTTACTCAGTATTTGCCAAGCATGTTGCTGCTCGGCCTCATGTTCCTCGTCATTTGCAATTTCCTGGTAGCGCCCTTCAACTAATACGCTTCTCCATTCTCTGCCTTGCATCCACTGCTCGATGACCACTGAGATATAAGGATTGACACGCATAAGATCAATTTTCCTCCCCGGCAGCGAGAAAGCGTACAAATGATTGCCGGAATATGCGAAATAGATCGGAACAAGATAAGGCTTTTTTCCCGCCATACATGCCAGGTGTGCAAGCCGACCAGTACTCAAAATGTGACAGCATTCTCCGTAGGTTAATGTGCGAATATGCATCGAAGGCTCCATTGCCGATCGTTCATCAGCGGCGACAATAATCAGTTTGGGTCCTTTCAAGTGGTATCGCATTGCCGTAGGTCAAATTCGCGCTAGGAAGATCCCAGTTCTTCAGAATTGACCTGTGTCAAAGAATGTCTTTTTCAAATGATGTCTTTAGTGGTGAGCCGAGCAAGTTGTGGATTTCCTCCTGCGGGCTTACTTTTGGTTCTGGGACAAGTTTCCTCGTTGGGCCAGCGACTTGTTGGCTACATCAACTGTTTGGCACTGAACACGGTAACAACTTAGCTAAAAGCCAAAAATGGAGAGAAGAAATGGTTGACGATACGAAGCGCTTGCCTGTCACGAAGCCTTCAGTCCCTGCCACATCGGAAGCATGGTCGCCATTGGAAAGAATGCGGGATGAAATTGATCGGTTGTTTGATAGTTTCTCTCTTTTTGACCTGCGATTCCCACAGCGCCGGCCTGGACTATTGTCTGCTTACAAAGCAGCCTCGACGTGGGAATTAGCCCCGGCCATGAATGTTGTCGAGAAAGCAGACAGTTACGAAATAACTGCTGAACTTCCAGGGCTTTCTGAGAATGACATCGAAGTGAAGCTATCCAATCATAGTCTCGTTATAAAGGGTGAGAAAAGCGAGGAGGAGAAAGATCAGGGAACAGACTATTATTTGTCTGAACGGCGATTTGGCTCGTTCCGCCGCAATTTCCAGTTACCTGAAGATATCGACGCCCCCAAAGTCGAGGCTACCTTTTCCAAAGGCATTCTGACGGTCAAACTGCCAAAGACAGCTAAGGCAAAAACAGCAGAGAAGACAATCGCGATCAAGGCTGCATAGCTAACGCAGATCGGCGCCGCAGGCGGTCGCCGAGCACTTTCTGTCGCTTCGGAGGAGGCAGATATGGCTGGTACCTCAATTTCCACGTTGACACATTCGGCGCAGCAGGCTCAGGAATGGGTAAATGAACTAGGCTTGGACTTGTCCTGGAGTCATCCGCGTGCCTACCGGTTGCTACGCTGTGTTCTACACCAAATTCGTGATTGGCTACCACAGGAGGAAATGGCAGATCTGTCTGCACAGTTGCCTACGCTTATACGAGGTATTTATTTCGAGGGCTGGGATCCGCTAGTGACCCCCGTCTGGGAACGGTCGAAAGATGCGTTTCTCAGGAGTGTACAAGAAACCTTAACCAACGAAGATACGGCAGATTGCGAAACAGCTGTCGCTGCGGTTTTCAAACTATTGGATCGCCATATATCTCACGGCGAGATTGTTCAAGTGCGAGGTTCAATGAAGAAATCGCTACGGGAACTCTGGCCCTCGGATTAATCGATGTTGTTCCAAGGGAAAGCTCAACAGAGAATTCGAAAACGCTAACCTGCCTTTCACATCCTCCTCCGGAAATCGTCGCTTGTTTGTTTGCCAATTGATTGTTGGGCTAGGTATCGACCGCAAAGAGAAAGCTGCTTTCCATATAACAGTTGTGCTCCGCGTCGTGAATGATTTGAAGAAATGTTGATTTAAGACGTAAGCATCCGGCAAAAAGGCGCGAGAATACTTTAACGGAGCCCGTGTTAGTAAATCTGTTCTTAGCAGTGTTGCGTCGGCCAGTATGCCTGCAGCTTTAACTCAGCAACTTAATCAGCGTTTTCGTCACACTTGAAGCGCAAATATCCAGATTAACGGGATTACTATACCATGAAAAAGAAACACTGGGTACTTATCGCGGATGGAGCAAGAGCTCGTATTCTTAGATTGGATGCAAAAAAGAATGATGAGCAGCGAAACGTTCGTGTTTTTGACATCACTCACAAGCGACTTCAAGAGATAATGTCAGATAAACCCGGTCGCAGCTTCGCATCGCAGGGCACACGGCGTTCCGCATTGGAGTATTCATCGGATCCCGAAAGACAACAGGAGGAACATTTTGCCGAAATTTTGATAAAGGAACTGGAACGGAGGTTTTCTGAGCACGAATTCGTAAGGCTGACTGTAATTGCAGAACCTCGCATGTTAGGTTCACTACGTCAGAGGATGACGCCGGATCTGAAGCAAGCGGTAGTAGCGGAGATTGCAAAGGATCTGACAAAGACACCATCCGACGATCTCGAAGCAGTTCTGGGGGAATTGAACATACGATGAATAACACATCAATGAATAATGAAATTTGCATATCAACGAAATATTGTTGTCATTTTTGTCTAGTTCCAAATTTTTACTATAATTGAAAATTTATGATAAATATTGACAATATAGATTCCAATAAGTGCGTTTAATTTTTGGAGCCGTTTTTACACGATTTTCTGCTTGAATTAGTTTCAGGGCGATTGGGGCGAGCCGATAGATTACCCGACCCCAATCCTGATCGCTTTCGTTCAGTTTTAATCACTTAATGAAATCGGAACTATTTTGCCTACGAAGCTTGCCAGCCAACTGATTGTTTTCTCCCTGTTTCTACTATGGAACTGGTCACATAAGTGCGGGCTATGAGCGCGACACAGGTATCAGAGGCCAAAGGGAAACATTTCATCCTCACCCCCAACTGAGGTTGTCGACAGGGGTGTGATTGCATGTGTTTCATCGAACCAGACAAAGGCATCGTACTGATTCGCCAATGAAGCATAACTGTAGTGGCTCCAGCGTTCTGTTTCTGGCCGATATATCACGCCAATATATCGCTCAAGTCGGGGTTTGGACAACGCTTGACGAACCTCATCGTGTCGTCCGGCTCTAAGGTCGAGTAGAAAGCGTTCAGATCCCACGTCGTGCAACAACGATTCATAGCTGTCGGAGAGGGAAGGGCGAATCTGTTTGCGCTCCATTGGGGCATTCCAGTCTGACGCTGCTGCAACCGTCCCGGTATGTGTGCCAAAGCCGATAAGCACGGCACTTCTTCCGTAGGCCTGTCTGCATAACTGCCCAAGGTTCAGCTCGCTTCTTTCCTTGCCCATATCAGTGAACCGGGCATCACCAATATGAGAATTATGCGCCCAGACAACAGCCTTAGAAGTCGGTCCAGACTGCGTCATAATATTTTGCAGCGTATTGAACATATGTTGGTCCCGGAGGTTCCAGGATTCATGTGCGCCGTAATACATGGCGCGATAGTAACGTTCAGCGCTGGCAACCAGACGGGCATTCTGTTTCGCTTCGAAGAAATCGAAGCCATCCATTTTGCAGTATTCAAGCTCCTTTTCCAGAAGATCAACCAGCATCCGGATTACAGGCTTCTCGCACAATGCATATCCCTGGGAAAGAGATGCTCGACCATACGCCGATGGCTCCTGCGACCACGAGGAGATGCATGCGTAACGGTTTCGAGCCCGGATAGCGGCGTCTTTGTCCACACGATCGAGGTAGGATACTACCTCGCCAATCGAGGCCGTCATATTGTAAAGATCCAGTCCGAAGAAGCCGACCTGCTCTGAAGCAGGCTTGCCGACGTTATTGTTACGCAGAAAGCTCACGAAAGCCTCAAAGTCCTTGTTACGCCACATCCATGTGGGAAACCTGGTGAAGGGAGCCCAAGTGGATGAACGAGCGGGCCTATTCTGCACGCGTCGGTTTATCGCTGCCGCATCGGGCCAGTCGGCCTCGACCGCGACGATAGTAAAATTGTGCTTCTCGATCAGGCGACGTGTAATTGCGGCCCGGGACTGATAAAACTCACTTGTTCCGTGTGATGCTTCACCAAGTAATACCAGGCGGGCATCAGCAAATTTGTCAAAAGCGCAGGCAAATTCCTCGTCGTCCACGGAGGGCAGGTGCTCGACTGCGGATCTTATCTTGGAGATTGTAGAAACCGTGTTGCTCAATTGTAAGCGTGGCGCATCTGACGACGAGGTCGTCAGATAATGCTGAAACCACTCAGCAGCCATCCCGATAGCCTTTTCGAGTGCACCCGGTTCCTCAAATAGATGGGTTGCTCCCGGTACAATTCTGATTTCTTTGTCACATCTGATTGAAGACAGTGCATCATTATTCAGTTTGAGTACCTGTTCATCTTTGGAACCTACTATCAGGAGCGTTGGTGATGCGACTGTCGCAAGAGCCGAACCAGCCAAATCCGGGCGGCCTCCACGAGACACGATAGCTCTCACTCGCTCTGGAATTTTTGACGCTGCCATTAACGCAGCCGCGGCCCCGGTACTCGCGCCGAAGAAGCCCATGGGCAGGTCAGCAACATCTGGCTCCCCGATAATCCATACTGAAGCATCAAGCAGACGCCCGGCAAGCAAGGAGATATCAAAGACATTATGTCGATCAGTGGCCTCGTCGGTCGTGAGCAAATCCAGAAGAAGAGTTGCGAACCCTTCATGATTAAGTCGCCTGGCTACCGAAATGTTACGTGGGCTTAGCCTGCTCGATCCGCTACCGTGTGCGAACACGACAATGCCTTTGGGATTTGCAGGTACGTAAAGGTCACCAAGCAGGTTACAGGGCGGAATTGCGACGCGACGCGCAACTGTTCCGATCTGGCTTTCGTCGGCGAGCTTCCAGCCTTGGCGCAAGTACCCGGTGGTTTCTTCATCTGTAAGCTGATGAAAATCTTCATAGAATTCACCTACCGCCGAAAATTTGGCGACGGTATGCAAGCAGATGACTGAATCGGCAAACTGCCTCATCTCGGCAAGTGCTTCTTCCGGGCCAACAGGAATAGCAAGAATTACCCTGGATGCTCCCTGACTTCTCATGGCAATAATTGCAGCTTTGGCCGTGGCACCAGTGGCCAGACCATCATCAACAATTATGGCAGTGTGCCCGGCAGGGCGAATCTGGGTGCGGCCGTCAAGATAAAGAGAGCGCCTTCGCTGAATCTCTGAAAGTTCATGCCGCTTTACGCGCTCGATATACGCATCGGTTGCCCCCGTCACTAGCTGAACTTTTTCATTAATCACCACCTCGTCCGGATCGCCTTCCACAACGGCACCAAGTGCAACTTCCGGTGCACCTGGCGCGCCAATTTTGCGAACGAGAATGAGATCAAGAGGTGCTCTCAAGGCGAGAGCGATTTCCAGCGCTACCGGAACACCTCCTCGCGGTAATGCGTAAACAATGGGTTCTTTGGGTTTGGCTTCGAGCAGTCTGGCAGCCAGCCGTCGACCAGCATCGGTTCTATCGCTAAACTGAAAATTGTTCATCATAAGGTAATCCTGCATCAATATCTGCAGGTGCGCGTTGACGAGGATCAAATTTCATCGACGAGTTCGCCACCGCTCCGTTACAAGCGAAATCGCGGTCTCTCACCGGGTGCCATGAAGATCTGTCGCCGAAAATCAGTTCAAGGTTGTTTCTCAGCAGGCAACGAAATGGCGAAAAGACGCTACTGGTTCTCAGTAAGGAAAGATTGCGGCACAATAAAACGCTTGGCGTTGATCGCTCCAGTGAAGTCATATCGACGCTTTTCCGGGCAGCTATTTGAGTGTATTGTAATTTAGGGGCGTGTTCGGGTTGCGGACTTTCTTATAGCGGGGTCGGTGATCCTTTTGGTATGAAAACACCAATGGGGACTTTGATGCCGGAAACCGATTCACCAGGATCGCATGGCCGCTTTCCGCAAGCAATCGTTTCTCGCCAGTTTGAAGGCATGGCTGGGTATATTCTGGCTTTCTTTGTTGTCGGTGTGTCGCTGATTGTCCGCCTCATGTTGGCAGGCGCGTTGGGAAACACTGTTCCGTTCATACTATTTGTTCCTTCTATTCTGGTGTCAGCAATTCTGGGAGGTAGGGGCCCAGGAGTTTTGGCACTGGGGTTCTCGCTTGTGGCTTGCTTGATATGGTTGCAACCAGATGGCGCAGTTTGGTTGCAGCTTACAACATTCGTTGTCGTTGGAACCATAATTGTCTGGATGGGCGAGATGTTACATCGTGCCAGGCGCATTTTAGATCGATCGAAAGATCAGCTAAGCGAGCGCGAAGCTCATCTCCGCTCCATACTGGATACGGTCCCTGACGCCACTATCGTAATTGATGAGCAGGCACATATTACCTCGTTCAGCTCTGCGGCGGTTCGACAGTTCGGCTATACCGAGGAAGAAGTGCTGGGTCGAAATGTCAAGATGCTGATGCCAGAACCTTATCAACATGAGCACGACGACTATATGAAGCGATATCTTACGACCGGAGAAAAGAGAATTATCGGTATCGATCGGGTGGTTGTCGGATTGCGCAAGGATGGTTCAACTTTCCCGATGAAACTTGCCGTCGGAGAGTCTATTTCTCCGGTCGGGCGACATTTTACAGGGTTCATTCGCGATCTGACAGAACGCGAGCAAACGGAGGCCCGGTTGTACGAAGTTCAGAATCAGCTCGCGCGACTGGCAAGACTAAATGAGCTGGGGGAAATGGCGGCTGTCTTGGCACATGAACTCAATCAACCGCTCGCAGCAATATCAAATTATGCGCATGGCGCAGTGCAATATCTCAATGGCCTGGATAAAGAAACATCTGATTACCTCAGGGGTGCTCTTGAGGAAACAGCACAGCAGGCTTTGCGTGCCGGCGAAATTATTCAGCGCCTGCGTGCATTTGTAACTATAGGTGATATGGAAAGATCAGCTGTCAATGTCCAGAAACTGGTTGAAGAGGCGAGTGCACTGGCCTTGGTGGGATCGCGGGAGCTTGGGGTACATACAACGTTTGAGCTCAAGACAAATGCAACAGAGGTTTTGGCCGACAAGATTCAGATCCAGCAAGTGCTCATAAATCTAATCCGGAATGCGGTCGAATCCATGCGGGAGGTGCGTCGACGTGAGCTTCTAATCCGCACTTGTCTGTCGGATGAAAAACATATCATGATCGAGGTGATGGATACGGGAACAGGAATACCGGACGAAATCGCATCTCGTCTATTTCAACCTTTTGTCACCAGTAAACCCAATGGAATGGGGATTGGACTCTCGATTTCAAAGCGTATTCTGGATGCGCACGGTGGCTCGATTGAAATGGAGAAAAATGGAGAATTCGGAACCGTATTCCGGTTTGTTCTCCCGATCTTAAGACAGGATAGCACCCATGCTGTTAAATGATCTTAGCGTGCATATTGTCGACGACGAAGAACCTGTCCGAAAGTCGTTGGCTTTCATGCTAACCGCTATGGGATTCATGGTGCGCATCTATCCTTCCGCGGCCGAGTTCTTGGCGCGGGTTCCTTCCGATAGTAACGCATGTTTGATCACAGATGTTAGGATGCCGGGGATGAGCGGCGTTGAATTGATGCAACAACTTGCGCGTATGGACGTCAGGATCCCGACTATTGTCATCACTGGGCATGGGGACATTCCGATGGCCGTAACCGCGATGAAGGCCGGGGCGGTCGATTTTCTGGAAAAGCCCTTTTCGGAGGAAAATTTGGTCGAGGCCCTTCGTAGAGCATCTGAGGCCTTAAGCAACCATAACGCGGATTGCAATGAAGCGTTGGTGCGGAGTGGGTTTATGCAGCTATCCGATCGGGAACGCGAAGTTCTTCTTTTGGTTGTCGCGGGGCTTCCGAATAAATCCATAGGTCATAATCTTGCAATCAGTCCTCGTACAGTCGAAGTACATCGAGCAAATATCATGAACAAGATGCATGCTCGCAACCTGCCCGATCTGGTGCGAATGGCGATTTCGGCTGGATTGTCATCCATTGGTCGAGAAAATTGACAATGCTGATAGATTTTGATCTGTGACAAAGCAATAATGCAAATTTAGCACGACCATTATCCTGATCCGATTCCTCTCCAGACGAGATCATGAGGAGGCGCCAATATGGCAGGGCCTTTGGTCGTCATATCTGCGGCAGATCCTGTTTTGCGGGATTCGATACTATTCTTGCTTGCAAGCGAAAAAATTACCGGAATAGCGTTTCCGGATTTGGAAACAGCGTTTGCATCAAATCACGCCAAGGCAGCAATATGCGCTATCATAGATGACAGCATTATCGAAGGTGATGTTGCCACATTCATCCCTCAACTTGTTCATTTTGGCAAACCGATGGTGTTTCTAACAAGTGATATTGCCCGCATGCCGCCATTGCCACTCGTCGTGCCGCTGACCAAGCCATTTTTGGGGCGACCGCTCGTCGCCATGATACGGGCAATAATAGTGTCAGACTCATTGCGTTCCAATACGTAGTCTTACTTACGGACAAAACCGAATTTCACTTCATCCTTTGCTCTGCAATTATTCATTCGGAACAAAGAGGGATGAACAATGAGTATCACTCAATTCGCATCTTTATCTCCCGGTTCGACCGGGGTCACAGGGAACCATGCATTCCAGATGAACGGTGTCCCAGCCGGTTCCTCCACGCAAAAATACTTGCCCGCAGGATTCGAGATATATGCGCAAGGTGAGAAATGCGATGCCCTATATAAGGTGGCATTCGGTGGAGTACGCATTTTCAGATTGCTGGCAGACGGTCGTCGACAAATCTCTGCGTTCTGCCTTTCAGGTGAGATATTTGGTTTTGAATCGGGCGAAACACATCATTTTTTTGCAGAGACCCTTTGTCATTCAGCTGTTTCCTGCTGGCCGATGAACACGTCTTCCAGAACCATGGACGCTGAGTTATTACCCATGGCTATTCAAGGCCTTGTGCGAGCTCAGGAACATCTCCTCGTGCTTGGGCGTCAGGACGCCACGCAACGCATCGCAGCATTCTTTCTGGAGATGGCGGAGCGGCAGGGTGATTTGGAAATCGTAGAGCTTCCGATGTCACGAAACGATATAGCCGATTACCTCGGCTTGTCACTCGAAACGGTGTCACGCACCTTCTCCAGGCTCAAATGTAACGGCGTTATTCGTTTGTTTAGTCTGCGATGTGTGAAACTCGTCAATCGTAAGCATCTAGAAAAACTTGCGTCATGATTTAACAATGACAGAGACCAGATTCCGATAAATGGCTGAAAGGAGGTGACTAAGTGCACCTCCAAAGAGCCCTTTGCATAGGGGGTCCGAGCCATGATACACAATTTCTATATGCCACGACCAGAACGCTGCTTCGTCTGCCATGTGTCGTGACGTTTGTGAAGACGAATGCATTAGCGTCCTCCGTGGTGACATTCGATGCTCACCATGGTCACGAATATTACTTAACTGGAAATAAGCAGGTTAAGTTCTTGTTGCTTTAGAAGGGAGCGTGTGACCCCCCCGAACGCCCACTCACGCAAACGGCTATGTCCGTAAGCTCCCGCTACAACTAGGTCCGCCCGACTTTCATCGATGAATCGTAACAAAGAAGTCACTTCGTCGTCGGTTTTGATGAACTCGGTTCTGGCGACAACGCCATGGCCTACCAGAAAATCTTTGATATCATTAGTGCTCTCATGCAATTCTTGTTGGATATCTGAAGTTGCAGCTACGACAATAACTTCATTTGCTTCGCGTAAGAGGGGAACAGCATCTGCTACCGCTCGACGCGCTTCCCTTGTATCTTTCCACGCGATCAGGATTTTCTTGAAATGTATTTCCTCGAGCGTTCTGCCCAGAATAAGTAGGGGACGACCAGATCTCAATACGACGCCGGCCGTATCTGCATGACGGTAATTGTCAACAGGGAACGCGGTATCTGATGCCGCCATGATAACAAGATCGGCTACCCGAGCAGCATCGACAATAGCCGATGTGGCCGCCGCCAGTCCTTGTCTCCACTCGGTTCTGAGAAAACCGGCACTCAATCGATCGAACTCTTTTCGCACCTGAACGAACCTTCGCATAGATAAGTCGTCGCGTGTTTCTTGCCAGACTTCTATGGCAAGCGATGGATCTTCCGTCCCGACCAAAGGAAGTGCTACATCTGCGGCGCAAAGACCGATCAGTTTGGCTTCGTGGCAGCCTGCAATGTGGATTGCAGTTCTAATGACATTGTATATTGGTGCGTCGACATCCAGAGATACCAGAATGGACTTGTAGCTCATCGGTTAGTTCCTTCGATTGAAGCTTCAGACGGTCAGTATAGCGCGCTGGAAAACGGCTACATTGACGTGGGTCAATTGAATATTGGCTTATCGAAAAGGAGTTACGACGCGGCGCTTTTCGCGGGATGGACTAATGTTCCGGCACGCCCGCTGATGATGTCCGAAGCATCTTCAAGCCTCCCGATTGCAACGTTTTTGCCGACGTTTTGACAAAAACTACTCGGGTTGCAATTTTCGATAGACAATGACAAGAGCTAGCATTCTAACAGCAGTAATCCCCCACCCGGCGATAATGGCGAGCAGACCTTCGCCGGCGGCCATATTTAGCGGAAGGTTGAATACGCCCGGTCCCACCATGGACCCGATTACAAGGGCAGAAAGAGCCCCTAGACGCAATTTGCCTTTGGCGGGCGCTTCAGCCATATCTGCCGACCTTGCGGATAAATTTGTCACGGTCATGATCAAACTCCAGGCTGTGTTTCGCAGCAGAGTGATCCCCAATGCGCTGAGTTGGTACGCCAGTGCGAGGATTGGCGTTCTCTGCGTTCAATTCAGACGGGCAATCGTGAAAACCGTCAGGAGGCCGGAGTTGATCTACGTCAAGGACAGTTTGGTTAAAACGGGTAAACTTTTGATATCAGACAGCTGAGAGAAATTACGATGAAAGCTCTTGTTTTCGAAGGTCCCGGTAAAAAATCGCTGCAAAATAAAGCCATCCCGGTTATTAAGGATTCTACCGATGCCTTAGTGAAGATCACTCGCACGACCATCTGTGGCACCGACCTCCATATCCTTAAAGGAGATGTGCCGAGTTGTACGCCGGGCCGAATACTCGGTCACGAGGGAGTCGGGATTATTGAGGAGGTGGGCGTTGGTGTCACCCAATTCAAAAAAGGTGACCACGTACTTATTTCATGTATTTCTTCATGCGGGAAATGTGAATATTGTCGAAGGGGTATGTATTCGCACTGTACGACCGGTGGTTGGATACTTGGCAATACGATTGATGGAACTCAAGCCGAGTTTGTGCGAATACCTCACGCGGATACGAGTCTTTACCCGATACCAGAGGGCGCTGACGAAGAAGCTCTGGTGATGCTCAGTGATATTCTTCCAACCGGGTTCGAATGCGGCGTTCTTAATGGAAATGTGGCACCGGGAAGTACGATTGCAATAGTTGGGGCTGGTCCCATCGGCCTAGCGGCGTTACTCACAGCCCAGTTTTATTCCCCTGCCAGGATCATTGTGATTGATCTTGATCAGTCGCGTCTCGATGTGGCTTTGAGATTCGGTGCTACCGATACCATCAATGCTACCGGGAAAGCAGCAATTCAAGAGGTATTTGAGATCGCTGGTTCAACGGGCGTTGATACCGCAATTGAGGCTGTAGGAGTTCCTGCAACTTTCGAATTGTGTGAGGAAATCATCGCACCTGGCGGGAGGATTGCCAACATCGGTGTTCACGGGACCGCGGTCGACTTACATCTGGAAAAACTGTGGGCGCACAACATATCGATTACAACACGTCTGGTTGATACGTTTACTACTCCGATGCTCATGCGTACCGTGCAGTCGGGTAAAATTGACCCCAAAAAACTAATTACGCATCGGTTCAAGCTCGATGATGTCATTGATGCGTATGATACATTTCAACAAGCCGCGAAAACCAGGGCAATTAAAGTAATCATTGAGACCAGCGCTGCGGCCATACCCAAGTCTATTTCTGACAATGCACTTGAACCGGTTAACACTGCCAAGGATAGCTGGGATTGTATGCTGGGAACGAGAAGCGGCCTTATCTTTCATGTACGGAGGGTAAACGTGACGGATGAGCAGGCTCTCAAGCAATTCTTCTCCAAGGTTTCAGCGGAGGACTTGAGCTTTCGCTTCCTGAGCGGTGCGAAAGAAATCAGCCATCAACGAATGTTGTCAATGATAGACATAGACCACAAGCAGAAAGAAAATTTTCTGGCAGTTCTCCCCGACAATAACAACGTCATTGCAACAGCCATGCTGGCATGCGATCCCCGGTTTGAGCGCGGCGAGGTGGCAATCTCTGTTCGAGCTGATTTTAAAGGCAAAGGAGTTGCCTGGGAGCTTCTAAGACATATTGCACGTTATGCTGAAGCCCAGGGTGTGAAGTTACTGGAAGCAATCGAAAGCCGAGAAAACCATGAAGCGATCGAACTGGAGCGGGAGCAGGGGTTTTCGGTTGAACCATATCCTGATGACGCCACTTTATTGCTCGTCAGCAAGAGGCTTCAAAAGAGTTGAATGCAATTAATCCATCACCCCCTTAACCTGTTGAAGTGGTTACGGGGGTGATGCGCTGTCACGACAAGATGAAGTATATGAAAATTCCAACGAACAGCGCAGTTAAGCTGAAAAGTGAGAAATACTGGCTGAACATTCTTGATCCCAGTACAACGCTGAAACCACATTTGGCAACCGTATTTGTTATTACTGCAACCCCAACAACCAGTGCGGCCAGATCAGGTTCCAGTTGTCTGGGTAGCGCTGCTAAGCTCACAATAACAGCGTCTGTGTCAGCTAATCCTGATAGTGCGGCAACACTTATAAGACCGGTGTGACCGAGCCATACAGATGCAACGCGGGCTGCGAGGGTGACGGCGGTTATAAGCAGCGCCAATCTGAATATTTCATTTAGTTGAAAGGGACTGCGCGCAGTCGGAAATTTGGGTTCATTTTGGGTACTTCTTGCACTGAAAAGGGATCCAGTAGCCAGAATCAGTGCCGCGGTGACTAGAACCGGCGCCAGCCGTATAGCTGACGGAAACGAAAGAAATCCGGTCATTATCAAGGTTTTCAGTAGTGATATGCTATTGGCCGCAAGTGCTCCGGCCACAAGATCATGGCAGGACGACAACTGTTTGCTGCGGCGGGAATTTGTCAGCGTGACGGCGGTCGATGAAATCACCCCACCCAAGCCGCCGGCCAATATTTGCCCCAGCTTCTCACCAAATATTCTGAGTGCCAAGTATCCTGTAAAAGATATTCCGGTTAACAACACCACCAATGTCCAGATATCGGAAAGAGATAATCCGCCGAAATACTTCAGTCTTTGGCCAGGAATGATCGGCAAGATCACAAATATCATGGCAAGAAAGATAATTCCCGATCGTAACTCTTCCCATGTTAAAGTCCGCATGAACGTATGTAGAGCATGTCGGCTTGCAAGCAGTGCGACCAAAGTGACGCCGCCGGCGACAGCGAACGGCTGGCTACCAATCACAGCCAATACACCAAGTGCAAATGTCGTCATACCGACGACTGTGGATGTCACACTATAACGACGAAGGGATATGGCCTCTCTCATCTCAAAAAGCGCGAGTACTGCTGAAAAAATGCCAAAAAAGCCCGCGATGACCAGTCCGGTATGTCTTCCAGGACTATTTAGATATAACTCAATTGCACCGGATAGTCCGCCGAGCATGCCACATAGGGTAAATGTCCTTAGGCCAGCCGTTCTTTGCCCTGGCATTTCGTCGCGGTCGCGCCAATGGCGTTCCACGCCGACGATTGCACCAATCGCTATAGCAAGACCAAGACGTTCGAAGAGGACAATTGTATCCATTCCAGGGCGCCGGAGCACAAGTTGAAGTTGTTACGTTTATAGCATGAACTTCTGGTCCTGACGCGGAACAAGGCTTGTCCAGCCGAGTTGTCGTTCGATCCTGACCCGCAAGGCGTCAGATGCTTCAGGTTCCCCATGTACGATAAATATTCCTTTTGGCGCTCTTTTAAAACCAGATAGCCACCGTATCAACTCAGTTGCATCCGCGTGCGCCGATAGCATTTCCAATGAAACAACCTCCGCATTGATCGGGATCCAGGAGCCGTAAATCTTCAATTCTCTGCTGCCGTCTCTTAGTGACCGTCCCCGCGTTCCCGCTGCCTGGAAGCCTGCGAGTAAAATCGTATTTCTGGGGTCGGGCCCGAAAGATTTCAAATGATGAAGAACTCGTCCTCCCGTAGCCATTCCAGATGCGGAGATAACAATTTTTGGAAGAGAACTGGCTGTAATAGCTTTCGAACTGTCGACATCGTTGGTATAGCGTGCGATGCTAAAAGCTCTGCGGCAAGCCTGCGGGGACAACCGATGATCGGAAATATGGGCGCTCATCAACTCTGTCGCATCAATGGCCATGGGGCTGTCAAGATAGATCGGTATACCGGCAAGTCGTCCGCTTTCTTTCAATTTCCATAGATGGTAGAGTATTTCTTGGGCCCGACCTACAGCAAAAGCTGGTATAATTAATGTACCCCCACGTTTCAATGTTCGTTCTGCTACATCCCCCAGTGCATCAGTAGCATCAATTTCGGGATGACGACGATCACCGTAAGTGGATTCGATAATTACGTAATCAGCATCCGGAGGAGTCTCCGGGTCTCGCATTATTGGATCATTATATCGACCGATATCTCCCGAAAAAACTATCTTCTTGCCGCCCCAGTCAATCTGCACGTTTGCTGCGCCGAGGATATGGCCCGCATAGCGAAAATGAACTCGCGCACCGTGGTTAAGCAGAGCAGTTTGATTAAACTCAACCCTGGAAAAGTGTTGTAATGCCCTGACCGCGTCTTGCACGGTATAAAGGGGAAGAGCGGGCTTGTGTTTTGAAAGTGAATGTCGATTAAGAAGCTCGGCATCTTTTTCCTGGAGATGAGCGCTATCTTTTAATATTAACTCTGCAACGTCCCGGGTAGCAGGTGTCGAATAGATTTTGCCTCGAAATCCGTCATGAACGAGCTTGGGCAGATACCCACTATGATCCAGATGCGCATGCGTAAGGACCACCGCATCTATCGCGTCTGCGGGAAGGGGAAGGCTGGCCCAGTTAAGCTCGCGAAGATTTTTCACCCCTTGGAAGAGCCCGCAGTCAACAAGGAGGTTGTTGTGGTCGAATGTGAGCAGGAATTTTGAACCGGTAACTGTCCCCGCTCCACCCAAAAACTTCAAAGTTACCAACGATAAGCTCCCTCAATGAAGGGTTAATCGGATCCACTCTGGAAGGTGACCTGCTGTATCATTATGAGGAAGATACAGGCCTTCCAATTTTCTCTGTCATGAAGAGAGCGTTAACTTAGAATTAACTCCATTCCGGTTTGTGATCGCCTTTCCAAGTCATCTGCATCGTATTGAACCGCATGAAAACATACCACCAGTCCGACAGAGCACACTTCCAACAGAGCTTTTCTTTTTCCATGCCAAATTCTTGAAAGAGTCGAATACTCCGGTTATCGCAGAACTAAGCTTGGAAAAATGTATTCCGGTACGTTACTTCGTTTTGCCATGAGTAACCTTGGTTTATGATCTCCATCAACGAATATCTTTCGCTAACTCATAACTTATTATTATCAAAGGTGGTCGAGGTGTTACACCACGGTGCCGACGCCTCGACCTGTCCCGTCCGATGGCGCCATTCGGTTTCGTACTACGGAACAAGGAAATGTTAGCAGAGTCCGCGTGAATGGCTTTGATGTGGATCAAAATTTTACCGTGATTTTTTTTGCGCAGTTATCGGTGATTGAAAGCAAGGCTGCTTCAATGCGGTCGAGGCTCCGCACTGGAAAGCAGACGCCTCGACCTACCCCGCCATAGGTACTCGGTGACTTTGCGAGGCAATGTTGAACTTAACAAAACTGAGAAATATGACTTTGACGTAGATCAAGACCGAATCGCTTGACCCGCCGCCATGTATTAGTTCAAGAGCGAAGACGTGGAAGACTTGTCCTCACTGTCGTCGAGCGCCGCTTTGGGCGCAATAATGTTCTGGAAAAGCCTATTTAGCGGCCTACCGATCTGGTTCAAGCTTCATCTCGAATGACGCCGTATTCCTCCTCGAAGTTACTGCAGTGGAACAGTGTTCCGTGCACCAGTGTGCAGACGGCAGCTCCACGCGAGATCCTGAGCCAGATGCTCTAACCTGAGAGCGTCCGCTTTCTAAAAAGGGCAGATCCAGCCGCGGTATGGAGCAAACTCAAAACTTCATAAAATTTCGGGCAAGGTCAGAGCCACAGTCCAATGCTATACATCAAATCATAGGCTCGTCTACTTCGCGAAATCAAATTCCGGGTTATCATTTATCTCTGTATGTCTTTTGTCCTTAGTGCCTCATCGCTGGCGGAAGTGTGGGGTCAGCTATAAGCCAAGGAATCCGGACCTGATCCGTTTCATGCATGCTCTCTCGCGCGCAATGGTATCGCGCCGGTCAGCCCCAACCGTAATGTACGGTATACTATAATCAATTTCATCTGTTAGGGATTGACTGGGATCAAGTCTGATTCAAGACTTTTGTGCAAAGATGAAATGCGAGGTTTTTTCGGTCGTGGAGCGACCATGGCGCCTGGGTGATCCGAGCAATTGACAAAAGTCGAGGTTCTAGTGATGTACACGCGTAATGCCTATATGCCTATAGCCACCTATCCCGAGGTAGTTGCGGACGGGGCGGTGCTGGCGGCTACGAGTTACGCAGCTGTGCTTGGAGGCACACTCCACGTCACGACGTTCGCGGTCGATATTCCTTATATGTCCTCGGGGTTGGGCGACTTTTTTGTCGACGTCCCGGGTCTGGCCCGTGCGGTCGAGCAGAAGAGCAAAGCCGAATGCCATCGTCTGCATGCCCTGGTTCAAGAGCATGCGGGAGAGAGGCTTGATGTTTACTGTACGACTAGAACGGCTGTGCTCGGCGGTGTGCTGGACGCAGCTGCCGGACAAGCACGATATTTCGACGTTGCGTTGCTTCCTTGGTCAGGGGAAACAATGGTTGCTCAAGATATGGCCCAGGCTGTCGTGTTCGGTTCGGGCCGACCGACCATCCTAGTACCGCCGTCCGCCCGCGCTGCTGCCCTTAAACATATCGCGATAGCCTGGGACGGAGGACGGGTCGCTGCACGTGCGCTCGGCGATGCTCTGGCACTGCTAGCTGAAGGCGGCCGCGTCTCAGTGCTGACGGTTCAGGACGAAAAGCCACTGAGTGGGTCAAATCTCGCTGGAACTCTGGCTTCCTCGCTGGAAAATAGGGGGATCCGCGCCAAGCCTATCACAATTACACTGGGCGAAAGATCCGTTGACGAGGCATTGCAGGACGCTGCCTTGACCGAAGGGGCACAGATTCTGGCGATGGGAGGCTTCGGTCATTCCCGTATACGCGACTTCATTCTTGGTGGCGCAACGAGGGGGATATTCACGCAGGTCAGACTTCCAGTTCTGCTTTCTCATTGAACACTGATTGCGAGCCTGAGGTGGTTACTCATGGATAACAGCAATCTAAGTGGGTGACGCAGTTCGGATTTACCTCTTCAACGAAACGCGCAGTATAGGTGATGCGGACTGCAAAAGCGAAACTCGCGAAAAGCAATCTGCGTCTCGATTGATCACGGCCGGAAACATTGCTGTGCGGTATGCCGCAGGCTGATATCCGTGGAACATCTGGCCGTCGGCGCGGGCCTTACTATTCTTTCATTGATCTGCGAGAGCTTGTGTCGCTATGCTTCAATAACTTGTGATCCGTCCAAATGCGCTCACTGGTCAGCCAGGTCTGTCCCGCGAGCAGCGGCAGCATACTGCATCCGATCGCTAACGCCCATCCTTTGGAACCAATGGGCGCAATTTGCAGAGCAGCAGCGAAGACAGGCAACACAACGGCCCCGAGTATGAGGCTGAGACAAAGCAGGAGCGCAAACCAGACGAGGCGGTTTCGTACCACTGCATTCCGCCATGGACCACTGTGGCTGTGGTGCATGTTAAAGACGTGCCAGAGCTGGGCAAACGCGATAGTGAGGAAGGAGATCGTCGTCGCCTCCTGCGCCTCAAAACTGAAGCCCTTGGTCGCGACGATGAGCGCGATTAATGTGCTTACCGCAATCGCCAGACCATAGCCAACGACCCTACGCCACTGTGCGGCCGAAAGCATCGGCTCTTTCGGTGGACGTGGCGGACGGGCCAGGACGTCCCCTTCTCCTTTACCTGTGGCGAGCGCGAAGGCCGGGAAGACATCGGTCAGCAGATTGAGGAATAATATCTGTAGCGGCGTCATTGGCAACGGCAGGCCGGCAAATATGGCAAGCACGATCACCAGCACCTCAGCGAGATTGCAGGAGAGCAGGTAGATCGAGAAGCGACGAATGTTGTCGAAAATGATCCGCCCCTCGCGAACCGCGTGGACAATGGTGCTGAAAGCATCATCGAGCAGCACCATGTCGGCCGCTTCGCGCGCCACGTCGGTACCTCTGCGGCCCATGGCGACGCCGATATTGGCTTTGGCTAGCGCTGGCGCATCGTTAACACCATCGCCGATCATGGCGACCACCTGGCCTTGGCGCTGAAACCGGTCGATCAGATTGAGTTTCTGCTCTGGAGTCACGCGCGCAAAGACGTTGCAGTTGACTTTTTTATCACCTCCGACTTCCGATGTTTCCTCAAGCTGAGGCAGTTCTGTCCCGATTGTCACAACTGCATCGGGTCCTGAAATGCCGACAGCACGGGCGATGCTGAGCGCTGTGCCGGGATGATCGCCGGTCGCCATCACGACGCGGATACCGGCACTGCGCAAGGCAGCCACAGCTTCCGCGATATCGTGCCGTGGAGGATCGCGAAAGGCCACAAGACCGAGAAAGGAGAGACCCCGGGCAACTGGTTTGTTCAGCTCTGCAACCGGATCAATGGCGACGGCGAGCACACGCAGGCCATCGGCCGCCAGACGCTCGGCACGAGCGAACCATACTGCCCGTGTAGTGTCATCCAGTGCCTCCACCTCGATACCGATCCGATCAGCTGACGCCAGCACTTCTTCCGGCGCACCTTTGACGGCTGCCAAGTGGCCATCGTCGTGGCGGTGTATAGTCGCCATTCTCTTTGTCGCCGTGTCGAAGGGTTCTTCAGCGACTTCCGGATAGTCGTCGAGCTGCTCGCTGCGATGGAGGCCTGCAAAACCCCCGGCACGCAGGAGTGCCACTTCCATCGGGTCTCCTGTGCCAGAAGCGCCATGGCGCTCATATTCTGCGTTCGAGCAGAGCACCCCAATCAGTAGTGCGCGCAGCAACCCCTGATCGTTGGCGGGATCGATCGGTTTCTCGTCTTTCAGAAAAATGGCGCGCGAGTGATCAATCATGAACTCGCCCGAAGGGGTTAAGACTCTCTCAACCTCCATCCGGTTCTCGGTCAGAGTACCCGTCTTGTCGGTAAGAATGAGCGTCGTGGAACCAAGCGTCTCCACTGCCGCCAGGTTCTCTACGATTGCGTTGTTTGCAGCCATTCGCAGCATGCCACGCGCAAGTGTCAGTGTGGCAACGATAGGCAGACCTTCTGGGATCGCCGCTACGGCGAGCGCTATCGCCGTTTCCACCATCACAAAGATGGGCTTCCCGGAATAGACCCCGGCCGCAGCCACTACGGTGGCAAGCACGAGTGTGAGCAAGATCAGATGACGGGAGAGGAGCGCCAGTTGTCCCTCCAGTGGGGATTCGCCACTCTCGGCCCCCTCGATAAGATCGGCGATACGTCCGATTTCGGTGGCCTGTCCTGTACCGGTAACAATGGCCACTCCGCTACCGCGCACGACATGCGTGCCTCTGAACAGCACGGCGCTCCGATCGGCGAGCACAGCCAATTCGGGATTGGCATCGACACCTTTGTCTACCGGGAGGGATTCACCGGTGAGTGCAGACTCGTCAACGCTTAATGCTGAACTGCTTGCGCATCGCATATCGGCCGGTACGACATCGCCAGCTTCGAGAATCACTACGTCACCGGGTACAAGCACGTCGGCGGGAACCTGACGGGATTGGCCATCCCTTCGCACGCGCGCGTTGCGTGTCACGAGTTGCCTCAGCGCTTCCATTGAACGCAAGGCCTGTCGCTCCATACAATAGCCTATAGCCGCATTGACCACGAGTACGGCGGCAATTGCCGCGGCCTGTTTCCATTCCGCATATACGAGCGAGAGCACCATCGCGCTCACGAGCAAGACCACAACGGAACTGGCAAACTGTCGCAATATCAGAGCCAAGTCGGTGACGGGCTTGCGCGCAGCAACTTTGTTCGACCCAAAAAGGTCAAGCCGCCGGTCTGCCTCCTCCTGAGTCAGGCCAACTGTCACGTCCACATCAAAATGGTCGGCAACAGCCGCTACCGGGAGGGCGTGCGATCGGAACGGCAGGGTGCCCGCCTTGACGGATACGGGTTCCATAAACAGCTCCACTTTTTGAGCATGGACGCTCGCGACATACTGAAATCCATGGGCCAGACTAACCTGCCTTGAAAGCGGGTTACCTTGACCTGGGTCAAGTGCCACATACCCGCGAACGCAGGCGAAATGATAGTGTCAAGTGTCTCCGGGTACGTACAAACCAGAGCTGAGTCGATGCCGGTCTGTTGAGGCACAGCACTGTAATCGGCGTGACACGGCAGCAATGCTGGCTTTCCCAGTTCTAATGCCACAGTTCGCAGACCCGGTGAATGAATTTGACCAAGCTTAATCCATTCTGTCGGTAAGCCTATTCTTGTCGGAGAGCGGTCGGCCTGTATTGGCGTTCAGAGTTGCACTGGGCTATCTGTTCTTTCCTGCATTTGAGCCAAATCAAGTCCCGATAGCCTTACATATGGAAAAATGCGGAACTGGGCCGTCTCGCGCAAGGAGGAAATGCCCTTGTCCCACATCGTTGTGCTCGGTGCCGGCCTTGGTGGCGTCATGGCCTATGAAATGAAGGAGAAGATGTCGTCGTCCGACAAACTGACGGTCGTCAATCTTGGTTCGGTTTATTCTTTTGTCCCGTCCAACCCACGGGTGGCTGCGGGTTGGCTTAACCCAGAGGTTGGGCGAAATATAGTTTCAATATCAGTCACTTCTACGTGGACAATCGAGCTTCAAATGCTGCCTCACGCTTGAGGGAAAGATATATTTCTGCTGATGTCGGGAAGCACGGCCTAGGAGTTCATTTGGAAAATATGAATTTTGCTTCAAAGCCGTCTTCCTTGCCAAATGCAGGGGAGAATAGTTCTAACCGACCGCCTGCTCCACCTGCAATTGTTCTGGCAATGGCAAGACCAAGCCCCGCACCACGCACCAGAGCCTGGCCGCGCTCGAACGGCTCGCTCAACCGAGCCAGTGTTTCGGGAGGCACGGTGGGGCCGGCATTGATAACACGTAAAACACCTTCGGCGGTTAGGAATACGCTGATCGGCATATTCTGTGCGCCGTGTTTGAGTGCGTTTTCGATCAGGTTTCGCGCCAGTATGGCAAAGGCATCCGCATCTATGCTCTTAAGCACCGGGTAATCAGGGAGAGCCAACTCAATGCGACCGACAGCATCGGTAGATCCGTTGAACTCGCCTACAACTAATCGAAGGATTGCAGCAATATTTACTGGCTTTTCGGCAAGGAGCCGTCCGCCCTCGGCTCTTGCCAACTGCATCAGCTTTTCTGTCAAGCGAGAGAGGCGGCGCAGCGCTGTTTCCATGTCGTGCGCACGTTCGCGCGTGGTGGCATCGGGCGCCTCGATGATCAGTCTTTGCGACTGAGCGAGCGCCGCTGCCAGTGGGGTGCGCAACTCGTGGGCCGACTTGGCCGCAAGACTGCGTTCGGCTTCCAGAGTCAGTTTCAAACGCTCCAACAGCCGATTTACTGCTTTGGCGACAGTGTCAATTTCGGAGGGAAGGCCATAGACGGCGACCGGATCAAGATCTCCGCTGCCACGTGCCTCGATCTGATCGCGAAAACTGCGCACCGGAGCCATGGAAAGACGTACGATGAGCCAGACACCGATCAAGCCAAGGGGGACGGCTAGGGCGAGAGGTACGGCAAGCGTGTATAATATGTGCATCGCCGTTTCGCGCCGGTGGGAGAGGGGTTCAGCGACAGTAATTGTGAGGCTACCCTGCATTGCGGCGTCGGAGTAGAGCCTGTGAGTTGGCGTGCTGCTGAAACCCATTATTGAATAGGGCGGAAAAATGGTCACATCCGCATTATGTGAACGCATCTGTACGGTTCCGGCTGCGTCACGGACCACATAAGTGAAATATTCGTCGTGCTGGCGCAGGGTGGCAACCCGCTGTTCGGTGTCGTCGGCATCGCGTCCCAGTATCTCAAGCGCTGCGACTGGCAGAATGCGCTGCGCCGTTTCTTCCAGGGCGCTGTCAAAGGCCATATTCAGTTCGTGGCGCAGAAGCTGCGCTGTCACAATGGTGGTAATGACCCACAGCAGGGTCGCACCGAGTCCGAGCCAGAGCGAAAGTCTCCATTGCAGGCTCTTCGGTTGTATCATTTCGCGTTTCCAAGCCGATAGCCGATGCCGCGAACCGTGTCGATGATCCCGTGCCCAAGCTTTTTACGGAGGCGGCTGACATGGACCTCAATCGTATTGCTCTCAACTTCCGAACCGAAGGCATAGAGCCGGTCTTCGAGTTGCGACTTGGTCAATGCAATGCCGGGTCGCTGCAAGAAGGTTTCCAGCAGCGCCCATTCGCGGCTGGTCAGTTCAATGGTGCGTCCTCCTTGCCTCACTGTCTTGGCGGCCAGATCGATCTGGAGGTCGCGCATTTCGACCAAAGGGTTGGGATTGCCGCTATAGCGTCGTGCAACAGCGTTCAGTCGCGACGAAAGCTCTGCCAGATCGAACGGTTTGATCAGGTAATCGTCGGCCCCGGCGTCGAGACCTTCGATCCGGTCGGAAATCTGATCCAGCGCCGTGAGAATAATGACTGGCGTGACGCTACCTTTGGCGCGAAGATTGCGCAAAAAATTGATACCCAGCCCGTCGGGAAGCATCAGGTCCAACAGGATTAGGTCGTAGACTGCCGAGCCGACATGCTCGGTTGCGTCGTCGAGGCGGGTCACCCAATCCACGGAATGGTTGACAGCGATATGGTCGCGAACGGCCTTGCCCAGGATTATATCGTCTTCGATCAACAGGACGCGCATCCAATAGCACCTTTTATTCGATAGAAAACGGGAACCCGTGTCGTCTGGTCAGATGCGAACATATTCTAACTGAAGCCGTAAGCTGTCATTCCTCTGACGTCATATCCTTGCCAGCTTCAGCTGTTCGTCAGAAATGGCTGGCATTGTTCTCTTCAAAGCGCATTGATCAGGAACAATGATATGATGGTAAATTACCTTGCGGCAATCTCCTTTTTATTGATCGCAGCAGGAAGCGGCGTGGCGCGAGCCGATGATGACTGCCATGTATCGATGGACAAGTGGCAATCCAGGGACGCGGTTCAGGCCATGGCTACTTCTCGCGGCTGGACCGTGGCGCGGATCAAAATCGATGACGGCTGTTATGAGGTCCGTGGCTCCGACAAAACCGGAATTGCTTTCAGGGCTAAAGTTGATCCGGCTACGCTTGCTATAGTCAAAATGAAACACAAGGATCGCGAATACGATCACGACGATGACCGCCACCGCAAATCAAGACATGACGAAGAACAGCGGTCAGGCGCTGTGCCGGACACGCCCTCCAGCCCCTTGCTCGAGAAAAACTCACTGCCAAATGTCGTCGTGAAATAAGCCATCGCGCTTACCATTGAGAGCGCCTTCATCCAAGGAAAGACTTGTGATGCCTCGCAGTCCTGATCGTTATTCAAAAAGCATGGTTGTGATTCACTGGCTCACCGCCGCGTTGATCCTCGGAGCATGGTTCACGTCGGTGGGTGGACGCAGTATGGCGGAGAATCCGCCTTTCTTGCATTTTTCTCTAGGGCTTGCCGTACTCGTGCTTGTGTTACCTCGTCTCTTTTTGCGGCTTTCCGGTGCAGCGCCGTCAGAATCTCCGGCGCAAGGCACACTTGCCCTTGCGGCAAAGGCGGGCCATGCAATCCTCTATTTGCTGCTGATCGCCTTGCCGCTAAGCGGCTGGTATGCCGCCTCGCGGATGGGAATAGCGATATCCTTCTTCGGTATTTCCGTGCCGGCCATTACGGCCCCAATGCAAGGCTCCCCCGGATTGATCGCCGAATTTCATGAGAATGCCGGCACCATTATTCTTTATCTGGCCGGCCTTCATGCGCTGATAGCGATATGGCACCAGTTCATTCTTCGCGACGGTACACTTAAGCGTATGTCGCTGCACCGATAGCTGGCGGATTTACTGTAAATGCTTGACGCGGCGGACCTGCTGGCAGGTCCGCCGTTTTCGTTTATCGCGGTTTGGAGCGGTTCATTTCTTACAAAGCGCTGAAGCAGAAACCGCATCGGTGTCAGGTGGTGTTCAGCTCTTCTTGCGAGAGTAGCGGGCATAAGCGCGGATCGATCGAGGTCCGCGTGCCGTTTCTTTGAAAGAGGCAGACTGGCATGAAAGCACTTCTTGCAGCATTGGCAATGACCACGGCGCTTACGCTTCCGGATATCGCAATGGCCCGGTCCGTAACACTGACAACGACGCTGAACAGTTATGGCGGTGACGGCGCGTATCTCGCTTATTACATCATGGATGCTGAGGGTAAATATGCCGGTAGCCTTTGGATGGCTGGCGGCAAATCCAAATATTACGAACACCTGTCCGGATGGTATCGTGCAACGGGTGGTAATACGAGCGAGATCAACGGTATCACCGGCGCGAGTGTCGGTGCGGGTCGTACGCTTGAAATCACAGTTGATTTGGCCGACGCGTTTTTTGATGCGGGCTACACATTGCACGTCGACGCTGCTGTGGAAGACATGCGCGACAGTCCCAATGAGGTGGTTATACCACTCACATCCGGCGGTGCGAAAGCTCCAGTCCAAGGACGGCGTTACATCGCAACAGCCGATTATTCTCTATAATCGGTGACCGCCATGTTCCGAGTTATCCATCGTTGGGTGGGACTTCTTCCCGCGTTGCTCCTGATTGTGCTCAGTATCAGCGGTGCAGCCCTGTCGATCTTTCCCGCTGTCGAAAGTGTCTCGTCTCCACAGGGGGAGTTGACACTTTCGACCGCCGATCTGGCGGCGCGTGTTCAAGCGGTCTATCCGCAAGTAGAGCAAATCCGGCGGACGCCGTCCGGCCGGATGACGGCCTATTGGTTTGATAACGGTGCGCCCCGGGCGACGGTCATTGACCCCTCTACTGGTCAGGGTGCCGCGTCCGCCGATCCCAATCCGGTCGAACGTTGGCTGACAAGTCTGCATCGTTCGCTCTTTCTCGATGATAGCGGCCGCATTGTCATGGCTGCTGGTGCTGCCGCCATGCTGGTGCTGAACCTGACCGGGGTGGCGCTTGTCGTACGACGGGTCGGAGGCTGGCAGCGCTGGTTTTCGCGCCTGCGTGGCCCGCTTTCCGGGCGTCTGCATGTTGAAATCGCTCGGCTGGCCGTAGCGGGACTTTTCCTTTCGTCTGCAACGGCCCTGTGGATGACGGCTTCCACCTTCGATCTCTTGCCGGACGGCGCGGTGTCGCCGGTCATGCAGACCGAGGCAAGCGGCCGGACCGGAGCGCTACCGGCTACGATGGAACCGTTGCGGCAGATTCAGGTTGCGCAATTGCGCAGCCTGTCATTCGCCGATCCGTCTGACCCCACGGACATTCTCACCCTCAAGACCGACCGGGGAACCGGTTATATCGATCAAGGCACGGGCGCGCTTCTCGGCTGGAGCGATCTGACTGGGTGGCGACGCCTGTCGGAAACAATCTATATGCTGCATACAGGACGGGGGGCTTCCGTTTTGGGGCTGCTCCTTGGCCTGATGGCTCTTGGCGTTCCGGTCATGGCGGGTACGGGCGTTTTTCTCTGGTCCGACGGGCGTCGCGGAAGGCCGCGCATTCACGAAAACTGTGCAGCAGGACGAGCGGAGACAATCATTCTCGTCGGCAGTGAAGGCGGTAGCACATGGGGTTTTGCAGCAACATTGCATGCGGCGCTGTCCAATTCTGGCCAGACGGTTCACGCTGCGCCGATGTCGGCCTTTGATCCAGGCCGTTATCGGCAGGTCCGGCGCATTATCATTTTGGCCGCTACCTATGGCGAAGGCGATGCGCCCGCTTCGGCCAAGGGGTTCGTTGAAAGGCTCTCGCTTCAGGCAGCGGATTCGGCAATTCCGCTGGTTGTGCTCGGGTTCGGCGACAGTAGCTTTCCTGCCTACTGCGGTTTCGCGCGGGCGGTGACGGAGACGGCGCATGCCGCCGGATGGAGAATGCTCATACCCTTTGACACAGTGGACCGTCAGTCGCCGCAGGCTTTTGCCCGATGGGGGCGGAAACTCGGTGCTGCGGTGGGCATAGACCTGGAACTCACGCACCAGGCCGTTCAACCCGCCGCCGTCCCGCTTACGCTTGTGTCGCGCCGTGATTATGGTGCCGAAGTGCAAGCGCCCGCAGCAATCCTGCGCTTTGCCTTGCCGAGGCTTTCCTTCTGGCAGCAATTGCGTGGCTGCGGACTGGGGCGCTTTGTGGCCGGCGATCTCCTCGCCATCGTTCCTTCGGGATCAACCGTTCCCCGGTTTTACTCACTGGCTTCTGGACGCAACGATGGCTTTGTCGAGATCGTCGTGAGAAAACATCCGGGAGGGCTATGCTCTTCCCAGCTCTTGGAACTGGAGCCTGGAGACACGATCAGCGCTTTCCTGCGTCGCAATCCAGATTTCCATGCGGAGGATAGAACACATACGCCCCTGATATTGATCGGTGCCGGAACCGGAATCGGGCCTTTGGCGGGCTTCATCCGCGCCAATACGCGGCATCGCCCGATCCATCTGTTCTTTGGAATGCGCCGGATGAATAGCGATTTTTTCTATGGCGACGAACTCCGCGAATGGAAGCAGAAGGGGCAAGTTGCGCAGATTAGCTCTTGTTGTTCACGCGGGAAAATGCCGCGCTATGTGCAGCATGCTCTTCGGGAGGAAGCCGATGAAGTCACTCGGCTGATTCAGGAGGGGGCGCGGATCATGGTGTGTGGCGGACGCGATATGGCCAACGGAGTCTCGTCGGTTCTTGTCGACATTCTGGGTTCCACAGGGCAGACATTGGCCAATCTCAAGGCGGAGGGACGTTATGTCGAAGACGTCTACTGAGATGCAACGTTACGCTTTGAGCGGGCCTACCATGGGTACACGTTGGTCGGCATTGTTCTCTCAAACAGCGGGGTTCGATCCCCAACCCGTTCGGGTCGCACTTCAGGCGGCAGTGGACGCAGTGGACGGTGCAATGTCCACGTGGAAGCCCGATAGCAGACTGATGCAGTTGAACGCCGCGCCGGTGGGACGCTGGATAAAGGTGCCGCAGCAACTGCTGGACGTTTTGCGCCTTGCGCTCGACATTGGCCGTGCATCAGGCGGCGCGTTTGATATTGGTATGGGCGACGCCGTGAGCGCTTGGGGTTTCGGGCCTTCGGAGGCTCACCGGGAGCAGATACGGGCAGCGCTTGAGCGCAAGCGCCGACCCGCTCATGAAATCCTGGAACTGGATATCGAGGCAGGAATGGTGCGAAAGACAGCTCCCGTTTCGCTCGATCTCAATGGAATTGCCAAGGGATATGGCGTGGATCGTCTGGCGGATGGGTTGCTGACTTTCGGGATTTCGTCCGGCCTCGTCGGAATCGATGGGGAGGTGCGGACGCTCGGGTTGCGTCCAGATGGCAGTCCTTGGTCGATTGCAGTAGAGGCTCCTGACTATGATCGTCGGGCAGCTCATTCGGTTCTCGCCCTTCAGGATGCGGCGGTCGCCACCTCGGGCGATTATCGGCATTGGATTAATGTCAACGATTACCGCCTGTCGCACACCATGGACCCAAGTCGCGGTGCTCCCTTGATGGGGCCTCCGGCGTCAGTCACCGTCGTGACAGGTACCTGTGCCGAAGCGGATGCATGGGCAACAGCGCTAATGGTGCTTGGTCCGAAGACCGGCGCGGTACTGGCAAGGCGGTTACGCTTCAATGCTCTGTTCTTATTGCGTGCTGGAGGAACAGCAATTCGGTGTGAAGCTGTAGGTGACTTATTCACCAGTTCACATTCTGATTTACCATGACGTCCATTTGCCGATGTTGGGTGAGATTCTCAACGCCCGAAGCGCATTGAGGATGACAGCGACGTCAATTATCTCCTGGAGCAATGCACCCTGAACAGGTTTTAGATAACCGAACGCTGCTACGATCATGGCGATTACAGAAAGACCAATCCCAACCACAACACTTTCGACAGCAATACGCCTTGATCGCTTGGCAATTTCAATCCCGGCGCGAAGTCTGTCTATTCTATCTACGAGAAGAACGACATCGGCCGCTTCTGCCGAGGCCGCCGTTCCCCTCGCACCCATGGCAACGCCGACATCAGCCGCTGCAAGTGCGGGCGCGTCGTTGACCCCGTCTCCGACCATCATCACGGGGCCGTTCTTACGCTCGCTGAGCACGGTCAGTACCTTTTGATCGGGTGAAAGCTCGGAGTAGATGGCATCAAGCCCCAAGCCCTTGGTAATGCGTTTGGCCACTGCAGCACGATCACCTGTCGCCAGCACTAATCGCTTTACGCCGTCCTTGCGTAAGCCGCGTAACGTATCGACCACTTCGCCGCGCAAGGGATCGGCCATAATGATATAACCCGCGATGCTGCCATCTATCGCGACTGCAATCAGTGCCGCTCCAGCTTCTGTATGGGGGATTTCACTCAGTTTCGCATTGACCTGTCTCTCAACGAAGCTGTTTCCGCCGACAACGACGCTTTTGCTATCAACCCTGCCAGCCACGCCATCTCCTGCCAGTTCGCTGACGTCGGTCGGCAATACAAGATTTATACCGCGCCGCTGAGCGGCCAGTACAAGAGCCTGCGCCATCGGATGTTTGGATACCTGGTCTAGGGAGGCGGCGAAACGCAGTAGATCATTTTCGCTCAATCCTGGCTGCGCGTTGATTGAAGTAATTTGTGGGCGGCCGTCTGTCAGTGTTCCAGTCTTGTCCAGCACCAACGTGTTGATACGAGTCATGTTCTCCAATGGACGAGCACCCTTCACCAGTACGCCGAAATGAGCGGCGCGCGATAGTCCGGCAACAAGAGCGACAGGTACCGCCAGGATGAGAGGACATGGCGTCGCCACGACGAGAACGGCGACCGACCTTATCGGGTCTCCCGTGAAAAACCATGCGCAGAAGGCGATTAAGACAGTCACTATCAGAAAGCCGATAGACCATTGGTCTGCCAGCCTCGACATTGGGGCTTTCGAATGCTGGGCCTCTTCTACGAGGCGAACGATGCCAGCGTAGGTGCTATCTTTTGCTTCGTGTCTGGCAACAATATCGAAGGCATCGCCAGCATTCACTGATCCGCTCAACACATCGGCTCCGGATGTAAGCGAAATCGGAAGTGACTCTCCCGTCAAAGCAGACGTGTTTACGAAAGCTTTTACTGAAGTTACACTTCCGTCAACGGGGATGACGTCTCCCTGACGGATCAAAAGGCGGTCACCCGGGCGAATAGTATCAACGGCAATCTCGTCGAGATGGTCATCGATATAACGCATTGTCGTTCGGGGTACACGAGACAGCAAAGCGTGCATCTCACGGCGTGCCCGTCCTTCGGCAAAGCTTTCAAGAAAGGCCCCGCCGGTATACATAAGGGCGACAATCGAAGCTGCCAGCATTTCCCCAAATGCCAGAGCGGCCGACATCGACATCGCCGCGACGATGTCCAGCCCGAACTCCTTTCGCAATAGACTTCGGAGAATTTCGACGAGCAAAGCCGCTAGCACAGGCAGAGTGGCTATAGTCCAACTTAGCCGTGCCCCGTATGAGTAACCGGAGAAATGCAAGCCAAGCCCGATCACAAGTCCGCACAAGGCAAAAATCAAAAGGATTGTCTTTGATCGATCTTCACCCAAGTACCGCATCTTTGTGGTCTTCCAAGCTACAGAATGAGCGTATTATAATGCGCATTGTCCGGCGTCTTGCCAACGATGATCATTCTTCTTGGTAAAACTCGATCCAAAAAGTTTGACAGCGATCATCAGACCGCTGTGCCGACCAGAGCCCCAATACCAGCCGTGATTGCCATGGCCAATGCGCCCCAAAAGGTGACGCGAACGGTTGCCTTAAGCATATTAGCTCCTCCCGCCTTGGCGCCGATAGCGCCTAGAAACGCCAGAAACAACAAGGAAGAGATAGCAACCGCGTAAAGCAAGATGGATGGAGGCGCGATGACCGCCATCAGTAAGGGTAGGGCGGCCCCGATCGAGAACGTGGCCGCTGAGGTCAGCGCGGCTTGCACAGGCCGTGCTTCCATGTGTTCGACAATTCCCAGCTCGTCACGGGCATGCGCTTCCAGAGCATTGCGTGAGGTCAGCTGTACTGCCACCAGCCGCGCCAGTTCCGGGGTTAGGCCGCGATCAATATAGGCTTGCATCAATTCATCGAGCTCTGCTTCGGGCTGAGTTTCGAGTTCCTTGCGTTCTCTGGCAAGATCTGCCAACTCCGTATCGGATTGAGAACTGACAGAAACATACTCACCCGCCGCCATGGACATCGCGCCTGCGACAAGGCCCGCGATGCCAGCGACCACTATCTGCGTCGTTCCCGTCGAAGCAGATGCGACGCCTATAATGAGGCTGGCCGTTGAGACAATACCATCATTGGCGCCGAGTACCGCTGCGCGAAGCCATCCGATCCGAGATACGAGGTGGTTTTCTGTATGCAATCGGCTCATTGAGCTACCTCCGGACGTTGGATTCATATCATCATACCGCTATCGAGACCCTTTGCCAGTGGACTGAAAATTTGAAGTTATAGAATTCTTCTCCGGCGATTGGGCTTTTGCCTTTTTCGTTAGAGTTTCTGCGCAGGTTTTGAGAATCTTCCTTTTCGAGGGAGGCTTGAAAAGCTTAATATTATACATTATAGTATATTATATAATATTAACGTCGGAGGTAGAGATGCCCGTCACCAAAATAACTGAGAAGCTGTCGGTGTCTTCGCAGCCAAACGCGCAAGAACTCAGTGTACTCGATCGAAGCGGCTTCAAAACGCTGATCAACAACCGTCCCGATAATGAAAGCGCAGACCAGCCCGGAAGCCAAGCGGAATGCGATGCAGCCCACCAATGCGATCTCTCTTATGCATATATTCCAGCCACAATGAATACGATCACTGAAGCCGATGTGCGTGCGTTTCAGGCGGCGGTCAGAAAATCTGACGGCCCCGTGCTGGCGCATTGCAAAACAGGTACGCGTTCGCTCAACCTTCATCTTATCGGAGAGGTGTTGGATGGACGCATGTCTGTTGAAGACGTCGTACCATTCGGACATCAGCTCGGCTTTGATACCAGTGTCGCAGCATCGTGGCTCCTACACTTTGCTGACCATCGACCGCAGGTAAAAGGCTTTTTCGACAAGAGAACCTCCAGCGTTCAGTACGTGGTGTCCGATCCGGCAACTGGTATGTGCGCAATAGTGGACCCCGTTCTCGATTTTGATGAAAAGTCGGGGTCAACGGCGACGATCAATGTCGATGCAATTCTCGATTACGTTCGCGATAACAGCCTGACTGTCGAATGGATTCTAGACACCCATCCACATGCCGATCATTTTTCTGCAGCCCAGTATCTGAAGGAGAGAACCGGCGCGAAAACAGCGATAGGTGAGCATGTAACCGACGTCCAGAAGCTGTGGAAGGGAATATATAACTGGCCCGAGCTTGCCACCGATGGCTCACAATGGGATCGGCTGTTTGCCGATGGCGAGACGTTCAGGATCGGTTCCATTGATGCCAGGGTTCTGTTCTCGCCGGGGCATACGCTCGCCTCCATCACTTACGTGGTGGGCGATGCCGCCTTTGTGCATGACACAATCTTCATGCCTGACAGCGGTACGGCACGTGCGGATTTTCCCGGCGGCGATGCGAGAGCACTTTGGAAGTCGATCCAGAACATCCTAGCACTTCCAGATGAGACACGGATATTCACCGGACATGATTACCAGCCGGGGGGGCGTGCGCCGCGTTGGGAAAGCACTGTGGCGGATCAAAAGAAGTACAATTCGCACCTGGCGGGCGCATCGGAAGAGGCCTTCGTTGCCTTACGGACCAAGCGCGACAAAACGCTGCCAATGCCAAAGCTCATCTTGCATGCGCTACAGGTAAACATACGCGGCGGACGACTGCCTGAGCCAGAAGCCAACGGCAAGCGCTACCTGAAGTTTCCACTGGATGCATTGGAAGGAGCTGTATGGGAATGACCAAAGACATAACGGTAATGATGAAGGCCGGACTATCTTCGGCAGAACTGTCCTTGCGGGCGGGCGAAGTGGCTGACTTGCTAAAGACATTGTCCCATCCAGCCCGTCTGATGATTGTCTGCAGCCTGGTGGAAGGCGAATATTCCGTTGGCGAGCTGGAGGAAAAAGTCGATGTTCATCAACCGCATCTATCGCAGCATTTAACAGTGCTACGCAGTTCCTCAATCGTTGAGACGCGTCGGGAAGGAAAGCAGATATTTTATCGGCTCACCGAAGACAAGGCGGCGCACCTGGTCGCCTCCCTTTACGACATCTTCTGCGTGGAGAAGGCAAAATGAGCACATACCTGTCTTCGCTTACTGGAGGAATGTTGATCGGCACTTCCGCCGCGATGCTTCTGATCCTCAATGGCAGGATTGCGGGAATAAGCGGAATTGTCGGACGCCTCGTACAGGGAAGTACACTGTCGACCAACCTCGCCTTTGTTCTGGGGCTCGTATTAGGGCCAATCATATATCTGATGGTGTTCGGTAATTGGCCAGCTGTTCAAACTACTGCCGGGTGGCCGCTGATCATCGTAGCCGGGCTTCTTGTCGGCTTTGGTTCGCGCATGGGATCTGGCTGCACCAGCGGTCATGGTGTCTTGGGGTTGGCTCGTCTGTCACCGCGATCCATGGTAGCGGTTACGACCTTTCTGACAACCGGGGTGATTGCTGTTACAGTGCTGAGAGGTCTGGGTCTATGAACCGCAAGATTTATCAATTCTGCGGGGCTCTTGCCTCAGGTGTTGTTTTCGGCTTCGGACTGTCGTTGTCCGGAATGCTCAACCCCGTCCGCGTCAAGGGCTTTCTCGACATTTTCGGCGCATGGGACCCAAGTCTTGCCTTTGTTCTCGGTGGAGCCGTCATCGTTGCCTTCGTTGGCGTTCAGATAACGAAACGAATGCGGCATCCTGCGTTCGACGACAGTTTTCATGTGCCAACGAACCGGCGTATCGACGCGCCTCTTATCATAGGCTCGGCGCTGTTCGGTCTGGGATGGGGCATTGGCGGCTTTTGTCCCGGTCCCGCTATTGCGTCGCTTGCGGTTGGGCTGCCACAAACCGTTCTGTTCGTCATCGCCATGCTGGTGGGGATGATCGTGCATGATAGAACTGGGAGCAGACGGAGTTGAGTAGCTCTTTCTTTACGGCAGTTGGCTCCGGAGGTGTTGTGGGCTTCATGCTGGGATTGCTCGGTGGCGGCGGCTCAATCCTGGCAACACCGCTACTCTTGTATGTTGTCGGTGTGAGCCAGCCCCATGTCGCCATCGGTACGGGTGCACTTGCTGTTTCGGTCAACGCGTTCGCGAATTTTACGAGCCATGCCCTGAAGGGGAACGTCTGGTGGCGCTGTGGCGCTGTCTTCTCTGCACTAGGCGTTATCGGGGCACTTATCGGTTCCAGTCTTGGAAAAGCTTTAGACGGTGATCGTCTCATCTTTCTGTTCGGCATCCTCATGATCGTCGTTGGACTGTTCATGTTGAAGCCCAAAAAGAGATTGGACGTCGAGCGCCGCCCGGTCGACCTAAGAATGTGTCTCGTTACAGCAGCTATAGCTCTTGCCTCTGGCGCGGCATCCGGATTCTTCGGTATCGGCGGGGGCTTCCTGATTGTGCCCGGTTTGATGTTGGCAACAGGTATGCCGATGATCAACGCAATCGGCACGTCCCTTCTCTCGGTGGGCGCTTTTGGACTGGCCACGGCTTTGAACTATGCCAGTTCCGGTCTAATCGACTGGTGGCTTGCAGCTGAGTTTATCGGAGGTGGCATTATAGGAGGGGTATTCGGAATGATGCTCGCCACGCGATTGAGTGCATACAAGAACGTCTTAAACCGAATATTCGCCACGATAATCTTCATTGTTGCGGCATATATCCTGTATCGCAACGGAGTCAGTTTCGGCTAACCGTATGGCAATTCTTGAAGGTCGGCGAAAAACACAAGGGCTCTTATGCGGCCAACGCCATCACTTTTGAATGAAAATGAACCAATAATCCCAATTGCGGAGACGCCGTGCTGGTCGTTGAAAGCCTTTCGCTACTACCTAACAACGAGCACTGATGTTCTCGCTTGCACAATGATTTCATTGGTTTGGCTGCCCAGAACAAGGCGTTGAACTCCCGAATAACCGTGAGTTGCAACCACAATTAGGTCACAGTGGAGCGAGTCAGCTGCCGTGCTTATTGCATCCGATGGAATGGGATTTATAAGATGCACAACATCGGTTTCAACCCGTAGATCGTTTGCTAAGTCCTTGGCGTGACCCAGAACCTTGGAGGCAAATTTTTCCCAGCTTTGATTATATCTAACGACAATATCCTCATCATCAAGCATACCTCCAAATATGCCCGAATTGCTATATGGTGCTGTTACAGTTACAATAGTTACTTTACATCGCAGGAATTGGGTTTACATCGCAGGAATTGGGCCAATGAGAGCCCTTGGACAACACATCGTTCTGCAAGTTCGGAGCCATCCGTCGCAATAAGAATATGTTTGAACATTCTAGTCTCCTTTAAGAGCGTATGCTTGGCCAACATTCGTTCAGTGAAGAACTGCTTAGAACCACTATAATAGATGCAACCAACGCTTTTCAACTCTATCAACCTGATAGGCTTTATTTTTGCCGCGTACGTTTATTCCAACATACTCGCGGATGCAGAAGCAGCTTCAGAACAGTTTGTCTCCGTTCTTAAGGAGCCAGAGGATTTAATCGTTCTTTGCTGCTTCCGTGGGCCGTTTTGAGGATGATTGGTTCATCTGGTGTAAGGCCATTTCCAATCTCTGATTTCCGGCATGTCCTCGCCATGCTCGCAAACGTATTTCTTATGCAATGTCAGTTTTTCCTCGAAGTTGGCAATCAGAGGTAGCGCTACCTCGTTATTTAATGGCAGACGTCTTATCGCCTCAATCGCCAGATGAAAGCGGTCCAGTTTGTTGAGAACTGCCATATCGAAAGGCGTTGTCGTTGCCCCCTTTTCGATGAAGCTTTGCACGTGGACGTTAGGGTGGTTGGCGGGCTTATAAATAAGCCTGTGAATTAGATAAGGATAGCCATGATAAGCAAAAAGGACAGGACAGTGGGTTGTGAAAATCTGATCAAAATGCTCATCGCAAATACCGTGCGGATGATGCGTAAGCGCGATTTTGGATGCGCATTGACGGCGGTGGCACCGCTAGAGCCGCCTCGCATCGGTAGCGATATCCGGCTCCGTTAGGCGGCGGAGGTTTTCGAGAATTGGCGCTGGTGTCGAGTTGGATGCCAAGCCAAGAGAGGCGTCGGCAAACCAAAGCGCGAATTTCTGGCTGATGTTCCCCAATTCCGGCAGTGAAAATGAGTGAGTCGAGACCGCCAAGAGTGGAAGCAAGACGGGCAATTTCACCAGCTATACGCAGAGTGAATACTTCAAGAGCCTCACAGGCCTGTGGTGTGTTGCATTCAAGGAGATCGCGCGTATCACCGCTTATTCCCGAAAGTTCGAAAAGGCCCGAGCGATGATAGTGCAAATCTGATAGCGCGTCTGGAAGCATGTTCTCTTGTTGCAGAAAATAAAGAAGCAAGCCCGGATCGAGTGCCCCGCAGCGGGTTGCCATCGGAATACCGTCCAGTGTTGGGAAGCTCATGCTTGTATCGATGCTTTTGCCGGCCTTGATGGCGCAAAGATTGGTTCCGCTGCCTAAATGTGCGACTACGATCCTTCCAACAGCAAGCTGTGGCTGTTTCTGGGAAAACTGCCGATTATCGACTTATAGGAGAGGCCATGAAAGCCATATCGCTTTAAATCACGCTCGTGGAATTCACGCGGAAGCGCGAAACGGCGAATGACTTCCGGGGTAGTTTGATCAAACGCGGTATCAAAGGATACGGTTTGCTTGACGTGCGGAAAGAGCTTTTGGATGCCTCTGATTAAAGCGACGCTTTTCGCTTGGTGCAACGGAGCAAAACTTGACAGTCTTTCAATTGCGTTGATGCGCTTATCATCGACCAAGATTGGCTGGATGAATTGGTCACCGCAGCATAAGCCTGAAGGACCAGTTTTGTAGAACGTATATCAAGAGGACTACCGGGACTCGGTCTAGGGTTCAGATGATAAGCCGCAGAACAATATGAGGCCCGGCGATTATTGGTCGCCGTTTCCCTCCCAAAAAATGTTCAACCTCTGCAAGTTTCATTTCGACTTGGCGATTCTTGAAAGCTTGTCAGAAAACGCTTGTCTGTTTCAGGGCTCGGCGGATATTGACTGCTTTGCGCTTTCAATTTGGACGTTCGCGCTTCCTCTTCGAAGGACTAAAAGCCGACGGTCCGCTTCACGGGTTGTCGCGTCCGGAACGCGACGCCCACAAGCGGACGGCGTTTCCAATCGCTCACTTCGCGCCCCCACTTGATTTGACCCCATCGCAAGGTAATGAAGATGAGCCGAATACAGCTAGACCACATCGTCCATAATCAGCGCGCGTCGCTTCTCCATCGCGTATTCTCCGTGCCCAGTTGCCCGCTTCCAAATGCGGGTTTCAATGTACCAAGCGAGCTTCGATCCATCAGGGGCGCGATGCGGAAGGTCCTTGAATTTTGCCTTCTCAAGTTCCGCGATTGCTCCACAACGCGTATGTCCTCCACCGACATACGAAGGCGTCCATACGTCATTCCAAATGCGCGTCCGTGAGAGTATCGCGTCCCTTGACGTAAGCTCCAAGGCTCCAGCCTTCGCCTGGATAATAGCTTCCTCGTTGAGGCAATACGGCGTCACGAGGGGGAGGCCTATAGCAAAGTAGTCAGAACTCCAGAACCCGTATGGCATCGGAAAAAGCGACGAGCATACTGGCACACACCAACCGGCCTTTCCGTCGCGCTTCATGTCATCGGCGTTGACGTCTCGCACCACACCGTCGATTGTTAGCGAGTTCGTTATGAGCGTGAAGTCCATCGGTTCAAACGGTCCGTGGTCTTCTCTCATCTCGAAACCGGGGGAAACGAAATAAGCGCCAACGGTTACGTCGCCGTACTTAGCCAGGTCTAAAGGAGTCGGAGTCTTGAAAGACACGGCAGGCATCTCGACGTTTCGGTTAGCTTCGACCCACTCGGCCAGCACGCCCTCCAGATCGCTTCCGTCTGCAGAAGCCTTTTTAGGTAGGTCGCGCAGGGCTTCGGGCTTTGGGTTTGGATCAAGATCGAATATTCCCCCGACTGCTGGAATATGCTCAAGCATGTAATCGCCTGCCAGCCTTAGCGGCATGCCCCATTCGGAAACTGCGAATGCGAAGGTGCGAATATGCGCGGAGCGAAAGATTTCCGTTTGCCGTTGCAGATACTGTCCCTTCACACCGGACTGAGTCTCGCCGTATTCGTCGAAATAATGCGCATACGACGTAAGACGGGTTCCAAGTCTTTCGCGTAGATTGTGCCACTCCCACGCCCATTGGTGTCTGAGAGGCAGGCCGGTCGAGCGCTCGATTTTTCCCAGCTCGTTGTAAAACGTGGGTGGGATATGCGCCCCTTTGTGATCAAGAAAATACTTGTCCGGCTCGAACCAGCCGGGCGCTTCGCCGGAGTGAGCGCTCTCCCAGCCGCCGAGCTTGGCACCGGGTCCGAACGTTTTCTCAATAAGTATGTCGGCGAGGATCGATGGGCATTTTACCCTTTCGACGACCTCGTCTCGACTCGGCCGGGCTTTGCTCTCGGTTAGGAAAAGCAAGCACAATACCGAGCATACGTCCGATTCCGTCGTGCAAAGATCCAGGAAGTTCAAGAGCTCCGCCGTCATGTCGGCACGCGTCTTGTCCGACTGGAGCAATCCTCTAATCTCGCGGGCCGCTCGCCATCGCACCATCGGCACCGGCCATTTTAGCCGCTGCATGAGGATAGCCATAGTGTGGCGTGCCGTTACCGAAGCCATGTTGCCTCCGGGATAGGCTGGTCTTCGGTCTCCTCTTTGAAAGTCGAAACGAATGCAGCCGTAACTTTCATCGCCTCGGCTATTTGCCCGGCGACCAGCAGATAACGGACTAAATGGTGAAAACCTATCGAGAAACTGGCGCCGCGCCTAGCGAAATATTCCTCCGGCGCCGATGTGTCGCGAATGAAGTCCTTCCAGCGGTCCGGATAAACGCGCGCGGCTGTCTTGAGACGGGCCTCAACTTCCTCATCGGAAGTGTAGTGGCTCGACCACCCATGACGGCGTGTATGAGCTAGGACCAGCCAGGGGTAAGCGGCATCCTTGCCTTCGACCTCCAAGCTCACCTCGAAGGCAACGTCGAGCAATTCATCGAGGCCATACGTCCTTTTCCCCGCGTCGAAATATGCCTTTATCGACGCAAGGGCGTCTCGAGACTTACCCTTGGCATGCCAATGGCGAAGCCAGCGGGAAAGAAAATCCTTCTTCTTGGAATAGTGAAAATGCAGCTCGCCCACGGCATTGGCTATCCCTGCGAAATCGTTCGAAGCGAATGCGGTTGGATCCTGCTCCGTTACCTTTTTCTCTTCAGGTGTCAGCTCTCTGTCAGGTGTCGAATAGCTCCGCTCCCGGGGGGTGTGTAAACCGCCTAGAAACGCCGTTTGCCGCTCCAGAAGCGCTTGCGCCGTGGCGGACGTTTGTGCGCGCTTGCTAAGTTCGTCGAGCGTTCCAGGATCGAGCAACGTCCCTGCGAGCGCAGCCGCTTCAGGACCCTCCAGGTCGGCGATATCAATGAAGCTCTCGAGGCTCTTGTCGGCCAAATACCATTCGTCGGCATCGAGGTGATGCACATAGAATTTCGGCAGCAAGTGCGGCTGCGTTTTCGCGACGACGTCGATGATCTCGCTACGCGCATGCCTTGTTTCGTCGCCGTCCGTGAAGTCGACTATGGCATCGACAATCGGGGCGAGCGTCCCAATCCAGCGTTCGGTTTCGCTCGGATCGTGTGCGTGCATGTCTCGAACGCTATGCAGGACTTCGAAGGCAAAAAGATCCTTACGGTATCCATATCCAAGCAAGCACGACGACGCTCGTTGCATTAGCAATCCTGGATCGCCCACCCTATAGAGATGCGATAGTGAGGCGTACTTGGTCCACCGATCCGCCCTCTCGTTGAACTCGGACAAAGTTTCCGAGAGATTTTGAGTCAACTCTTCTAGAAGGTCGTCAGCCGCTTCTGCGCTGAGATAGCGGATGCGATCTTCTGCATTCACATCGATCCAGACTTCGTCGATCCAGTGCACCGAGCCGCGCGCAGCCGCGAGCTCGTCCGGAGGTATGCCGGGAAAGTTCTTATCGGGTAGGCCCGCAAGATGCACATCCAAGGCGATTACATTGAGAGCACTCCGAAAACCTAGATAGTGAGCATGGACCGACTCGGTTCGACCCGCGAACGGTATGTTCGGAACGTCTGCAGCCATTAAGAATGGCGTCGAAAAGGTCCATGGCATCGCGCCGGAGACGAGACTTTTGGCGCAATCCTCGAGGCAGTCCAGCGCCGTATCTATGAACCCTAAGCCACCGCGTGTGAGACCAGGGTAAGTGAACGGTCCCCCCGGCGAGGCAATCTCGTCGCGAAGCGCGCTCCAGAAAAAGTCAATGTAGAGCCTTTGTAGATCGACGTTGTCAGCGGGTGTAGAACGCTCGCGAAGCGGATCCGCCGGAGGAGGCGGGATCTCGACTTCGCACTTATGTGTCGGAGCCTTGTAGGATAGCATTCCCGCGACGAAGGGAGATTGCTTAAAGCGGCCCTTCTTTATCATTTGCAGGGGGTCGGCGCCGACGAACAATGCGGACCGAAGAATGTGCTCTTGGATTTTTCGTCTGAGCGCTGCCCATCTAGCGCCCTCCAAGGAGTCGCCGACATCGCTCAGAGCTTCCAGGTTATGCACTCGCGCCAGCAGTTCTACGTATCGAGCGACGTAGGGTTCGGGCTTCTTGTAGCCGCGAATGAACTTCATCACCCGCGGCACGCGTTCTGCGCCGGCGAGCGCAGCGACTTCGAGAAATGCCCTCGTGAGCTTTTCGAAATCGTCAAAGGGACGATGACGAAGCACGATCCACGTATTTATTCGCCGGATCAGCTCCGTAAAACAGCCTTCGACAAGCTCATTGCGCAGAGCTCCGGGACCGTGACGAGCGAGCGCTGCCAATTCTTCGTTGGTTAGCTCCTCCAAGTTATCCAAAAGGTTGAGCGACTGTTGCCGATTATCCGCAATCGACAAGGCGGCCCCTCTAAAAGCCCCGAAGTCCCAGGCCTGGTATTCGCGGACGTTGCTCACGCGCGTTTTTAGCGAGCGCAGGCGAACGGTTGCTGCAAAATCGAAGGCTGCAAACGTCACCGCTTCTGCCGCGGCCAAGATGTTTTGAATCTGCGTTTCAGGCCAGCCGCAAGCGAGCGAGTTTACTGCCCAAGCTCTAGTGGTGCCTGTCAGAAGAGGGGTTGTGTTTCCCGCACGAGCCTGTGTGAGCCAAAGCCATCCCCATCTCCAGTACTCGGGGGCGTCTTTCTCGAGCCACGCGACGATTTTCGGCAAAAGGACTTCGTAGCTTTCTTTGTGATCGTCGCGCTCTCGAACCCAGGCAAAGATACTTCCATGGAAGGGAATTATTCCCGAGTTGTGCGGCTCCAGCAGAAAGGCGATCTCGCCGAATTCGCCTATACACTGACGGATGCCCACGCTTGGCCAGAAAAAGTCGGATCCTGCGAGCGCATGTAAAACGGCGCGCGATCGTTCACCGATCCGGATCCACAGACTCTTGTAATAGGTGCGGATATCTCCGTCCGGACAAGGGGGTAGCGCCAAGACGACCTCTTCGTCCAATGGTTCTCCGGACCGAACAAGTCCTTCGAAAGCATATATTAGATGAAGAGGGTGACCCTGGCTGATTTTGAAAAGTGCCGCGCCGATCTTGCCGATCTCTTCCGCGCGGCGGTCGCTCCAACGAACGGCGATCGGCCGGGATCCATCTTGCGTCTCGAGCCAACGCCGGACGGCAACTTCATCCATCCTGGGGATATCAATCCAGTCGGGTGGCGTGGCGTTGAGCAACAGCTTCGAAGGAAGCTGGTCGTCTGCAACCCGCTGCGTTCCGACGATCAACGCGAGATTGTCGGGCAGCGGAAACAGAGCGTTGAAAAGATGATTTAGTTGATCAGTGCGGTGCGTGTCGCGATAAACGTGGTCGAGACCGTCAACGATAAGATATAGACGCTTACCTTCGCGGGCCAGGTTATCGGCAGCGGTCGCAAGACCTTGCCTTAGATTGTTCGGATCCTCTGTCACGCCAGCCGTAGATTCGGGATACCGGCTGAGAAGCTGCTCGTACAGCGACATCGCTATATAGGTGTATGAGGTACGGTTTGCACTCGAGTCTTCCGCCGATAAGAAGTAATGGTGCCGAATGACCGCTTCGCCGGCGGTGTGCAATTCCTGCGAGAGATAGCTCAGGTACGTGCTTTTTCCGCGGCCCGGCGTGCCCCACAAAACTGTCAGCGGAGTGGCAGGATCTGCAACGCGTTTTCGCAGGTCGTTGTCGAAGGTCGGGCTTGGCGGCTCGTACCCTTCGGGCACGAAGAAGTCCTGCCGAAGCGGACGCGGCCTCTTCTTCGAAATTAGCCTAACGACATGCTCTCTTAGGATCTTGCCGTCTGGTGGAGGTTCGCGCTGCAAAATGGCCCAGCGTGTGACCTCATTTCGCAATAGTAGCCAGCCGGCGGAATCAGTGTCGGTCGGAACGAGGTGATCGCGCAGTTGAGCTTCGTAACGGTCTAAGTCGGGAAGGCTAGTATCGAAGGCGAACACATCGAAGAAGTCAGCAGCCGCCGATGCGCCTCCGCACTCGGCTTCGACTAATGCAAGAGTAGTTGTAGGCACTTTCGCAAGATCGATGCGCGGGCCGTTCATGCAACCCGCAAAATCGGGAGAAGGAATACGATTGGTCTTTAGCTGTGCGCTGTGAACGGGTCCGTTTGCCTTCGCGCGAGCGAACGACTTCGCCCACTTGGCCAACATGCTTGTGCCTTTTGCTTTCTTCGAAAGGAGGTAGTCCCAATCGAGTGCATATTCAGTAGGATCTACAGTAAACTTGACTTGAACGTATTCAACTGACCCATCCATGCGCTTGGCCACGACGTCGTCGAGCGATCTGACGCTCGGATCGTCGGATTCAAGTTGCACCCACTCGAATAAAGCTGGATCACGATAATGCCGAATGAGCATTTCGATGCCGACTAGGTCTTGGTACTCGTATCCAGCGCGCGTTATAGCGGTAAATTTTATCGTTCTATTCCCAGCCAAATCCTACCTCGGCGCATTATGCAAAAAAGCAAAATCTATGGAGAATTAAGCCCCCAACATGAGGCTAGTCCACTTGCATATCAATCATCGAAATACAAACTGGATGGCCGTTCCCTGCAAGAGACTTTCGCACGTTAAGCGCCCTTGTACGGGCGGCTTTCCGATCCGCCCGCCTCAAACCTGCCAGTCCGCACACGGCCCCAATCCGGTCATTCAAAACTAAGTGCGGATAGGATGCACGCCCGGCAATTTTTGAGCAGTGTCGTCGGAACACGAGATTCAGGCGTATAGCTTACGACTGCAGACTCCTATTCGGCAACTATACGCGCCGAATACCTGTAAGCAGTGGCTCCGAAATCTAGGTTAAGTGTAGTCCAGGTGTCTTTTTAGCTGACTCCTGTGGCTTGGCGGCGTCAACCAAACGATATCTGGAACAGTGGTTTAGCAGAAATTCGATCCAAGCTGCTTGACAGTATGATAGCTGTGGATAGATTAGTGGTAAGACCACGGTTTGGACACGCGATGACAGAAAAGAAATCAATCCGACGCGAAACGCAGGAAGCTGGTGCACATAACCGTGTCTCTGCATTCCTTCGCGACCAGTTGCTGTCTGGGGAATTGAAGGCTGGCGATTGCCTTTTGCCTGAGCGAGAACTCGCAGCCATGCTTAACGTCAGCCGGCCTGTGCTCAGGGAAGCCCTTCGCGCGCTTTCCATGATCGGCGCCGTTGAGATCAGGCATGGCGTCGGCACGATTGTTAAAAGGCCGGACGCATCGGCACTGGGCGATGTATTTAGCTTCATGCTCGCACATGGCTCGGATATCACGAGTGACATCATGGAGGCCAGAAAGGCCATCGAGCACCACGCCGTCCGTCTGGCGTGTCAGCGAGCGACAGAACAGGATTTTGCGAATATCGCAATTGCGTTGCGGCAAATCATCGAGACGATAGAGAATCCGGATGCGGGCGGCACTGCAGACTTCAAATTCCACGAGGCAATCGTCACTGCGTCACACTCGCCGACGCTGGTCACGATCTATGCCTCGATATCGCAGCTCATGATGCGCTCGCACCTGGAACGCCGCGAGAAGATAATTCAAGTCGAAGGAATCGAGGAGTTCCTGATTGATCATCATCGATTGATCCTCGAGGCCCTTGCCGCCCGCGATCGCGTTCAGGCCGATGATCTGCTGCATCAGCACTTCGAAATCGGAGCCGATTTTCGGCGCCGGGCGAGTCTGTACGAACTGGCAAAGGGAACCAGTGTTTCAGACTAGTTCATTCATTCATCAGGGAGGATATTCATGAATATTGTCGTTGGAAGCGACCATGCGGGCTTTCCGTTGAAAGCTGACGTGATTGAGGTTCTCAAAGAGCTCGGTCATCAGGTGGAAGACATTGGTAGCTTCACGCCGGATCCTGTCGATTTCCCTGACATAGCAGGCCTGCTCTGCAAGAAGGTGCGGGATGGTTCTGCCGAACGTGGCGTTCTTGTTTGCGGGACTGGCGTTGGCGCCGCCATCGCGGCAAACAAGATCAACGGCATCCGCGCAGCCGTCTGCCACGACGTCCATTCCGCGCACCAGAGCGTGGAGCATGATGACGTGAATGTCATGTGCATCGGCGCAAAAATCGTCGGGTCATGGCTCGCTCGCGACTTGGTCGTGTCCTATCTGAACGCTCGGTTCGACCGCAACGAAGATTTCGTCCGCCGTGTCGAAAAACTTTCCGCGTTGGAAAATGCGCATTCAGTCGCGTGACCGAAAGACTGGAGAGCAGACATGGGGACTAGCAACTTTCCAAAGATCGCGTTCATCGGGCTCGGCGTGATGGGTCGGGAGATGGTCCGTCATCTCATCACGGCTGGTTATCCGGTGAAAATCTATGACATTTCGTCAGATGCTGTCTCAGCACTTGCAAAGCAGGGGGGCATTGCTTCGGATAGTGTCGCCACCGCGGTATGCGATGCACAGATCGTAATCTCGATGCTTCCCAACACGCCTCAGGTTGAAGAAGTCGTATATCGGGACGGCATAATCGATCACATGCCTGGTGGGGGAATTTACATCGACATGAGTACGATTTCACCGGAGGCTACACGGGCCATGGCTTCGGCTTTGGCTGCCAAATCCATCTTCATGCTCGACGGCCCGGTTTCGGGGGGGCCGATTGGTGCAAAGAACGCTGCATTATCGATCATGGTCGGAGGCGAGCGGGCTGCTTTCGAACGCGCCGAAAAGGTGTTCAAAGTCATGGGTGCGACCGTGACGCATGTCGGGGCCCCGGGCGCTGGCCAGACCGTGAAGCTTTGCAACCAGCTCGTCTGCGCGGTCAACATCCAGGCAGTCTGCGAGGCTCTTGCTCTCGGTCGTGCCAGCGGCGTCGATCTTGATCAGATGCGAGATGTCCTGCTCGGCGGGTCAGCTTCCTCCTGGATGCTCGACAAGCTCGGTCCGGCGATGATCGCTGGAGATGCCAGCGCTGGGTTCCGCATCGACCTGATGCTCAAAGACCTCCGACTTGTCCTGGAAATGGCGGGACAGAAGGATGTTCCGCTTCCTGCTACGTCGCTTGTCACCTCGCAATATGTCGAGGCGAGGGCGCATGGCGAAGGATCGAACGGCAACCAAGCGCTTTTCAGGGTCTATGACCGGATGACGGGACAGAACCTGCCGCGACACATGGCAGTCAGACCATGACCTTCGATTTCTCAGTCGTCCTCCTCCGCTGGCAAATGCTGGTCGATGGCATGGCGCTGACGGCGCAATTGGCCCTGATCACGACAGTGACCGGCTTCATTATTGGGACAGCATGTGCGATAGCGCGCCGATCCGGCGGACCGGTGTTGCGCAGGTTTGCCACCACATATGTCGAAAGCATTCGTAATACGCCGTTCCTCGTCCAGATATTTGTGATCTATTTCGGCCTGTCCAGCCTTGGGTATTCGTTCGGCGCAATTTTCGTGGCCGTCGTAGCTCTGACAGTCAATGTCGGAGCCTATACCGCCGAGATCATGCGCGCAGGGTTTGATTCTATCCAGAAGGGGCAATGGGAAGCGGGGGAGTGTCTGGGCCTGTCTTCAACGCAGCTTTACTGGCATGTGGGGCTTCGTCCTGCGATGGAGCGGGTTTATCCAGCCCTCACAAGTCAGTTCATCCTGCTGATGCTTGCTTCCTCGGTGACCTCCCAGATTTCTGCCGAAGAACTCACCGCTGCCGGCAACTTCATCCAGTCGGAAACCTACCGACCGTTTGAAACCTATCTCGTCATCGCAGTCATCTACCTCTTCCTTTCCCTCGGGATGCGAGCGCTTTTCTGGGGGCTGGGCATGGCATTTTTCCCGCGCCGCCGCAGGCTCGGGACGCCGTTGTAAGGGAGGCGAGCAGTGACCACCGCATTCAACCACAACCATCTGATGTTCCTTCTCGAAGGCGCTCTTTGGACCGTAATCCTTACCGGAATGGCATTTATCGGAGGAGGAATTGTTGGCTTCATCGTTGCGCTCGGTCGTATCACGCCATCGCGTGCACTCCGCCTCATTGCGGTGACCTATGTCCAGCTCATCCAGGGCACGCCGCTCTTGGTCATCATGTTCATCATCTACTTCGGACTGCCGACACTTGGGTTGTCGATCACGCCATTGTTTGCAGCCGGCATCTCACTGACAATCTATGTCAGCGCCTACCTTGGAGAGATTTGGCGGGGTTGCTTGGAATCAGTACCAAAGGCGCAGTGGGAGGGGGCTGAGTGCCTTGCGCTTTCTCGAACACAGCGCATGTTCAAAGTGATCCTTCCACAGGCGGTTCGGATCGCAACCCCACCAACCGTTGGCTTCAGTGTTCAGATCGTCAAGAACACGTCGCTCGCATCGGTCGTCGGTTTCGTTGAACTGACGAGAGCGGGGCAGCTTATCAACAACTCGATTTTCGAGCCCTTTCTCATCTATCTTATCGTTGCCGCCCTCTATTTCTGCCTTTGCTTCCCTCTGTCAGCATTCAGCCAACGGCTTGAGAACATGGGGCCGAGACGGCGCATTCGAAAAGAGCCGGAAGCACAGGGTACAGCAATCCAGGGAGGGTGATCATGGTCATGATCGCACTAAATCAAGTCAAGAAGAGCTTCGGCGCGGTTCCCGTCCTTCAGGGAGTAAGTTTTTCCGTAGAGAAGGGGCAGGTCGCGGCACTGATCGGTGCAAGCGGCTCCGGAAAGAGTACCGCGCTGCGATGCGTCGATCGTCTCGAAGTGATCGATAGCGGTGAGATCATCGTGGCCAACCACAAGGTTCATGACCCAAAGCTTGATCTCCACAAACTCCGCCTTGACGTCGGCATCGTGTTTCAAAGCTACAACCTTTTCCCACATCTCACGATCGAAGAGAACGTCATGCTTGCGCCGCGCTCGGTGAAGAAAATCCCGAAGGATGAGGCGCGCGAAATGGCGCGGGCTGCGCTCGAACGCGTCGGGCTCGATGAGAAGGCTAACCACTATCCCGAGCAATTATCGGGCGGACAGCAGCAGCGAGGCGCTATCGCGCGATCGCTCGCGATGGAACCGAAAGTGATGCTATTCGATGAGGTCACTTCCGCCCTCGACCCAAAACTGACCGGAGAGGTGCTACGAGTGATCGAAAAACTCGCAGAAAGCGGGATGACGATGATCATGGTTACCCACGAAATGAACTTCGCACGCAAGGTCGCCGATCGTGTGATCTTCATGCACCGCGGGCTCGTTCACGAGGAGGGGGACGCATCGATCTTGAATGCACCCATGACATTGGAGCTCGAGGACTTCTTGAGCCACGATCTATGAGATAAAACAAAATGGAGGAGAATGTAATGTTGAAGAGGTTTCTCGTATTAGGCATCGTAGGGGCGATGCTGACTGCTCAAGGCGTTCCGGCCATGGCCGATACATACGCCGACATCATCGCAGCAAAGAAAATTCGGGTGTCGACGGACTTGGCAATTCCGCCGTCCGGCATGCTTGATGCCAATCTCAAACCCGTGGGTTCCGATGTTGAAACCGCGCAGCTTCTCGCAAAGGACTGGGGTGTTGAGCTGGAGTTCATTCAGACAACGGGCGCCACGCGTATTCCGAACCTCCAAACGAACAAGGCTGACATCGTCATCTCAACGCTGTCGGTAACCCCGGAGCGAGCACAGGTCATAGATTTTTCGAAGCCATATGCGGGACTGGTCTCGGTAATTGCCGCCCCGGCAGCATCTCCGATCAAGGATTGGGCAGATCTGAAGGGACAATCAGTAACCGTAACACGTGGTACGACACAGGATAGTGAACTGACGAAGCTCGCAGGCGAGCATGGTTTTACTGTCACCCGCTACGACGATGACGCGACGATGGTTACGGCAGCTGTGTCAGGTCAGGCCAAGGCGATTGCGACATCAGCCACGCTCGTGAAACAGATTCACGACAAGAATTCAACATTGGCTTTCGAGCCGAAGATAACGATCCGCGTTTTGAACCTTGCAATTGGTGTGAATAAGAATGAACCTGAATTGCTCGCCAAACTTGACGAATGGATTGTGGCAAACCTCCAAAATGGCAAGTTAAACGAGATCTACCAAAAGTATCATGGTACACCGCTTCCAAAAGAAATCGTGGACGCGAAATAAGGCACGTTTGGTGGCCGCGCCGGGTACTCTTATCCGGCGCTTCACATACATATGATGCTTAATGATGCCTTCGCATCCGTAGGCCGCGCAGTTGCATTATCAGCGGTTGGCCATTTGGCGGATTCTGACTGACGGTCAGGAGAACATTGTGGCAATCATGTTCGTGCGAGCGCAGATGATCGGCAGGGGAGCGGGGCGCAACATCATCTCGGCTGCCGCCTATCGTCATCGCACCCGGATGAGAGACGAACAGACCGGAACCTTGTTTAACTATCGCGGCGGCGACGATGATTTGGTCCATGAAGAACTGGCGTTGCCGGAAGATATTCCAGCGTGGCTGCAGACTGCTATCGAGGGGAAAACGGTGGCTGCGGCAAGCGAGACACTGTGGAATGCGGTTGACGCATTTGAGACGCGTGTGAACGCACAGTTTGCCCGTGAACTGATTATTGCTCTGCCGGAGGAACTGACGCTTAAGGAAAACATCGCCCTGGTGCGTGAGTTCGTGAGAGACCAGCTGACCGCAAGGGGCATGATCGCCGACTGGGTTTATCACGACAGGGACGGTAATCCGCATGTACATGTTCTGACAACGCTCAGGCCCCTGACAGCGCAAGGGTTCGGCCTCAAGGCCATGCCTGTCCCCGGCGATGGCGGAAAGCCGCTGCGTGTGGCGGCAGGGGACCAGCCGAAGGGCAGGATCGTCTACACAGTCTGGGCGGGTAACAGGGAGACGATGAAGGCGTGGAAGATCGCCTGGGCGCAGACGGCCAACCGGTATCTGGCACTGGCTGGCCGTGACATCCGCCTTGACGGTCGTTCCCATGCCGAACAGGGACTTGAGGGGATTGCCCAGAGGCATCTGGGACCCGGGAAGTCGGCGATGATGCGCAAGGGCGTCGAGATGTATTTTGCACCCGCCGACTTGGCGCGTCGGCGCAAAATGACCGCCCGGCTGCTTGCCGATCCGGGGCCTCTCCTCAGGCAGCTTGGCAATGAGCGCTCCACTTTTGACGAGAAGGATATCGCAAGGGTCATCCACCGCTATGTCGATGATCCGGTAGACTTTGCCAATATCCGTGCACGGCTGATGGCCTCTCCCGATCTGGTGCTGCTCAAACCGCAGCAGGGTGGCCCGCCGACTGATCCGATGACTGATCCGCCGACTGGCCCGATGACTGGCCGGGTGAGTGGTTGTGTGACTGGCGAGGCAAGGGAACCGGCAATCTTCACCACCCGCCAGATCCTGCGCACCGAACATGACATGATGTGTTCAGCCGATACCCTATCGGGGAGGAGGGGGTTCGGGATTTCGGACGCAGGACGCGCGGGCGCAGTGCGTTTCGTCGAAGGGGACAATCCGCTGAAGCCGTTCAGGCTGGATATTGAGCAGATTGAAGCCATTCGGCATGTGACGGGCGACAGCGGTATCGCTGCTGTCGTCGGTCTTGCCGGTACGGGCAAGTCGACATTGCTTGCAGCTGCGCGCTTTGCCTGGGAGAGCGGGCATCATCGTGTCCTGGGTGCGGCCCTTTCCGGCAAGGCTGCCGAGGGGCTGGAGGAGAGTTCCGGTATCAGGTCGCGAACGCTTGCTGCATGGGAGCATGCCTGGAATAACGGGCGCGACCGGCTGATGCGCAGTGACGTCCTCGTCATCGACGAGGCAGGCATGGTCTCCTCGTTGCAAATGGCACGTGTGCTGGATGCTGCAGAAAAGGCTGGCGCAAAGGTTGTTCTGGTCGGTGATGCCATGCAGCTTCAGCCGATCGGGGCCGGTGCGGCTTTCCGGGCAATAGCGGAACGGATCGGTTCTGCCGAACTTGCCGGTGTGCGTCGCCAACAGGACCAATGGGCCCGCGATGCCTCAAGTCGCCTCGCTCGCGGGGACACCGCGGGCGGACTGGAGATCTACGCCAGACGCGGGCATCTGGTCGAGGCGGAAACCCGGGATGAACTGGTCAGCCGTCTGGTCAGTGACTGGGCCGATGCGCGGCGGAAAATGATCATGCCATCACAGCCGGGACGGGGCGTGCGGCCAGGGATGGGGATCGCAGCGCTAAACGGTGGTGGCCAGCTGCGGGGTGATGCGTTGCTGGTGCTGGCGCACACCAACAGGGATGTCCACAGGCTGAATGAAGCCTTGCGCAAGGTGATGCGGGAGGAGGGAGCGCTCGATGCCGCGCGCAGCTTCCGGACAGAGCGGGGCATGCGGGAGTTTGCTGCTGGCGACCGGATCATCTTTCTTGAGAACGCCCGTTTCCTTGAACCGCGTGCAGGGGGAAACAATCCGCAATACGTCAGGAACGGCATGTTCGGCACGGTGGTCTCCACCGGCAACGCATTCCGCGCGCCGCTGCTTTCTGTCCGGCTCGACAGCGGCAGCGAGATTGTTCTGAGCGAGGACAGCTACCGCAACATCGATCACGGCTATGCGGTGACAATCCACAAGTCGCAGGGCGCGACTGTCGACCGGACCCTTGTGCTTGCCAGCGGCATGATGGACATGCACCTGACCTATGTGTCCATGACCCGTCATCGTCACAGGGCTGATCTTTATGCTGCGCGCGAGGACTTCAGGCCCGGGCCCGGGCCCGGACGGAAGGACAGGGCCCCTGTTGACCACGCGAAGGGGATCACCGGCGAACTGGTTGAAGCCGGGGTGACAAAATTCCGGCCCGGGGATGAGGATACGAATGACACGCCCTATGCTGATCTGCAGGTTGAGGGCGGGAAGGTCCATCGCCTCTGGGGTGCCAGTCTGCCGACAGCCCTGTCGGCTGCGGGAGCTTCAAAAGGAGATACGGTTACGCTTCGCAAGGATGGCGTCGAGACCGTGAAGGTAAAGGTTGCAGTTCCTGATGCGCAAGGCGGTGAAAGGCGCTTTGAGGAGCACACGGTCGAACGCAATGTCTGGACGGCCAAGCTGCATGAAACCGCAGATGTCCGCCGCAAAAGCATTGAAGGGGAAAGCCACACGCCGGAATTGTTCCGGCAACTGGCCAGACGCCTCGGGCGTTCGGGCGCCAAAACCACGACGCTGGATTTTGCTGGCGAGGCGGGCTACCAGGCACATGTGCGGGACTTTGCCCGCAGGCGTGGCATCGACACACTTGCCGAAGTGATGGCCGAAACAGGGGCGAGGGCGAGACGCCAGCTGGCGTGGCTGGCACAAAAGCGCCAGCAGGTGGCAAATCTCCGGGAGAGGGCAAGTGTGGCGCTCGGTTTGGCAATCGATCGGGAACGCAGGGTTTCTTATCATGAGAGGCAATCCGAAAGATTTCCCATGCAGAATCCGACAGCCCAGATGTCCGTGGATCGAAATTCTCCGGGTTCGTCCCACATCCGGCCGACTGGCAATATCGGGCAAGGCTCGAAAGCTCGCAACATACCGCCGCTGCTTGCCGCCGTGACAGAGTTTACAACCCCGGTTGAGGTTGAGGCGCGCGCGAGGGCATCCGCGGCAGCCCACTACCGCCATAACCGAACAGCACTTGCCAAAACGGCCTCTTATCTCTGGCGGGAACCCACCAGTGCCGTCGATACGATCGAGGCACTGATCCGGAAAGGCATTGCCGGTGATCGGATTGCGGCAGCCATTGCCAATGATCCTGCGGCCTATGGCGCCCTGCGCGGCTCCGGTCGGCTGAGGGACAGGCTTCTGGCCGTTGGCCGCGAGCGAAAGACAGCACTGGAAGTCGTGCCGGATGTGCAGGCAAGTGTTCGCTCGCTGGGGTCGAGCTGGGCGTCAGCCCTGAAGGCTGTAACAACAGCAATCGCCGCAGAGCGTCAGCAGATGGCGACCGCCATTCCCGGATTGTCAGAAGAGGCCAGCCGGGAACTGCGTCGCATCACAGCCGCGATGCAAAAGAAGAACGCACGGCCTGATATCCTCGCCGGTTCGCTCGAACCGCATATTCGTCGGGAGTTTACAAGCGTCAGCCGCGCCCTTGATCTCAGGTTCGGGCGCAACGCAATCCTGCGCGGCGACAGTGACAACGTCAGTCGCGTGCCTCCGGCACAACATTCCGTCTTCGAGGGGCTTCAGGACAAGTTGAAGGTTTTGCAGCAAACAGTTTCGACCGCCAGGGCCCAGGAAATTGCAGCGATACGTCAGAGCCAGAAACTCGACCGCGGTCAAGACTTCCGGCACTAACCTGTTTGCGAAGTCCAGAGCCGATCCATTTCGTGCCGTTTGCCCCGGACTGTTGCAACATATGAACTGTGTCGACGGGATCGCGTTCTGCACGAGGTAAAATTCGACCGTGTGACAAATCTCTTCACTTTGATCTATCTTGACATTCAACCTACTGGAAGGTAGGTACTGAGTATGAGCAATTTGTCCACCACTTCCGATGATATTCTCGCTTGCGCCAAAACCTTGATCATGTCGGGTGGGTATAATGGATTCAGCTACGCGGATATCGCCAGCGTCGTAGGCATTCGCAAGGCCAGTATCCATCATCACTTCCCGAGCAAGGTCGATCTGGTAAAGGCACTAATCGTGCGGCATCGTGAAGATACAGAAGCAGGTTTTGCCAATCTCGAGAGCAAAGTCGATGATCCGCTGGAGCAACTGCAGGCTTATACTCAATACTGGAGTGCGTGTATCACAGACGGGAGTGCGCCATTCTGTGTAGGGGCGCTTCTGGCAAGCGAAATTCCTGTATTGCCACAGGAACTTGCTTCTGAGATTCAAAACTATTTCAGATCGTTATCGAGATGGTTGACATCAGTCCTCACACGTGGCGCAAGACAGGGCCGCATTCGCTTGATCGACTCCCCTGACATCGAGGCAGAAGCCTTTGCTGCTACCGTTCACGGAGGGATGTTGTCAGCGAGAGCCCACAGCGATCCGAAGATGTTTTCGCTTATAGTTGAACCAATGCTTCGCAGACTGGCTGCGGCACAGTGATTTCGATCAAAGCCTGATCATGCTCGGTAGTCAGGCTATCAATTGGCAGGGAGGTGAATGCGGCGACCCCGTTATCCAGTTTGCAGCCATCATCGCATTGATATTTCGAAACATGCCGGGCGCAGGCAATGCCTGGAATGAATATCGAAATGTTGCGTGCCTGTTTCTGGAATGTCGCTGTCACGACGGTGCTTCTCGTCGGCCAGTTGTCGGAACGCCGAGCGAATTTTGGGAAGGATGACAGTGGTGAATGTGGATGGATGCAATCAGTGTGGCTGGAATGGTTAATCGACCGTCCTAATCAATGAACGGGTTTACCCTCAAACCTATCTACTAGTAGGTTGTTATCTTTACAGGAGCTTTGGTTATGTTTGGAATTTCCCCGCTCGGCTGGGTGCACACGATCGGCAGTTTGCCTGCCATTCCCCTGGCCATCTACATGTTCGTCCGCTACGGGCGCATTTTGCCCCGGTCAAAATCCGGCGGCCTTTATTTTGTCTCGATGCTTATAGGTGCTGGCACAACATTTCTCGTTGCACGCCAGCAGGTCAGCTATGTTATCGGTGCTGCGACGATGGTTCTGCTGATTGCTGGCTATGCAATCGGTTACAGTTCAGTCTTCGGTCGTGCGACCCGCTATCTGGAAACAGTCTTTCTAAGCTTGACTGCCTTCCTGCTAATGGTGCCGGCGGTAAGCGAGGTATTGCGGCGCGTACCAGATGGTCATCCATTTGTGACCGATCTCAAATCCCCGTTGTTGCTGGGCGCGCAGGGCAGTCTTTTGATCATCCTCATCACAGGACTGACAGCTCAGCTTATCTATCTGAAAAAACAAAACAATCGGTGATCGCGTGGATGGCATGTTTCTCCTATCCACGGAATGAGGTTCAAAGACCACGCGGAATAATGAGCTCTGTCGGTATCATTTCGGGCGGGTTGTTCGTTTGAACGGACTCGTCCAGAAGTTCAAAGGCGCGTTCGATCATTGCCTGAACATTTTGCCGGACCATCACAACCGGGAAGTGGAGAACTTCGATGAAGGGGTCCCAGTCGAAACATCCGATGGAGCACTCCCGGACCTCGTCAACCGGCAGCGTCTTGAGAAAACTGACGACGCCCTCAAAAGGGCTCGTCGAGTTGACGAACAGTGCCTCTGGCAATCCATTCAATTTGTTATAAATATCGCGGATGGTTCTCGCGGCGGCATCGGGACCATAACCATTCGTGATGATGGCGTCGGAGTGAACGGGGAAGTTCAGCGCAGCCAGTTCATCCTTATACCCGCGCACACGTGCGCGGGTGTTGTGGTCACTATCCACGCCACCGATGAAGTAGAAGCTGTTTTCCGTTCGATGAGACCTGCGGCTGGCAATCTGATGCGTCAGTACGCGGGCACCGTCATAGTTGTCACTGATTACGGATGCGCCATGCTTTCCGGGAAGATCCACGTTTATATGTTTCAGATGAGCCTTTTCGCAGAGTTCGGCGACACTGTCCGGATCGGTTGCGCCCGCGATCAACAAGGCGTCGACATTGTGGGCAATCAATGTTTCCACGGTGCTGCGTTCCTGCTGCGGGTCGCGTAATGTGCTGGCTACAACGGGGATAAGATTCCGTGAGCGCGCCACCGTCTCAAACGATGCGGCCATGGAGCTGAAGTATCGGTTGTCCAGCATAGGCAAGATCATGCCGATCATGCCGGAATTGGATATGCGCAACCCGCGTGCCTGAAGGTTGGTGGTATAACCGAGTTCGCTTGCTATTACTCGAATTCGGTCGGCTGTTGCTTTGGTAATTCTTCGATTTTCCCATGAACCATTCATAACCGAAGCAACGGTCGACGCGGATACACCAGCGCGCTCCGATATATCGTAAATGGTTACTTTCCGGGGGATGCTCATCAGGCCTGCTTTGCGTCTGGGTCGGGTCCCGATCTTAGCGGTGCGATAGCGTTTGCTGCAAGTAGGGGAAGGCGTAATCCAATCTATTCCTCTGTCATTTTCCTCTTGACCAGATGCAGGATGTTGAGCGATGGTTATGTTGCACTATCGATGGTGCAACATGATTGTATGCCGAGAGGAGCGGTGCACACATGCCGAAGCCAGGAACGGCTTCCCATCATGCGTCACAAGCCCCGTCAGCATTGCTCGATTTGATTGGTGCGCCGCAAAGCAATGCGGCGTCAAAATGCCGGAACTCCAGGGAACTGGAGGTCGCTATAGGGAGAACATATGGGGTGGAGTAGCGATATAAAGTTTGTCTGCAAGATTGTGTAAAATACAAAATTGAAAACCCAATGGGAGTGAGACATGAAAAATATGTTTGGTAAGGCAGCCTTTGCTGCGGTGGTGCTATCGTCGTTCGCTGGCAATGCTCAGGCGGAAGTGAAGGACGCAGTGGTCGGCTTTTTAATGCCAGACCAGGCATCGACGCGCTATGAGGAGCGCGATTATCCGGGCTTCGCTGCCGAGATGAAGAAAATCTGTGAAAGCTGCAAGGTGCTTTATCTCAATGCCGATGGTGATGCGAGCAAGCAGCAGCAGCAGTTCAACTCGGTCATATCGCAAGGTGCAAAAGTGATAGTGCTCGACGCGGTCGATACGGCAGCGGCAGCCTCGCTGGTCAAGCTCGCCCAGTCGCAGGATATCAAGGTCATTGCCTATGACCGTCCGATCCCGGATGCGACGTCTGATTTCTACGTGTCGTTCGACAATGAAGCCATCGGCAAGTCGATTGCGGAATCGCTGGTAAAGCACCTGAAGGACAAGGGTGTCGCGGGTGACAAGGGCGGCGTTCTGCAGATCAACGGTTCGCCAACCGATGCCGCTGCCGGTCTCATCAAGAACGGTATTCACGCCGGTCTAAAGGACAGCGGTTACAAGACGCTCGCCGAATATGACACGCCTGAATGGGCGCCGAGCAAGGCTCAGCAGTGGGCTAGTGGCCAGATCACCCGCTTCAATGACCAGATCGTCGGCGTTGTCGCTGCCAATGACGGCACTGCAGGCGGTGCGATCGCAGCCATGAAGGCGGCAGGCATCGATCCGCTACCACCGGTTACCGGCAACGATGCGACGATTGCAGCACTTCAGCTGATCATTTCGGGCGATCAGTACAACACGATCAACAAGCCATCTGAAATTGTTGCCGCAGAAGCCGCGCGCGTCGCGGGTCAGCTTCTGAACGGTGAAACTCCGAAGGCCGAAGCCACGCTTTATAACACTCCGTCGAAGCTTTTCGTTCCAGTGGTGGTGACCGCCGAAAACCTCAAGGCTGAAATTATCGACAAGAACATCGTTTCCGCAGAAACGCTTTGCGTCGACCGTTATGCTGACGGCTGCAAGAAGCTTGGCATCACCAACTGACCAACGACGCGCCCGGCCGGTTATCCGGTCGGGCAGTTTGATGTGCAATGGCATATCCTGCAATATGCCAGGGAAAGTGAGATCATGTCCCAAGATCACGAAGCCGCTGCGTCGTCGCGGCAGCCAGTGCTGCGTCTAAGCGGCATATCCAAGAATTTCGGTGCCGTTTCAGCGCTGACAGATATCGATCTGGAAGTCTTTCCGGGCGAAGTTGTCGCTCTTGTCGGTGATAACGGAGCAGGAAAGTCCACCCTGATCAAGACACTGGCAGGTGTCCATCAACCGACATCCGGCAGTATCGAATTTAATGGTGAGAAGGTTGTGCTTTCGTCGCCGGGCGTTGCGCTCGATCTCGGCATTGCGACAGTCTTTCAGGATCTGGCGCTGTGCGAGAATCTCGACGTGGTCGCCAATATTTTCCTTGGCCGCGAAATGAGCCCCTATCGGCTTGATGAAGTGTCCATGGAGATCAAGGCGTGGAAGCTTCTGAACGAGCTTTCCGCCCGCATCCCGAGTGTACGCGAGCCGGTCGCCTCCCTTTCTGGTGGCCAGCGCCAGACGGTTGCGATCTCGCGCTCGCTGTTGCTTGATCCCAAGCTCATTATGCTCGACGAACCGACGGCAGCACTTGGCGTTGCGCAGACTGCTGAGGTTCTCGATCTTATCGAGCGCGTCCGTGACCGTGGGCTCGGTGTCTTGATGATCAGCCACAATATGGAAGACGTTCGTGCTGTCGCGGACCGCATCGTCGTGCTGCGGCTTGGCCGAAACAATGGTGTTTTTTACCCGGATTCCTCAAACGAGGAGCTGGTCGCAGCCATCACCGGCGCAAGCAGCAATTCCGTTTCCCGCCGTGCCGAACGGCGTCAGGCGCAGCATGAAACCGGTCAGGCCCATGATCGGGGAGAAGCATAATGAACCAGGCAACCGGAAATACCCCTCTCGATCGCCAGGACACCCGCGTGCGCCATGATGAAGGCGTTTCGGGCGCGCTGCGCAATTTCTTCGACCGTGTCCGGTCGGGCGATCTTGGATCGCTGCCGGTCATCATCGGTCTCGTCATCATCTGGACCGTTTTCCAGACGTTGAACCCGGTTTTTCTGTCGAGCAACAATCTTGTAAACCTGCTGTTCGACTGTTCGACTATCGGCGTGATTTCGCTGGGTATCGTCTGCATTTTGATGCTGGGTGAAATCGACCTTTCGGTCGGTTCGGTTAGCGGACTTGCGTCAGCCATTGTCGGCGTGCTTTGGGTCAATCATGGCTGGCCTGTTGGCGTTGCAATGCTGGCGGCGCTGTGCACCGGCGCGTTGATCGGCCTGCTTTACGCGTTCCTCTATAATCGCTTCAGCATGCCAAGCTTTGTTTCCACACTGGCCGGTCTGTTGGCGGCGCTTGGCCTTCAGCTTTATCTGCTCGGCAATACCGGCTCGATCAACCTGCCTTATGGTTCCTGGCTCGTGAGTTTCGGCCAGCTTCTGGTTATGCCGCGTCCGCTGTCCTATGCGTTGGTGCTGATTGCCGGACTTGCGATCTTCTTCACCGGGTTCCGCTCTGCGCAGCGCCGCCGTGAAGCCGGTCTGTCAGCGCCGTCGTCGGTCGGCATAGCGCTCAAGGCCATCGTCATCACAGTCATAGTCGGCGGTGCTGTGTTTTATCTCAACCAGTCGCGTGGTGTGCCATGGATGTTCGGCCTGTTCGTGGCGCTGGTCATCGCGATGAATTACGCACTCACGCGTACCCAGTGGGGGCGCGCGATGCAGGCAGTCGGCGGCAACCGCGAAGCCGCACGCCGTGCTGGTATCAATGTGAAATTTATCTATATGTCGGCTTTCATGACCTGTTCGGTTCTGGCTGCAGCAGGCGGCATTCTGGCCGCAGCTCGCCTTGCTTCTTCCAGCCAGCAGGCAGGCACTGGCGACGTCAACCTGAACGCGATTGCAGCAGCGGTCATCGGCGGCACTAGCCTCTTTGGCGGACGTGGTAGCGCCTGGTCGGCTCTACTTGGCATTATCGTCATCCAGTCGATTGCCAGCGGTTTGACGCTGCTCGATCTGTCATCGTCGCTTCGCTACATGATTACTGGCGCTGTGCTCGCCATCGCCGTGATTGTCGACTCCCTCGCCCGCCGCTCGCGCCAGTCGCACGGTCGCGCCTAAAACTTTAAGGACTGAAAAATGGCTCAGGATCTCAATGGAAAAGTCGGCGCCGTTACCGGTGCTGCCTCTGGCATCGGCTTCGAATGTGCAAAGCACATGTTAGAAGCGGGAATGACGGTGTTTCTCGTCGACCGTGACGAGAAGGCGCTTAATGCAAAATGCGCCGAGCTTGGCGATAAAGCCAGACCGCTGGTCATTGATCTGCTCAATCCGGCATCAGTCGCCACCATGATGCCGCAAATACTCGACCAAGCGGGCAAACTCGACGTATTTCACGCCAATGCGGGTGCCTATATTGGCGGACCTCTTTGGGAAGGTGACCCGGATGCATGGGACCGCATGCTGAACCTCAACATCAACGCGGCTTTCCGCACCATTCATGCGGTTCTGCCACATATGATGGAACGAAAGACCGGGGATATCATCATGACAAGCTCTGTCGCAGGTGTCGTGCCGGTCATCTGGGAGCCAATCTATACCGCATCCAAACATGCCGTTCAGGCTTTCGTTCATACGGTTCGCCGTCAGGTTGCGCCGCACGGTATCCGCGTTGGTGGCGTTCTGCCTGGTCCGGTGGTTACCGCACTTATTAGCGACTGGCCGAAGGCAAAGCTGGATGAAGCGCTGGCTAATGGCAGTCTGATGGAACCGAAGGAAGTCGCGGAATCGGTGATGTTCATGCTGACCCGCCCGCGCAACATTACCATTCGCGATCTGGTCATTCTTCCACAAAGCCTCGATCTGTAAATGGGAGCGACCATGACCAGCTATTATCTGGGCGTCGATGTCGGCACCGGCAGCGCTCGCGCCGGTCTTTTCGACGCTAGCGGTACCTTGCTTGCTTCGGCCAAGCGCGATATCACCATCTGGCGTGAGGCGGGCAGCATTGTTGAGCAGTCGAGCGTCAATATCTGGCAGGCTGTTTGCGAAAGCGTGCGCGAAGCCGTCAAGACTGCCGATATTGATCCGACGGACATTGCCGGTATCGGCTATGACGCGACATGTTCGCTGGTTGTGCTGGGCGAGGGTGGCAAGTCGCTTGCAGTCGGTCCGTCCAACGATCCAGCGCGCGATATTATTGTGTGGATGGATCATCGCGCTGTTGGCCAGGCAGAACGCATTAATGCGACCAAAGCCAAGGTTCTCGACTACGTTGGCAGCACCATTTCCCCCGAGATGGAAACGCCGAAGCTGTTGTGGCTCAAGGAAAACAAGCCGGAAACCTTCGCTGCTGCATGGCAGTTTTTCGATCTTACCGATTTTCTCACATGGAAATCTTGCGGCAGCCTTGCCCGTTCGGCCTGCACGGTCACCTGCAAATGGACCTATCTCAGTCACGAAAGGCGCTGGGATGAAACCTTTTTCCGTGAAGTGGGCCTTGGCGAACTGGCGGACGAAAATTTTGTCCGCATCGGCACGGACGTTCGACCCGGTGGCGAGAGTCTTGGCGGCTTGAGCGAACAGGCCGCGGCAGAACTCGGTCTTATGCCGGGCACAGCTATTGCCGCTGGCCTGATCGACGCTCATGCGGGCGGGATCGGTACGGTCGGAGCACGCGGTCCGGAGGGCCGGATATTGTCGCGCATGGCCTATGTGTTTGGCACGTCGGCCTGCACCATGACGACCACCGAACAGCCGGTTTTCGTGGATGGTGTATGGGGTCCTTATTATTCGGCGATGGTTCCGGGCCTGTGGCTTAACGAGGGAGGACAATCGGCAGCGGGTGCCGCTATCGATCATCTGATCCACATGCATCCTTTCGCGAAGGAAGCGGAGAAGCAGGCAACCGCCCAAGGCAAGGGACTGGTCGACATTCTTGCTGCAGAAGTCGATGCGAGGGGAGGCCCTGAAGAGGCAGCTGCCATCATTGGCGACATTCATGTCGTGCCGGAGTTCCTCGGTAATCGTGCACCGTTCGCGGACCCTGATGCGCGCGCAATCATTGCCGGGCTAGATCTCGATGCTGGGATCGACAGCCTTACTGCACTTTATTTGGCCGGGCTGTGCGGCCTTGGCTATGGTGCGCGGCAGATCGTGGAGGCCCAGAAAGCAAAGGGTATCGCGACCGATACTATCGTCGTCTCGGGTGGGGCTGCACGGTCGCACCTGGTGCGACAGGTGCTTGCCGACACGACCGGTCTTGTCATCGCCGCCTCGACTTCGCCCGAACCTGTTCTGCTCGGCTCTGCCATGCTGGGTGCGGTCGCGTCGGGGGCTTACCCTGATCTTGCATCGGCCATGGACGCCATGTCGGAACTTGGAGAAGTTAACAGGCCGGATGCCGGGCTGGCCAGGTGGCACGACCAGCGTTTCGAGGCTTTCACACTTTTGCAGGCAACCGCTCGCAAGATCCGCGTGGTTCAACTGAGCTAGATTGTTCCCGGCACGTAGGCAGTTCCGGTTGCATGATCTGCGGTCGGGTCTGACAGCCCGGACGACAGCGAACATTGAAGACTGTACACGCAGAAATGGATGCTTCTTCACGTTCAGGGCTTCGACAGCAGGCTGCCTGTCTTGCGGGGCTGCTTATGCAACTCAGGTCGCTTCTCAATGATCTTGGCTATGCCAGGCGCATTGCCAAGGGACTGAACAATCTTCTTGAGATACGAAAGCGTTTCAAGGATGACTCGCTGCGAAGCCTCTTGGCGATGTTTGACGAGGATACTGCGCTGGTGGCCATCTAAGGCAGGACGGAAATGCCGATTTCAGTTCGAGCCATGGCTGGATTTCAACCATCGCCAATTTCCCAGACTGCAGCACCGGCAATCATTCCAGCACCGGCGGCCGAAAGAAGCAGCCGTTCGCCTGACTGAAAAGGCTGCGATTTCGATGCCAGTGATAGCGATAGCGGGATTGTCGCCGCCGACGAGTTGCCGAACAAAGCAATCGATCTGGCGGTAATGGAGGCAGGCAGGTGCAACTGGTCGCAGACCGTGTCGGTGATCCGTGCATTGGCCTGATGGGGAAAGAACCTGTTCACATCGGTGGCACTAAGCGCTGCCCGTTCAAGCGCGTCGGTTGCGCAACGCGACATCATACGAACGGCCTGCGTAAAGACGGCCTTGCCGTCTCGCATGGTCATTCTTGTCTCGGCAGCGGGAATGGAAATCAGCCCGTAATTTCCGCCATCGGACATGAGCGCCGATCCACGCAGTCCAGCATGTGGATCGTTCGATGGTGCAAGCAGGACTGAACCAGCGGCATCGGCAAAGAGAATTGCTGTGTTGCGCTCCTCCATACTGATCCGGCGGCTCAATATATTGGCTGCCACGACCAGAACCGGCTTGCGGAAGTTTTTGACAAAGCCGTCTGCCAGAACAAGCGCATAAAGGAACCCGGAGCAAGCGCCTGCAAGATCGATCCCGCCGCAGTTTTCCAGCCCCAGCTTGTGAGCGAGAAGCGGCGCGGAAGGTGGCAGGAGATGATCGGGCGTTGATGTCGCGAGAATGACAAGCGCCACCGAATTGTGCGGAACACCGGCATCCTGGAGAGCCATTTGTCCCGCCTTCATCGCCATGTCCGTAAGAGTTTCATCCGGTGCCGCCCAACGCCGTTCGCGAATGCCGGTGCGCCTTTCGATCCAGCCAGTATCCAGTCCGAGACGCTGCTCCAGTTCATCATTTGCAACTCGGCGGTCTGGCACGTAATGGCCGAAACCCGCCATACGGCTCGAAATACTCATCGCGCTGCCGTCTCGATCATATCAGCCGCCGCATGAATCGCGTCATAGGCAAGGTCCAGATCAAGTGGCGTTACGCAATAGGGGGGCATCAGATAGATCACGTTGCCGAGCGGACGCAGAAGCACACCCTGTTTGTGGAAGAAGGATTTCAATCGCGGCCCAGCATCGGAGAGGTAGCCGGTTTGTTCGACCGCGAGATCAAGGGCAGCAATGGTCCCTTGCTGGCGCAGATTGGTAAAACGAGGATCACCCTGAAAGCGCGATAGCCTTTCCGAGTGCAATTGCCCCAATGTCTTGATGCGATCCGCAACGGGTTCCGTTTGCCAGACTTCGATATTTGCACATGCTGCCGCGCAGGCAATCGGATTGGCCGTATAGGAACTGGAATGGAAGAACGTGCGGCTGCGATCTTTCGAAAAATGCGCATCGAAGATTTCAGCCGTGCTGAGCGTTGCAGCCAGCGGAAGAGCGCCACCAGTAATACCTTTGGAAAGACACGAAATATCCGGTGTGATGGAAGCCTGCTCACAGGCAAACATGGTGCCCGTGCGTCCCCACCCCGTCATCACTTCATCGGCGATCAGAAGGGTTCCGTATTGTTGCGTGATCCGCTGGAATTCGGCGAGCAGGCGGGCCGGATAGATTTTCATTCCGCCGGCGCCCAGAACCAGTGGCTCGATCAACAGAGCTGCAACCTCGCCGCTCTGGCAGAAGCGCTCCAGCGCATCGAGTGTTTCCTGCTCCCGCTCCGCCGATGGAAACGGAATGGTGTCGACTTGAAACAGCAACGGCTCATAAGCCGCGTTGAAAACGCCGCGCGCGCCAGTGGACATGGTGCCAATCGTATCGCCGTGATAGCTGTGTTCCATCACCGCGATGCGTGAACGCGGTTTGTTTCTGTTGTGATAGAAGCCGAGCGCCATCTTGATCGCGACTTCGACCGCTGTGGAACCGCTGTCGGAATAGAACACATGGGCGAGGCCTTGCGGGGCGAGTTTGACCAGTTCTCGCGCCAGCCTTTCTGCCGGTTCGTGAGTGAACTCGGCAAAGATGATCTGATCGAAGTCTTCCAGCGCATTTTGAATCGCTGTCATGATTGTCGGATGGCGGTGCCCATGGGTAATCACCCACCATGACGATATGGCATCCAGCACGGAACAGCCGGTTTCATCCTGCAGATAGGCACCGTCGGTTTTGACGATCCTGCGGAAAGCCGGTTCGGTGGCGTGCTGGGTGAAGGGATGCCAGACAGGAGACGAATGCCCGGTCATTGAGAAGCCTCGTTAAAAACGTTCATATTGAAATGCCCGCGAAAGGCGTGGCGGAGTGCGTCCGGATCAAGTTGCGCAAGGCGGGGCAGCCGCCCCAGTCTGCGCACGCCGCTCAGTTCCGGGATGATCTTCTCGGTATCCGGTTGATGATCGCCGATAAAGGCAATGCCGAGCACGGGAATATTGCGCCGGTTCAATGCCTCAAGCGAAAGCAATGTGTGATTGATGGTGCCGAGGCCGGTTCTTGCACAGAGGATGACTGGCTTCTGCCAGCGCGCAAAGACATCGATGAAAGTCGTGCGCCGCGTCAAGGGTACATGCAATCCGCCTGCGCCTTCAATCACCAGAGGCGCATCGACCGATGGCACTTCGAGTGCATCCGCGTCAATTTCCACTCCATCGATCTGTGCTGCAAGATGCGGCGAAACAGGCGTATTCAAGCGCCAGCTTTCCGGGATGATGTTCTGGCGTGAAAGCCCGGCAAGCTGGACAACCGTTTCGCTGTCGGTCGCCTCTTCCAGTCCCGACTGAACTGGCTTCCAGTAATAGGCGCTAAGCGCACCCGCGAGAGCTGCAGAAAACACAGTCTTGCCGATACCCGTATCGGTGCCGGTGATGATGAAGGTGCGGTTCATATCATTTCCTCTGCCATGATCGCGGCAAGGTGCTCGAACATGCGCGTTATCGTGGGTTCGTCGACATTGAGCGTGATGGTGACGCGCAGTCGCGCCGTGCCAGCAGGAACTGTCGGGGGGCGTATGGCGCGTATGTCGAAGCCCTCGGTCTGCATGCGATGCGCGATGCGCAAGGCTTGGTCGGCATGGCCAATGACGAGCGGCAATATCTGCGTTCCGCTGCCGGGTTTGCCGAAGCGATTGGCGAATTGCGCGTTGGCGAAGTCTATAAGCCGGAACAATTCGAGCCGACGATGTTGTTCGGCGATCATGGTTTTCAGCGCAAGCCGCGTTGCGGACACTTGCAAGGGTGAGGGCGCGGTCGAATAGATGAATGGTCGTGCGCGATTGACGAGAAAATCGCGAAGGATTGGATTTGCCCCAACCAGCCCGCCGGCGCTGCCCATTGCTTTGCCGCAGGTATGTAGCGTGATGACGTTCTGCCGGCCTTCCAGTCCCGCAGAAAAGCCGCGTCCGTCCGGCCCGTGCACGCCCGTTGCATGGGCTTCGTCAATAAAAAGAAAAGCATCGTGGCGGTCTGCTATCTCAATGAGGTCGGAAAGCGATGCGCAGTCGCCATCCATCGAATAGAGGCTTTCCACCACAATCCAAGGGGTGCCAATTTCTCCCTTCTCGCGCCATGTGCGGATCGCTCTCTCGAATGCATCCGCATCGTTATGCGGGATGGAAACGGTTTCGGCCTTTCCGGCCCGCATGCCTTCATGCGCGCTGGCATGGATCAGTTCGTCATAGACAATCAGATCGCCGCGTTGCGGCAAAGTCGAGAGAACTGCGAGGTTTGCCGCATAACCATTGCTGAAATAAAGCATCGACGGAGCACGAAAATAGGCCGCAGATTCAGCCTCCAGAAACTCGTGTTCCGGGTGATTGCCGCGCAACAGCCGGGAGCCGCCAGACCCGGTGGCAAGGCCGTTTTCCAGCTCGGCAATCAAAGCATTGCGGATCGACGGTGATGCGGCAAGGCCCAGATAGTCGTTCGAACTGAAGTCTGCGTCCTTATTGCCCGAAAGCGTGCGCCGATGCCGCCGCCGCTCAAGGTTTTTCAGCTTGGCTGCGTAACGGGCCAATGGATCCGTGTTATGCATGGTTGTCCAGCGTATCGGCGGTCAGGCCAAGCCGCCGCATAAGGCTTGTGTCGCGGTCTTCGCCCGGGTTGGCGGCGGTCAGCAGCGTGTCACCGATAAAGATCGAATTTGCGCCTGCGAAAAAGCACAGAGCCTGCATTTCATCGCTCATCGAATTGCGCCCGGCTGTCAGCCGCACATGCGATTGCGGCATCATCAGGCGGGCAAGCGCGATAATGCGGACAAAGGCGATAGGATCGACGGGCGATGCTTTCTCCAGCCGCGATCCGGGCATCGGGATCAGCATATTGATTGGCACGCTTTCCGGTGGTGTCGGCAGATTTGCCAACGTCACCAGCATATCGATGCGATCATCTTCGGTTTCTCCAAGGCCGAGAATACCGCCGCTGCAAACCTTGATTCCGGCTTCACGAACATGGGCGAGTGTTTCCAGCCGATCATCGAAACTGCGCGTCGTGATGACCTGCGGATAAAACCGCTCCGACGTATCGATATTGTGGTTGTAATAATCAAGGCCCGCTTCCGCAAAGGTCTGCGCCTGATCAGGGCTCAACATGCCAAGCGTCATGCAGGTTTCCAGGCCGAGCGCTTTCACCTGTTTGACCATTTCGGCAATCGCCGGTTCATCACGCGGCTTCGGGCTGCGCCAGGCCGCACCCATGCAATAGCGGGTTGCGCCGCTATCCTTTGCCTTCTGTGCTTCTTCGAGAACCGTATCCAGGCTCATCAATTTGGAGGCTTTCAGACCCGAAGCATGATGCGCCGACTGGCTGCAATAGCCACAATCTTCGGGACAGCCACCGGTCTTGATGTTGAGCAGTTTGCTGAGCTGAACGCGGTTCGGGTCGAAATTGGCACGATGAACGCTTTGTGCCTCGAAAATAAGATCGTTGAACGGAAGATCGTAGAGCAGACGCGCGCTTGCGAGCGTCCATGCATCTTGTTCCGATTTGGACGCCGTTTTCTCAACGCCTTTCGGGTTCGATTGCACCATATTGAGCATGCCTTCTCCATTTTATCTATAAAAATAGAAAGAATCTATGAAATATAGATTATTCGCATGCGTGCCGGTAACTCAAGTGAAATTATTATAGATAATAAAAGGGCGTGTTAAATGACTCACTGCATTGTGATTGCGCCTGAACGAAAAACGCCGCGATCAACGGATCACGGCGCTATAAAACCAACGGGTTGGAGAAGTCTGTAAAAGCCTATTGCTGCGCAGGCGGTTATCCGTCTGAAGGCTCGAGTTGGTTTTCAAGACGTTCTTGACGGAGGCGATGACGTCCCAAAGGCAGCATGATCGGTCGGCCGGAAGTTGGATCGGTCATGATACGGCTTTCGAGATGAAAGACCTCACGAACATTTTGTTCTGTCAGCACTTCGTCGGGTGTTCCGGTTACGTGTAGTCGTCCGTTAGCCATTGCGACCAGAAAATCCGCATAGCGGGCAGCAAGATTGAGATCGTGCAGAACCATGACGATTGTGGTTCCGCGCTCCCGGTTGAGGTCGGTGAGGAGGTCCAGAACCTCAACCTGGTGACTGATGTCGAGAAAGGTCGTCGGCTCGTCCAACAGGAGGATGTCGGTCTGCTGAGCCAGTGCCATCGCAATCCACACGCGCTGGCGCTGGCCGCCGGAAAGTTCGTCTACCGGTCTGTCAGCCAGTTCGGTTGTCCTGGTTGCTTCAAGTGCCGCTGCGATTGCTTCGTCATCGGCCCGCGTCCATTGCGAGAAAACGCCGTGATAGGGGTTTCGACCTCGGCTGACGAGATCGGCGACCAATATGCCTTCTGGCGCTACCGGCGATTGCGGCAGCAGACCGAGGGTCTGCGCCAGTTGCCGGGAGGGGAGGGTGTGAATCGACTTGCCGTCAAGCAGCACCTGCCCGTAACGCGGGACCAGAAGCCGGGACATCGTTCGCAAAAGCGTGGATTTTCCGCAGGCATTCGCCCCGACTATCGCGGTCACCTTGCCGGAGGGCACTTCAAGATCGAGACCGTCCAGCACAAGCCTGTCGCCATAGCCGGTGGTCAGCTCACGCACGATGAGAGTGTGGTCGGTCATAGGGACGCCCCGCTGCGATTGGCACGTATGATAAGGTAGATGAGATAGGGAGCGCCCAGAGCTCCGGTGACGACGCCGACCGGATAGCGGCCCGGCAGCAGGAATTGTCCGCAATAATCGCCAGCGAGAACAAGTATGGCTCCGATCAGCGCAGACGGGACGAGCAGGGAACCGTTACTGCCGATGATGCGTGCTGCAATGGGGCCGGACAGAAAGGCGACGAAGGCGATGGGGCCTGAGACGGCTGTGGCGAAGGCTATCATACCGACGGCGGCAATGATGATGACGATCCGGGTTCGCCCGACATTGGTTCCCAATGCTGCAGCGCTGTCGTCGCCCAGCCGCAATGCTTCGAGATCGCGAGACCGGCTCAAAAGCAAACCGCCTAAAACGATCAGGGCGATCAGAAGCGGAAGCATCTGGTCCAGCCTTGCGCCGTTGACGCTACCGGTCAACCAACGCATGGCCTCCTGCAGGCTCCAGGCGGGCGCGTTTGAAAGAATATAGGCGATGATGCTTTCGAGCATCGCCGACACACCGATGCCAACGAGGATAAGACGGGTTCCGGCGACCCCGTTCCTGAAGGAAAGACCGTAGACGGCAAGCGCTACAGCAAGCCCAGCCACAACGGCAAAGATCGAAACAATGGGGCCGCTCAGCGAGAGCACAACGATTGCAAAAACAGCTGCAGCACTTGCACCGGAACTGATGCCGATGATGTCAGGGCTTGCGAGCGAATTGCGCAGCATGAGCTGGAATGCGACACCGCCGAGGCCGAAGCTCAGCCCTGCCAATACGGACAGGACGGCGCGCGGCAGGCGCAACATCCCGACCGTGAAGCTTGCGCCTTGAACATCTTCGCCCAGAAGCACCCGCACGACATCTTTCGGCGGGGTGAAAGATTGGCCCAGCATCAAAGTGAGGAGGAAGAGGGCGACGAGAATGACCAGAAGAAGACCGATGACAAGATTGCGCTTGCGGGTGCGGGTGCGGCGATTTCGGACGATAAGATCGGCGGTGGCATGCAGCATGATCACAACTCACGAACCCGTTGGCGTCTGACGATCCAGATGAAGAACGGCGCGCCGATCAAGGCGGTGACAATCCCGACATCGAGTTCGGCAGGACGGGCAATGAGGCGTCCTACAATATCGGCAGCAAGCAGGAGACAGGCTCCGCTGAGGGCCGAGAATGGCAACAGCCAGCGGTGATCCACGCCTACCAGCAGGCGGCAGAGATGCGGTACGACCAGACCCACAAAGCCGATGGGACCGCAGATGGCGGTGGTTGCGCCACACAGCAGAATTGCGCCGAACGCCGCAACAGCGCGTGCGACGGCAACCTTTTCTCCCAACCCGGCGGCAAGTTCGTCGCCGAGTGCGAGCGAGTTCAGTTTGCGCGCCGATAGAAGGCTGACAATGAAACCGGCGGCGAGAAACGGCAGCACATAAGAGAGCCGGTCGAACGTTGCACCGCCAACGCCACCGATCTGCCAGGCGCGAATGCCACCGGCAATGTCGTTGCGAGGCAGCACGATGGCGATAACCAACGAGGAAAATGCCACCGACGTGGCTGCACCGGCCAGCGCGAGCTTGAGCGGTGTCGCGCCACCACGGCCAAGCGATCCGACCATATAGACGAAGACGGCGGCACAACCGGCACCGAATATTGCTGCCCAGATATAAGCTGGTGCAGAAACGATGTTGAACCACGCAACGCCGATGACGACGGAGAGCGATGCGCCCATATTGATGCCCAGAATGCCGGGGTCCGCCAGCGGATTGCGGGTAATGCCCTGCATGATGGCGCCTGCCAGCCCGAGTGCTGCTCCGGCGAGAAGTGCGAGCAAGGTGCGCGGAATGCGCATGGCGACGGCGGCTTGTCCGACGGTATCCATATGGCCGCGCAGGGCCGCGACAATGTCAGGCCACGGCACTTCACGCGTGCCGAGCGACACGGATAGAACGCAGAGGATCACGAGAAGAAGGACGACAGCGCCGAGCCAGCCGGTCCTTGCTTTGTTGGACCGATATATAGTGATCGGCTGGTTTGAGCGCCGGACGCGGGCGAAAGTCATTTTGCTTTATCGGCCGCGCCGGCGAGAAGGGCGACATAGTCCTTCAGCACCCAGGAGATGGAAAGCGGTGTGGGATTGGCAGCGGTTCCAAGCGGATTTCTGCCCAGCATGACCACTGCATTGTTTTCGACCACTGGCATTCTGGCGAGAAGCGGATTGTGTTTCATGGCATCCAGCAATTCCTGACTGCCATAGGTCACGACGATGTCCACGTCATCGAACATGTCGACGCGCTCGGCACTGATGGAGCCAGAGAACTGGCCCGGCTTGGTGGCGTCGACCACGCTTTTGGGGGAGTTCAGGCCAAGGTCCTTGAAGAATCTCACCCGCGTATCGTTGGTGGTGTAGAAATTGACCGTGCTCAGGTCCGTCGTATCGAGATGCGTGACGAACATGGCCGACTTGTCCTTCAGGTGCGGATACTGGCTGACCGTCTCGGCAATCTCGCCTTCGATCTTTGTGATCAGCGCTTCACCTTCTTCCGCCATGCCCATGCCGGCGCTGTTGAGGCGGATCATGTCGCGCCAGTCGGTTGACCAGGGCGCTTCGGGATAGGCAACGACGGGGGCGATCTGGCTGAGTGTCTCGTAGTCGGACCGGCTCAGGCCGGAATAGGATGCGAGGATGACGTCGGGCTGCGTTTCGGCCACGGCCTCGAAATCGATCCCGTCGCCTTCATCGAAGAGTACGGGCGTATCAGCGTCGAGTTCCCTCAACTTTGCGGCCACCCAAGGCAAGAGGCCATCATTGTCCTCATCACCGAAATTGGCTCGCGCAAACCCAACCGGAACCACGCCGAGTGCAAGGGGAACCTCATGGTTCGCCCAGGCAACGGTGACAATCCGCTTCGGCTTTTTCTCTATCGTGGTTGTTCCGAAAGCATGTTTGATAACAATCGGGTAGGCTGTTTTCTCACCAGCGTGAACCCCTTGCGGCGCGATGATCGCCAAGCAGGACAGAGCAACGAAAACGAGAGAGCGAATGGACCACGTCATCCGGCGCATTCTCCTTGTGTATAAAGTGGCCTTTCAGTCTCAAGTTAAACTCATCGCGTCAAGGCCGAAGCTCGCACCTTGATAAAGCTGTTGCGAATTAACCGTGATTTCCTACAAAAAAGCAGTTTTTTACAATACTGGACAAAGCTTCTCAAGTTAGTGGCGATCCGGGGACAATTTCAGTTTCTTGATTGCTTCGATGATCGGGTTCATCCGGTCGTTGATCGCAACGCTGGTCGATGTCTCCACACTTTGAAAACCGTCGCCGAAAGCGATCGCCGCAAACTGCATATCGGACCTGACCATGGACATTGAAAAGACCGCTGAGATGAAGAAAATCACCCAGGTTCGCTACTGCAGGGCAATTCTTCTGGGGTGCACGGCGCTTGTCGTTTCCATGCCGGGTCTCGCTTTGGCGCAGCAGGCGACGACAACGGAAGCGCCGACGGTGCTCAAGACCATTACAGTTGATGGGACTGGCGGGCGCGACGACGATTCCAAGTCGATTGTCGCGACGAGAACCACCGGCGGCGGCAAGATGGCGACGGATATCATGGATACGGCAGCCTCCGTATCGGTGATCACCGCCAAGGAAATACAGGAGCGCAACGCCCAGACCGTCGAGCAGGTGCTGCAATATACTGCAGGTGTTTCCACCAATTTTTACGGGTCGGATGACCGGTTTGACTTTTTCCAGATCCGCGGTTTCGATGCCAACACCTATCGCGACGGGCTGTCCCTTGGCCGTCCCTTTGGCGGTATACGCGAGGAACCCTATGCATTTGAACGGATTGAAGTTCTGAAAGGCGCGAGTTCCACGGCTTTCGGCGTCTCCGATCCAGGTGGTATGGTCAATTACGTGACGAAGCGGCCGAAGCGCGAACGCTTTGGCGAAGCCTATGTCACGGGCGGTTCGTTCAACCACAAGGAAGTCGGCTTCGATTTCGGTGATAATCTGACCGGCGACGAAACGCTGTCCTATCGCCTCACCGGCAAGTTCAAGGATTCCGACGCCGAATATGACTATTCGCGCGACGACGAAAAGTTCATCATGGGCGGGCTGACGTGGCGCCCGAGCGATGCGACCAATTTGACGGTGATCTTCGATCATCTTCACCGCAATGGCGTGCCCGGAAGCGGCGGCCATCCGGTCGGCACCGATTTCAACCGAAGCCGCTTTTTCGGAGAGCCGGATTTCAACTATCGCGGCACTGACAGAAATACTGTCAGCGCCATGTTCGATCATGATTTTGGCAATGGTTTGAGCATGAGCGCCAACGGGCGTTACAGCAAGCAGGACACCGATTTCGGCTATGCCTATATCGCGGCCACACCGACCGATGGCTCCACGATTGCCAAGCGCGATTTCTTCGGAAATGACGCCTCAGCCGAGAATTTCGTGGGCGATGTGAACCTGAAATATGAGACAAGCTTTGACCGGTTCGAAAGCCGGACAATGGCGGGCGTCGAATACAACAATTATTCGGCCACCAACAAGACGCTCTGGGGCCCGGCGCCGAGCATCGACTGGACCAATCCGGTCTTTACCGGCGCTCCGGTCAGTCTGCCGCTGATCGGCAGCACATCGACCAAGCAAAAGACCAAAGCGATCTATTTTCAGCAGGATCTGACATTCGCCGAAAAGCTGATCGCCAGTGTGGGCCTGCGCAATGATTGGCTCGACCTGTCGCAGACGAACAATCTCAAGAACACGACCACAGATGGCGACCTGAGCGAGTTCACCAGCCGCTTCGGCCTCACCTATCGGGTAACGGATGAATGGGCGGTCTATACGAGCTATGCTGAATCGGTCGCTCCTCCGGCCATTGGTGTCGATCCTGAGCGGGGCGAACAGATCGAAGTCGGCGTGAAATACCAGCCAACTGCATTTCCGGCCCTGTTCACCGCGTCCGTTTACGATCTGACCAAGAACAATATCTCGGTCAACAATCCCATCACACTTCAGCCATCCACGATTGGCGAGGTTCGCGTTCGCGGTATCGATCTGGAAGCCAAGGCCGAGCTGACGAACAATCTCAACCTGATCGCGGCCTATTCCTATATGGACCCGGAGATCGTAGAGAACGGTACCGGTGGCAATGAGGGCAACCGCCCGCAATTTGTTTCCAAGCACCTCGCTTCGCTTTGGGCGAACTACAAGATCGAGGGCAGCGGTCGTCGCGGCGACATGACAATCGGTGTCGGCGGTCGTTATATTGGTGCGTATTACTTCACGCCAGCCAATACGTCGGGCACCAGCGGCAATGTCGTGTTCGATGCCGCATTCACTTACGAGTTCCTCGATAATTCAGCGCTGCAGGTCAATGTCAGCAATCTGTTCGACAAGAAATACGTCGCCTATGGCGGTTTCGGAGCGGATTTCTACAATCCCGGTCGCGAGATCACGGCAACGCTTCGCCGCACCTGGTAGGATGAGCAGCTCCGCCGGAAACAGGCGGCGGAGCTTACAATCCGAAATTGGTCAGCGGTTCGACTGGAAGCGCCGCCATGCGGCTGGCGTTTCTCCCACCACCTGACGGAAAGCCTTGGTCAGATGAGCCTGATCGGTGAACCCGAGCTGTGCTGCGATGCCAGCGACGGTCAGGTTGCTATCTGCCAGCAATTGTTGCGCCAGATCGATGCGCTTCGCCATTTGCCATTGCAGCGGAGTTTTCCCGGTTGTCTGCTTGAAGACATTGGCGAACCAGCTTTCCGACAGACCCACCGCTGCCGCCATTTCGGCGACGCTTAACCGGCGGTCACCGCAACTGTCGAACCGTGCGTTCAGCTTGTTCATCTGCGCCATGGTGAGGCGGCCGTAGCCCTGCTTGTTATCCTCGTTCGGTATATCGAGAAGCCCGGTCAGAATGCTGCCGATGAGGTTTTCCGCAAAAAGCCCGTGTTTTATCGGATTGGCTGTTTCATCGACGAGCAGGCGGGCAAGCATTTCTATGGCGCCAAGGTCCTGAATTTCCACCGGACTGCGCATGGCGGCCATGGCCATAGAGGTGCCGAGTGTCGGAGTTAGATATTTGAGCAGCCGATCCTTGTGAAAATGCAGGTTCAGGTGCGAAAACCGGTGAAGCGAAACCGTATTCGTCCACATCGGTACGCCAGCGGGTATGTAGATCGCACGCGTCATCGGGCGGTGATGCTGGGTAAGGACGCTGCTGTCGTTCGATATGCGAATGTTTGACGAAACATCCTGAAAAAAGATCATGATGCGGGGATCGTGCGACAGGAAATAGCCATTGGCCCCCGTCTGGCTTTCAGCCTCCCAATAGACGCTGACCAGCCCGTCCAGCACGCGCCATTGAACCGGTGCAACCACCCGGATGCCTTCGGCTTGCCAGATCATCGAATGCCAGAAGCCCAAAACGTTCCGATCCGTATGCGACAGCGTTTCATTGGAATTCCGGCTTCATGGCCGGACATGTTTCGTGAGAAATGCGTCCGGATACCGTCGCATTAATATGACTAAAATTATCATCTTTGAAGGCGAAGACAAGATAATTCTACCAAAATGCGGGGGAGACGTTGCCCCTATTTCATTCGAGGTCTTCCTGCTCGAAATGTTGGGTAACGTGAATATCGGTTGTTTCCAGACGCCCGGGCCCGAGATTGATGAACTTGTGCGGTATGTTTGCCGGACCGAAGACAACCTGTCCCTCCGTCACCTCGATCTGTTCATCGTCAACAATGAACAGGGCATTTCCCTGACGGACGATGAAAATCTCGTCATAGGGGTGCCGGTGCAGTTTGGGACCATGCCCTACAACATCGGTCGAGAAGAATATGATCGACGCATCAGTACCAAATCTCTTGCCTTCGACGCGCCCAGACCAGGCATCATCACGCCTCGCCCATTCTTCTCTTTTCAAGACAACGGCCTGTTTCGTCAAAACGGTTCTCCCGGCTTTTCAAGGCACTGGAATTTCGACCCTGCTGTTGGCATTTCCCGATTGGGAACGGAAGGTCAAATTCTAACGAGACCGGAGCGCTTCAACAACCCCATCAGAACCAAGGGCAAAAGCGTGGTGATGAGAATGGCGATGAATGCCATGGCCATGCCGAGGCCGACTGAGCCTTGCTCGAACTGACGCCAGATGAAGATCGAGATGGTCTGCATTCCAACTGGAGCCACCAGTATCGATGCGACGAGTTCCCGCGTGGCGACGGCAAAGACGAGCAACATCGCCGTTATCAGGCTGGGGGCGATCAGAGGCAGCATGATGCGCCGGAAAGCGGTGAAGCTGTTTGCGCCGCAAACACGTGCCGCAGCTTCCAGATTGTCGCCGATCTGGTGGAAGGCAGCCGATGCATAGCGGATCGGCTGCGGCAGAAGAATGCAACAATAGGCAAGCAGCAGGATCAGCGGCGTATTGTAGGGCGAGACAGGCAGCATGGGTTGGTTCCATGCAAGAATGAGACCGACTGCGACGACGACACCGGGCAAAGCATTTGGCAGGACGGTCAGTATATCGAGCCAGAAACGCCCGCGAAAGCGCATCTTCACGACGGCATAGGCGGCAACCGCGCCGAGCAGTCCTGTCAGCAGGGCACTCGCAACACCGAGTGACAGGCTGTTGACCAGTGCACGCATGCCACCTGCGCTGTCTTCGGCAATGGCTGCAAAATTGTCGAAGCCGAGGTTCGATGGGGTTAGCCCGCCAGATACGGTTTTGGAAAGAGCGGTCGCCAGAATGGCCAGCAGAGGAATGCCAGTCGCAGCAAAGGCGATGATGGCGAACAGAACCACCACGGGAATTGTGAGGGCTCCAAGCGGACGCTTGTCCTTTGCCTGCGGCTTGCCGCCGGTCGTCACATAGGAGCGGCGCGTCAGTATCCAGCGCTGGACCAGAAAGGCGGCCAGCGACAGGCAGACAAGCGCCAGCGAAAAGACGGCAGCTCCTGCAAGGTCGATGGGCCAGTCGGAAATGCGCAGATCAATTTCCGTCACCAGAACTTCAAAGCCGGAACGGCGTCCAAGGGCTGCGGGCGTACCGTATTCCTCGATAGCTGCCGCGAAAACCAGAAGAAGACTTGCCGCGAGGCCCGGCGTCGCCAGCGGCAGGGTAATGCGGAAGAAGGAACGCCAAGGCGAGGCCCCGAACACCCGTCCGACATCGGAATAGCGAGCGCCAACTGCTTCAATCGTGCGCGACACCGCAAAATAGACGAGCGGAAACGTGTTCAGCGCCATGACGAAACTCATGCCTGCGACAGAAAACAGGAATGGAGCCAGATTGAAACCTGTGAGCTGTTCAAGATAACCGCGCGGCTGCAGGGTCATTATCCAGCCAAGCGTGGCGATATAGGGTGGGATCATGAAGGGCACGAGCATCAGCACGTCCCACAATATGGCGAACGGCACCTTGTAGAGTGCCCGGAAAACTGCAAGCGGTACGGCGATGAGGGCAGAAAGCACAACCACCGAAAGCCCGAGCAGAACGGTATTGCCGCTCATGCGCAAAAGCTTCGGGTCTTCAAACAGGGCCGAGAGATGCAGGAAAGGCTCGGCCAGCGAGCCTCTCCCCAGTTGCGGAAAGATTGCCTGAAGGACGATGAAGACAAATGGCACCGCGACGATGAATGCGAGCCCGGCGACCGCAACGAATCCGAGCGGATTGCCAGCCGCCGCACTGCCTGTCTTCATGTCTGCTGATCCTTCAAGAGTTAGTTGCTGGCGGCGAAAGCGGCACCGAATTCCTTCAGCGTATCGTTGCGCTTGCCATAGACTTCCTTGGCGTCGATCGGCAGGATTTTCAGGTCGCCGATCAGCGGGCGATTGGCCGGAATGTCGGTACGCGACGGCATCAGATAGGTGTCGGCAACCATTTTCTGGCCTTCGTCGGACAGCATATAATCGATGAACTGCTTGGCTTCGTCCTGGTTCTTCGACCATTTGAGGATCATGGCCGGTCGCGGTGCAATCACTGTGCCGGATGTCGGGAAAATGACGTCGATGGATTCACCCTTGGCCTTGCCCGCGAGCGAGATGTAGTCGACGGCACCGAACACGGCGGCCTTGGCGCCTTGAAGGACGGGGTTCAAAGCTTCTGCGTTGGCACCGGCGACAGTTGCGCCGTTCTCGTGCAGGTTCCGGAACAGGTCCCAACCCTGTTGCGCCTGAAGGGCGGCAACGAGCTCGAAGGTCGCTCCCGACTGTGCCGGGTCCGGCAGATTGACGAGATCCTTGTATTCAGGCTTGGCGAGATCCGCCCATTCGGCGGGCTTCGGCGTCTTGCTGGCAGGGTTCCACGCGATACCGAGGGCAGAGACGCCCTGCGCGACCGCCGTTTCATTCTTGAGGAAATCCGGCACTTTTTCGGCGTTCGGGCTGGTATAGGCGACCAACCAGTCACGCTTGGCGAAGTCGGTTGCCGTATCCCACGAGGCCGAGATCAGAACGTCGACAACCGGATTAGCGGCTTCCGCTTCGATGCGCGCCATGACCTTACCGGTCGTTGCCTGAAAAACATTGACCTTCGCACCGGTCTTGGCGGTGAAGCCTGCGGCAAGCTTTTCGATCAGGCTGCCCGGACCAGCCGAGTAAACCGTGATATCTGCATAGGCCGCAGTGCTGGCCAGCAAAGCGGTGACAAGCGCAAGCCCCGCGCCGAGAATGGATTTTTTCATGTTTGCCTCCTGAGATATTCCTGATGGAATGGTCTATTTTGAGAACCAACGCAGCTGGCTGGCATCGACGGAAATGCCGACCGGAACGCCGGGTGAAAGACGGATGCTGTCGAGATAGGTCAGTTCGTGACCGTCCTGCTGCGAGCCGATACGCACAGTGGTCAGATGACCGTCGCCGCGAAACTGCGAGCGCAGGACCGTTGCCGGGATTGCAGCTTCATGGACGGGCCCGCTGCGAACCGAGCGCGACGGCAACAAGACATGCGTTGCCTGTCCCGCATGAGAGCCACGGGCGATGTGGATACCGGTGCGCGCAATCCTGTAGGCGTTTTCGCACCGCTCCACAGGGACGACACAGCCGAGCCGCAGAAAATCTGCGACTTCCGGTGTTGTCGGTTCTGCGACGAGTGCTTCCGGTGCAGCCAGCTGCTCAATCACGCCGGTGCGCATGACAGCCACCTGATCGGCAAGCGAGAAAGCTTCGCTCTGGTCGTGGGTGACATAGATCGCGGTCAGGCCGAGATTGGCGACAAGCTGTCCGATCTCGGTGACCATGTTTTCGCGCAGTTCGCGGTCGAGATTGGAAAGCGGCTCGTCGAACAATACCAGTCCCGGCTCGGCGACGATGGCGCGGGCAATGGCGACGCGTTGCTGCTGGCCGCCCGACATATCGCTGATGGCACGCTCGCCGAAGCCCGAAAGACCGACGCGGTCGAGTGCCGAGGCAACACGCTTTTCGCGCTCTGCACGGCCGAGGCCGCGCATTTCGAGCGGAAAGGACACATTGCCGAAAACAGTCATATGCGGCCAGAGCGCATAATCCTGAAACACCATGCCGAGATGGCGCTTCTCAGGCGGAATGAACGATCCTGTCTTGGCATCGGCGACGGTGACGCCGTTGATTGTGATCGAGCCCTTGGTCGGGGCGAGAAGGCCAGCCACGAGACGGAGCAGTGTTGTCTTGCCGCAACCGGATGGCCCAAGCAAAGCGAGCGTCTGTCCCTTCGGCAGTGAAAGATCGATATTTTTCAAGATGGTGGCTGTGCCGTAGGCCAGATTCAGCCCTTCGGCCCGAACGGCGACATCCGCTTTAATATTCGAGGAATGCAACATTTTCCCACAATCCAAATAGATTGGGAGCTTCTATTCCGATTGCATGACAGTGGCATGACGCTGCGGAAGCTCATCTTGTTTACCGTTGGGAACCAATCGCCATCGCATCGGTTTGTCCCTTCATGCGACAAAGGAAGGGAAGACGATGAGATTTGGAAAACTTGCTCTTGGTCTGACAGGATTGGCGGTAGGATATGCGCTGACACGGGCAAGTTCGCCGCAAATCCCGCAGGGTATCGTGCCGGTCAAACCCTTCGATCTCACGCGCTATCTCGGCAAGTGGTACGAGATCGGGCGGCTTGAAAACCGCTTCGAGCGCGGTTTAACCCGGACGACGGCGGAATATTCATTGCATCCCGATCAAACCGTAAAAGTGGTCAATCGCGGCTTCGATCCATGGAAAGCGCGTTGGACACAAGCCACAGGAACCGCCCGTTTTGTGCGATCTGCCGATGAAGGCGCGTTGAAAGTTTCATTCTTCGGCCCCTTCTACGGGGGCTATAATATCGTGGATATCGATGAAGACGATTACCAGTGGTCGATCATTGTCGGTTCGACGCGGAGCTATTTCTGGGTACTTTCGCGCGAGCCCGAGGCAAGCGGAGAACTGAAGGCGCGAGCGGTCGCACAGGCCCTCCTGTTGGGGATCAATCCAGACACTATTTTGTGGGTGCCGCAATAAGCGCGAAAACCCTGCATCAAAAGGCCCGCCGGAGCGGGCCTTTTGGTTCTGATCTATGCCCCGTATGGCACCCAGATATTTTTCACCTGAATGGCACGGCGCAGATAATCCCGGCCCTGTCCTTCGGTCTTGTTGAGCCAGTTCGGCAAGCGGCCATTGCTGACCCACGTTGCCTTGAGGTTGCCTGCTGACGCCTTTTCGGCCATTGCGCTGCCTTCGCGTGAACCAAAATACCAGAGCGCAGCAACGTCATCATGTTCGGCAAGCGTCTTCGTCAGAAGGTCACGCTCGCCAGTGACGATGTTGACCACGCCGCCGGGCACATCGGATGTGTCGAGCACCTGATAGAAATCACCTGTGATCAGCGGATGACGGCTCGATGGTACAACGACCGTTCGGTTACCCATGGCGATTGCTGGCAAGACCAGAGAGACAAGCGAAAGAAGCGGCGCTTCATCAGGGCAGACGATGCCCATCACGCCCCAGGGTTCGTTCATCGCCAGTGTCACATGACGCGACTTGGTGGAATGAACTGCACCATCGAACTTGTCGGCCTGTGCGGCATAATAGAAAATCCGACGCAGCGCGGTTTCAAATTCCTCTTCCGCTTTTTTCTCGCTGATGCCGGTGCTTTCGATCAGCCGTGCCACGAAATCCGTGCGGCGTGCATCGAGGTTTTCGCCAAGATAATAGAGCACCTGAGCCCGGTTATGCGCAGTGGCTGCGCCCCAGCTTCCAGCCTTGCTTGCAGCTTCCACGGCATTGCGGATGTCCTTGCGGTTGCCGATGCCAGCCTGCCCGATGACCGAGCCGCCCTTGCCCGTGACCGAATAGCTGTAGCCGCCATCCGGACGTGCCTGCTTGCCGCCAATATAGTTCTTTATCGTGCGGTCGATACCGTCGATGGTGATCTTGTCATCGCCGGAGGGCGAAGCTGATGGCACGAAGGCTTCCGCAATCTTGGTCGCGGACAGTGCCTTTTCCCAATCGGAGACGAGATATTCGTACATGCCTTCGCGTGCGCCTTCGCGACCGAACCCGCTTTCACGGTAGCCGCCGAAGCCTGCGCCCGCATCCAGCATGTTGGTGCAGTTAATCCAGACGACACCGGCCTTCACCCGCGCAGCAAGATCGAGCGCGACATTGATGTTTTCAGACCAGATCGACGCGGCAAGCCCGTAGCGTGTATTGTTGGCGAGCGAGACGGCTTCATCGGGAGTGCGGAAGGTTGTTGCTGCCGCAATCGGCCCAAAAATTTCCACCTGACAAACGGTTGATGCCTGATCCACATCGGTGAAGAAGCCGGGAGCGATATAATTGCCTTTGGCGGGAAGCGGGTTCGGCGTCTGCCAGAGCTCGCCGCCTTCGTCGATACCCTTTTGGATAAGATCGGAAATGCGCTTCACCTGACCGGGTGAAACGATGGCGCCGACATCGGTGGATTTGTCGAGCGGATCGCCGACGCGTAAGCTTTCGAGACGCTTTCTGAGTTTGGCATAGAAGCGCTCGGCAATGCCTTCCTGCACGAGCAGGCGCGAACCTGCGCAACAGACTTCGCCCTGATTGAACCAGATGGCATCGACCACGCCTTCAACTGCGGCATCAAGATCGGCATCTTCAAAGACGATGAAGGGCGACTTGCCGCCCAATTCCAGCGACAGCTTCTTGCCCGATCCGGCAATCTGCTCGCGAATGACACGGCCAACCTGTGTCGAGCCCGTAAAGGCCACCTTGTCCACGCCATCATGACCGCAGATTTCCGCGCCGGTGCTACCATCGCCCTGCACGATGTTGACGACCCCGGCGGGCAGGCCGACTTCATGGCAGATTTCCGCAAAGGCAATGGCCGAAAGCGGCGTCAGATCGGCGGGCTTCAGCACGACCGTGTTACCGGCGGCCAGAGCGGGTGCTATCTTCCAGGCAAGCATGAGAAGCGGGAAATTCCACGGAATGACCTGACCGCAGACGCCCACGGGCGAAAAGCCCTTGAACTCATCTTCCACCATCTCGGCCCAGCCTGCATGATGATAGAAGTGACGGGCGGCGAGCGGAATGTCGATGTCGCGGGTTTCGCGGATCGGCTTGCCGTTGTCCATGGTTTCCAGCACGGCCAGAAAACGCTCGCGCTTCTGAATATGGCGCGCGATGGCATAGAGATACTTGGCCCGTTCATAGCCCGAAAGTTTGGACCATTTGCCAAAAGCGGTGCGGGCGGCTTTCACCGCCTGATCGACATCTTCCGCGTTGCCGCAGGTGATTTCGGCGAGCTTGTCACCATTGGCCGGATTGGCAACCGCAATTGCCTTGCGGCCTTCCGGTTTGACAAAGGTCCCGTTGATATAGTGGCCGAAGGAACGGTCATGCTGTTCCAGCCACAGGTTCACATCGCCGTTTGCTTCGGGGGAAGGTCCATATTCCATGGTCTTCAGGATGTCCTTGATGGGTCGCATTTGAATCAATTCCTTATGCAGCAGCGTGACGGTTGGCGGCGGAGTAGCGCCCGGTCACGAAGTGCTCCAATTGTCGTTCGATATCGCCAAGCATCGACGATGCGCCGATGCGGAACAGGTCGGGCTCCAGCCAGCGATTGCCGAGTTCTTCCTTCATCAGTGTGAGCCAGGCGAGCGCGTCCTTTGCGGTCTTGAGGCCGCCCGCGGGTTTGAAACCGACGCTCTGACCGGAAAGCTCGCCATAATCGCGCAGCGCCCGCACCATGGTCAGGCTCACTGGCAAGGTGGCGTTGACGTCTTCCTTGCCCGTCGAGGTCTTGATGAAATCGGAGCCCGCCTGCATCGCCACCATCGAGGCGCGATAAACATTGGTCAGCGTATTGAGATCGCCAGTGGCAAGGATTGCCTTCATATGTGCATCCCCGCAGACTTCGCGCATGGCAGCAATCTCGTCGTAGAGAGCCGACCAGTTCTGTGTCAGCACATGCTCGCGCGTAATCACGATGTCGATTTCATGTGCGCCCTGTTCGACGGCATAGGTGATTTCAGCGAGACGGAGCGGCAGCGGCGTCAGCCCGGCGGGGAAGCCCGTCGCCACCGAGGCAACCGGAATGCCGGAACCTTCAAGCGCCTTCACGGCATGGGGCACCATGGTGGGATAAACGCAGACCGCGCCTGTGGTGATGCCCGCATCTGCAAGGCCGAGCGCTTCCAGAATATCCTCGCGCACCGGACGGCGCGCCTTGGCACAGAGCCTGCGCACGCGGCCCGCCGTGTCGTCGCCTGCAAGCGTGGTGAGGTCTATGCACTGGATGGCGCGGATGAGCCACGCCGCCTGATATTCCTTTTTCACCGAACGGCGGGCGCTAATCGTAGCGGCACGGCGCTCGGAAGCGCTGCGATTGACGGATACATCCTCAAACCATTCCGGCTTGAGCGGTGTCCCGTTATTGCGGGGGAGGGCTTCGGTCATTTCATTGTCCGTTCGTGGGTTCAATTACGTTCAAGTGCGATCAGGCACGTTCGGTCGAAGGGGCGTGATCGCGGCAGAACGTTTCGAATTCTTCCTGGCTGGCATAGGCTTTCTGCGTGCCCGGCCGGGTGATGGAATGGGCCGCATAAAGAGCGGCCTTGCGAAGCGAGGCTTCCACATTGCCGGTCCCGGCATAGAAGCGGGCAAAGGAGCCGATAAAGGCATCACCCGCGCCTGTCGTGTCTTTCGGTGTGACCTTGACTGGTGGAATATTGACGATTTCGCTTGCCGTAATCATGCGCGCACCGCGTCCGCCGAGCGTGACGATGACGGTGCGGATGCCGCGCGCGATGAGCGAACGCGCAGCGGTGACGATTTCATCGTCCGTGCCGGTCGGCAGGCCGGAGAGGATCGCAAGCTCGCTCTCGTTCGGCACGAGAAAAGTCACCTGCCGGATCAGTTCGGGGTCAAGATCGGCGGCAGCAGGCGCAGGATTCAAAATGGTTTCGATGCCGTTTTCAGCGGCGAAAGCGATGGTGTGGTAGACTGTCTCGACCGGAACTTCCATCTGCATCAGGATGAGGCCGCACGCTTTCAGATCGTCCGCAGCCTTGTCGACTTCGGCGGGCAGAAGATCGGCATTGGCGCCCTTGACGATCAGGATCGAGTTTTCACCCGATGGCTCGACGAAGATGGGGGCTACGCCGCTCGATTTTCCGGAAACCTTGCGCACATGGCGCGTATCGACGCCGAACTCGTTCAGGTTGCGGATGGTGTTGTCCGCGAAAATATCGTCGCCTACACGGGTGACCATCATCACATCTGCGCCAAGGCGTGCAGCAGCGACGGCCTGATTGGCGCCTTTGCCACCACAGCCGATTTCAAATGTCGGGGCCTCCAGCGTTTCGCCGGGGCCGGGCATACGGTTCACATAGGTGATGAGATCCACCATGTTGGAGCCGACCACTCCGATCTTTCTGGTCATGAGATGTTCCTTTGAAATTTCAGAGTGCCTTGATCGAGGCTTCGAATTCTTCGGCGGCGGTTGTATCGAGATAGCCGACGCGCACTGGGAAAATGGCGCGCTCGCCCGATGCCAGCACCTGCACATTGTTCTTGGCCTTTTCCGCCAGATAGCCTTCCGGCTCGCAGGTCGAGGGCAGGGCAAAGGCTGCAACCTGGGCATCGCCGTTCACGAGAATCCAGCGCACGGTTTTTGGGAAGATTTCGGTCGGGTAGGAAATGCCAAATCCGTCGCCCTCGGGAAGCTGCATCATCAGATGGGTGTTGCCTTCGGCATCTTTCGGCAGTCCGCGAATATAGAAGACCTGCTCGGGATCGTAGCGCTCCGGTTCGTCCAGCACTTCCATCGCAGCTGGATCGGTGGCCAGTTCATCAATCAGCGACAGGTAATCATCATTGGGCGTAACGTGGCCGGGAACGGCGGTGCGCACCTGCACATGATCCGGCGTATAGGGCACCGGCTGGACGATCCGCGCGCCTTCTGCATAAGCGAAATTGACGTGACACATATACATCAGCTCCATCGGAGCGGATGAAAGGTTCTCGACATCCATGGTGATGTCGAACAGTGTTTCATCCGCATGAAGCCGCACGCTTGGCCGCGCCAGATAATGTGCACCGAAGCCCATCACATATTCATATTCGCCAGTGATTTCGACAAAGGCACCGCGCTCGTCATGACCGAAGAGAAGACCGGCCTTGTCCATCTGTGCACAGGCCATTTCGCCATGCAGAAGATGATTGTCCTGAGGCGAAGGACAACCATTGCGCAGGATGCCGCTATGGAACGCAAAGCAGCCATAGGTCTCGACGATGGTGGTTGCCGGACGCGGCATGGAGAAGCTGTTGCCCATTGTCAGATCGATGCCGTCGAATTCCGCGCCCCAGATCATCTGCCCCATGAAGGGCAGCACGATGAGATTGCCGCGTTCGTTCTCGACCAGCAGCGCCTCGATACCGCTTGGATAGCGAAAGGCAGTGACGCTGAGACCGTAAGTATTGGCGATGACATGCGGCTGTTGGACAAAATCCTGACGGCGAAGATGAAATTCGATGTCCTGCATAAGGGATCACCTGCCCTGATTGCGCGATGCGTTGATCGCAATGACGAGAATGAGGAAAGCGCCCCAGATGAAATCGATGAGGTGGTTGGAGAACCGCATCATCTGGAAGCCGGATGAAAGCAGCATCAGAGCAATCAGCGCGATAGCGACGCCCACAACACGTCCCTTTCCACCTGCCGGATTGGTGCCGCCGAGAACGGCGATCAGCACGGCCTGCAGCAGATAGGATGCGCCATAGTCCGACTTGGCGGCATTGGTGCGGCCCGAAAGGATGATCCCGGCTATGGAAGCAAGTACGCCGGTGAGCATGTAGGAATAGAGGACCATCCGATCCTTGCGGATACCGGCAAAGACCGCAGCACGCGGATTGGTGCCGATCAGCATGAGATTGATGCCGAGCGTCGTGCGTGTCAGGAGAATTGCCACGACGATGCATACGGCGATGAAGAGCAGGAATGGCGTGGCGATGCCGAACAGTTTGCCATTGCCGACCCAGTTCCACGCATCGGGAAAGCCGACGATTGCCGGGCCGCCTGTCAGAACCAGAGCCAGCCCCATCAAGACCTGCCCGGTGCCGAGTGTGGCAAGGATCGGTGTGATGCGGAGTTTGGCTATCAGCAGGCCGTTGACCAGTCCCGATACCAGCCCGATCAGCACGGCAAGCAATATGCCGATGATGGTGTAGAACAGCATGCCGGAACCGGACGTCTGCGCCGCCTGCACCATGGAGGAATGGAAATAAACTCCGGCCATGATACCTGCCAGATTGGCGATGCCCACCACCGAAAGGTCGATGCCGCCTGTCAGCATGGCAATCATCATGGCGACGGAGAGGATGCCCAGCTCCGGCATGATGTAGCTGATGGATTCGAAGTTGTAATAGCGCAGGAACTTGTCCGGGTTCATCCAGGTCATCAGCGCAAAGACCAGTACGGTGATGACGATGAGCTGGATGATGTTGTTGTCTCCGCCAAGGATGCGGCGCATGTCGAAAGACTGTTTCATGTCGCGTTCTCCTCTCAGGCGATACTTTTGCGGTCACGCCATGCGGTGATGGCTGTGGCGACGATGATGATGAGGCCGACCACGACGCGCTGCCACGTGGTGTCTACCTTCATGATGATGAGCGAGTTCTTGACCATGACGAGCATGAAGACGCCCATAAGCGTACCGAGAACCGTGCCCCGTCCGCCGAAGATCGATGCGCCGCCCAGAACCACGGCTGCGATCACGTCCAGTTCAAGCCCGACGAAATCGCGCGGATTGGCAAGCCAGATCATCGAGGAATGCAGAAGGCCCGCGAAACCTGCGAGCGCTCCGGCCACGCAATAGACGAAGAAGATGGTGCGGCGCGTATTGAAGCCGACACGCTTTGCCGCTTCCGGCGAGCCGCCATAGGCATAAACGCTGCGCCCGATCATCGTATAATTGAGGATCAGGTGGATCAGCAGCGCCAGCGCCAGATAGACGAGGAACATTGCGGTCAGGCTAAAGGCTGTTCCTGCAGCATTTGTCAGCGAAACAACATCCGTCTTGCCAAATTCGATCAGTTCCTTCGGCATCTTGTTGATGTTGACGGTGCTTGTACCCACCAGACCAAGCACCAGTCCGCGCACGATGGAACCGGTACCGAGTGTCACGATCAGCGGGATCATCTTGAAACGATGGATGATGAAGCCGTTGAATGCGCCAAGCAGCAGGCCGATCAGCGTTGCTGCCACGAACGGAATGAACACGCCGTCATAGCCGAGATAAACCATGGCGCGGACGGTCAGATACATGGCCGCGATGGCAAAAGCGGTGAAGGAGACGTCGATGCCGCCGGAAATCATCACCAGCAGAACGCCAAGCGCCATGATGCCGATCACGACATTGGAGCGCAGAAGGCCGAAGATATTGTCCAGCGACCAGAATGCCGGATTGATGAGGCCGATAATAACCATCGCCGCGAACAGCACGCAGGCAATGATGAATTCGGTACTGCGAAAGAACTTCATGTGCCGGTTCCTCAATTCAGCGTCTTGAGCCGGTCATTGACGGCATCTTCGGTCATGGTTTCACCGGAAAGTTCGTCGACGAAACGTCCGCGATGCATCACCAGCACACGATTGCAGTTCTGCACCAGCTCGGGCACGTCGTCGGAAATCATCAGGACGGCGAGACCTTCATCACGGGCAAGTTTGCGGATGATATTGTGGATCTGCGCCTTGGAGCCGACATCGACGCCGACAGTCGGTCCGTTGAGGATCAGCACTTTCGCGCCGGTCAAAAGCCAGCGTGCCAGCACCACACGCTGCGCATTGCCGCCTGACAGGTGATTGACCGGCGTATGCGGACCGGGGGCAACGATGTGCATCGCCGAAAACATGTCACGGGTCGTGGTGTCGGCCTTCTTGCGGTCGATGAAGAGGCCGCGCACGAATTTCTCGATGGATGTGACGATGATGTTGCGCTCGATCGATTGCGTCAGGAACAGACCTTCCGTCAGGCGATCTTCCGGCACATAGGCGACGCCGCAGGCAATCCCTTCCTGCACGGTTTTCGGGTGAACTTGCCTGCCGTCGATACGAACAGTGCCGGTGAAATCCGGCTTCATGCCGAAGAGCGCGAGTGCGAGTTCTGTGCGACCGGAGCCGATCAGCCCGGATATGCCGACGATCTCGCCCGCATTGAGAGCGAGGCTGGCATTTTCCACAGAGCCAGGAACAGAAAGGTTCGTGATTTCTAGGGTCGGATTGGCCGAAGCGCCTTCACGCGGGGTCCAGTGATAATGGTCCGATGTGAGTTCCTGACCGGTCATGGCGCGGGTGATCGACGGTTCGTCGAAATCGGAAATCGGGCCTTCGGCAACCTTCTTGCCATTGCGGAAGACGGTCAGCCTTTCGCTGATTTCCAGCATCTCGCGCATCTTGTGGCTGACGAAGAGTACTGCGATGCCCTGTGCCTGAATATCGCGCACGATCTTGAACAGCGCGTCGACTTCATGCCGCGTTAGTGCGGTTGTCGGTTCGTCCATGATGATAAGGCGGGCGTCAGCCATGACGGCGCGCGCAATCGCTACGATCTGCTTGCCCGATGTCGGCAGGCTGTCCACATCCGCATCGAGGTCGATGCTGACGTCGAGCCGCGCCAGCGCCTTCTGTGCCAGGTCACGCACGCGCTTCCAGTCGACGCCCTTGCGGCCTTCGATGAGAAAAGTATTGATGGCCAGATTTTCGGCAACGGTCAGGTTCCCGAACAGCGAGAAGTCCTGATAGATCACCTGAATGCCGTGATGAACCGACTTGACGGGATCGAGCTTGCCGACGGACTTGCCGTCGATCAGTATCTCGCCGTCTTCCGGCGTGTAGACGCCCGACATGACCTTGATGATGGTGGATTTGCCGGAGCCGTTCTCACCTGCGAGGCAGTGGATTTCGCCGGGCTTTATGGCAAAGGAAACGTCGTCCAGTGCCCTGACACCACCGAAGCGTTTTCCGATATGGCGCAGTTCGATCAGGTTTTCACTCATATGGGGGCCTCGTGCAAGGCTGGAATGCGATTTGTCCGATAGGAGGGGCAGGAAGCCCCTCCCGTCAGGCAGCCATGGATATCAGAAGTCGTACTTATCCATGTTTTCCTTGGTCACGCCGACCCAGCCTGCGCCATAGAGCAGGTTCGGCTTGGCAGCGTCAGGCGCCAGCAGGCTTTCATAGCCCGGCAGACCCAGATTGAGACCGGCCTTGATCTGGTCGTTCTTCTTTTCAAGCGCTGCGACGGCCAGCATGTTCATGGCATAGCCTGCAACGGCAGGGTCCCAGAACTGAATGTACTGAACATCGTCATTCTTGATATATTCGCCTGCGACCGAAACGAGGCCGGTGCCTGCGAAGAAGACCTTGCCCTTGAGCCCGCCTTCGGCGATCAGGCGTCCGGCACCGGCAGAGGTCGGCATTGGTGCGCCGAGAATGCCCGTGATGTCCGGATAGGCGGTCATCGCTTCCTTGAGCTTGTTATAGTCGGTGTTGGCATCGTCATAGGTTTCGAGACGGCCGGTTGCTTCCGACATTTCCGGGAAATTGGCCTTCTGGTATTCGACGGCACCGTCGATCCATTCCATCTGCGACTTGGAGGTCAGGCTGCCGACGGTGGTGACATATTTGCCCTTGCCACCCATCGACTTGCCAAGTTCCTTCATGAGATTGGCGCCATAGGCCTTGTTGTCGAAGGCTTCGATGTCGTAATCGACGTTCTGGATATTGGATGCCTCATGGCTGATGACCACGATGCCGCGTTCACGCGCCTTCTTCAGAACAGGTTCAACTGCTTCGACGGAAAAGGGCACGATGGCGATGGCATCCACCCCCTGCGCAATCAGGTTTTCGACGATCTGCACCTGTGCTGCGGCATCCGCCTGGCTCGGGCCTACCATCCAGACGTCATTGCCGGTGTCAGCCTTGAACTGGTCTACGCCGTCGCGCATGCGGTCGAACCAGGCAATGCCGTCAACCTTCACGACGGTTGCGATGGTGTATTTCTTGTCGTTGGCAGTGGTAATCAGCTCTTTGTTGATCTTCGAAGTGTCAACGACCCCTTCCGCAAGAGCGTGCGGAACGGCAACGGACATGGCAATCGCCACGGATGCTAGAAATTTCTTCACCGGTATTTCCTCCCTGGGTATTCTCTGCCGTCCGCCCTTGATGGCTCAGACAGGCACAACTGCTGCTACGCCGACGCAACTCCGGAACGGTGGGTGCGTCGGCGTTCTCCTCCATGCCCGGCTTCCCGGCCGGGCGAAAAATCAATCTGTCTTCCCGCCGATCTGACGCTCCCCGGTCTGCTGGCCGAAGAATGGAATTCTGTTCGGCTCGTGCAGAACCCTGTTGTCATATCCTCCCAACAATGCGAATTATAATGTTACAATCCGATCATTATGTTTGGATCGTTTCACACTTATGTTCGGCCTGTCAAGACGGGATGATCGCAATTGCGTGAAATGTGACGGACGTATAAAGGGGTGAGAGAGCCGTAAGAAATGGGGACAGCGTGAGCAGAATCAGCCGGAAAGAAGAGCGGATTGCCGAACTGGCGGCGCTGGTCGAGGAAGTCGGCGTGCTTCGTCTGCGCGATGCGGCAGCGCGTCTTGGCGTGTCGGAAATGACGATCCGTCGTGATATCGGCAGCGATGGCGGAATGCTGAATTGTTTGGGTGGTTACATTATCCCGACCCAGGACGGCTCGAACGGTAGCGACTACGTCTTCGACTTTGAAAAAGACAGTCATGCCAATGCCAAAGCGCAGGCTTGCGTGGCAGCGGCTGCGCTGATCGAACCCTATGACACGGTTTTCATCGATTGCGGTACGACGATGCCGCACCTTGCCCACCGCATACCGCAGAACCAGCATATTACGGTTGTCTGCTACGCTCTCAACATTGCGGAAATCCTGTCGCAGCGCAGTGATGTGCGACTTATTGTTTTGGGCGGACTTTATCACCCGGAAGCGGCGTCGTTTTCAGGGGATGAGGGGATCGACGTCCTGAAGCGCGTCAACATCAACAAAGCTTTCCTGTCGGCTGGCGGCGTCGACGAGCAGCACGGGGTTACGTGTTCACACTTCCATGAAGTACCGATCAAGCAGATGGCGATGCAGCGCGCTGTCGAAAAACATCTCGTCGTCGACAAGAGCAAATATGGCAAGGTCCGCGCCGCGCGCTTCGCGGGCATAACCGACTTCACGTCGATTGTGTCGGGCTAGTTCATTTTTTTCGGATCAGCAGGCCTTCCAGAAGCTTCCGGAATGCCTTGACGGCCCGCTTCGATGTGGCTTCTGGATCGTCTGAATTGGCAATCCATTGGGCCGCAGCACTGCTCGCCGCATTGATCAACCGCGCGGCGGCTTCCGAGTCGATATCGACGATGACACCTTCTTCATGCAATGCGGCGAGGCTGGTCGTTATCGTGCGGATACAGCCATTGGCGCTCGGCCAGCTGGAGGGATCGCCGAAAACCGCCGGTCCGTCGCGAAACATGATGCGCTGGATTTCCGGTTCCAATGCCATTTCGATATAGGCCGTATTCTCGTCGACAAAGCCCTGCCAGCGGTCGGGTGCCTTGGCGGAAATCGTGCACAGTCTCGCGGCCATCTCGCAATCGATTTCGTTGATCACGGCCTGCAGAAGGCCTTTCTTGTCGCCGAAATGATGATAGAGCGCGCCGCGTGTCAGTCCGGCGGAGGCAGTAAAATCATCCATCGAAGCCTCGGCGTAACCAACGGTTCCGAAAGCCTTGCGGCCCGCAGCCATTAGCTTCGTCCTCGTTTCAGCAATCATTTCGCTTCGCGGTTTACGCATCATGATTCCTTTTATTTGCATACGCTGCGTATATTAGTTGACATACGCCGCGTATCAATTATTTAATTAACATACGGACCGTATGCAAGTGTTGTAATTTCCCCTTTCAAGGACCCACTCCGATGTCCAATCCATATAGAGAAATTTTCAGCGCCCCAGGCGCTATCGGCTTTTCGGCGGCGGCCTTTTTCGCCCGTCTTCCCATCGCGATGGCCCCTGTCGGCATCGTGGCCATGCTTGCGCAGACGCACGGCGAATATTGGCTGGCGGGCGCGGTGTCTGCCACTTTCGCGCTCACGAATGCATTCATAGCGCCGCAGATTTCACGCCTTGTCGACCGTTACGGACAAAGCCGCATCGTCATGCCTGCCACGGTCGTTTCGGTGATAGCCTTCGCCTTTCTGCTCGTAGCGACAAATCAGGGCTGGGCAAACTGGACATTGTTCGTCTCGGCATTTTTTGCCGGTGCCATGCCCAGCATCCCGGCCATGGTAAGGGCAAGATGGACGGAAATTTTCCGCAACCGCCCCGAACTGAACACCGCTTTCGCGTTCGAGTCGGCAGCGGATGAACTGGTCTATATTTCAGGCGCGTCCCTTTCCGTGGCGCTGGCGGTGTCCCTGTTCCCCGAAGCGGGGATGCTGATCAGCACGGCTTTTCTGGCCGTGGGCACGATCGCCTTCCTCCTGCAGCGTTCCAGTGAACCGCCGGTTCGTGCGCTCGATCAGGATAGCCCGCAACGTTCCGCTATCTGGTCGCGTCCCGTTCAGATCATCACGCTGGCACTTATCTTCGTCGGCTCGACCTTTGCGACAGCCGAAGTCAGTGCTGTAGCGATCACAAGCGAGCTTGGTCAGCCCGGTGCGGCCAGCCTTGTGATCGGTGTCTATGCCATCGGTTCGTTTCTTGTGGGGATAACGCTCGGTGCATTGTCGCTTCGTATGCCCCTGCAGCGCCAGTTGATGATTGCCGTCAGCGTGCTGGCACTGACTGCCTTGCCATTACCCTTCGCGGGCACATCGACCACGCTTCTTGCCGTGGCGGTGTTCGTCAGCGGCGTTGCGATTTCTCCTACATTCATCACGGCCTTCGGCCTTATCGAACGCCGCGTGCCTGAGACGATGCTGACGGAAGGCATTACCTGGGTCATGACCGGCATCGGCATCGGAATGGCGTTTGGTGCGTTCGTTTCCGGTTGGGTGGTCGACAATTTCGGTGCAGCAAACGGCTTCTGGGTTTCTGTTGTCGCCAGCCTGAGCGTGGTTGCAACCGTCGCGCTTGGTCAAGTCAGCCTGTCCGGCACGCGGGAAGCAGCCGAATGCGACGCGCTGTGCGTAGCAGAAGCGGCAGAGTAGCTAGATAGGGACGAGCGGGTAAGGCCCGCTCGTCAATCTCCGTAAATACGGTTTTCCAGCGGTGTGGAAGCGATCAATCCCTTCAATCCGGCCAGCATGGCTTTCTCGGCCTTGTTGAGATTGGTTTCCGGATTGTGGATCAGGAAAACATCGATGGCGGGCGGGTTGTCGTAAGGCGGCAAACGCCAGAGAAGGCCGTCATCAATCTCGCGTCGCGCCACGTGCAGCGGAAGCGGACCGATGCCAAGGCCGGTAATGATCATCCGGCGCACTTCTTCAAGGCTCGACGAGGTGCCGACGACATCCGGTGAAAGCCGCGCCTCACTGCGCAGCAGAGCTACCGGGCGCAGCGCGTCAGCAATGTGGTCGGTCTGGAATGAAACCGACGGTTCTCCCTTCAGATCGGCAAGCGTCAGTCCGGACTGGCCGAACATCCGGTGCCGGGGCCCGCAGAAAAAGCCGAAGAATTCGCGATAGACCATGGTGTAGTCGAGCGCCGGATCACGATTGCTCACCAGCCCAAGACCGAAAGAAGCGCGCTTCTCTCGAACCAGTCGAGCAACTTCGGTGCTGGCGGATACATTGATTGTCAGCGTCGCTCGCGGATGCTGTTCATGAAAAAGCCCAAGTGCCCGGTCGAAGATCGGCGAAACAATGTGACTGGCCACCGATATGGTGACATGGCCGGTTACATCGTCACCGACCCCACGCACAAGCTGCGGCAGTTGCGAAATAGCGCCGAAGACTTCGATGCTCTGTTCATAGAGCAGTTTACCGACTTCGGTCAGCTCGAAATGGGTGGCGTCACGCTCCACCAGTCGCTGGCCGATGCGGTCTTCCAGCCGGCGCAGCGCATTGCTCACACTTGGTTGCTTGAGATTGAGCCGTTCCGCAGCGCGGGTGATGCTTTTCACTTCAGCAATCACCACAAAACTGCGCAGAAGGTTCCAGTCCAGATCCCAGACAAGGCGCTCGGGGCGGTGCAGCGACATGGCTTTATCCATTCATGAAATCTATGCAATCCATTCCCATTATCTATTTGCGAAATGCATCCATAAAAGCAATCATGAAAATTGGGAGGCATCAAATAGCCTCAAGAAAAACAAACAAGAGGAAGTCGGGAACAGCATGTTTAACAAATTCACGGGTTTCATTGCCGCTGCTGCGATTGCCGCCACCGCAGTTTTTGCGGTTGCACCCGCACAGGCGGATGATCTTGAAAAGATCAAGGCATCGGGCGAACTGAAGATCGCCATGAGCGGCCAGTACCCGCCGTTCAATTTCGTCAATGAGAAGAACGAAGTCGTGGGTTTCGATGCCTCCATCGGTTCGGCGATTGCCGAGCGCATGCAGCTGAAGCCGCAGCTCATCACCACGGCCTGGGACGGTATCGTTGCCGGTCTACGGGCGGGCAAGTTCGATACGGTGGTCGGCTCCATGACGATTACGCCGGAACGCGAGAAGGCAGTGGACTTCGTGGGACCATATTATCACGCGGGCCGCGCGGTTTTCGTGAAGGAAGATTCCGCTGTTCAGAAGCTCGACGATCTCAAGGGCAAGACACTGGGCGTGACGCTTGGTGAAACCCATGAGAAGTGGGCGCGTGAACAGGGTGGCTGGACCATTCGCACCTATAAGGGTCTGCCGGAACTGATGCTTGAACTGAATTCGGGTCGTGTCGACGCCATTGTCGTCGACAACATCCCGGTCATGGTGGCGATCAAGGAAACCGGACAGAAAGTCCGCAAGCTCGATACGCCGGACATTGAAGGCGGCAGCGTTGCAATCGGTATCGCCATTCGCAAGAACAATCCCGAGCTGAAGGCAGCGATGCAGAAAGCTCTCGACGAGATCATGGCCGATGGCACCTACGAGAAGATCTCGATGCAATGGGTCGGCAGCGACATTCGCTGATATGTCGTCATCCCGGCCCGGCACATGTCCGGGCCGGTTGAGAACCGATTGACCGGAGTTTTCCGATGGATTTTGCGTTGATGCAGCGCGTCCTCCCGTTCTTTCTGGAGGCGGCATGGATAACTGTGCAAATTTCCGCGCTGGCCCTGATCCTGGGCCTTGCGGTGGCTGCAATACTCGTGGCGGGCCGCCTGTCCCGCTCCCCTATTTTGCGGGGACTTGCAGCTGCGTATGTCAGTGTCTTTCGCGGCACGCCTTGCCTTGTGCAGCTCTTCATTCTCTATTTCGGCGGTCCGCAGATCGGCATCAATCTGGAACCATTTGCTGCTGGCGTTATCGGGCTTGGGCTGAACATCGGTGCCTATATGTCGGAATCGATCCGTGGAGCGATCCAGAGCGTCGATCGCGGCCAGAGCGAAGCCGCGCGCTCCATCGGCTTCGGGCGTGGCCAGACCATGCGGTTCGTCGTGCTGCCGCAGGCCGCTCGCCTCATGATCCGTCCGCTGGGCGTCAACGCTATTGCCCTTTTGAAAGGTTCGGCGCTGGTCTCCACCATTTCGGTGGTTGAGCTGACCTATACGGCGCAGCGTTTTATCGGTTCGACCTACAAACCGTTCGAGATTTTCGGCGTTGCAGCCGTTCTCTACATGATCATCATCTATATCGTGGCGCGCGGGGTCGATTTCCTCGACAAGCGCTTCGCGGCGCAGTGAGGGAGGACTGGATGCAAGCTCTCGATTTCAGCATCGTCACTCCCTATACGGATCTGCTTCTGACCGGCCTTTGGTGGACGCTGGTTCTGACCGTCGCCTCCGCATCCTTAAGCTTCGTGCTCGGGATCGCATTTGCGCTGGTGGTGCTTTATGCGCCTGCCATTCTTGCATGGCCGGTACGGTTCTTCATGTGGCTGTTTATGGGAACGCCGCTTCTGCTGCAACTGTTCCTGATCTATTTCGGACTGGTTCAGATCGGCATCAATATTCCCGCCCTCGGCGCCGGCATTATCGGCCTTAGCCTGCATTTCGCGGTCTATAATGCCGACATCATCCGGGCAGGCATTGTGGCTGTTGATCCCGGCCAGATGGAAGGCGCCCGTTCCATCGGTTTCAGCCACGGTCAGGCTTTGCGTTATGTTGTCATTCCGCAGGCGATCCGCAACACGATCCCGCCGATTGGCAACAACATGATCGTTCTTCTGAAGGACACGTCGCTGGTTTCGATCATCGGCATTGCGGAACTGGTGCACAGCGCCCAGCTTGCCATCAGCGAAACCTTCAGCCCGTTTGAATTCTATATCACCGTCGCGGCCATCTATTATGTGGTCAATCTCGTCCTCGAGGCAGGCCTGCGGCGCATTGAAAGAAAAGTGGAGGTCACGCGATGAGCAGCTCCAAATCTGCAAAACCGATGGTCGAAGTGAAGGATGCCAGCAAGGCTTACGGCGCGCTGGAAGTTCTGAAAGGCATCGACCTTTCAGTGGCGCGCGGCCAGATCGTGGCGATCATCGGTCCCAGCGGTTCCGGCAAAAGCACGCTTCTGCGTTCGATCAATCATCTGGAAACACTGAATGGCGGTGAAGTCTGGCTCGACGGCGTGCAGGTCAACCAGCCACTGGCAGGACAGGCATTCGAAAAGCACATCAATGCGGTGCGCCAGCAGATGGGCATGGTGTTCCAGCACTTCAATCTGTTCCCGCATCTGACGGTGCTGGAAAACATCACGCTCGGTCCGATCAAGCTGAAAGGCATGGGCAAGGACGCGGCCCGCACACTGGCGCTGGAGCTTTTGTCGAAGGTGGGGCTTGCCGACAAGATCGATGTCTATCCTTCGCGCCTGTCGGGCGGTCAGAAGCAGCGCGTGGCCATTGCGCGTGCGCTCGCCATGCAGCCGAAGGTGATGCTGTTCGACGAGGCTACTTCGGCGCTCGATCCCGAGCTGGTGGACGAAGTCAATGCCGTCATGAAGCAGCTTGCCGCTGAACATATGACGATGCTGATCGTCACGCACGAGATGCGTTTTGCGGGTGAGGTTGCCGACCGCATTCTGTTCATGGATGGCGGCGTGGTGGTGGAAGAGGGACCGCCGGATCAGATTTTGAGCAATCCGGTGCAGGAGCGTACCCGCTCCTTCCTCAAGAAATATCTGGCTGCCTGAGGTATCAGAATGAGCGAGAGACACCTCAACGAATTTCCCGATTTCGGGCTGACCCCGGCGCAGCGGCGTGAAGCCGTGCTTGGCCATTATTACGAATATCCTGGCATGGATGGGCCTCGCGGCGAAATCTGGTGCTATACCGATGCCTATTCCTATCTTCCGGGTGCGACGGTTCATCTACAGGTGAGCGCAACTGCCTCGCGTTTCGATATCGAGATTGTGCGGGACGGGGCGGTGGAAACGCCGGTCTTCTCCAAACGCGGGATCGACTGCAAATGGCAGGAAACACCAGCGCAATGTTCGGTTGTCGGTTGCGGCTGGGAAACGACATTTGCCTTCAAGACGGATGAGAACTGGCCTTCCGGCGCTTATCGCATCACGTTGAAGGCGCATGGCAATGACGGTCAGCCGATCCATTGCCATCACCTGTTCATTCTACGACCCGCAGCGGGCCGTAAGCCGGGTCGTATCCTGCAGGTGGCTGCAACCGGCACATGGACGGCCTATAATACCTGGGGCGGCTCCAACCATTATCAGGGCATCACCGGGCCGAATGGCGATCAATATGCGACGACGGTGAGCATCGAGCGCCCGTTCTGCCGTGGCTTTGTTGTCCTGCCGTCCGATGCGCCTCGTGTTCCGCTGGAAATTGTGACGCCGCCTGCCGCGCCGCCGCGCTATCCGCATATGGAATGGGCCTATGCCAACGGTTATTCCAAGAAATATACCTCTTCCGGCTGGGCAAGTTATGACAGCCTGTTCTTCCGCTGGGCCGAGCGGGAAGGCTATGCGGTCGATCTTGCCAGCCAGCATGAGCTGCATTTCTCGCCGGAAATCCTCGAGGGTTATGACTGCGTTGCCTTTGTCGGTCACGACGAATACTGGACGTGGGAAATGCGTGATGCCGTCGATAATTATGTCGATGGCGGCGGTCGTGCGGCCCGTTTTGCAGGCAATTTCATGTGGCAGACACGGCTTGAGGACAATGGCAAGCGCCAGACCTGCTATAAATATCGCGCCCGCGCCGAAGACCCGGTCTATCGCTCCGCTGATCCGCGTCGCACCAGCGGGTGCTGGGAAGCGACTGAAACCGGACGGCCTGCTGCCGAAACTTTCGGCCTTAATGCGTTGCGCGGGCTTTATGTCGGCTGGGGTGGTTGCGCCCCGCGCGGCGTGCGCGGTTTCCCGGTCTATCGCCCCGAGCATTGGGCCTTTGCAGGAACCGGCATCTATTACGGTGATCTTCTGGGCGCGGAAGGCCATGCCTTCGGCTATGAGGTTGACGGGCTCGACTATGTGATCCGGGGAGGATTGCCGGAGCCGGAGGAGGACAGTGGCGCTCCCGATGGATTGCAGATTCTGGCGCTCGGCATGTCGTCTCTCAAGGAGGAGAGTGCGGATATTCCAGCCGACGACCAGTTCCTCTCCGATGCCGATGCCAAATTCGTTGCCGATACGCTGATCGGCGACAATGGTGATGCAGCCGTCGAACGCATTAAGCGCGGCTGCGGCATGATCGTCAATTTCCCACGCGGCAAGGGCGAGGTCTTCCACGCCGGAAGCTGCGAGTGGGTAGCGGCTCTCAAACGCGGCGACCGCATGGTCGAGCGTGTGACCGCCAATGTTCTCAACCAATATCTCAAGCGCTGACAGAGTAACGCCATGCTCAACACAAAAACACAGAACGAACGCCCGGCATCGCATCTTTTTTACCAGTCACGCCTGCGCAGGCCGCTGGTGGATCGTGCCGAAGGCATCTATATCTGGGATCAGGACGGACGTCGTGTCATCGACGGGTCGAGCGGCGCGATGGTGGTCAATATCGGCCATGGCAATCGCAACGTGCTCGATGCCATGAAAGAGCAGATGGACCGCGTGACCTTCGCCTATCGCCTGCACTTTGAAAACGAACCAGCGGAAGATCTGGCACGCATGGCCGCCGAGCGTATGCCGGAGGGGCTGGACAAGATTTTCTTCGTTTCCGGCGGTTCGGAAGCCGTCGAATCCTGCATCAAGCTCGCCCGCCAATGGGCGGTCGCAATCGGGCAGGGCGAGCGCTGGAAAGTGATTTCGCGCTTTCCATCCTACCACGGCGGCACGCTTGGCGCGCTGGCTGTCACGGGCTATGCGGCACTGAGCGAACCTTTCGCGCCCATCATGCGCGAAATGCCGAAAGTCCCGGCACCGACCGCCTATCTCGACCGCGATAATCTCACGATGGAACAACGCGGCCAGAAATATGCCGACATGCTGGAGGAGAAGATTCAGGAAGAAGGCCCCGAAAGCGTGCTTGCCTTCATCATGGAGCCGATCGGTGGCGCATCCACCGGCGCGCTGGTCGCGCCCGACAGCTATTATCCGCGCATCCGCGAAATCTGCGACCGTTATGGCATCCTTCTGATCCACGACGAGGTGATGAGCGGTGCCGGGCGCACCGGCAAGTTTCTCGGCGGCGATCACTGGAACTGCAAACCCGACCTTATAGCGCTTTCCAAGGGCTTTGCCTCCGGCTATTGCCCGCTTGGCGCCATGGCGGCGCCGGCCCGCATCGTCCAGCCGGTTCTGGATGCAGGTGGCTTCCTGCACGGCTTCACCTATGCCGGCAATCCATTGGCCTGTGCGGCGGGCAAGGCCGTATTGCAGGAGATTGATCGTCTCGATCTGGTTGGCAACGCCGCTCGCATGGGTGATGCACTGAAGGGCGAACTGGAGGGGCTTGCGAAACGCTTCCCCTTCATCGGCGACGTACGCGGCAAAGGCCTGCTGCTGGCTGCAGAATTCGTTTCTGACCCCGAAACCATGAAGCCGCTGCCGAAGGAACTGAACGCCCATCAGCGCATGGTCGATCTCGCCTATGAACGCGGGCTCATCATCTATTCGCGTCGCACGCGCGGCGGTGTCGAGGGCGACCATTTCCTCGTTTGCCCGCCGATGATCGTGAACCGCGAACAGGTCGACGAGATCACCGCCATCCTCGGTGATACGCTGGAGGTTCTGGCGCGTGAACTCAAACTGCCTGTGAATGCGTAAGGAAACCGGATCATGACCGACAAGAAGAAGACGCGTCGCAAGGTGATCATCACCTGCGCGGTGACAGGCTCCGTCCATACGCCCTCCATGTCGCCGCATCTGCCGGTGACGCCCGACGAGATTGCGAGCGAAGCCATTGCGGCGGCGGAAGCGGGCGCATCCATCCTGCATCTTCACGCCCGCGATCCACGCGACGGCAGGCCGTCCGCCAACCCGGACCTGTTCATGCAGTTCCTGCCGCGCATCAAGCAATCGACCGCGGCGGTGGTGAATATTTCTACCGGCGGCTCGTCGCTGATGACACTGGAAGACCGGTTGGCGGCGCCGCTTAAGGCGCAACCGGAAATGTGTTCGCTCAACATGGGCTCAATGAATTTCGCGCTGTTCCCGGCACTCGACAAGCCGCGTGAATGGAAACACGCGTGGGAACCGGAATTGCTGGAAGCCACGCGCCATTCGATCTTCAAGAACACTTTTGCGGATATGGAAGGCATTCTGACCAGCCTCGGGCAGGGCTGCGGCACGCGCTTCGAGTTCGAATGCTACGATGTCGGCCATCTCTATTCGCTGGCGCATTTCCGCGACCGGGGGCTGGTGTCCGGCCATCTGTTCATCCAGTTCGTCTTCGGTGTTCTGGGTGGTATCGGAGCCGATCCGGACAATCTCATGCATATGAAGCGCATCGCCGACAAGCTGTTCGGGGACGACTATTCCTTCTCCGTGCTGGCGGCAGGACGGCACCAGATTCCGATGATTACCATGGCGGCGGCGATGGGCGGCAATGTCCGCGTCGGGCTGGAAGACAGCCTTTATGACGGGCGCGGCCAGCTGGCCAAGAGCAATGCCGATCAGGTTCGTCGCATCCGCAGCATCCTCGACGGCCTGTCGCTGGACGTTGCAACGCCTGACGAGGCGCGTGAATATCTGGGTCTCAAAGGTGGAGACAGGGTGGCGTTCTAGAGCATGTCTCCCGAAAGTGGGAACCGGTTTCGGGATAAAGACATGCGTAAAAACAAAAGGATCGAGAGTTTCCAATGATTCAATCAAAACAGGAAATGCTCTGATGCCGAAGATCGTGTTGGACAGTAAAACCGGCGTCGTGGTTCGGCTTGGCGAACTTGCCGATGCCGAACAGATTCACGCAGCAATCTGCACGATGGGCGCAGGACTCGGCGCTACAGACAAAATCTCCAGCACGGTTGAGGATTTCCGTCGTTACGGTTTCGGTCCCTATGCTGCTTTCACCAGCCTGATTGCCGAGGTGGACGAGGTATTTGCCGGGCTGGCCCTGTTCTTCCCGATTTTCTCGACATGGTATGGCAAGCCCGGCGTCTACGTACAGGACCTCTATGTCGATGAAGCCTTTCGCGGCAGAGGGATCGGCGAGGTGCTTTTGCGCCATGTCGCCTCCTGGTCGATGGCGCGGGGCGGCGTCTATCTGCGGCTGGCCGTGGATCGGGACAATGTTGCCGCGCAAAGATTTTATGACCGGTTGGGTATCGGCTGGATCGAAGCCGACCGCGATCATGGTGCCTATGGCGATGATTTCGCCCGCTTGGCACGTATCAATCAAATCAGGGAGTAATCATGAAAGCCTTTTACGCTGTCGAGCAAAAGCGCCACGACCCGAAAGCCTTTCTTTCCAGCGGTGCGCCGCAGCCGAACCCCGAACAGCCTGAGCGTGTCGAGCGCCTGCTCGCGGGTGCGAAGGCTGCAGGCTGTGAGATTATCCGTCCGCAAAATCATGGCCTTGGCCCGATTGCAGCCGTGCATACGCCGGAATATCTGGAGTTCCTCCAGCACATCTATGCCCGCTGGCGGCGTATCGATGAAGCTTCGGAAGAGGTGATCCCGAACATTCATCCGCTGGCGCGTGATGGCCGCTATCCGGCATCCGCAGTCGGGCAGGTCGGCTATCACATGGCCGATACGGCGTGCCCGATTGCTGAACATACATGGGAAAGCGTGTGCTGGAGCGCATGGGGCGCGGTCGATGCCGCCGATGCGGTGCTTGCAGGCGAGGTCGCGGCCTATGCGCTTTGCCGTCCGCCGGGGCATCATGCCTTTGCCGATGTGGCAGGCGGTTTCTGCTTCGTCAACAATTCAGCGGTCGCAGCCCAGCGCCTGCGCTCGAAAGCGGAGCGCGTGGCAATCCTCGACGTCGATCTGCATCATGGCAACGGGACGCAGGGGATATTCTATGCCCGTCCCGACGTACTGACCGTCTCGATCCATGCCGATCCGGTGCGCTTCTATCCATTTTTCTGGGGCCATGCCGATGAGCGCGGCGAGGGTGCGGGGCTTGGTTACAATCTCAACCTGCCACTACCGCGCAAATCCGGCGATGCCGAATTCCTTGCGTCACTCGACACGGCCTTCCGCCGTATCGAAGCCTTTGCGCCGGATGCGCTGGTGGTGGCGCTTGGCCTTGATCCGTTTGAAGGCGACCCGTTCGGCGGATTGTCGGTCACCACTGGCGGTTTTGGCCGGATTGCCGAAGCAATCGCGAAGCTTCGGCTGCCAACCGTTATCGTGCAGGAAGGTGGCTATCTTTGCGATGCGCTGGGCGATAACCTCACGGCTTTCCTCGGTGGCTATCAATCGGTGGCGCGATGAGTGGTCTTGTTACCTTTGTTGGCGTCGCGCATCCGTGGATGTGCGATGTCATGGGACACATGAATGTCCGGCATTATGCCGGGATGTTCGATGATGCGAGCTTTCAGCTTTTGGGCCATATCGCCGGGAAAATTCCCGATGACAGCTTCGGCTGGGCAGATGTGCGCGCGACAACCGAATACAAGCAGGAAGTGCCAGCCGGAGACCTGCTGACGATCCGTTCGCATGTGCTGAAAGTCGGGCGCTCGTCGATCATCTTTCGCCAGATGATGGTGGGTTCGCTGGACGGTGAACTGCGCGCGGTCAACGAGACGACTACGGTTTGTTTCGACAAGATTGCGCGACGTTCGACCGAGCTCGGACCGGACATGCGTGTCAGGGCCGAAAAGCTGCTTGCGGATTATCCCGCTGGCTGACACGAAAAACGCAGCACGCTTTTCGTGCAATCGCATTCGAGGTCGCGCAACAGGCCATCCTTGAGGCCGTAAATCCAGCCATGCACGACGATATCCTTGTTCTGTTTCCAGGCCGATTGCAGAACCGGCGTGCGCGACAGGCTTTCCACCTGCGAGGCGACGGTCAGCTCGCAAAGCCGGTTCAGACGTTCTTCGGGATCGGCAAAACCGCCCAGCTCCTGCTCGTTTGCCTGCGCAATATCGCGAACCGGCTGGAGCCAGTTGTCGATGATGCCGTGGCCATATCCGGCCATGGCAGCACGCACGCCACCGCATCCGTAATGGCCGCAGACGATGATGTGCTTGATCTCCAACACCTCGACGGCAAACTCAAGCACCGACAGAAGGTTCAGATCGGCGCGATGGACGAGGTTGGCGACATTGCGGTGTACGAAGACTTCGCCCGGCTGCAATCCGGTGACGACATTGGCCGGAACACGGCTGTCCGAACATCCGATCCAGAGATATTCCGGACGCTGCATCGATGACAGCCGGCTGAAATATTCAGGGTCTTCCTGGCGCTTTTCCGCTGCCCATTGCCGGTTATGTTCGAAAAGGTCTGATAACATGAGCCCGTCTCATCCGGATGATCTTCGTTCACAGACATAGACGAATATAAAAATACAGTAATTGATGTCGATCAAGTATGAGCTGCTTCAGCATGGAAGGAGCGGGACAAGCGCCCGCTCCCCTTTGTCTTATGCGGCAGGCTTCTCGCTGCGACCAATGCCGAGCAGCTGGTAGAAGACCAAGGCTGCAAGCGTTGAGGTGGCAATACCGCCAAGAGCGAAATCGCCGATCTTCAGCGTGAAGTCGCCAGCGCCGAAAATCAGCGCCACGCCAGCGGTGAAGAGGTTGCGGGAATCCGCGAAGTCCACCTTATTGACGATCCAGATGCGGGCCATTGCCGAGGCGATCAGGCCGAACACTGAAACGGCAAGACCCGCCAGAACCGGGGCAGGGATGGTCTGCAGGATCGCGCCGAATTTCGGCGACATGCCGAGGATCAGTGCCATGACGGCCGCAATGACGAAGATCAGTGTCGAATAAACTTTGGTCATCGCCATGATGCCGATATTTTCGGCATAGGTGGTGACGCCGGTGCCGCCGCCCGAGCCGGAAATCATGGTCGCGATGCCATCACCGAGGAAGCCGCGACCGATGTAGCGATCCATGTTCTGGCCGGTGATGGAGCCGAGTGCTTTGATATGACCGAGATTTTCAGCCACCAGAACGACGGCGACCGGCGCGATGAGGGTGATCGCCTGCCAGTTGAATTCCGGCGTGGTGAAATGCGGCAGGCCGAACCAGGCTGCATTGCTGACGGCGGTGAAATCGATGCCGGGCACGATGCCGAGACCGTTGCCGAGGATCAGGACCAGAAGATAGCCGAACAGCAGTGCGAAGAGCACCGACAGGCGCTTGGTTCCACGCGGTCCATAGGCGGCGATCATCGCCATGCAGAGAACAGTGAGCAGCGCGATGGTTATATGCGTGCCGCTTCCCTTCAACTGGCCGACGGCGACCGGCGCAAGGTTAAGGCCGATGGAAACGCCGATGGCGCCGGTGACGACTGGAGGCATCAGTCGTTCGACCCAGCCTGTGCCGATGGCCATGACTACAAGGCCGATAAGGGCATAGAGCGCGCCGCAGGCAATGATGCCGCCGAGCGCGATGGCGATATTGGGATTGGGGCCGGAACCGCTATAGCCGGTTGCGGCGATCACGACCGCGATGAATGCGAAGGACGAGCCGAGGTAGCTTGGCACACGACCTGCCGTCAGCACGAAGAACAGAAGCGTGCCGATACCGGAGAAGAAGACGGCCACATTGGGATCGAAACCCATCAGCAGTGGGGCGACGATGGTCGAGCCCGACATTGCGAGAAGATGCTGTACGCCCATCGGTATGGCGGCGGCGGCTGGCAGGCGCTCGTCAGGAAGCACGACGGCGTTTGATGTCAAACGCCAACTTGGAAAATAGCCCATGATGTCCCTCTGGAAAATATTATCCTGTTGCCTTTATCGCCTCATGGCGGCGATTTCCAGAGAAGAAAGGCCCAAACGGCAAGCGAGCTGTTGATGAGCCGACTCAACAATTCCTATCCTGTCACCGTCACGCGGCCTGCATCGTCTGTCACCTTTCCGACGATGCGGGCAGATGGATAACCGGCGCCGCGGATGCTGTTCAAAAGCCTTTCGGCTTCCTCCGGTGCGCAGGATATCAGAAGCCCGCCGGAGGTCTGCGGGTCGGTCAGCAATTGCTGTTTCCAGAGCGGATAATCGTCCGGCAACTGCACATCATGTCCATAGCTTGCCCAGTTGCGGGTGGAGGCTCCGGTCACGAAACCGCCTTGCGTCAACTTTTCGGCGTGCTTGAGCAACGGCAGCGCAGCATAGTCGAGGCTGATACCTGCATTCGAACCGCGCGCCATTTCGAGTGCATGTCCGAGAATGCCAAAGCCGGTGACGTCGGTGACTGCGTGGACGGCGTCATCCTTGCCTAGCTCGGCGCCAACCCGGTTCAGCAAGGTGACGGACGCCATCATTTCATCGTAACCGGCGCTGTCGAGTTCCTGCTTCTTGAAGGCAGCGGAATAAATACCGACGCCGATTGCCTTGGTTAGGATTAAGGTATCGCCGGGACACGCGCCACTGTTCTTGCGCAGGCTGGAAAGCTTGCAAGTGCCGATAACGGCCAATCCGTAGATCGGCTCCGGCGCGTCGATGGAATGTCCGCCCGCGACCGGAATGCCAGCTTCAGCGCAGATGCTGGAGCCGCCTTTCAGGATTTCGCGGATCATTTCGGCGGGCATCTTGTTCACCGGCATGCCGAGGATCGCCAGCGCCATGATCGGTGTTCCGCCCATGGCATAAACGTCGGATATCGCGTTGGTGGCTGCGATGCATCCGAAATCGAACGGATCGTCCACCATCGGCATGAAGAAGTCGGTGGTGGCGATCACGCAGTTTTCGTCATCCAGTTGCCAGACCGCGGCATCGTCGCCGGTTTCCGTTCCGACGAGAAGCTGGCTGAAAGGCTGCATGGTCGGTTGGTCAGCCAGCAGATCCTGCAGGACGGCGGGAGCAAGCTTGCAGCCACAGCCGCCGCCATGGGCAAGCGTGCTGAGACGAATAGGCGATGCGATATCCATGCTATTTCCTCAAGCTAAATTGTTATTTCGCGCGCGGTCATCGTGTAGCGGAAAGCATCCGCATCGAGACAATCCAGACGGGCGCTGGCAACTTCGGCCTGCGGATACATCAGGAAACCGAGTTCCGGGCCATGAGCAGAAGGCAAGGCGATATCGCTGCCATCATTGAAGGCGATCCAGTTGCCTTCCCATGAACCGAAAAGCTTTTGCCGCACGGCTGCGACACGCGGATCGTCGGCGGTCAGGCCATCCTTTTCCTCTTCCAGCATCACCTTGCGCACATCCGCCGGATCGGTTGCGACCCAGCCAATGCCGTCAAGATAGATTTCGGCGCGGCAGTGCTGGGCCTTGGTGATGACTTCGTTCTTCGCGCCAAGGCTCTTGTAGCCGAAGGCGGAAGGCGCAACGCGCACGCCATAAAGGTCGCGGGCCGGAATTCCCGCCGCCCTGACCAGAGCGACGAACAGCGGATTGAGGTCGGCGCATTTGCCGCCGAGATCGCCGCTATCAAGCATGGCGACGATATTGCCGTCGCCACAGCCTCGTGTCGAGGCGCGCCGGTAGGTGTTGGCGACGACCCAGTCATAGATGAGGCGCGCCTTTTCCTGATCGGTGGCGGCACCCGCAATGATCTTGTCGGAGGTCTGTTTGACGATACCATCAACGGGTGCAAGGCGCGTCCCGGCCAGATAGCGTTCGCGTTCTGCGTGGGTCAGCGGCACGGCCTTTGCTGACGCATCGAGATTGCTTGCACGGTCTCGGGTGGAGATGAGGCTGATGACTTCGGCTTGCGGTTTCGCTTCGTTTGCGTCCCATTCGAGGTAAAGCAAGCCGGTGCCGCTGGCCGGATCGCGATCGAGCCGCGCGACCTTGGCGTTTGTCGTCCAGCGATTGCCTTCGGGACGGTTCCAGTCATTGCCATTGAACCCGGCCATCGGAACCCAGACACGAATGACTTCCCCCGAAGCGGCGGGCGTGATGCTGGTGGTAATCTCGAAGCTGCGCCAGCCCGACGGTTGCGGTGCGAATGTGTTACCGGCTGCAGATGCAAAATTCGGCAGCATGCTGAAAGCGGCGCAGGCCGCACCGGATTTAAGAACTTCCCGACGGTTCATGACGATCCCCTTTTTGCTTTGAATTGTTGTTGTTGCGATTGCGCGAGAAACATCGTTCCGCCGCCTTCGGTTCGGAAAGCGGCAGGTATGCAGCGATTGCAGGAAATCTGGATGCAGCTTTGCTCGATTGAAGAGAGCCTGAGCTGAGGGCCGCACAACACCGTCGCACCGGGTCAAAGAAGCCGACGCGAGGCAAGAGCCACTCAAAATTCAGGCCCCGAAACTCGGGAGCAACAAAAGAAGCCACGACATCAGTCTGGCGTTTTTACACAGGAACGTCAATCAGCCAGCGCGTTTTCAAGTCATTCTCGTGATGAAGTCCATGTATTAATACATGACAATTAAAGTCATGTTATTGATAAATGCACCTTATTGTTAATTTTTTTAGCCTGCTGTTCGGTTGACAACTTGGTTTTATTGCGGTGAACTGATGTCAGGCAAGTCCAATTTAAAGAAGAATATGCTTCGGCGTTTTTCTTCTGACGATCAGGGAGGTGCAGCGCAATGAATGTGGAGCTCTCACGCCGCCAGTTTCTGGGCGGAACGGGGGCGGTAGTGGCGGCTTCGGCGCTTGGGTCCTTCGGTTTTGGTGCAGTGGAAAGCGCCTATGCCGAATCCATTCGCCCATTCAAGTTGACCAACACGGCCGAAACCCGAAATACCTGCCCTTACTGCTCGGTCGCCTGCGGTATTATTCTTTATTCCAAGGGTGATGTCAGGAAAGGCGAAAAGGCCGAGCTGATCCACGTTGAAGGTGATACGGATCACCCGACCAATCGCGGCACGCTTTGCCCCAAGGGCGCGGCACTGAAGGATTTCGTCAAGGCGAAGACCCGCCTGCAATATCCGCAGGTACGCGAACCGGGTTCGTCCGAGTTCAAACAGATTGCCTGGGAAGATGCGCTTGACCGCATCGCGCGGCATCTGAAAGACGACCGCGACGCCAACTTCATCGCGAAGAACGCGGCGGGCACAACGGTCAACCGCTGGACCTCGACAGGCTTCCTTGCGGCTTCGGCAACCACCAACGAAACGGCGTTTCTCACCTACAAGGTGGTGCGCAGCACAGGCATAGTTGCATTCGATAACCAGGCACGCGTCTGACACGGCCCGACGGTGGCGAGTCTCGCCCCAACATTTGGCCGCGGAGCAATGACCAACTCCTGGACCGATATTAAGAACACCGATCTCGTCGTCGTCATGGGCGGCAATGCGGCGGAAGCGCATCCTTGCGGCTTCAAATGGGTGACGGAGGCCAAGGCCAACCGCGGTGCCAGGCTGATCGTCGTCGATCCGCGATTCACGCGCACGGCTTCCGTGGCGGATTTCTACGCGCCTATCCGGCAGGGCTCGGATATCGCCTTCCTGCTCGGCGTCATCAATTACTGCATCCAGAATGACAAGGTGCAGTGGGATTATGTGAAGCATTTCACCAATGCCAGCTACATCATCAAGGATGGCTTCGAATATAAGGACGGGCTGTTTACCGGCTATGATGAGGAAAAGCGGGATTATGACCGCTCGAGCTGGGACTATGTGATCGGCGATGACGGCTATGCGGTTGTCGATGACACGTTGCAGAACCCGCGCTGCGTCTGGAACCTGCTGAAGCAGCATGTTTCGATCTTCACGCCGGAAATGGTGGAACGCATCTGTGGCACGCCGAAGGAGAAATTCTTGAAAGCGGCCGAGATGATGTCCGAATGCTCGGCGCCCGACAAGACGATGACGTCGATGTATGCGCTCGGCTGGACGCAGCATTCCAAGGGGTCGCAGAATATTCGCTGCATGGCGATGCTGCAGCTGATCCTCGGCAATATCGGCGTGCGTGGCGGCGGCATGAATGCGCTGCGCGGTCACTCCAACATTCAGGGGCTGACCGATATCGGTCTGATGTCCAATCTTCTGCCGGGCTATATGAATATCCCGGTTGAAAAGGAAACCGATCTCGAAATCTATATGTCGACACGCGGTTTCAAGCCGCTGCGCCCGAACCAGACGAGCTACTGGCAGAACTATCGCAAGTTCTTTGTCAGTTTCCAGAAGGCGATGTGGGGCAGTGCCGCAACTGTCGAAAACGACTTCGTCTATGACTGGCTGCCGAAGCTGGACGTGCCGAATTACGACATGCTTCGTATCTTCGACATGATGTATGAAGGCAAGGTCAACGGCTATGTCTGTCAGGGCTTCAATCCGCTGATGGCGGTGCCGAACCGCAAGAAGCTGACCGATGCTTTGTCGAAGCTGAAATTCCTCGTGACGATGGACCCGCTGGAAACGGAAACCTCCCGTTTCTGGGAAAACCACGGTGAATTCAACGATGTGGATTCGGCTTCCATCCAGACGGAAGTGTTCCAGCTGCCCTCCACCTGCTTTGCAGAGGATGAGGGTTCGCTCACCAATTCCGGACGCTGGCTGCAATGGCACTGGCCTGGTGCTACGCCGCCCGGCGACGCGAAGACCGACAACTGGATCATGGCGCAGATATATCTGCGGCTGAAGGAGCTTTATCGTAAGGAAGGCGGTGCTTTCCCCGATCCGATCCTCAATCTCGTGTGGGATTACAAGGATGAGGGCGAACCGACGGCTGAAGAACTGGCCAAGGAACTGAATGGTCGTGCGATTGGCACGGTGACCGATCCAACCGATCCGACCAAGGTGGTTGCCGAGGCTGGCAAACTTCTGTCCGGCTTTGCGGCATTGCGCGACGACGGTTCGACGGCATCGGGATGCTGGATTTATTCCGGTTGCTTCACCGAGGCTGGCAACAATATGGCCCGCCGCGACAACCATGATCCGGACGAGACAGGCGCCTATCTCAACTGGTCTTGGTCGTGGCCTGCAAACCGTCGCATTCTCTATAACCGCGCCTCCGCCGACCTCAACGGCAAGCCGTGGGACCCGAGCCGCAAGCTCATCGAATGGGACGGTTCGAAATGGACGGGCTATGACGTGCCAGACATCGCGCCGACCGCCAAGCCGAACGAGGTCGGTCCGTTCATCATGAATGCGGAAGGCTCTTCGCGCCTGTTCAGCCGCGGCATGATGCGTGACGGTCCGTTCCCGGCCCATTACGAGCCGTTTGAATCGCCTGTCGCCAATGTGATCGCGCCGAAGGTTCGGGGCAATCCGGTGGCACGCGTCTTCAACGACGACTTCAAGCAGTTCGCGGAAACGGCCTCGGAGGAATTCCCCTATGCGGCGACTTCCTACCGCCTGACCGAGCATTTCCACTACTGGACGAAGCACGTCACAGTGAATGCCGTTCTGCAGCCGGAATTCTTCGTGGAAATCTCGGAAGAGCTGGCGAAGGAAAAGGGCATTGCCAAGGGCGACTGGGTGCGGGTGTGGTCGAAGCGCGGCTCGGTCAAGGCCAAGGCCGTGGTGACCAAGCGCATCAAGCCGCTCATCTGCGACGGCAAGACGGTGCATGTGGTCGGCATCCCGCTCCATTGGGGCTTCATGGGGGCTGCCCGTAAGGGCTTCGGTCCGAACTCGCTGACACCTTTCGTCGGCGACGCGAACATCGAAACGCCGGAGTTCAAGGCGTTTCTGGTCAATATCGAGCGCTCAAGCGCGCCTGTAGCTTAGGAGGGACTAGAGATGTTTCCACCCGTTCCCAATCCTAGCGTCCAGCCGCAACAGCCGCGTTTCGGTGACAAGGACCTGATCAGGCGGTCGGCGTCGAATGTGACGCCGCCTGCCGAGCGCCAGACTGAGGTGGCAAAGCTCATCGACGTGTCGAAATGCATCGGCTGCAAGGCCTGCCAGTCGGCCTGCGCCGAATGGAACGACACGCATGAGGAGGTTGGCATCAATGTGGGTGTCTATGACAATCCGCACGATCTGACGCCGAACACCTTCACCTTGATGCGCTTTACCGAGTGGGACAATCCCGACACCGGCAATCTGGAGTGGCTGATCCGCAAGGACGGCTGTATGCATTGCGAAGACCCCGGCTGCCTCAAGGCATGTCCCGCGCCAGGCGCAATCGTGCAATATTCCAACGGTATCGTCGATTTTATCCACGATAACTGCATCGGCTGCGGCTATTGCATCAAGGGGTGCCCGTTCAACATTCCGCGTGTTTCGGAAGTAACCCACAAGGCCTATAAGTGCACGCTCTGCTCCGACCGCATCGCGGTGGGACAGGGACCGGCCTGTGCCAAGGCCTGCCCGACACAGGCCATCGTCTATGGTACCAAGGACGAGATGAAGGAATGGGCCGATGGCCGCATCAAGGATCTGAAATCGCGCGGCTTCGAAAATGCCGGGCTCTACGATCCGCCGGGCGTTGGCGGCACGCATGTCATGTATGTGCTGCAACACGCCGATAAGCCGGAAATCTACGCCAACCTGCCGAACAATCCGCGCATCAGCCCGGTTGTCGAAGCGTGGAAGGGTGTGTCCAAATATGCAGGCATGGCCGCAATGGGGCTGGCTGCGGCAGCAGGTCTGCTGCATTATATCTTCAAGGGTCCGAACGTCGTGACAGAGCATGACGAGGAACAGGCCGAAAAGCTCACGGGAGAGAAAAGCTCATGAGCAAGACCGACTTTGACGATGTTGAACGCGGTGACGGGATAGAACTCGGTAAGCCCGTCAAGGTGCATCGCTATTCCGGTGGCGCACGCATCAATCACTGGATCACCGCCATCAGTCTCGTGCTGCTGGCCCTGTCCGGCCTTGCGATGTTCCACCCATCGCTGTTTTTCCTGTCGGGCCTGTTCGGCGGCGGACAATGGACACGCGCCATCCATCCATGGATTGGCGTGGTGCTGTTCTTCAGCTTTCTGGGGCTTTTCGTGCGTTTCTGGAGCGCCAATCTTTGGAAGCGCGAAGACAGCCAATGGCTCGCACATGCCAATGACGTGATTTCCGGCAATGAGGAAAAGCTGCCTGAAGTCGGCAAATATAATGCCGGTCAGAAGCTCGTTTTCTGGTCCATGTCCTTGCTGATCATCATCCTGATTGTTTCCGGCGTGATGATCTGGAACGAATATTTTGGCTCCTATACCAGCATCAATCAGCAGCGTTGGGCCCTGCTTGTCCATTCCATGGCGGCGGTGGCGGCGATCTGTGTCTGGATCGTGCACGTCTATGCCGCGATCTGGGTCAAGGGCACGATCAATGCGATGACACGCGGCACGGTTACCGGTGGCTGGGCTTGGCGACATCACCGCAAGTGGTTGCGCGAACTGACATCGAAGCAGAAAGTGAAGCAGGACGGCAGCAAGCCTGCCGCCTGAACTTACTCGGCGTCCTAGAGGGTAATAATATTCCGTGGTTTACGTGACCCGTTGGGTTCGTGAGGAGTGACATGGCAGGCAAGAAAGATCTGGTGCCGGACCCGACGGTCATCGGCGAAATATCGGCCCCACCCTTCGTGCAATTGCCGGACCCCGGCGCGCTTTTTGCCAGAAGAGCAGAGCGTCTGCGTTTTCTGGGTTCGGTCAGCCCGCTGAAACCTTATCTGGAGTTCATTGCCGACTTGAGCGAGGCACAGTCTGAAATAGCGGCTGGTCTCGGTCCTGTCGCCGCGCGACACGGCAACGACCGGGGACGGGAATTCGGCATGCCAGCGATCGATCGTGCGGATGCCATATCGGAACCAGCACTCGGGACTGTCTTCGACCGGCTGTTCGAGCATGCCCGCACGATCGCCAAACCGCAAGATGCCGCCGATGCGCTGGAACGTGTGGCGAACAGCGATGCGGGTGCGCGTCGCCGGATGATCGAGGCAGTTTTCGCCGGTATTCTGCCGCCGGAAGCAATTGCTGAACATATCTATATCTGGGCAGGCTTGCAGCTCCATTTCACGCGGCTTGCAGCGGCGCTTGACCCGAAGTCGCTGAAACCCGTTGCCGATGGCGTCTGCCCGACTTGCGGCAGCATTCCGTCAAGCTCGATGGTCGTGGGCTGGCACGGTGCGCATGGCGCGCGTTTCTGCTCCTGTTCCGTCTGCAACACGCTCTGGCACTATGTCCGGGTCAAATGTGTGTGCTGCGGCTCGACAAAGGGTATCGGCTACAAGGAAGTCGAGGAAGGTGGCGGCATTATCAAGGCTGAAACCTGCGATGAATGCCAGCGCTGGGTCAAGATCATCTATCAGCAGCTATCGGCGGATGCCGATCCTATGACCGACGATGTTGCGAGCCTCGGCCTTGATATATTGATGCGCGAGACGCCTTACAGGCGAGGCGGCTTCTCGCCGCTTCTTGCCGGACTGTGAGGAAGCATGGACCAGATCAAGTCTTCGCTGCGCCACCTGCCGTCCGTGGATGCCATCCTGCAAATGGCGGAGCTTTCCGGGGCATTGGAGAGTTTTGGCCGTGCGTCGGTGACTGAGGCTATTCGCAAGGTTTTGAGCGATGAGCGCGAGGCGGTGAAATCCGGCGCCTCGCTCTCCATTAACACGCATTTGGCTGAGCGGGTTCTCCACTTGCTTAAAGCGTCAGGGCGATCGAGCCTGCGTCCGCTGTTCAATCTGACCGGAACTGTCCTGCACACCAATCTGGGGCGAGCCATTCTTGCCGAAGCCGCCGTCGAGGCTGCCACACAAGCCATGCGGCAGGCGGTTTCGCTCGAATTTGACCTGTCATCGGGCGGGCGTGGCGAGCGCGATGATCATCTGCGGGCGCTTGTCTGTGAGCTGACGGGGGCGGAAGATGCCACCGTCGTCAACAACAATGCTGCTGCTGTACTTCTGGTGCTGAACAGCCTTGCTGCAGGTAGGGAGGCCATTGTATCGCGCGGCGAACTGATCGAGATCGGCGGCGCATTCCGCATGCCGGACATCATGACCCGCGCCGGTACGCGGCTTGTCGAAGTGGGCGCCACCAACCGCACCCATCCGCGTGACTACGACAATGCAATCAACCCCGATACAGGGCTGGTACTGAAGGTCCACACGTCAAACTATCGGATTGAAGGTTTTACGCGGGAAGTCTCAGCGGCGGAACTGGCCGCCATTGCGCAGGTCAAGGGCGTCCCGCTGGTCAATGACCTTGGCTCCGGCACACTTGCCGATCTGACTTCCTTCGGTCTCGCACACGAGCCGACAGTGCGCGAAGCGGTCGCCGAAGGTGCAGATATCGTCACCTTTTCCGGCGATAAGCTTCTCGGTGGACCACAGGCGGGCTTCATTGTCGGGCGACGCGATCTGATCGCCCGTATTAACAAGAACCCGATGAAGCGTGCTTTGCGGGTGGACAAAATCAGGCTCGCAGCACTTGAAGCGACGTTGAAACTTTATCGTAATCCGGAACGACTTTCTGAAAGGCTGCCGACTATTCGCTATCTGGCGCGTCCGCAGACCGAAATTGCCGCGCAGGCGGCACGGCTCAAGCCGGAGCTGGAGAGAATACTCGGCCCGGCTTTCGTTGTGGCGATGACAGATTGCGCCAGCCAGATCGGCTCCGGCGCATTGCCGCTCTCGACCGTTCCAAGCGCCGGATTGTCGATTGTGCCGAAAGACGGTAGCGGCTCCGCGCTGACAGCGCTCGGCGGTTCATTGCGCGCACTGCCTCTGCCGGTCATCGGGCGGATCGAAAAGGGCGCACTCGTGCTCGATCTGCGCTGCCTTGATGACGAGACCAGTTTCGTTCGGAACCTGTCATCCTATGCGGCTCGCTGATCTTTTCACCCGCAAGCCCAAGCCGGATACGACAGCTCAAGCGCTGGAAAAGGCGCTTGTCGCTGCAAAGGCGGGTGATTACGCAGCGGCGCTTTCCATCTGGGAGCCGCTGGCGCGTGCAGGCAATGCCCGCGCGCAGAACAATATCGGCGCCTGCTTTGCGGGCGGCATGGGCGTTGAGAAAGATGTCGTCCTTGCGCAACGCTGGCTGGTCCTTTCAGCCGCGGCCGGCGATGCTTCCGGCCAACGCAATCTCGCGTCGCTTTTGTTCAAGGGAGAAGACATTGAAGCCGACTATCCGGAAGCCGCAAGGCTTTACCGGCTTGCCGCAGAACAAGGGGACCCGCAGGCACAGGACATGCTGAGCTGGATGCTCATGGAAGGGGAGGTAATGACCGCCGACCCGGTTGAGGCGCGCGAATGGGCGTTGAAGGCGGCGGAAGGCGGCATAGCCGCAGCCATGACGCGGCTAGGCATGATTTATCATAATGCTCTCGGGGTGCCGCGCGATCCCTCTCAGGCCGTTTACTGGTGGCGGAATGCGTCCGCTGCGGGCGATCCGGATGGCGAAGCCATGCTCGGCGCGGCGCTGCATCTTGGCATGGGTGTGGAGCGCGATCCTTCGTCGGCTTACGAACATCTGCTGCGCGCTGAGGCGGGCGGCAGCACGCTTGCCGCTCCTTTCATCGAGGCAGCGCGCAATGCGCTGAACGAAAAGCCATGATCGTCGGAACGGCGGGGCATATCGATCATGGAAAGACCTCGCTGGTGCGCGCCCTTACACAGGTCGACACGGACCGGCTGAAGGAGGAAAAGGCGCGGGGCATTTCCATCGATCTCGGCTTTGCCTATCTGCCCTTGTCCGGCGACGAAAAGGACATACTCGGCTTTGTTGACGTGCCGGGGCATGAAAAATTCGTGCATACGATGCTTGCCGGTGCGGCGAGCATCGATTTCGTCATGCTGGTTGTCGCTGCCGATGACGGGATCATGCCGCAAACGCGCGAACATCTGGCAATCGTCAACCTGCTCGGTATCCGGCGTGGTGTCGCCGTCATCACCAAATCCGATCTTGTCGAACCTGACCGTCTTGCCGAGGTTGAAACCGCTATCCGCAATGAACTGGCGCTGACGGGACTTGCCGACATTCCAGTGCTGTCGGTCTCCACCGTGTCGGGTGCCGGGATCGACGATCTGAAGGCGCTGCTGGAAGTGCAAGCGCATGCATTCGGTGAGCGGCGGACAAACGGACGCTTTCGTCTTGCGGTGGACCGCTCCTTCACGCTCAAGGGCGCTGGCACAGTGGTCACGGGCACGGTGCTGTCCGGCAAGGCCGCCATTGGCGATCATCTGGTCATCAGCCCGTCTGGCAAGGAGGCGCGTATCCGCACCATTCATGCGCAGAACCAGCCAAGCGAAATAGCGCAGGCGGGTGATCGCTGCGCGCTCAATCTGGCAGGTGACGGCATATCGAAAGAGGCGATACATCGCGGCGACACGCTGGTTTCGCCCGGCCTTCATCGCCCGACGGATCGCATCGACGCATCGTTGCAAATCCTGTCCCCGGAGAAAAAGCCGCTTGGTCAGTGGTTCCCGGTTCGCTTGCATCATGCCTCGACGGAAGTCGGTGCCCGCATCGTGCTTTTGCGGGATGAAGAGCTCCAGCCGGGCACCGAAGATCGGGTGCAACTGGTGCTGGATCGTCCTGTCTCGGCTGCAGCCGGAGACCGCTTCGTCATCCGCGATGTGTCCGCACAACGCACCATTGGCGGCGGACGTTTTCTCGATCTGCGCCCGCCGCAACGCAAGCGCCGCAGTCCGGAGCGCATGGCACAGCTTGACGCCCATTCCATTGACGACCCGGTAGAATCGGCACGCGCACTGCTGGCTGCTGAACCTTACTATCTTGATGCGACGGCATTCCTGCGCGACCGCGCGCTGGCGGACGACCCGCAAGGTTTGGCGCACGCGCTCGATGCCGTAATGCTCCCGCAGGCAAATTCCGTGCTGTTGTTATTGCCGGAACGATGGGACGCTCTGCGTGACGATATTCTGGCGCGACTGGCCACCTTCCATGACGAAAATCCAGACCTGATCGGCATGGGTGTCGAACGGCTGCGGCTGTTGTTGAAACCGCGCCTGCCAGCGCCCGCCTTTCGCGCTGCCATCGCTGCGCTGGTTGAGGCGGACCTGCTGAGACTGGACGGCGCCTGGCTTCGCCTGCGTGATCATGAAGTGACGATGAGCGATGCCGACGAGGCGCTCTGGCAGCGTATCGCACCTCTGCTTGGCGGTGAGGCTCGTTTTCGTCCGCCGCGCGTGCGCGATATTGCGGGTCTGCTTGATGAGCGGGAGGAAGATTTTCGCCGCCTGCTCAAGCTTTCCGGGCGTATGGGCCGGGTGCATGAAGTGGCGCACGACCATTTTTTCCTGCGGGGAACGATTGCTGAAATGATCGGCATCCTGTCGGATATGGATGCGGCATTTGATAGTGGCTGGTTCATTGCGGCGCGGTTTCGCGACCGGGTGGATAGCGGTCGCAAGGTGGCGATCCAGATACTGGAATTCTTCGATCGCAACAGCGTCACGATAAGGCGTGGAGACATGCGCCGCCTGAACCGCCGCAAGCTGGACTTGTTCGGCGATTTCACGCAAGGGGAAGCAGGGACAACCGGAGGAATGAAGTGAAATCTCTGTCGACGACTATCTGCCTGTTACTCGTTCTGGCCGCCATTGGCGGCTGCGCCAACCGACCGTGCAATGAATGGCCGGGAACCTGCATCATTCAGTGACCGGCGACTGGATCCAGCCGTCTAGAGCATTTCCTGTTTTGACTGAATCGTTGGAAATGCTCTATCTGTTTGTTTTTAAGCATGTCTTTATCCCGAAACCGGTTCCCACTTTCGGGAGACATGCTCTAGATTGACGCTATGATTGCTGGTGCTGTAGGAATGAGGAGCGAATGAAAGAGTAGCAGCAGGTTGGAAATCTGCCCGTTGCTACAGCGTGCCGATACGAATTTATGGAATGAATTCAATATCTGGAAGGGATACATGCCCGGTGGCATGTCCGGACTTCAAATCCGGGAGGGGCCGATAGACGGTCTTTGGTGGGTTCGACTCCCATTCTCTTCCGCCATCGGCTTTTCAGGTCATCTTGAGCGTACGATGCTCAGCACATTGCGAACCACTTCGTCCTGAAGCGGGCGCTGCTTCTCGATGTTGAAATGGCCGATATCCTTCATGCCTGAGAAGTCGCGATTGTCGAGGTTGCCCTTGAAACGCGGACCGGCAGCCAGCGGCAGGCCCCAGCCGTGCTGCTTGAAATAGAAGTTCACGACACGCCTTATATTGCCGGGCAAAGGGGCTGGCGCCGTGGCGGCAAAGGTGGCCATATAAGTGACCTGAATGCCCTTCTTTTCGAGCGCGGTTGCAATATCGATGACGGCATTGGCGCCGAGTGAATGGCCGATCAGCACCACGGGTGCGCGTGGGTTCTTTCGCTGGTCGGCGAGGATCTGGTTCAACACGAAACGCCAGGCCTGATGCCCCTCGACATGCGCATCCACTCCGTTGGCCTGCAACTGCTTGCCGATCTCATCGATGCCGGTGGAGAAGACGTCCCCGAAACCGCGCAGAAGATAGACATCGGCTTGCGGCGAGCTTCTGGAAGGCGTCTTGGGTGCCGCCTGTGCCGCGCTACCATAGAGCGCAAGTACAGCCCCGGCAAACAGCAGGCCGCGACGGGTCAGGGATTTCGGACGCAAACTGTTCGGCTTTGAAGTCATATTCGATTACTCGTTGGAGCACGTTCGAGAACGATGAAACGACTTTGAACGCGATATACTGGAACAGGTATCTAGAGCGCCGATCCGTTTCAGCCAAATCACTAGAACTTGATTTTTGGAATGACACGGCCTGTCCGGCTTGCATATTCGTCATAGGATGTGCCGAATGCCGCGCGCATCATCGCCTCCTCGTGATCGACCCGATAGAAATAGAGGATAGCGACGCCGACAAGGCCAGCCAGACCGGCAAACCAGTTCGGCAGCAGGCAGAATTGGGCAATCGCCCACAGCCAGAATGACAGATACATCGGATGACGGACATATTTGTAAAGCCCGTCCGTCACCAGCTTGTGCTCGCGGCGGATTTCAAGCGAGACGGACCAGTTCTTGCCCAACTGGCGATGGCTTACATAGAAAAGCCAGAGGAATGCGATCTCGACAATCAGACCGATCCAGGCCAGCCATGGCTGGAAAGCATAGTCAGCAAAGGCGGGAAAGCCGGTTGCGACATAGACAATCGGGACCAGCGACAGGCCGACGCTCGCCGCACCCAGCGCCAGCCGATCGGCCAGCGTTTTTGCATTGTTAGCAACCTTGATCTTGCGCGCGCGCCGCTGATGCGGAATGCGGATAACGACCCAGGCGACAAGCCCGATAGCCCAGACGATTGCGGCCAGTGTCGGTGTCATTCGGCAATAGTTTCCTTCTTTGGCAGGGCGCCGATTATTCGGTCATCCGTCCGGTCTCTAAGCGAGATCGGACCACAGCAAATCTGAAAGAAATCATACCAATAGGGTTTTGTATTTCCGAATACATATTGATAGTGCACGCGAAAAAGGTTTCGCTTCACACGCTTGTAGATTTCCGGCTGCAGCATTTCCTTCATCCGCACGGTCTTTGTGACAGGGAAGGGCCGTTGCGGCTCCCGCTTCAGGCCCATCTCGGCCACAGGATCGGTCTTGTAGAAGTTGATCGCGTCGGTCAGGCACTGGATTTCCACCCAGTCGATCTTGCCGTCGTCCACGAGCCGTTGCACGCCTTCGCGAAAATGTCCGCCTGCAGGGTGATAGCCTGCCTTGAGCGCGGTTGAACCAAGCGTGAGGACCGTCACTTTGGGCGCGCGGCTGCTGAACTCCGGATCGATGGCAAGGCAGCGCGCGGCAACGTCCAGCATCAGCATGCCGCCGGTGCTGTGACCGATCAGAATGACTTCGTCGTAATGTTTTGCGGTGATGCGCTCCACGATACCGGCTGCAAAGCGCTGCATCAGGGATTCGGCGTCCTGCCGCCGCCCCCGAATGAAATTGAGCGAAAACGACCATAGGTCCATCAGATGGTTAGTTGACCACCGCTTGCCGAGAACGGCGAGCGCTGCGGAAAAAACCACCAGGCCGAGGAGCCAGCTGACGGCGCCCAGCCATTGCACAGTCCATCGCGCCACGGCATAGCCTGCTGCTGCAAACAAAGCGAGCACGAGAAACGGGTAGAGGAAATAGAGCCCGAAGCGCCAGGCTTTCGCAAAGAAACGAAAGGCTGTGCCGGTTACGACGAAATCGCCGAAAGCGACAAGATATTTGGCCAGCCTGACAGGCAGGGGGCGGTCGAAATCCGCCAGCACTATTCTGTCCAGAACGAGAAAATTAAAGTCGGTTTCGGTGTCCCAATCGTCGTCGGCAGGAACCGTTTTGATCGACACGGAGCCGATTTCGCAATCAGGCGAGATGCTGACATCCGAAACATCGGAACGAACGCCCCAGAGTGCCTCGAACCTTTTGATTTCTCTATTCAATCGACCAAAAAACGCCTTGGGCGTTTTAGGGTCATAGCCGCCAATGAAGAAGACAGCGCGTCGTCGAACCGGTTGCTTCATGCGCAAACCGTAGTTTGGGGGTTTCTGATTGTCGAGATCATTGCCGGTCATCCCCAAACAAATATGTTTGAACTTGCTCGCTTATCTCATGTCGACGAGACCGCGCCTTATTGCTTCACGGGTTGCCTCGGCGCGAGAAGAGACGCTCAGCTTTTGATAGATGGCCTTCACATAGTCGCTGACTGTATGTTCCGATAGTCCAAGTTTGCGGGCGATTTCACCATTTTTGTGCCCGTCCCCGATCTCCTTCAGCACTTCGGTTTCCCGGCGCGAAAGATGGATGAACTCGCCTTCCAGTTCCATTGCCGCCGGATGGGCGGATATGGCTTTCACCCGAGCGACCAGATTGAGCCTCGCGCGGATTGTGAGGATGAGAACGTCGAAATCGATTGGCTTGGTCAGATAATCGTCAGCGCCGGCCTCCCTGCCGGTCAGCTCGTGGCTGCGGTCAGCGAGCGCAGTCAGAAACAGGAATGGCGTTCCCGCAAGGTCAGAACGAGCGCCGCGAATCTGTTCCAGAAACTGCAGGCCATTGGTGCCGGGCATTAATATATCGCAGATGATGATGTCGGGCGTCGTCGTGTCCAGCATACGCAGCGCTTCGCTTGCATTGGCCGCGCCGATAGCGTTGAAACCCGAAGTGCTCAGTTCATCGATCAGTTCTTCCAGAATATGGGTTTCGTCCTCGATGCAGAGGACGGTCGGCATGGGGAGGGTTTCAGGTAGTCGCATGCGGGGCCACCTTTGGTAGGGTCAGAATGAACACCGTACCTTGTCCTTCAACCGAAGTGAAGACAAGCGTTCCGCCGTGTAATTCGGCCAAAGCGCGCGACAGGCTGAGACCAAGGCCGGTGCCTGCCATGTGCGATGCATTGCTGGCGCGGAAAAAGCGCGTGAATATACGGTCGGTATCCTCTACCGGTATGCCGATACCGTAATCGCGGACGATGCATCTGAACCCGTTCTCGTCTTCTTCGGTGGTTACCTCGATGGGCTTGTCGGCAGGGGAATATTTGGTGGCATTGCCAAGCAGGTTGACCAGAATCTGCTCGACCAGAATGCCGTCGCAATAACAGAAGGTCTCGCTGTCCTGAATGTTTGTGACCAGCTCCAGCTCCGGATGCAATTCCTGATGATAGGCGCAGGTATTGCGAACCAGTTCCGAAAAATCGACTGGTTGCCGGTTGATCTGAAATCCGTTCTCATCAAGACGCTCCGCATTGGCGGTACTCTCCAGAAGCAGGATCAGGCGGCGGCTGGCGTTCCGCATCCGCTTTGCCTTGTCGACGATGATTTCGGGCGTGAACTCGTCGGCGCGACGGATGAAACGCTGGGCGATGATGTCGATGATCGATACGGGTGTGCGGAACTGGTGAGACACCGTGGTGATGAAACTCTTGTAGAGTTCTTTGGCCTTGCGTTCACTCTCCAGTGCCTCGCGCAGGGCGGCGGTGCGGTCAGCGACGGTGTGTTCCAGTTGCTGCTTGTATTCCTGCAGCGCCTTGTGGGCGCGTTCGGCCTTGCGCATGTTGGAAAATACCTGCCATGACAGAATGGCGCCAGTGGCCATGATGCCCAGTACCGCGAACATGATCAGATAGATCGACTGCAATTGCTGGTCGCGCTGCGCGCCGCCGCGGTCACGCTCCAGTATCATCGCATCATTGGCAACTTTGGTCAGTTCCTCGCGCATGGGAACCAGCGCTTCATAGATGGTAATCGGATCGAATTTGTCAGGCTCCGCATCGATCATCGCCTCGATCTCGGGAAGCCGGTCCGCATTGCGCTGGATGGTTTGGGCGCCGCCCGGAATGCGGGCGAAATATTTCTTCTGCGGGGCATCGGCCAGCAGCGCAAAACGGCTGTAGAGAACGTCGAGACGGAGTGAGAGATCGGCGGTGTTTGTGTTGCCGCTTGGCAGGGTCAGTGCGGTTTCGCCGAGACGCCCGGCGTCACGCTCGGTCTGGGTGATGGCCCAGACCATGTTTTCGCCGACATAGGTAGCGAGCGATTTCTGGATGACGAGAAGCTGAATGAAAGCATAAGCGAGCAGGGCAGCAAACCCCACCATGACTAGGCCGGAAAGAATGTAGCCCCGCTTTAATCTCATTTCACCTCGATCTGCTTCAGCTGCCATGCCCAGCGGTGATCATAGCGCGAATCGTTCAGTTCCTCATGCTGGTCGCGCGGGTAGACGATCCAGTATGGCCCCTTGTCTCGCCGGTTCAACTCCTTGCCGTTCATCTTGTGCGCGACAAGGACGTCGTATTTATAGGCGTCTTCCAGCGGAATGCTGATGCTGTAATCGTTGAGCGCAAGCACCGTAATCGAGTGGCTGCCTGCTTCTGTTCCGTCGACACCCACCGTCGCCAGCACATCGCGCAGCAATACGCCGTCGAAGTTCTGCGGCCCTTCGGTCCATGCGGTGTTGGTTTGCAAGCTGTTCTGCGGCAGTTTCGTGAAATCATCGCTGCTCAGCACGCGCGTCGTTCCATTCGGAGCGACAATAGTCAGTGTGATGGTTGCCGCAGCGGGTGGTGCGGCATCAGCCGGGCCAGTGAAATGGATGACTTGGCAGATGGCGAAAAGCGCGATCAGTGCCCTGAACGCCAGAAGACGCTGGAAAGCGAACATCCAGTTTGCACATGACACGTGAGGCATCTCCAGAAGCGAAAAATTGCGAATGTATCCAAGCTTAAACGGGAGGACGCGCGCAATTTCAAGATTCTCTTGAGTTTGCCGAGCGAAATTCCCCTTCAAAAGCGATAATTCACACATAACACTAAAAAATTTTGGTCCAATTCCAAATAAATATCAAACTGATTCACGAAATTTTTTAATCTCTACCGGCGGTTACACGTCAGTTTTAGATAAAATGGTTGGTTTTTCTTTGTGAGCTATCCCCCTGAATAGGGGAATTGTTTTTCGCTACTAGAGCGTTCACTAAATGATCGCCGGCCTGTTGGGGCTTAGGAGGCTGGCGCAAAAATTGGGCGGGGGCTGCTTATCGACCGCGGGGAGTCGGGGTCGATAGGCAGCCAACCAGTCCGGATAGCGCGGAAGCGGCGATAACGGTTACTCTCGGAGCGATGCGTTTCGAGCTACGAATAAAAACCGATCCTGCAATCATTGTTGCTTTCCGGGAAGAATGGCCGACTGGCATCTGGTCGAGCCTTGTGAACCTGCCGTTCGGGTTCCTCGATCAGAGCGAGCTTGCACCTCTTTCGCGTCCTTCATCTGGAGGGCGCGCTTTTTTTTGGCGTTTCGCTGAAGCGCATAATGTTTTTTGGTCATGCTTCGCGAATTCTCGGTTGTGCGCCGCTGCATCTATTGGTTGCAAGTACATCGGGGTGCGCTATCGAATAAACCCAATATTACTCGCAGAAAATTGTAGTTTCATCTTTTGTTTCTGCAATTCGCAATGTAAAAGCGAAAAAGCGCGTTCGCGTCGTTCAGTAAAATCTATGCACTGCTGGCGGATATCCGGGGGGATTCACATGACAGGCGTATTGCGTCACAAATCCATACTGTTGATGACGACGGCAGTGGCCAGTTTGTGCGCGGCATCTTCCGCGCACGCGGCATGCTCGGCCAACGGGACGGTAGTGACCTGTTCAGGTGCTGCAAATCCATTGGCACCCAACTACTTGAACGCTGATGACAATCTGAATGTCACTGTATTATCCGGTGCCAGCGTAGGTGTGCTTCTGGGTCTTGGTGGCGACGCGATGAGGCTTACAGGCGGCAACCTCACTGTCACGAATAACGGTACAATCGATCCCGCTCTTCTGGGGCAATTGAGTATTGTGTCTTCTGGACTTGTGGTCGGTAATTTCGATTCCAGTGTTAACAAGATCACCAATAACGGTTCGCTGTATGGTGTTAGGAGCACGTCATCTGATCCCACCCAAGGTCTGGCGCTTATGGTGAAGAGCGGCAGCGGCGGCGGCGTCAATATTACCAATAATCATACGATTGGAGCCAAGCCTGTTTCGGGGACAACAATAAATCCGGCTGACGCAGGTGTAGTTGCGGTCTATGGCGGCGGGCAGGTCAATTTCGAGAATTTCGGAACCATCACTGGGCGCATCGGGTTTGGCGCTTCGGCATCAGGTAACACATTTACAAACTCCGGAACAATTGATGGCAGCGTGTCGCTGGGAGTTGGGGGCGCCAATCATTTCATCGCCAACACGGGTTCATCGGTCAATTCAGCGGGCGGCACTGAGGGGGCTGTAGCCGTTAGCGTGCCCGAAGGCAATTTCGGTTACGCCCGAACGGGATATGTCGATGGCGGAGCCGGTGGGAACAATACGCTAACCCTTCAGCAAGCTGGATCATCAGCTGGCACAATCGACGTCAGCCGTTACATCAATTTCAACCTGCTCAATGCTCGAAGCGGGTCCTGGCTGATATCAGGGGCATCGAGTGCCTCCAGTGCCAGCATTGGCGCCAGCGCTATTGTAACTATCGATAGTGCTGTATCTCTGGGTACTGGCCAGATTACATTTTCTGGCGGGCATATAATGTCGGCGGTCCCGGCATTGATGCTTCCCAATGATATTGTCGCCGGAGCCGGGGGGATGAACGTCGGCGGCGTGAATGACCTCATTTTGAGTGGCGTCATTTCTGGTGGCGGCTCGCTTAAGAAGAACGGCAACAGCACGCTCACTCTCAACGGCTCCAATACTTTCAGCGGTGGCACAGATCTTGTTGCAGGCAAAATAGTGGCCAGCAACAACCTCGCATTTGGAAGCGGCAGCATTACCGTCAGCGGGAATGCCAGACTTGACGGCAGTGTATCTCTTGATATCTCAAACCGTATAAATCTGATTAGTGGTGCAACGCTTGCATTTAATGGCTCCAACGCCATGACCTTGAGCGGCGTGGTTTCAGGTAGCGGTGGACTGACGAAGAACGGCGCCGCCTCACTGAGGCTGAATGGTCCCAACACCTATAGTGGCGACACGACAATCAACGCGGGTACACTGGTGCTGGGCGCCGGTGGATCGCTTGCAAGCAGCGGCGCGATGAACCTCGCAGGCGCAGGTGCAAGTTTGGATATCAGCCAGGCCGGTTCGTCCGGATCGATTGGAGTGCTTGCCGGAACGGCAGGAACCCAGATCAGCCTGGGAGCGAACTCCCTGACATTAGGTGGTGCCGCAAACGCCACATTCGGCGGAACGATCGGCGGCATGGGCGGAATCACGAAAACGGGGTGGGGCACGCAGACACTCACCGGCCACAACTCTTATACTGGCGGCACGACGATCTATGCAGGCACACTGGCACTTGGAGGCGGTGGATCGCTTGTGGCAGGCGGCTCTGTAAATCTCGGCTCAGCAGGCGCCGGTTTCGATATTAGTGCAGCAGGCAGCCAAACCATCGGCGCATTGAGCGGTGTGGCTGGATCGACCATAGCGCTCGGTGGCAACACACTGACATTCGGCGATGCGACCAATCAGACCTTTGCTGGGGCGATCAGCGGTACGGGCAGCATTGTCAAGCAAGGCAGCGGACAGCAGGTTTTCAACGGCGTCAGCACCTATGCCGGATTTACCAGTGTCATGGCTGGCAGTCTCATCATCGGAGATACAAGAGGCACGAGTGCATCGATTGCGGGCAATGTTACGGTTGGTGCAGGCGCAACAATTGGCGGGCATGGTCGCATTGGTGGTGATTTGACCCTCGCCTCGGGCAGTCATTTAAGCCCTGGCGCCAGCATCGGAACCCTGACGGTCGACGGCAATCTCACGATTGGGCAGGGCAGCCAGCTTGATTTCGAGTTTGGCGCGCCGGGTATAAATTTCGCGACTTTCGGTCAGAGTGACAGTGTCAGTGTCCGAGGCGATCTGACCGTAAACGCTTCTGTCCTCAATGTCATCAACGGCGGTGGCATGGGGCCGGGTCTATACAATCTGTTCAGCTATGGTGGGGCTCTCAGTTTCAATGGCGGTGGGTTCTTTCCGCCTGCGGGAAGTGCTATCCAAATTCTCACCGGTACCAAGCAGATCAATCTGGTCAACATGACCCCCGGGGTCGAACTCAATTTCTGGAATGCAAACGGCCTGGCGGGTCCCTCCAAGATGGGCGGCGGCTCTGGTACGTGGTCTGTTGCCAACGCGAATTGGACGGATAGTCAGGGCAGTTTTACGGGGCCTATGACTCCGCAACCGGGTTTTGCAATATTCGGTGGAGCGTCGGGCACCGTCACGGTTGATGACAACGCCGGGACGGTTGGCGCGCTTGGAATGCAGTTTGCCAGCGACGGCTATCGGCTAGACGGCGATATTCTGATCCTTCAGAGCCAGAACGCGACAATGCCTGAAATTCGCGTGGGTGACGGTTCGGCTGCAAGCGCAAACTGGACTGCAACCATCGACAGCGTTATCGCTGGTATAGAGGGTATCACCAAGACCGGCGCGGGGACGCTCGTTCTCAATGCCAGCAATCTCTATAGCGGCGGCACACGGATCAGCGCCGGCACACTTTCTGTATCGAACGACAGCAATATGAGCTTTGTCAGCGATGGCCTCATCCTTGATGGCGGAACGCTGCGGATTACGGGAACAGGGTTCTCGCAAACAGCCCGCAGCGTGACCATGACTGGCAATGGCGGTGGCTTTGACATTGCCGACGCTGCGGCACGCTTTACGGTGTCGCAGGCTCTCTCGGGCAGCGGCGCTCTGGTCAAATCCGGCGACGGCACCTTGGTGCTGTCAGGCGCAAACAGCTATAGCGGCGGCACGCTTGTCAACGGCGGCACCTTGCAGGGTGACACGGAAAGCCTGCAGGGCAATATCATCAACAATGCGCGGCTCGTCTTCGACCAGCAGAGCGACGGCGCATTTGCAGGCGATCTGTCCGGCACTGGCACATTTGTCAAATCGGGCGGTGGCAAATTGGTCCTTTCGGGTGCCAACAGCTACAGCGGCGGCACGCTTGTCAGCGGCGGCACCTTGCTGGGCGATACGGCAAGCCTGCAGGGCAATATCACCAACAATGCGCAGCTTGTCTTCGATCAGCAGAGCAATGGCATTTTCACAGGTAGCCTTTCCGGTAGCGGAAGCCTTGTGAAGCAGGGTTCGGGCATGCTGGTTTTCAACGGCAACGGTGCAGGTTTTGCCGGTTCCACAGTCGTCGAAAACGGTATGCTCAAGGTCGGCGATGCCGACCCTTCCGCTGCGGTTCTGGGTGGCGATGTCACCATCGGGACAGGCGGCACCTTGCGCGGTCACGGCGTCATTCTCGGGTCGGTAACCAATCAGGGCATCTTGCGTCCGGGCGGTTCCGTCGGAACGCTGACCATCAATGGCAATCTGGTGCAGACGGCAAACAGCGTCCTGCAGATCGACACCACACCTGCGGGAGAGGCCAGCAAGCTCGTGGTCGGCGGTTCTGCGCAGCTTGCGGGTGGTCTTTCGATCATTGGCGAAAATGGCAGTTGGTCACCGCAGACCAACTATACGATCCTGACTTCAGCGGGTGGCATCAGCGGGACCTTTGCGACCATCGACAGCAATCTGGCATTCCTGACGCCGAGCCTGACTTATGGCGCGACAACACTCGATCTCCGTCTTGACCGCAACGACACCAGCTTTGCCAGCGTCGGCGAGACGCGCAACCAGAAAGCGGTGGCGGGCGCTGCCGACAGGCTGGGCCGTGGCGAGGTTTACAATGCGCTCGTCAGCTTGAGTGCTGCCGAAGCGCGGGCAGGTTTCGACGCCTTGTCGGGCGAAATCCATGCCAGCGTCAAAGGCGCTCTGATTGATGAAAGCCGGTTTGCACGTGACGCCATCGGCGACCGTTTGCGCGCTTCGTTCGATGCAAATTGCAAGGCGGGCAATCCGGTGTGGACCGGCAAAGGCAGCGCCGGAGCCTACGGTCAGGCTTGTGCCAATACCGCCGATGCGGCCTTCTGGCTGCAAGGTTATGGCGCTTGGGGCTCCAACGATGGCGACGGCAATGCTGCCAAACTTTCCGGTTCTGCAGGCGGTGTTTTGATCGGTACCGACATTCCGGTCGGCAGCTGGCGTACCGGTCTGATGGCGGGCTATGGCAATTCTTCCTTCGATGCGGATGACCGCTTTTCAAGCGCCGATGTAGACTCCTATACGCTGGGTGCCTACGCCGGAACTGTGATCGAAAAGGTTGGTGCAGGCGATATCGGGCTTCGTTTCGGCGCGACCCATAGCTGGTACAATATCGACACCGGGCGCTCGATTTCCTTTGCCGGCTTCAAAGCGGTGGAAGAAACTTCGTATGATGCACAGGCGCTGCAATTGTTCGGCGAGGCCGGATACAAGATGCAGGCCGGTCGCGCGAGCTTCGAGCCTTTTGCCAATCTGGCCCATGTGCGGCTTCATACTGACGGTTATGATGGGGATGGCGTCGCTGGCCTTCACAGCGACAGCGACAATAGCGACGTCACCTATACGACGCTGGGTCTCAGAGCCGCGACCGATCTGACGCTTGGCGGTTTAGCCTCGACATTGCACGCAACGCTTGGCTGGCAACATGCGGCGGGTGACATCACACCCGTTGCCCGTCATGCCTTCGCCGGTTCGGAACCCTTCAGTGTGGCAGGTGTACCGATTGCCGAAGACGCAGCCCTTATCGAGGCAGGGTTGAACTTCCAGTTCAGTGAAAATGCTTCACTTGCTGCCGGTTACAAGGGGCAATTCGGTGATGGAGCGGTGCGGAACGGCTTCAACGCTTCGTTCAACGTGAAGTTCTAAAGCGGTTCCAATTAAACTGAATCATGGAACCGCTCTATCTATTTATTTTTACGCATTATCCTGCGCAAAAGTGCGAAGCGGTTTTGCTGGAAATGCTCCTATAAAAATTTGTGACGATGGTTGCTTATGGCAACGATCGTCACAAATGAAGATATGGCAGTTCAGCTTCAAACATTCCGGCAGCTATTTTTGTTCCGGTGCCGTTGTCTGAATGCTTGCAGTTGTCTGAGGCTTCTCCATCTTCGTGGAGGATTGAGCATTATGATAAGTGCAGTCTGCCATCGCAGCTGTAACCGACAGAGCGAGGACAGCTGTAGTCACGAATACGACTTTCATGTCTGTCTCCCTTCAGTTTGGGTGTGGCATTGCAACGGCAAGTTTAGCAGAGCGGGATCGCCCTGTCGCATCACATTGTCCCGGAATAACATCTGCCATATTTTGGCCATGATTTAGTCGGGCGTTCGCCGTAATTTCCGTCGGGAAAACGCAACGCTTCTGCTCGTAAAAACGCATCTGGCGCGAAAATCGCGCCAAATCATGGTTATGCCTTAATGTGTTTTTGGGGGCGGTCAGGAGGTGCAGCGGCTCACCACTGCCCGCTTGCCACCCATGGACAGGAACGAGATATGCAGCGACTGGCCGACAGGTGAAATAGTGATGTTTTCGTTCGACTGTTGACCGTTGGCGGTGCAGGACATGGCGACGGTAAACGTGCCTTCGTAATTGTTGATCCGTGTTACGGAGCACTGGCTGTCGCGGCTGTCAAAACGCTCGCCGGAAATGGAGAACCGCTGGCCATCGGAGCTGCACCAGTTGCCGGTGATGGGTGCCGGATCGACAGGCCGTTTTGCAGGAGCGGCACTTGCCGACGGGCCGGGCGTTGTTTCGGAACACGCTGTTAGCGCAGTGACAACAAGGGCGAGGGCAAGCAAACCGGACTTTTGCAACAATCTTCTCCTTCATGCATCGAACAAGCTCCCTGTTAAGAAACAGATTCGGGCGATATCGCGACGCGAAGAAAATAAATCCGCTGATTACATGAAAAGGGCCGGATTGCTCCGGCCCTTCTGGTCAGGTCGTGAGGTGATGCCGGGGCTATTCCCCCGGCGCCAGATGCGGGGCTTCGATCTTTGCGCCTGCATGTTTCAACGGACGTTCGCCGGAGAGCTTGCGGATCAGCACATAGAACACCGGCGTCATGAAGATGCCGAAGGCCGTCACGCCGATCATGCCTGCAAAGACTGCGACGCCCATGGCTGAGCGCATTTCCGCGCCGGCACCTGTCGACATCACCAGAGGCACCACGCCCATGATGAAGGCCATCGAGGTCATCAGGATCGGGCGCAGACGCAACCGGCTTGCCTCGACCGCCGCCTGTACGACGCTTCGTCCGGACAGCTCCAGCTCGCGGGCGAATTCCACGATCAGGATCGCGTTCTTCGCCGATAGCCCCACAAGGACTATCAAGCCGATCTGGGTGAAGACGTTGTTGTCACCTCCTGTCAGCCAGACACCGGTGAGTGCAGCCATGATCCCCATCGGCACGATCATGATGATCGACAGCGGCAGGGCAAGGCTTTCATATTGCGCAGCCAGAACCAGATAGACGAGCAGCAACGCCAGCGGGAAGACGAGGAAGCCTGAGTTGCCGGCGAGAATTTGCTGGTAGGTCAGATCGGTCCACTCGTAAGCGATGCCCGGAGGCAAGGTTTCTTCCGCGATCCGTTCGATGGCAGCTTGTGCCTGCCCGGACGAGAAGCCGGGAGCCGGGTTGCCGTTGATATCGGCGGAAAGAAAGCCGTTATAACGGATGGCGCGTTCCGCACCCACGGTCTGCTCGACTTTCAGGAGGGCCGACAGCGGGATCATCTCGCCCGACTGCGAACGCACTTTCAGCTTGCCGATATCTTCGGCATGGCTTCTGTAATTCGCATCGGCCTGAATGCGCACGCTGTAGGTACGTCCAAAGGCATTGAAGTCGTTGACATAGAGCGAACCCAGATAAATCTGCAGGGTTTCGAACACATCGGTCACCGCCACGCCCAGCTGCCGTGCCTTCGTGCGATCAAGATCGGCATAAAGCTGCGGCACATTGATCTGGTAGCTCGAATAGAGACCAGCCAGCTCGGGTGTCTGATAGGCCTTGGCGAGAAACGCCTTGGTCGCATCGTCCAGCGCCTTGAAGCCAAGCCCGTTGCGATCCTCAAGCTGGAGCTTGAAACCGCCTGTCGTGCCGAGGCCCTGAACGGGCGGTGGCGGGAACATGGCGATGAAAGCATCCTGAATGGCGCCGAACTGTTGGTTCAGTTCTCCCGTGATGGCATTGGCCGAAAGTTCCGGCGATTTACGCTCCTCGAACGGCTTCAGCGTCACGAAAACGATGCCGGAGTTCGACGAGTTGGTGAAACCATTGATCGACAGACCGGGGAAGGCAATGGCATTGGCCACGCCCGGATGCTTGAGGGCAATGTCGCTCATGCGGCGGATCACATCTTCCGAACGGTCGAGCGTTGCCGCATCCGGCAATTGCGCGAAGCCGATCAGATATTGCTTGTCCTGCGCCGGAACGAAGCCGCCGGGCACTGCACGGAACAGCACGAAGGTGACGCCGAGCAGCACGACATAGAGGCCCATCACCAGCGACTTGCGCGAGAGAATGCTGCCAACGCCGCGCCCATAGGCGTTTGAACTTGCACCAAAGAAACGGTTGAAGCCACGGAAGAACCAGCCGAACAGCCTGTCCATGATCCGGGTCAGACGATCCTTCGGCGCATCGTGACCGCGCAGCAGCAGAGCTGCCAGAGCAGGCGAAAGCGTCAGCGAGTTGAAGGCGGAGATCACCGTCGAGATCGCGATGGTGAGAGCGAACTGGCGGTAGAACTGACCGGTCAGACCGGTGATGAAGGCAAGCGGCACGAAGACCGCAACCAGCACCAGCGCGATGGCGATGATCGGCCCGGACACTTCCTGCATGGCGCGATAGGTTGCCTCGACCGGCGACAGTCCCTGTTCGATGTTACGCTCGACATTTTCCACCACCACGATGGCGTCATCGACCACGATGCCAATGGCAAGCACGAGGCCGAAGAGGCTGAGCGCATTGATGGAGAAGCCGAACACATACATGACCGCGAACGTGCCGACGATGGAGACGGGAACGGCAACCAGTGGGATGATGGAGGCGCGCCATGTCTGCAGGAACATGATAACGACGATCACCACCAGCACGATGGCTTCAAGCAGGGTATGAATGACCGATTCAATCGAGGCTTTCACAAACGCCGTCGTGTCATAGACGATGTCGAAATCCACGCCTTCCGGCATAGTTTTCTTCAGGTCGGCCATGGCGGCATGGACGTTTTCGGAAATTTCAAGCGCATTGGAGCCGGGTGCCTGAAACACACCCATGCCAACAGCCGACTTGTTGTCGAGCAGCGAGCGCAGGGAATAATCAGCGGCGCCCATTTCGACACGCGCAACATCGCCCAGCCGGGTGATTTCACCTTCGCTGCCCGATTTCACGACGATGTTCGCGAACTCTTCCGGTGACTGGAGACGGCCTTGCGCATTGACGGATAGCTGAAGGTCGAGGCCCGAAACGGACGGCGATGCGCCGATGACACCAGCAGCAGCCTGAACGTTCTGCTGGCGGATGGCAGTGGCGATGTCGCTTGCAGAAAGTCCGCGTTCGGCTGCCTTCTGCGGGTCAATCCAGACGCGCATCGAATAATCACCGCCGCCGAATATCTGCACCTGACCGACGCCCGGAATACGGGCGATGCGATCCTTGACGTTCAGAACGGCATAGTTGCGCAGATAGTTCACGTCATATCGCCCATCGGGCGAGATAAGGTGAACGACCAGCGTCAGGTCGGGCGAGCTTTTGGCAGTTGTGACGCCAAGGGTGCGCACTTCTTCCGGCAGGCGCGGTTCGGCCTGCGAAATACGGTTCTGCACCAGCTGCTGGGCCTGATCGGGATCGGTGCCGAGCGCAAACGTGACGGTCAGCGTCATGACGCCGTCGGCGGTCGCCTGGCTCTGCATATAAAGCATGCCTTCGACGCCGTTGATCTGTTCTTCAAGCGGCGTGGCGACGGTTTCGGAAATAACGGCTGGGTTGGCGCCCGGATATTGCGCGCGAACTACGATTTGTGGCGGCACGACTTCCGGATATTCCGAGATCGGCAGACCTGTCATGCCGATCAGACCGGCAACGAAGATCAGGACCGACAGAACGCCAGCGAAGACCGGGCGGTCGACGAAAAAGCGTGAAAAATTCATCTGTTTATCCCCCTTAAGCGGGAAGGCAAAGACTCTCCCGGCCCGCGGGAACAAGTGTTCTCGCGGGTTGCTTAGGCTGAGTGTTTGCGTTTATGCGCGCTTCAGGCGCGCACTGCTGCGATCAATTTTTTGCAAGCGTTTCGGTTACGGGCTGCGGTACTACGACCACGCCCGGACGAATGCGCTGCAGGCCGTTCACGACGATATTCTCGCCGGGCTTCAGCCCGCTTTCGACAATACGCAAGCCGTCATAATTGCGACCGAGAACCACCTGCCGGTATTCAACCTTGTTATCCGCGCCGACCACGAAAACGAACTTCTTGTCCTGATCGGAAGAAATCGCCCGGTCGCTCACCACCAGTTTTTCATCCGGTTCCGGCTCACCGAAACGAATGCGGACAAACTGGCCCGGAATGAGCCTACCGTCCGGATTGTCGATTGCCGCACGAACCCGAATTGTGCCGGTTGTGGCATCGACTTCATTGTTGATGAGCTGGATATGGCCGGAAATCGGGGTGCCTTCATCGGAAGCGGTGCCGATCTGGACAGGAATGCGCTCGATGGCGTTTCCGCCAGGCGAGGCTGCAAGCTTGGCAAGCGCCTTGGTGACGACTTCCTCATTGGCGCTGAAGCTTGCATAGATCGGATCGACCGAAACAAGCGTGGTCAGGACCGGCGAGGCGGAACTTGCCGCAACGAGATTGCCTGCCGTGACTTCCAGCCGCCCGACGCGACCGGAAATCGGTGCGCGCACTTCGGTATATTGAAGATCGAGCTCGGCTGAACGCAGGGCAGCCTTGGCGGAACGTAAGGTTGCCTGCGTCTCGTCATAGGCGCTGGAGCGCTGGTCGAGGCCGCTTTGGGCGATCGTACGGGTGGTCACGAGCTGGCGCCCGCGTTCCAGTTCGGTCTTGGCCAGTGCGACGCGGGCTTCTTCAGCGGAAACCTGCGCTTTTGCCTTTTCGACGGCTGCCGCATAGGGCTCGGGATCGATGGTGACGAGCAGGTCACCCTGTTTCACCAGAGCGCCTTCGCGGAAATGGGCTTTCAGGATGGCGCCGCCGACACGCGGCCGAATTTCTACCCGGTCAATCGCTTCCAGACGGCCGGAAAACTCTTCCCAGCTTACGATGCGTCGCGATTCTGCCTTGGCGACCGAAACCGGCACGGCAGGCGGTGGAGCGGAAATATCGGTTGCAGCATCGGCCTTGAGGTGAGGCGCGCCAAAGAGAATGGCGCCGCCGCCGGCTGCAGACAATAGGATACTCAGGCCGGCGCCCCATAGGGCCCGGCGGGCTGTGATCGATGTCATTGTTGTATCTCCTGGAGCATAATCCGACCGGAGTGGAACGAGGATCGGTCAGATTATGCTTTCAATAAAGGAGGTTAGAGCTTCGCTCTAACCGGTGGGGGCCGGCTTCAATGTGAGCACCAGATCAAAGCTTGGGAGGACTTTAAAACTGATGTTATGCTGCGATTGGCTTTGCTCCTGCCTGCCGGAAGAAATCGGAAAACAGGTCGATAAGTTTATGTTCCTGTGGCGACCAGTCGGTGCTCGCCACCTTGTTTTCGGCTATCCAGCCGGCTTTTCCGGGCAGGACATGTGATTGTACCTTCACGCCCGCCTGACGGAGACGCTCGGCATAGGCCTGCGTTTCATCGCGCATCGGGCACTGGGCGCTGGTTACAAGCAAGGTGGGTGCCAGACCAGCAAGACGCGTACACAGGGCAGGCGCGGCGTAGGGGTGGGTGAAACCCGCACACTCGCCCAGATAATGCTGCCAGCCATCCGACATCGTCTGGACGGCGCTTTCCGGGCAATACTTGCGGAAAGACGCCGTGGCGAGGCAGGGGTCGAGCATGGGCGAAAGCAGTATCTGACCCTTGAGCTCGGTCAGATATTGATCGCGCGCCATAAGAGCCACGCCGGCAGCAATATTACCGCCCGCCTCTTCACCGGCGACGAACAGCATCGACTTCTTGTGCGCTAATTCAGGGCAACGCGCGCGCATCGAAGACAAAATGGAGTAGGCTATCTCAAGCGCCGCCGGGAACGGGTTGAGACAGGCCGACGAATATTCTGGCGACACGACCACCGCACCTGCCTCGGCAAGTGTTTCGGCAACGCGCTCGCAGTCACCAAGGCAGTTGACCGAGAAAGCACCACCGTGAAGGTGCAACACCACCGGCGGCGGAGAGAGCAACTTGGCGCCCTTATAAATGCGCGCCGTGCAGTTGGTGTTACCCGCCTGCCCATGGGCTTGCCCGTGAAGCTGCCCATGAACCTGCAATGTCTCAACCGTAAACTTCTCGCACATCTTTCTTGGCCTTCATGTATAGCGGCAAACCGCCATGGTTAGATATTAGCATTGTCTATAGGCTGGAATAGTCCCCTATAATTGGTTACACTGTCCAGAATCTCGAACAATGACGGCTTTTTGATAATGGACCAGCTCTCGGCCATGCGCGCTTTTCTCCGGGTTGTTGAAACCGGGAACTTCACGCGCGCCTCCGCCTCGCTCAATATGCCCAAGGCAACGATCAGCAATCTTATCCAGGGATTGGAAGCCCATCTTCGTACCAAACTCCTCAATCGTACGACCCGCCGTGTTCTCGTAACACCGGATGGCGCACTTTACTATGAGCGCGCTGCACGATTGCTGGCCGATCTTGCGGAACTTGACGGCAGCCTGTCGAGCGCCCAGACCTTGCCCAAAGGTCGCCTGCGTGTGGAAATGGCGAGCGCGGTCGCCAATCTCATCATTATTCCGGCGCTGATCGAGTTTCATCAGCGTTATCCCGATATCCAGATCGATCTTGGCGTATCGGACCGGCCTGTCGATTATGTGGCGGAGAACGTCGATTGCGCCATCCGCATTGGCGAGCTGGCCGACCAGTCGCTGATTGCGCGGCGCATCGGCGACATGCATTTCATCGCCTGCGCTTCCGCCGAATATCTCGACCGTTGTTCCACGCCACTGCACCCGTCCGATCTCGGCAGGAACTGCACGGTGGTCGGTTATTTCCGGCCATCGACCGGCCAGCAGATGCCGTTCCGTTTCAAAAAAGGGACGGAGGAAATCGAGGTCAACGGACGCTATGTGGTGGCAGCGAACGAATCGACCACCTATCTCGCAGCCGCGCGCGCAGGGCTCGGTGTGGTGCAGGCACCCTTGTTCATGGTGAAGGATGACATAGAAAACGGCACGTTGCGCCCCGTCCTGCAGGAGTGGGAAATCGAGCCGATGCCGATCTATCTGGTCTATCCACCCAACCGCCACCTCAGCAACCGCCTTCGTGTCTTTGCCGACTGGGTCGTCAAGACCGTTGCAAAGTCACAGCTCAACGGGAATTAGCGCGCGCACCGCCGCTTGTTGAGCCGGACCTTGATCTTGTCTGGAGAAGTGCTTTTCGCCTTGTGACCCGACGAGACGATATGTGCTCGCACGGTGCAGTCGCCTGCGAGAACCTCGAAATTATTGGAGCGGATATACATCACCGTATTGATCGGCTGGTCGGGCATTTTCTGCGCGACGGCGTTGACGACAGCGGTGACTTCCTTCGCCCTTTGTTTCGAACTGCCATTGCTGGCAGCCAGCGCCGGGCTGAGCGCGGATGAAAATGCGAATATGCCCGCAAACAGAAAAGCAGTTTTAGCTTTCTTCATTGGCATGGCCTCCGATTGAGCTGGAATTGATTGGACCAACATAGGCCCCAATTGCGTCAATACCAGTACCGGAAAGCCGTTTTACCCGCTGTTTGCTTCGTTTATGCCGTTTGTGATGCGCTTGACCGTGGTCGCGACCAGAAGCAGGCATAGGAGCGGCTGCAGCCAGAAAATCCATTGTGGCAGAATGCCATCAATGGAAATCCACGCGCCGAGCACGCCAAAGACCACAGCGCGGTCACTTTTGCCCATCGGGCCGTCATAGCGGCGGCTCGCACCCACGGACGCACCGGCAACGCCTGCAAATTCCGTAAGGGTGGCCAGAAAGATAATCGCGAATAGCCATGGGCCGGTGAACGGCGCGATGATCGCGAAGGGCGAATAAAGGGCAGCATCGGAAACAACGTCTCCAATCTCGTTGAGATAGGCACCCAGTGTCGATTTCTGTCCGTGTTCGCGCGCCAGCATTCCGTCGACGGCGTTCAGCGCCATCCGCAGGAAAAGCCAGATCGGGACGAGTGCAAACCATGCCGCGTTACCGCTCAACGCCAGAAAAGCGCCAAGTATGATCGAGACGAGCGCGGCAGCGACTGTAACCTGATTGGCCGTTACACCGCCTGCAGCAAGTCGCACGACAAGAGGTCTCAGTAAATTCTGGAAACGCGACTTGAGTTGATAAACCGACATCAAGAATCTCTTGGGAAACGAAGAATAAGTATTGAACAGCTATTTGCGGTTCGCTCCAGCTCGTTTATTCAAACATTTTGTTTCACTCAATAGAAATTGCGGGCAATTGTCCCATGAGGAAACAGGTGGAGAGGGGATGGCATGAACGAGCACGCTACAAATCGGCATCGCGCGGCGCAGGAAAGCCAGTTCGTCACCCATGACGGCACGTCGCTGTTCTACCGTTTCTGGCCGGCAATTTCCGGCAGGCCGAAAGGCGTGATTGTCCTCCTGCATCGTGGCCATGAGCACAGCGGACGCGTCGCACACCTCGTTGATGAGCTGGGGCTGGATGACTACGCCCTCTACGCCTGGGATGCACGCGGCCACGGCCAGTCGCCGGGCGTGCGCGGCTTCTCGCCGTCCTTCGGCGCGTCGATCCGTGACCTCGACAGTTTTGTCGCCCATATCCGTCAGGAAACTGGCACCGCCATCGAGGATGTGGCAATTATCGCGCAGAGTGTCGGCGCGGTTCTGGCTGCGGCCTGGGTGCATGACTATGCGCCGAATATTCGGGCGCTGGTGCTGGCTTCGCCCGCTTTCGACATCAAGCTCTATGTGCCATTCGCCAAGGAAGGCATCGGCCTGTGGCAGAAGCTGAAAGGCACCTTCTACGTCAATTCATACGTCAAGCCGCAATTCCTGACCCATGATCCGGAACGCATCGAATCCTATCGTACCGATCCGCTGATCACGCGCCCCATCGCCTCGCACATCCTGCTGCAACTCTATGAGACGGCGAAGCGCGTGGTGGACGATGCGCGGGCGATCACCGTTCCGACGCAACTGCTCATTTCCGGCAGCGATTTTGTCGTGCGTCCTGCGCCGCAACATCGCTTCTTTGAAAATCTCGGCAGTCGCATCAAGGAGCGGCATGTTCTGAAAGGGTTCTACCACGACACGCTCGGCGAACGGGATCGCAAACCGGCAATCGAACTCATCCACGATTTCATCGAGGTCCGTTTTGCCGAAAAGCCGCAGCGCGCCGATCTGACGGATGCGCATATTGCCGGCCACACGCGCGACGAGGCCGACCGGTTGTCCAGCCCGCTGCCGCTTCTGACCGCGCAGGGGCTTTACTGGGCGTCGACACGCGCTTCGATAGCCTTCGGTGCGTTGTTTTCGGAAGGGTTGAAAGTCGGCAAGCGCACGGGGTTCGATTCCGGTTCCACGCTCGATTATGTCTATGAGAATGAAGCACGGGGCCTCGGGCCAGGTGGCAAGCTCATCGACAAGCAGTTTCTGGAAGCGATCGGCTGGCGGGGTATCCGCCAGCGCAAGGTGCATCTGGAAGAACTGATCGGTGCGGCGATCAAACGGCTCAAAAGCGAGGGCCGCTCGACTAATATTCTCGACATTGCCTGCGGCCATGGCCGCTATGTCATTGATGCGGTGGTGCGTGCGGACGCCATGCCGGACAGCATTCACCTGCGCGATTATTCGCCGATCAATGTGCTGGCGGGTAACAAGCTTATCCGGGATCGCGGGCTGGAGGCGATTGCCCATATGGAAGAGGGTGACGCATTCAACGAGGAAAGCCTCGCAGCGGTCACGCCGCAGCCGGACCTCGCCATCGTGTCCGGTCTTTACGAACTTTTCCCCGATAATGCTCTGATCAACCGGTCACTTTCGGGCCTTGCCCGCGTGCAGAAACCCGGCTCATTGCTGATCTACACCAACCAGCCATGGCATCCGCAGCTTGAAATGATCGCGCGTGCGCTCACGTCACATCGCGGCGGCGAGGCATGGGTGATGCGCCGTCGCACGCAGGGCGAAATGGATCAGCTTGTCGAGAAGGCCGGTTATCGCAAGATCGAACAGCGCGTCGATCAGTGGGGCATTTTCACCGTCTCGATTGCGGAGCGCGTGGGAGACGGCCAAGCGTGACAGTGCATTTGACGCAACTTGACGGATCTTCGCGGCGGCCTGTGATCCGTCGCGCGATCCTTTGGCTTCTGTTTCTAGCGCCCTTTTTCTACCTGACCTACGGTACGGCCAACTGGCTCGCATCGCAGCAAGGTCATGTGCCTAACCTTGCTTTCGGATGGGAAAGCCAAGTTCCGTTTATCGCGTGGAGCATCGTTCCCTATTGGTCGGTCAATCTGTTTTATGCGATTGCGCTGTTCGTCAATGACAGCCCCGAACAGGTCGACCGGCTGGCAAAACGCTATCTGACGGCACAGATCATCGCTGTTCTCTGCTTCGTCGCTTTTCCGTTGACCGCAACTTTTGTAAAACCGGCAACGGCAGGTCTTCCGGGTTTTATGTTCGATGTGCTTGGCGGCTTCGACAAACCCTTTAATCAGGCGCCCTCGCTGCATATCGCGCTCTTGATCATCATCTGGGATCAGATGCGCCGCGTGATGGGCGATACCATACGCATGGTCTGGCATGTCTGGTGTCTGCTGATCGGCCTGTCGGTGCTGACCACCTATCAGCATCACGCGGTCGATATTCCGGCAGGTGCTTTGCTTGGCCTGTTTGCCTTGTGGCTTTTTCCGCGCAGCGGTCCTTCGCCGCTGGCAGAGTTTCGGTTCACATCAGACCCCAAAGCCAGAAGGATCGGGTTTTACTATCTGGCAGGCGCAATCCTGTTTCTGGTGCTCGCCATCCATGGCCTGACCGTCACCGGTTATGCGATTTTCTGGCTCTGGCCAGCAACGGCACTGACCATTGTAGCGCTTGGCTATTTCGGTGCAGGTGCTGGCATTTTCCAGAAGCAGACAGATGGTTCGGTCAGTCTCGCAAGCCGTTGGCTGCTTTGGCCTTACCGGTTTTTTGCCCGGCTGAATGTACGGTTCTGGACACGCAAGCTGCCGCCGCATGTCGAGTTGGCCGACGGAGTGTTTCTCGGGCATTTTCCAAGAGCCGCAGAACCCTCATCCTTTGCTGCCGTCATTGATCTTGCCGCTGAAATGGTGCCACCGCTGCATGCCACGGAATGGAAAAACTTTGGCACGCTCGATCTGGTCGCGCCGTCATCGGAAAAGGTGCAACTGGCCGCCGATGCCGTTGAAGCCGCACGCCATCACGGCCCGGTTCTTGTCTGTTGCGCGCTTGGTTTTCAGCGCAGCGCAACAGTTGCGGTCGCATGGCTCGTCTCTACCGGGCGTGTCGCCAATGCGCGAGAAGCCGAAGCGCTGATCCGTGCCAGGGGCTGGCCGGTGCATCTGCATTTGGCGGAGGAGCTGACATGAATTCTCCGGCAGCGTCCATAGCAATTGTTCTGCGCCGCAATGCCTTTCTCGGCATCGTTGTCGCCGTGGCTTTGCTTGCGGTCGCGCCCTTCATGCGCCCGGTGCATGATCTGGCCTTCTGGCTGATCTGGCCGCTTTTGTTGGTAAGCGCGTTGATCGTGCTGGGTATCGCTGCGCATCTCCTGTTCGATGCCGCGCTTTTCAAGCTGATCGCCGGTTCCGGTGAAACGGGCTTGGGTGAGGTAGACAGCATTCTTGAGCGCATGGGTTTGCGCTCCAATGACGGCACGGTCCGTCCACTTGCGAAAAGGATGGAAGGCTCGCGACGCATCATGGGGCGTCTGCGGTTCTTCATGGGGCTGGGTATCGTACTTTTCATTCTGCTGGCCACGGTGCCATTGGGTCAGGGGCTGTAACATGCGGGAACTGATCCGCCATCAGGTGCAATCGACGTTCGGTTCATTTCTGGCAATCCTGTCGCGCGGGATTACCGGCGTGCGGCCAATCTGGAGCGGCACCGGTCCGTCGCGCAATCAGCGCATCTATTTTGCCAACCATACAAGCCACGGCGATTTCATCCTGCTTTCCTCCTGTCTCGATCAGGAAGAGCGCGCACGCACCCGTGCTGTCGCCGGTGCTGATTACTGGCGGGGCAACCGCGTGCGCCAGTTCATGGCAGAAGTTCTGTTGCGCACCGTGCTTGTCGAGCGCAACTGGGTGGAACGCACGCAAGACCCGATGGAAGTGATGCTGAAAGCGCTGGCCGATGGTCATTCGCTCATCATCTTCCCCGAAGGCACACGCAACATGACCGACGAGGCGCTGCTGCGCTTTCGTTCCGGCATCTATAATCTGGCGCTGGCACGCCCCGATGTCGAGCTGGTGCCATGCTGGATCGAAAACATGTCGCGCGTGCTGCCCAAGGGCGCCATGCTGCCGGTGCCGCTTCTTTGCCGTGTCATTTTCGGTGCGCCGGTGCAGCTTGGCGAGGGTGAGGACCGCAAGGAATTTCTCGCCCGCGCCCGTCAGAGCCTTCTCGATATTCAGCCTCAGAATGGTAATCACTCATGAGTGAAACGACCCGATTATTCCTTGGCCTCATGGGCGTTCTGATAACGGCAAGCGCCGTTGCCGGTGTTCTTTCATGGCGCGCGCCGAAGCCGCTTTCATCCACGCTGGTCAATCTCAATGCCCGCATCAAGGCGTGGTGGATCATGGTCGGGGCCATGTGCATCGCCTTCCTGTTCGGCAAGGGCGGCGTGATCGTGCTGTTCGCGCTGATCTCGTTTGCCGCCTTGCGCGAATATGCGACGCTGACGCAGACACGACGCGCCGACCATCGCGTGCTGCTCGGCATGTTCCTGCTGGTCATTCCGGTGCAATATTATCTGATCTGGATCGACTGGTACGGGCTCTATTCCATCTTCATCCCGGTCTATTGCTTCCTCGCCATGCCGGTTCTGACTGCACTTTCCGGGGACACGTCGCGCTTTCTGGAGCGTATCAGCGAGCAGCAATGGGGCATCATGCTGTCGGTCTATTGCATAAGCCATGTGCCCGCGCTGATGACACTGGATATTCCCGGTTTTGACGGCAAGAAACTGCTTCTGATCGCGTTTCTGGTGGCCACCGTGCAGGGCAGCGATGTGCTGCAGTATATTTTCGGAAAGCTGTTTGGAAAACATCGCATCGCGCCCAGCATATCGCCGTCCAAAACCTGGGAAGGTTTTGTGGGCGGTGTCGCGAGCGCCTCTCTTCTGGGGGCCGGTCTTGCATGGCTCACACCGTTTTCGCCTGTGCAGGCGGGTGCCCTTGCGGCCACATCATGCATCATGGGTTTCTTCGGCGGGCTTGTTGCTTCCGCTATCAAGCGCGATCGCGGCGTGAAGGACTGGGGCCACATGATCGAAGGACATGGCGGGATGCTCGACCGGGCCGACAGTCTCGTCTTTTCGGCTCCGGTCTTCTTCCATATCGTGCGCTATTTCTGGACCTGAGCTCTGAATATTTGTTTCGTCGCATTATGCTACGCAAAACCGCTTCGCACTTTTGCTGGAAATTCTCGGGTCGGTCAGGGCAGCTTCAAAGCAATGAACTGTGAAACCTGACCGTGGTTGAAATTGTTATCCGAGGCAAGGATCAGCGTTCTCTTGCCGTCAATCATCGGCCCGAAGGTGATGGCCTCTATATTGTCGATGTCGAGGCCGAAATCACCTTCGTTCAGCTGGAGGAAAAGTTTCTTGCTGAGCGATGTCACAGACTGATTGGCCAGTGAGGGCACATCCTTTACATTGCTGGCACCGTCGAAAGATGCGCGGTAGAGCGTAATACGATTGCCCACACCCATGGCGAAGGAGCGCTCGACGGTGAGGAGATCGTTTCCATCGGAAACGAATTCCGACAGACCGTTATCGTTCCAGAAGGGCGGCAACGTCGCCTTGGTGAAGATCGGGTCGGTGTCATAGGCATATTCTGCCGTCACATTGCCTGAGGCGAGGTCAAAGGCGATGATGCGTGAACGGCTGCCATGGTCGAGTGTCGCCTTGTCTCCATCCTGTGTCAGGGCGTTTTCCGTTCCCGCCAGAAGCGTCTTGCCGTCCGGTGTGATGGTCAGGCTTTCAAAAGACAGATTGTTGCGGACGCCGCGTGTCTTGCCTTCGTCGGGAATGTAGGCTTCCGGCAAAGCAAATTCGCGAATGAAACTGCCATCGGTCTTTGCTTCGCCGATAAAAGGCCTGCCGTTCTTATCGCCTTCGCTTGACCAGTAGATCGTGCCGGTCGCCACGTTGAAACGGATGCTTTCAGGGTCCACATCCTTCAGCGCAAATGATTTGCCGGCCTTATCCAGAAGCTTGACTGTTTCCAGAACATCAAAGCTTTGCACGCCGGAACCGTCGATGGCGAGCTTGAGCTTGTAAAAGCGCGCAGGTGCGTTTTCCGAACGATCGTCGGATATGGCGTAATAGATATTTTCACGTGGGTCGTAGTCGAGGCCGGAAATTCCGCCGAATTCAATGCCGCCGATTTTCAGGCCGGTCGGTAGCATGATAGCGCCGATGAGTTCCGGCTTCTGCATTTCCTGTGCCGCAGCGCTGGTGGCAAGGGCAAGAAACAGTGCAACAAAAGGTGCTTTCATGGCGGATATCCGTTCGATCAGGAAAGTCACCGGATAGTCGTTCTGTTTGACAGGAAGATGAAAGCCGGTCTCAAACCCTGTCGGCCGTGCGCGCCGGTTCTTCCCTGTCGATCAGATGGGAAGGTGCCGCAAACTGCAGCAGCTTGTTCTTGTTCGTGATCTTGATTGCAGAGGCCTGCACACTGACACCGTGGGACCCGAGCGTTGCAAAACTGCGCGACAGGTTTTCCGGTGTCATGCCGAGATAGGCGGCAAGTGTCCGTTTTTCATAAGGGATCATTACGACATCTGCGCCGTTGTTAAAGAGCGATTCCTTGACGATCCAGTTGGCGAGGCGCTGCACACTGCTTCTAAGCTTCTGCGCCTTCAGCTCTTTGACCAGACGACGATAGGCGCGTGCCGTTTCAAAGACGACGGCGCGCATGAAACCGACGTCCTCGCTCATCAAGTCCCGAACCAGACTTGAAGGCACCATCAGCACACGGGTTGGCGTGAGGGTCTGTGCAGTTTGCAGGCACACATCGTCATTGAGCACGGCTGCGAGAATGAAAATATCGGCGGCGCGCAATATTTCCAGCGCGGTTTCGCCGTCGTCCGATTTCGCGGACATCAACACGAGGCCGTCCAGGATTGCGAACAGGAAGTCCGCAGGCTCGTCTTCCTTGATAAGGGTCGTGCGTGGCGGAAACGACTGCACGAAGCTCGGGCGCATGATCCGCTCGAAAGTGGCATCTGCCATATCCATGAAGAGCGGCAAATTCTTCAGCGCGTCGATGTCTTCTTTCCGCATTAAACCTCACTTTTGGGGTCAAGTTTTCATCAGTCTATTATGCTTGATAAATATCAATTGCGCAATACGCATAAATCAATACTTTGAACTAACTAGGTCTATTTTGGTCGTTAAGCCACGAATATCTAAAATTCAACTTGAATAGTCTAAAGATATTGATCTTAATCAATGTATTCATCTGAAAGTCGACGCATAAGTGCATACGAAACCTCCAATGGTATTCAATTCGGAGTACGCCTATGCAACATGTCGCAGGGGAAAATCCCAGGGCGCAGACCACGGCGCTAGCGATGAGTACGACCGCTTTCACAGTGTGTTTTGCGGTCTGGACCATCTTTGCAATCATCGGCATTGAAATTCGATCCGAGCTGGGCTTAAGCGAAACCCAGTTCGGCTTGCTCGTCGGTACGCCGATCCTTACGGGATCGCTGATCCGCGTCATTCTGGGCATCTGGGCTGATCGCTATGGCGGTCGGGCCATCTTCACGCTCACAATGCTGGTCTCGGCGGTTGCCACCTATCTTCTGACCTACGCCACCACCTATCCGCAAATGCTGATTGCAGCGCTTGGCGTTGGCGTGGCGGGCGGGTCGTTCTCGGTTGGCGTTGCCTATGTCTCGCGCTGGTATCCGCCGGAAAAGCAGGGCGTTGCGCTTGGCATTTTCGGCGCGGGCAATGTTGGAGCGGCGGTGACGAAGTTCTTCGCACCGATGGTCATGGTTGCATTCGGCTGGCATACGGTCGCCGAAGTCTGGGCGGCCGCGATGGTCGTTATGGCGCTGATTTTCTATTTCACCACGAGTGACGATCCGGTCCTGGTCGAGCGTCGGCGCAAGGGCGAAAAACCCGCCAGCACCCTGATGGAGCTGGAGCCGCTGAAGAATATTCAGGTCTGGCGTTTCTCGCTTTACTATTTCTTCGTCTTCGGCGCCTTCGTGGCTCTCGCGCTGTGGCTGCCGCAATATCTGATCCATGTCTATGGCGTCGATATTCGTCTCGCAGGCATCATCGCGGCATTCTTCTCCGTCCCGGCAAGTCTTTTCCGCGCCTATGGCGGACATCTTTCGGATGTCTATGGCGCGCGCCGGGTCATGTACTGGACCTTCGCCGTCTCGCTGGTCGCGACATTCATACTGTCCTATCCGCCGACGGATTATGTCATCCAGAGCGATAATGGCCCACTGGCCTTCCACGCGGAAATGGGCGTGATCGGCTTCACCATCACCGTCTTCATCCTCGGCTTCTTCATGGCCTTGGGCAAGGCGGCCGTCTTCAAGCACATTCCGGTCTATTATCCGGGCAATGTCGGCTCCGTCGGCGGTCTGGTGGGCATGATCGGCGGTCTCGGCGGCTTCATCCTGCCGATCCTGTTCGGTGTACTTCTGGACCAGACCGGCCTCTGGACGAGCTGCTTCATGCTGCTCTTTGTCATCGTCGCGGTTTCCTTTGCGTGGATGCATGTCTCGATCCGCCAGATGGAGCGCGCAGCCGAAGGCAAGACGACGGAAGAGCTTCCGGCCTTTGCTGAATTGCAGGGCTTGAAGAAAGCCGACGTCAAGCCGGCAAAGGGCGATTCCGTCCTGACCGACTGGCGTCCGGACGATCCGACCTTCTGGGAAGAGAAGGGAAGAAGGATCGCCAAGCGCAACCTGTGGCTTTCGATCCCGGCACTGCTTCTGTCCTTCGCCATCTGGCAGGTCTGGTCCGTGGTGGTGGCAAAGCTGCCACTGGTGGGCTACCAGTTCACGACCGACCAGCTGTTCTGGCTGGCAGCGCTACCCGGCATTTCGGGCGCGACCTTCCGCATCTTCTATTCCTTCATGGTGCCGATCTTCGGCGGCCGCCTGTGGACCACACTGACCACCTGGTCGCTGGTCATTCCGGCCATCGGTATCGGCTATGCCGTGCAGAACCCGAATACGCCTTACTTCATCTTCCTGCTGCTGGCGCTCTGCTGCGGCTTCGGCGGCGGTAACTTCGCCTCCTCCATGTCCAACATCTCCTTCTTCTTCCCGAAGAAAGAGAAGGGCAATGCGGCAGCGCTCAATGCAGGACTCGGCAATCTCGGCGTCAGCGTCGTGCAGTTCGTGGTTCCGCTGGTCATCACCGCCGGTATCTTCGGCAAGCTTGGCGGCGATCCGTCAATGGTTGCGACCGAAGCGGGCAGCACGCCGCTCTGGCTGCAGAATGCCGGCTTCTTCTTCGTGCCGTTCATCATCATCACGGCTTTCGCCAACTGGTTCGGCATGAACGATATCGCGTCGGCCAAGGCTTCGTTTGCCGATCAGGCCGTCATTTTCCGCCGCAAGCACAACTGGATCATGTGCTGGCTTTATACCGGCACGTTCGGCTCGTTCATCGGTTATTCGGCTGGCTTCCCGCTTCTGACCAATATCCTGTTCCCTGAGGTTAATGCACTTCAGTTCGCCTTCCTCGGACCTCTTGTCGGCGCGCTGTCGCGGTCGGGTTCGGGCTGGCTTGCCGATAAATATGGCGGCGGACGCGTCACCATCTGGGCATTCGTCCTGATGATGATCGGCGTGGCGGGCGTGCTGTACTTCGTCGGCATCAAGGATCAGCCGAATGCGTTCTGGGGCTTCTTTGCTTCCTTCATCCTGCTGTTCTTCGCAACGGGCATCGGCAATGCCTCCACCTTCCAAATGATCCCGGCGATCATGTCGAAAGAGATGGACAGGCTTATGCCCAATGCCACCCCGGAAGAACGCCGTCACGAAGCAGACAAGGAATCTGCGGCCATCACCGGCTTCACCTCGGCCATTGCTGCCTTCGGCGCCTTCTTCATCCCGAAGGGTTACGGCACCTCGATCAGCATGACCGGCGGACCGGAAGCCGCGCTCTGGGCCTTCCTGATCTTCTACGTGACCTGCCTCGTCATCACCTGGGGCGTCTACACCCGAAAAGGCGGTCTGCTCTACGACGTGGAGCACCGCAGCAAACCAGCCGCTGCTGCTGCCTGAAGAAATAAAGTGAGGATATAATCATGAGTCTACTCCTCGATCGCCTGAACTTTCTTGCGCGCAAGAATGTCGGCACCTTCTCGGAAGGCCATGGCGTCACGACCAATGAGAACCGTGACTGGGAAGACGCCTATCGCAAGCGCTGGCAGCACGACAAGATTGTCCGCTCCACCCACGGCGTGAACTGCACCGGCTCCTGCTCGTGGAAAGTCTACGTCAAGGGCGGCATCATCACCTGGGAAACCCAGCAGACGGATTATCCGCGCACCCGGGCCGACCTGCCGAACCATGAGCCGCGCGGCTGTTCGCGCGGGGCAAGCTATAGCTGGTATGTCTATTCTGCCAACCGGGTGAAATATCCGCTGATCCGCTCCCGTCTCCTGAAGCTGTGGCGCAAGGAACGCACGCTGAAAACGCCTGTCGCGGCCTGGGCCGCGATCCAGCAGGACCCCGCCAAGCGTGCCGACTATATGAAGGTGCGCGGTCTCGGCGGCTTCGTTCGCGCAACGTGGGAAGAAGTCAACGAGATCATCGCCGCCGCCAATGCCTATACGGCCAAGACCTATGGACCGGACCGCGTGATCGGCTTCTCGCCGATCCCGGCCATGTCGATGGTGTCCTATGCGGCGGGCTCGCGTTACCTGTCGCTGCTCGGCGGCGTCTGCATGTCGTTCTATGACTGGTATTGCGATCTGCCGCCCGCTTCGCCCATGACATGGGGCGAACAGACCGACGTGCCGGAATCGGCAGACTGGTACAATGCCGGTTTCCTGATGCTCTGGGGTTCCAACGTACCGCAGACCCGCACGCCGGATGCGCATTTCTATACGGAAGTGCGTTACAAGGGCACCTAGTCGGTCGTGGTCTCGCCCGACTATTCGGAAGCAGCGAAGTTTTCCGATCTGTGGCTGCATCCCAAGCAGGGCACCGATGCCGCACTTGCCATGGCGCTTGGCCATGTGATCCTGCGCGAATATCACCTTGACCGGCAGGTCCCCTATTTCGAGAATTACTGCCGTAAATATTCCGACTTCCCGATGCTGGTCATGCTCTCGAAGAAGGACGGACGTTATGTGCCGGACCGCTTCCTGCGCGCTTCCGACTTCAAGGGCGATCTCGGCGAAGGCAATAATCCAGACTGGAAAACGGTCGCCTTCGACACGAAGTCGGGCGCCTATGTTGCGCCGCAGGGCTCCATCGGCTTCCGCTGGGGTGACGATGGCCAGTGGAACCTCGAAGAAAAGGACGGCAAGGGCAAGGATGTGGAACTTGCCAAGAGCTTCATCGACAAGGACAGCCATGATGCCGTCGCCGATGTGGCTTTCCCATATTTCGGCAACCGCGAGCACGATTATTTTGAAGGCACGGACCATGACAGCGTGCTGGTGCGCAAGGTTCCGGCCCGCAAGCTGAAGATCAAGGGTGGCGACGTCATGGTCGCGACGGTGTTCGACCTGTTTGCCGCCAATTACGGTCTTGATCGCGGGCTTGGCGACGAGAATTCCGCCAAGTCCTATGACGAGGGCCTGCCATATACCCCGGCCTGGGCAGAGAAGATTACGGGTGTCCCGCGCGACCAGATCATTGCTGTCGCCCGCGAATTTGCAACCAATGCCGAAAAGACCAATGGTCGTTCCATGGTCATCCTCGGTGCCGGTCTCAACCACTGGTACCACATGGACATGAACTATCGCGGCATCATCAACATGCTGGTGATGTGTGGCTGTATCGGCCAGTCCGGCGGCGGCTGGAGCCACTATGTGGGGCAGGAAAAGCTGCGCCCGCAGACCGGCTGGACAGCGCTTGCCTTCGCGCTCGACTGGAACCGTCCGCCGCGTCACATGAACTCCACCTCGTTCTTCTATGCGCATACCGACCAGTGGCGCTACGAGACCGTGAAGGTGCAGGACATCCTTTCGCCCACCGCACCCGATGGTGCGTGGGACGGCACGATGATCGACTATAACATCCGCGCCGAACGCATGGGCTGGCTGCCTTCCGCGCCGCAACTCCAGACCAACCCGCTGGAGCTTGCCAAGGAGGCAGCCGCATCGGGCAAGGAGCCGAAAGACTTCATCGCGAATGCTTTGAAGAACGGCACCGTCACCATGTCCTGCGAGGACCCCGACCACGAGGCCAACTGGCCGCGCAACATGTTCGTCTGGCGTTCGAACCTGCTCGGTTCGTCGGGCAAGGGGCATGAGTATTTCCTGAAGCACCTGCTCGGCACGTCGAACGGCCTGCTTGGCAAGGATCTGGGTCAGGAAGGCGCACAGGAAAGCCGCGAGGCGGTGTGGCATGAGAATGCTCCGGAAGGAAAGCTCGACCTGCTGGTCACGCTCGATTTCCGCATGTCCACAACTTGCGTCTATTCCGATATCGTTCTGCCGACTGCCACCTGGTACGAGAAGAACGACCTCAATACTTCCGACATGCACCCCTTCATCCATCCGCTGTCGAGCGCAGCCGATCCGGCATGGGAAGCACGCAGCGACTGGGACATCTTCAAGGGTATCGCGAAGAAGTTCTCGGAAGTGGCGCCGGAAGTGCTGGGTGTCGAGAAGGACATCGTTCTTGTGCCGACCCTGCATGACACGGCGGGCGAACTGGCGCAGCCGAAAGATGTTCTCGACTGGAAGAAGGGCGAAGTCGAGCCGATCCCCGGCAAGACCATGCCATCGGTTGTGGTTGTGGAGCGCGATTATCCGAACCTCTACAAGCGCTATACCTCCGTTGGACCGCTTCTCGACAAGCTGGGCAATGGCGGCAAGGGCATTTCGTGGAATACCGAACACGAGGTCGAACTTCTCGGCAATCTGAACGGCAAGGTTCAGGAACCAGGGGCAAGCGAAGGACGTCCGCGCATCTATACCGACGTCGACGCAACCGAGGTCATTCTGTCGCTCGCGCCGGAAACCAACGGTGAGGTGGCGGTCAAGGCATGGGAAGCGCTGTCGAAGTTCACAGGTCGCAACCATTCGCATCTGGCCATTCCCAAGGAAGACGAGAAGATCCGCTATCGCGATATTGTTGCGCAGCCGCGCAAGATCATCTCTTCGCCAACCTGGTCGGGCATTGAATCCGAAACCGTCTGCTACAATGCAGGCTATACCAACGTGCACGAGCTGATCCCGTGGCGCACGCTGACCGGTCGTCAGCAGCTCTATCAGGATCACCTGTGGATGCGCGCTTTCGGCGAAGGCTTCTGCGTCTATCGCCCGCCGATCGATACCAAGACGGTCAATCCGGCAATCCGTGAAAAGGCGGACGGCCAGCCGCATCTGGTGCTGAACTTCATCACGCCGCACCAGAAATGGGGCATCCACTCCACCTATACGGACAATCTCCTGATGCTGACGCTCAATCGCGGCGGACCGGTTGTCTGGATTTCGGAGCCGGATGCCGCAAAGGCTGGCATCGTCGATAATGACTGGGTGGAAGTCTACAACGCCAACGGCGCCATTGTGGCCCGTGCGGTCGTCTCCCAGCGCATGAAGGACGGAACCGTCTTCATGTATCACGCACAGGAGAAGATCGTGAATACGCCCGGCTCGCCGCTCACCGGCCAGCGCGGCGGCATTCACAACTCCGTCACCCGCATCATCACCAAGCCGACGCATATGATCGGCGGCTACGCCCACCAGTCCTATGGTTTCAACTATTACGGAACAGTCGGCTCAAACCGCGACGAGTTCGTGGTCGTGCGCAAGCTTGAGAAAGTGGACTGGATGGAAGGTCCGCTTGAAGAAGGCAACCAGAGCTCCGCAGCGAAGGAGGCAGCAGAATGAAAATCCGTGCGCAAATTGGAATGGTGCTCAATCTCGACAAGTGCATCGGCTGCCACACCTGCTCCGTGACGTGCAAGAACGTCTGGACCAACCGTGAAGGTGTGGAATATGCCTGGTTCAACAATGTCGAGACCAAGCCTGGCATCGGTTTTCCGAAGGAATGGGAAAACCAGAAAAAGTGGAACGGTGGCTGGGTTCGCAAGAAGAACGGCAAGATCGAGCCGAAGATGGGCTCCAAGTGGCGCATCCTCGCCAAGATTTTTGCCAATCCGGACCTGCCGGAAATCGACGACTATTATGAGCCGTTCGACTTCGATTATGGCCATCTCCAGACGGCAGGCGAAAGCAAGACCATGCCGACCGCCCGTCCGCGCTCGCTGATTTCCGGCGAGCGAATGGAAAAGATCGAATGGGGTCCGAACTGGGAAGAAATCCTCGGTGGTGAATTTGCCAAGCGTTCGAAGGATTACAATTTCGAAGGCGTGGAAAAGGAAATCTACGGCCAGTTCGAAAACACCTTCATGATGTATCTGCCGCGCCTGTGCGAGCACTGCCTCAATCCTACCTGCGTTGCGGCCTGCCCGTCAGGGGCGATCTACAAGCGCGAGGATGACGGCATTGTCCTGATCGATCAGGAAAAGTGCCGCGGCTGGCGCATGTGCGTCTCCGGCTGCCCCTACAAGAAAATTTACTACAACTGGAGCTCCGGCAAATCCGAAAAGTGTATCTTCTGCTATCCGCGCATCGAAGCTGGCCAGCCGACCGTATGTTCGGAAACCTGCGTCGGTCGCATCCGCTATCTGGGTGTGATGCTCTATGATGCCGACCGTATTTCGGAGGCCGCTTCCACGGCCAACGAACAGGATCTCTATGAGGAACAGCTCAATATCTTCCTCGATCCGAACGATCCAGCTGTGATCGAACAGGCGCGCAAGGATGGTGTGCCGGAAGCCTGGCTGGAATCCGCCAAGCATTCGCCGGTCTACAAGATGGCGATGGACTGGAAGATTGCCTTCCCGCTCCATCCTGAATACCGCACCCTGCCTATGGTCTGGTACGTACCGCCGCTCTCGCCGCTCCAGTCGGCTGCCGCTGCGGGCAAGCTTGGCATGGATGGTCCGCTGCCGGATGTCCGTTCCATGCGTATCCCGGTCCGCTACCTTGCCAATCTTCTGACGGCAGGCAAGGAAGAGCCGGTCATCTCGGCGCTGGAACGTATGCTCGCCATGCGTGCCTATATGCGCGCCAAGACCGTCGATGGTGTTATCGATGAGGCGATTGCCGACCGCGTCGGCATGAGCAGCGCGATGATCGAGGAAATGTACCACATCATGGCGATTGCCAATTACGAAGACCGCTTCGTCATCCCGACCACGCATCGTGAAATTACCGAGGATGCCTATGACGTGCGCGGCTCCTGCGGCTTCACTTTCGGCAATGGCTGTTCGGGTGGAACGTCGACCGAAGACCTGTTCGGCTCCAAGCGCCAGAAAGTCGTCCAGACACCAACGGATATTTTCCGGGAGCAGGTGTAATGAACAAGACCCTGAAAATCATTTCGCTGCTGCTTTCCTATCCGACCGCAGAGCTGCAACTCGGCGGCGAGGAACTGAAAAAAGCACTGGCCGGGGAAAAGCTTTCCCCCGGCATCCGCAGGCTGCTCGACAGCCTTGTCGATTATGTCTGCGACTGCGACCTCTACGAGGCGCAGGAACGTTACGTGCATCTTTTTGACCGCACGCGCTCGCTGTCGCTGCATCTTTTCGAGCATGTGCATGGTGAAAGCCGCGACCGCGGCCAGGCCATGGTCGATCTCATGAAGATGTATGACGACAACGGCTTTGTCGTAGATGCCAAGGAACTGCCGGACTATCTGCCGCTGTTCCTCGAATTCCTGTCGACACGCTCGCCAGAGGAAATCCACGATCTCCTCACCCAGACAGGCCATATCACGGCGGCCATCGGCGAGCGTCTGCGCAAGCGCCAGTCGCCTTATGCCAACGCCTTTGCGGCGCTGCTGCATGTCGCCAATGCCAAGCCGGACAAGAACCTCGTCGGAGAATTGCTTCGGCAAGAGGAAGACGACCCGAACGATCTCGCCGCACTCGACCGCATCTGGGAAGAAGAAGCGGTAACGTTTGGCGGCAATGCGGGCGACAATTCCTGCGGCCCGGACCGGTTGCGGACGCAGATGCGTGCAGCACAGCGCAAGCCCGGCAACCCGTCCAACCCTTCACATATATAGGAGACGGAAAATGGCTTATCTCCATACGTTTCTTTTCGGCATCTATCCCTACATCGCACTGAGCGTGCTCGTGCTCGGTTCGATCTTCCGTTACGACCGCGAGCCCTATACGTGGCGTTCGGGCTCAAGCCAGCTTTTGCGGCGCAAGCAGCTCATGTGGGGCTCGGTTCTGTTCCACCTTGGCGTGTTGTTCATCTTCGCCGGTCATTTCGTCGGCCTGCTGACGCCGACCTGGGTCTTCGACATGCTCGGCGTCAGCCATGAGGCAAAGCAGATTCTCGCTGTCGTGGCAGGTGGTATCGCCGGTGTGATGGCAATCGTCGGCGCCAGCATGCTTGTGCATCGCCGTGTGTTCGATCCGCGTGTTCGTGCGTCCTCGCGGCCATCCGACACGCTGATCATCATTCTGTTGTGGTTGCAGCTTCTGCTCGGTCTCAGCACCATTCCGATCTCGCTGCAGCATCTGGACGGCGGCGAAATGGTGACATTCATGAACTGGGCGCAAGGCATCTTCACCTTCAATCCGGCTGCATCAAGCTACATCACCAATGCGTCGATCATCTTCAAGATGCATATCTTCTTAGGCTTGACTATATTCCTGCTGTTCCCGTTCACGCGTCTTGTGCATATGCTGAGCGTGCCGGTGCGCTACATCTGGCGTCCGGGCTATCAGGTCGTGCGTGAGCGCAACCATACGGCTCAGCCCTCGCATATGCGTATTCCTGCGGAGTAAGGCTCATGGTGACACTTTTTGACCGGAAGCAGCCAACTGAACAGCCAGCTGAACATTCGCACGGAGCGCATGCTCATAATACGGGCTACACGACCTATCAGGAGCCGGATACGCGCGTGCCGCCGAAGCCGCGCCCGGTCTTCGATGCGGTGTCCGTCAATGGTGTGGCGATCAACGAAACCGACATTCTGACGGAGGCTCAAAACCATCCGTCGGAAAATCCCGGCGCGGCACTGCTTGCCGCCGCGCGGGCGCTGGCGATCCGTGAGCTTCTTCTGCAGCGTGCGAGGGAAACCGGCATCGTGCCCGAGCACGAGAAGGATGCAGAAGGGCGCAGCGAGACCGACGAGGATGCGCTGGTGCGCATGGTGATCGAACGGGAGGTGGAAGTGCCTTCCGCCACACGCGAGGAAGCCTTGCGCTTTTACGAAAACAACCGCCACCGCTTCACCAGTGCGCCTATTCTGGAGGCGAGCCATATCTTGATCGCTGCCGATCCTGCTGACAGCCAAGCCCGTGAGAAGGCCCGCACGACCGCATCCCATCTGGCATCCTCGGTGATTGCCGCGCCTGCCACATTCGCCTCGGTTGCGCATGAATATTCGTCCTGCCCTTCGGGCGCGCAAGGCGGCAATCTGGGGCAGCTCACACGTGGCAGCACGGTGCCTGAATTCGAGCGGGCGCTGGAACGCCTGACACCTGGTGAAATAACGCCAGCCCCGATTGAAAGCCGTTTCGGCTTTCATATCGTACGGCTTGACCGCCGTATCGAGGGCGAAGAATTGCCCTTCGACTATGTTGCCGACAGGATTGCCGGCTGGCTTGAAGCCTCCACCTGGTCGAAGGCCGTGTCGCAATATATCGCGATCCTCGCAGCCGATGCCGACATTACCGGCATCGATCTGCTGTCGAACGAGGGAGCCGAGGCATGAGCCATGAACCGACACTTGCAGCCATCCTGGCCGCAAAGGATGTGCCGGTGGACCAGCTTCTGGCTGGTGTAGCGCATCGGGCGAGGCAGGCAGGGTTGCGCGTGGCGGGCTTTCTCCAGCACCGCGAGAGCAATACGGATGAATGCTGCCGTGATATCGAGATCGAGCATATTGGCACCGGCGTGACGCAGATTATCTCGCAGTCGCTCGGTTCAGGGTCGAAGGGGTGTCGTCTCGATCCAGCGGCGCTTGCCGATGTGGCAGGTTCGCTTCTGGCGGAACTCGATAGCGGCGCCGATATGCTGATCCTCAACCGTTTCGGCAAGGGCGAGACGGAAGGGCATGGTTTCCGCTCCATCATCGAAATCGCCTATGCGCGCCAGATTCCGGTGCTGACTGTGGTGCGGGAAACCTATGTCGAAGGCTGGAACGACTTCGCCGGTGATTGCGGCGTTCTTCTGGCTCCTGATAGCCAGGCAACGCTTGGATGGTTCGACCGGGTGACGGAGCCCCGACAGCTGTCGGAAGCCGTTTGACGGCGGTCTTTCTGCCGGAATTGCTGCTCTATAAATCGAGCTGGTCGCGACGGTCTTCCGCAATCAGCTTGCGGATCTGATAGACGATCTGGTCTCCATGGGCCTTGCCAAGCAGATCGGCTGTATCCACGTCCCGTTCTTCGATGGCGCGGATCATGTCTTCATGCTCGGTGACGTAGCGCTCGGGAAGGCGGTCGGCGAAAGACTGGTAATAGAGACGCAACAGCCTGCGCCCTTCATCGAGAAGCCTCGAAAAGAAGGTGGTGTAGAAGGGATTGCGACCCGCTTCAGCAATAGCGGCGTGAAAATCGCGGTTGGTCGCGATCATTTCCAGCGCATTTTGTGAACGGACTGCGCGGGCAAAAGCTTCCTGATGCGCACGGATGTTCTCAAGATCCTTGTCGGTCCGGTTGCGGGCGGCAAGCCGCGTGGTCACGCGGTACATCAGCGTTACTGCGTCGAAAAATGCGGGCAGGCTCAAAAAGTCGATATTGGACACAACGGTCGAGCGATTGGGAAGCGTGGTTACGAAACCGTCGCTTGCCAGCCGCACCAATGCTTCGCGTATAGGCGTGCGTGACATGGAAAAGCGTTCGGCCAGCTGGTTTTCATCAATGGGGCTACCCGGCGCGAGCGAAAGATCGATGATCTCGTCGCGCAGCACGTCGTAAACCAGCTTGACACCTGAACCCTTTTTCCGGTCGGCTGTCTGGTTTGCGTCGTCTTTGTCCATGATCTTGTCTGTCCTCTGTCGGTGTATTTGCCGCAGCACAACTGCATTCTAACACCAGTTTAAATCTCATCGGTCAAGCAATCCTATCCCGAAATAAAATTTTGGTCGACAAGAAAAATACAAAGTGTATATTTGACTTCAATACAAGGTTCGGCAGACCGATTGTAGATCCAGCCCGCGTGAAGAACGCTCAAGGAAAAACGTCCAAGGAACGACGCTATGACCTCTAATATTTTCTCCGGTTGCATTCCGGCCCTCATGACCCCCTGCAAGCCCGACCGCACGCCGGATTTCGATGCGCTGGTCCGCAAAGGCAAGGAACTGATCGCGAAGGGCATGTCTGCGGTTGTCTATTGCGGTTCCATGGGCGACTGGCCGCTTCTCTCGGATGAGGAACGCATGGCTGGCGTTGAAGCGCTTGCCAAGGCAGGCGTGCCCGTCGTCGTCGGCACCGGCGCTGTCAACACGAAGATCGCTGCCGCCCACGCAGCCCATGCACAGAAAGTTGGTGCGAAGGGCCTGATGGTCATTCCGCGCGTTCTCTCGCGTGGTTCGTCGATCTCGGCGCAGAAGGCCCATTTCAAGGCGATCCTTGCGGCAGCTCCCGATCTGCCAGCCGTTATCTACAACAGCCCGTATTACGGCTTTGCGACCCGCGCCGACCTGTTCTTCGCACTGCGTGCGGAACATCCGAACCTCATCGGCTTCAAGGAGTTCGGCGGTGCGGAAGCCATGCGTTATGCAGCCGAAAACATCACGAGCGCCGATGACAATGTAACCCTGATGGTCGGCGTCGATACCGGCGTTTTCCACGGCTTCGTCAATTGCGGTGCAACCGGTGCGATCACCGGCATCGGCAATGTGCTGCCGAAGGAAGTCCAGCATCTGGTGGCACTGTCGAAGGCCGCCGCCAAAGGCGATGTCGAGGCACGCAAGCTGGCGCTGGAACTGGAAGCCGCACTGGACGTGCTGTCATCCTTCGATGAAGGCCCTGACCTCGTTCTCTTCTACAAGCACATGATGGTTCTGACCGGCAATCCGGAATATGAGCTGCATTTCAATGAGACGGACAAGCTGTCCGATAGCCAGCGCGGCTATTGCGAAACCCAGCTTAAGCTGTTCCAGACCTGGTATGCCGACTGGCTCAAGCAGGGCAGTGCGGCGGCGAAATACGCTGCCTGAAACGCATACAGATAAAAGAAAAAGGCGCCGAATTCCGGCGCCTTTTTTGTGTCTGGTCAGGATATGGCGTCCAGACCCTTATCCTTCAATTTTCCCAGAAGCGCCATTTCGGCAGCCGTAAGCGTGATGCCTTTGGCCAATGAATCGCGGCGGGCGGCAAAGCGGCGCTGCGACGGCAGGCGCGCGCCCTGTCCGGCTATCGCTTCGATCAGGATTTCGCCGCGCTCCTGCGGATTGCCGCGACCACCTGCCATGCGGGCAGGGTCGAAGGCAATGATGAGTTCGCCATGGCGCGGCGCCAGCGTCGTCGTGCCAAGGAAATCGAGCGCTTCGGGGCTGGTGAAATCACCGATCATCACACCGGCCAAAAGTTCGATCATCGTGGAGATGGCCGATCCCTTGTGCTCGCCAAATGGCAGCATCGCGCCTGCAAGGGCGGCTTCCGGATCGGTCGTCGGATTGCCGTCTGCATCGACGGCCCAGCCTTCTGGCAGCTGCTTTCCGGCGCGACGGTAGAGTTCCAGCTCGCCACGCGCGGCAACGCTGGTCGCAAAGTCGAACACATAAGGATAATCGCCGGAGCGAGGCCAGCCGAAGGCGAAGGGGTTGGTGCCGAGAAGCGGCTTCGTTCCGCCAGCGGGCGCAACGGTGGCATAGCTCGGGCACATGGCCATTGCCGCAAGCCCCTGTTCGGCAAGTGCTTCGACTTCCGGCCACAAGGCCGCGAAATGGGTGCAGTCGTTGATCGCCAGCGCCGCGACGCCGAGCTTGCGCGCCTTCTCGACGAGGGCAGGCGTACCGCGCTCGAACGCCAGATTGGCAAAGCCGCCCTTGGCATCGACGCGAACGACGGCGCTGTCATCGGTCGTGACGACCGGATCGGCATCGGCGACGACCTTGCCGCTCTTCAGCGTGCGCAGGCAGCCTTCGATACGGTAGACACCATGCGATTTGCAGCCGTCGCGCTCACCCGCCACAATCGTCTTGGCAATGGCTGTGGCATGATCGGCGCTGAAACCTGCCTTGTGCAGGATTTCTCGCACAAGCCTGGCGAGTTCTTCTGTCGAAATCGAAATAGTGTCGCTCATTCTGTCATTCCTTGCCAATTCTCGGGGGCCGTTCTTAAGGGGGCAGTGCTGGGCTGTAATAGGCGTGAAGGCGAGTATCGCTCGTTGAATGCATACAAGATGCATGCAGGCTTGTCATGTCGCACAGGTCGGCCGGAGGCTGCGGCAAAAGGGCTGGCGGGCACATCAAATGGTGCGATGGTGGAATGCAGAAAATCAAACAGTTTTATTCTGAGCGTCATTATCATGAATAACTTCACCTGTTTGATCCAGATCAAAGAGGTTGGCAGGCGACAGGTCTAAACCCCGTTACGTGGCGTGTTGAGGCCGAGACGGCAGGTGCGCCAATCGTTGGAGATCAGGACAAAATGCGTAACATCGCGATCAAATTTGCTGCCGCAGGCATCCTCGCCATGCTGGCTGCCCCCGCTCTTGCCGAAAATATCGAAGTTCATATGCTCAACAAGGGCGCCGAGGGCGCCATGGTTTTCGAGCCTGCCTATATCAAGGCCAATCCCGGCGACACGGTCACCTTTATTCCGGTGGACAAAGGACATAATGTCGAATCCATCAAGGATATGATCCCTGAAGGCGCCGAAAAGTTCAAAAGCAAGATCAACGAGAACTATGTGCTGACGGTTACCCAGCCCGGCGCATATCTGGTAAAGTGCACACCGCATTATGCCATGGGTATGATCGCGCTCATCGCTGTCGGTGACAGCCCGGCCAATCTCGACCAGATCGTTTCGGCCAAGAAGCCGAAGATCGTTCAGGAGCGGCTGGAAAAGGTCATCGCCAGCGCCAAATAAGAGCGCCAAATAAGATTGACCGAAAACTCTCGATGAGCCGAACTTGAACCGGCTTCATGACGAGGACATCATGACCAGACAGCCAGGCCTGCAGGCAGTACCTGCTGCGATGCCATCCGATCAAAAAGGTATGCCGCGCGGACTGAAAATGACCGGTCCCGTCCTCCTCAGCTATGGCTTCCGCCCATTCTTTCTGGGCGGAGCCATATGGGCCGTTCTGGCCATGCTCTTCTGGATATTGTCACTGACACTCGGAATGCCGCTCGGCGGCTCCTATGGCGGGTTGAACTGGCACGCCCATGAAATGGTGTTCGGTTTCTCCTCTGCCGTTCTGGCAGGCTTTCTGCTGACTGCCATTCCGAACTGGACGGGAGGCTTGCCGGTATCAGGCACACCGCTCGCCATTCTCTGCGGGGTATGGCTTGCCGGACGGCTGGTCTTTCTGGAACCTGACCTGATCGATGTGCGCTTTGCAGTCGTTGTCGAAAGCCTGTTTCTACCCTTGCTGCTTTTCATCTGTGCGCGGGAAATCATTGCCGGGCGCCAATGGAAAAACCTGAAGGTACTGGTTGGCGTGACGACGGTGATGGTTGCCAATCTTGTCTTCCATTATCTGATCCTGACCGATGGCGACGTGGCATTGGCCAACCGCATCGGGGTCAGCGCCTATGTCCTGCTGGTCATGGTGATCGGCGGGCGCATTGTGCCAAGCTTCACCCGCAACTGGCTCAACAAGATGGGGCGGACACGCTTTCCGGTGTCTTTCAACCGCTATGACGGTTTCAGCATTCTTGTCGGGGTGGCTGCCTGCATCGGCTGGATCGCCGCTCCTGATCAGACGATAACGGCGGTGCTGGCGTGGATCGCAGCCCTGTTTCACATCGTGCGGCTTTACCGCTGGCGGGGATGGTCTGTAGCGCGGGAAAAGCTGCTGCTGGTTCTTCATGTCGCCTATGCGTTCATCCCGCTCGGGTTCATCGCCATCGGTCTTTCCGCCATTGATCGCCTCAACCCCTATTCCGCCTTGCATGTCGTGACTGTCGGCGCAATCGGCTGCATGATGCTGGCGGTCATGACGCGGGCCACCCGCGGCCATACCGGGCGCGAACTGACTGCCTCGCCCGTCACACAGGTCGCTTATCTTTGCCTTGTCGCGGCAGCGCTGATCCGTCCGCTGGCGGAAGTCATGCCGAATTTCTTCCATACCATCCTCGCAGCATCGGCTTTGCTCTGGATGGGTGCTTTCGGGCTTTATGTCCTGGAATACGGTCCGATGCTGTTGCGTGAGAGACGCCAGCGCATGGCCGGGGCGTAATCCGCCTCATTTCGATACCATTATAAAGCGCAGTCCGTGGGATCTACGGGCTGCTTTTTTGTGTTTCGAGAGGTGAGTCGCGACGCCAGAGCTGCGATTCGGCCCGTCCGAAGGGCCTGAAACAGGGGTGTGGAAAGAAAAATCACACTCAAGATCACATTTAAATCGTTATAATGTTATGGCCGTATTGTTATGCTTTTGAAACGGTGTTACCGGAATTGGTGCCTGAGAGGCTGGCCTTAAAAGGACTGCGAAATCTCAGGCAGCACGAGCGCGATGCGCTCTGGCTTAGTTGTTTTACGCATATCGGCACCGAACCGGGTTTCGTCTGCCGGACATGCTCAAGGCTTTGCTTTTGGCAAGGAGGTTGCCGCCGATGAATTTCGCCCCGCCCGTATCAGATATGCTGCAACTCGCCAACTGCATTCGCGCTCTCTCGATCGATGCCGTCGATGCCGCCAATTCCGGCCATCCGGGAATGCCGCTCGGCATGGCTGACGCCGCAGCCGTTCTGTTCTCGAAGCATCTGAAATTCGACGCATCGGCTCCCAACTGGGCGGACCGCGACCGTTTCGTGCTCTCCAACGGTCACGGCTCGATGCTGCTTTACAGCGCGCTCTATCTGGCGGGCTACAAGGATGTGTCCATCGATGAGCTGAAGAACTTCCGCCAGTGGGGTTCGAAGACCGCCGGTCATCCGGAATATGGTCATACAGAAGGCGTTGAGCTGACCACCGGCCCGCTCGGTCAGGGTCTCGCCAGCTCTGTCGGCATGGCAATCGCCGAACGCGCGCTCGCCGACCAGTTCGGCAAGGATATTGTCGATCACCGCACTTATGTGTTCTGCGGCGACGGCTGCCTCATGGAAGGCGTGGGACAGGAAGCGATCTCGCTTGCCGGTCACCTTCGCCTCGGCAAGCTGATCCTGCTTTATGATGATAACGGCATCACCATCGACGGCAGCACGGAAATCGCCTTCACCGACGATATTCCCGCCAAGTTCAAGGCTTGCGGCTGGAATGTCGAAAAGGTCGACGGTCACGATCACGACGCCATCGATGCGGCGCTGACGCGCGCCAAGGCTCAAGCCGACCGCCCGACGCTGATCGCGCTCAAGACTGTCATCGGCTATGGTTCGCCAAATCGCGCCGGTACGAGTGGCGTGCATGGCGCGCCGCTGGGTGCCGCTGAAAACGCCGCCACCAAGGCAGCGCTCGGCTGGACGGCGGAAGCTTTTGAAATCCCTGCACCGTTGCTCAATGCCTGGCGTGAAGCCGGTGCGCGTGGCGTTTCGGAACGTGAAGCATGGCAGAAGCGCGTTGATACGCTGCCTGCAACCGAACGCGCCGAATTCGACCGTCGTATTGCCGGCGTTCTGCCGGAAGGCTTTGCGGCAGTTGTCCACGACGCCAAGCAGCGCCTCCTCGACAAGCCGCTGAATGTTGCGACCCGCAAGGCAAGCCAGATCGCGCTTGAAAGCCTGACGGCAGCTCTGCCGGAAATGATCGGCGGTTCGGCTGACCTTACCCATTCGAACCTCACCCGCGTTCCTGCCGTCGACAGCGATTTCACGCCGGAAAAGAGCGGTCGCTATGTCAGCTACGGTGTGCGTGAATTTGCAATGGGCGCGGCTATGAACGGTATAGCGGTCCATGGCGGTTTCATCCCTTACGGCGGCACCTTCATGGTGTTCTCCGATTACGCCCGTAATGCCATCCGCCTTTCGGCGCTGATGGGCGTGCGTGTCATTCATGTGCTGACACACGACTCTATCGGCCTCGGCGAAGACGGCCCGACCCACCAGCCGGTCGAACATCTGGCCAGCCTGCGCGCCATGCCGAACCTTCATGTCTTCCGTCCGGCAGACACGATTGAAACGCTGGAATGCTGGGCTGTGGCGGTTTCTGATCCGCATACGCCTTCGGTTCTGGCCCTGTCGCGCCAGAACGTGCCGCAGCTGCGCACCGATAATGGCGAGAACCTTTCCGCACGCGGCGCTTATGTGCTGCGTGAGGCGAAGGGCGAACGCCAGATCACGCTGCTTGCCACGGGCACGGAAGTCTCGCTCGCAGTGAAGGCCGCCGAAAAGCTCGCAGAAGAAGGCATCGCAACGGCGGTTGTCTCCATGCCGAGCTGGGATCTGTTTGAAAAGCAGGGCAACGATTACCGCAAGGGTGTTCTGGGCGATGCGCCGCGCATCGCCGTCGAGGCCGCAGGCAAGTTCGGCTGGACACGTTATGTCGACAGCGAAGACGACGTGATCGGTATGGATGGCTTCGGCGCTTCGGCACCTGCTGAAGTGCTCTATGAAAAATTCGGCATCACGGCCGAGGCGATTATCGCCCGCGCCAAATTCTTGCTGGAGCAGGGCAAATGACGATGGCTGGCAATTTTTCTCCACTGGTTCTGGTGGGCGATAGCGATCGCGTGGAAGCAGAAGCGGTCGGCGCCTATCTCGACAACTGGGCTGGCAAGGACGGCTTGCGTCTTGCGACCGCCGACGCCATCAAGGCTATTCTTGCTGGCGCAACGCGGCTCGCTGGTCGCATTGCACGCGGTTCGCTTCCCGGCGATCCGGGCAAGCTTGTCGGCGTCAACAGCGATCAGGACCAGCAGAAGTGCATTGATGTCGGTTCGCACAATCTGTTCGTCGAGCTGCTGATTGCGGCGGGTGCAGCCTCCATTCTTTCGGAAGAAGCGGACCTCCCCGTTTCAGGCAAGGCCGATGGGCTGATTGCCGTTGCCATCGATCCGCTTGACGGCTCGGGCAATGTGGGTCTCGGCGCACCGCTTGGCACGATTTTCTCGGTTTTCCCGGCAGATACGGCTGAGCCGTTTTTGCAGCCCGGCAACCGCCAGATTGCAGCCGGTTATGTTTCCTACGGCAATTCGGTCGATCTCGGCTTTTCGGTCGGCGAGGGCGTGATCTTCGCGACCTTCGATCCGGCAAGCGGGATTTTCCATATCACGCGCCACAATGTGACGCTGCCGGAACGCACGTCCGATCTGGCGTTCAACGCATCCGTCCAGCGGCATTTGTCCGCTGGTATGCAGGCCTATGTCAACGACGCATTCCTTGGAAAGGATGGTCCGCGCGGGCGTAACTTCAACATGCGCTGGCTCGGTGCTGCGGTGGGCGACATGCACCGCATCATGCAGCGTGGCGGTTTGTTCTTTTACGTGAATGACAGCCGCCCCGGCTACGAAAAGGGCCGCTTGCGGCTCGTCTACGAAGCCAATCCAATTGCTTTCCTCGCCCGTGAGGCGGGTGGCAAGGCGACCGACGGTTCGAGATCCATTCTCGATATCGTCCCGCAAACCTATCACGAGCGCAGTGCGCTGGTGTTCGGCGTGGCCGAAGAGGTGGATATCCTCGGCGAATATTTCGCGAAATAACCTGATCTGACATCGTCTGGAGCATTGGAAATGCTCCATCCATTTGTTTTTACGCGCATCTTGTTCCGAAAACCGTTTCACACTTTTCGGGATGCGCTCTAGGAGGCTAGAAATGGCGCGCATTACGCTGCGGCAATTGCTCGATCACGCCGCTGAAAAGGGTTACGGCGTCCCGGCATTCAACATCAACAACATGGAACAGGCGCTTGCCATCATGGAAGCGGCGGATGCCGCCGATGCGCCGGTGATCCTGCAGGCTTCGCGCGGCGCGCGTTCCTATGCAAACGACATCATGCTCCGTCATATGATGGATGCGGTGACGGAAATCTATCCGCATATCCCGGTTTGCGTGCATCTGGACCACGGCAACGAAGCCGCCACCTGCATGACCGCCATCCAGGCAGGCTTTACCTCCGTCATGATGGACGGTTCGCTCAAAGCTGACGGCAAGACGCCTGCCGACTGGGACTACAATGTTTCAGTCACGCGTCAGGTCAGCGAGATGTCGCATCTCGGCGGCATCTCGGTGGAAGGGGAACTCGGTGTTCTGGGTTCGCTCGAAACCGGCATGGGCGATGCAGAAGACGGCCACGGCGCAGAAGGCGTGCTGTCGCACGACCAGCTTCTGACCGATCCGGACGAAGCCGTGAAATTCGTGCGCGAAACCAAGGTCGATGCACTGGCAATCGCCATGGGCACGTCGCATGGCGCTTACAAGTTCAGCCGCAAGCCGGACGGTTCTGTGCTGGCCATGAATGTGATCGAGGAAATCCATCGCAAGCTGCCGAACACGCATCTGGTCATGCATGGTTCGTCTTCTGTGCCGGAAGAGCTGCAGGAAATCATCAACAAGTACGGCGGCAAGATGAAGCCGACCTGGGGCGTTCCGGTTGAGGAAATCCAGCGCGGCATCAAGCATGGCGTGCGCAAGATCAACATCGACACGGACAACCGCATGGCCCTGACCGGCCAGATCCGCCGCGTCCTGCAGGAAGATCCGAGCGAATTCGATCCGCGCAAATACCTGAAGCCTGCAATGGCTGCCATGACCAAGCTCTGCAAGGAGCGCTTCGAGCAGTTCGGCACTGCCGGTCATGCTGCCTCGATCCGTCCGATCCCGCTTTCCGAAATGGCAAAGCGCTATCGCGATGGTTCTCTGGACCCGAAGTTCAGCTAAATTCTGCTGTTAAACCAAGTCTCGCTGAGACTTGGTTAAGCCCGTGCGGCGATTGAGCATCTTCAGGGCGTGATGCGTTAGCATCTTAGCGCCCTGCTATAAGCCAAAAGAAAAGCGGCCTGATGGCCGCTTTTTTTGTTTTCAAGAAACTGAATAATCAGCCCTTGTTGTACTTCGCGTCAACTTCGTTGATCGCGTTGACATTGCCAGCCGAACGGCCCTTTTCGTCAAAGGTCTCAGCGAGGAAGGCGTCGGCAATGGTCTTGGCCACTTCCGAGCCGATGACGCGGGCGCCCATGGTGATGATCTGGGCATTGTTGGAAAGCGCTGCGCGCTCTGCCGAATAGGTGTCATGCGTCAGCGCGGCGCGGATGCCCGGAACCTTATTGGCTGCAATGCATACGCCGATGCCGGTGCCGCAAACGAGGATGGCGCGGTCATAGGTGCCATCGAGGACGGCGGAAGCCACGCGGTCGGAAAGGTTGGCATAGAATGCTTCTGCGCCAGCGTCTGTGCGCGAGATTTCCGAAACCTCGAAGCGATCCTTGAGGTGATCGGCGAGAACCTTGGCCAGACCTTCGCCGGCGCTGTCGCCTGCTACTGCTACTTTCATCATATTGCTCCTTAATTAGCTCGAATCTTGGCGGCGCACTTGGCCAGAATGTCGAGATAACCTTCGACGTTCCATGCCGAGCGACCGATGAAAAGCCCGTCAATGTGCGGGCAGGCAATCAGCTCTTCGCAATTGCCCGGATTGACCGAGCCGCCATAGAGGCAAGGCACGCGACGACCGAGCACGCTTTCTGCAACCGCAATGATTTCCGCCTGGCGCGCATCGGCATAACCCGCTGATGCCGGGATACCATTTTCGCCGATGGCCCAGACCGGCTCATAGGCAAACAGGATTTCCGCCTGCTTCTGATCGTCGGAAAGCTTGGAAAGTGCTCCGCGCACTTCTTCCTCAAGCACTTCCGCCGCGCGTCCGCTTTCGCGGTCTTCCAGCGTCTCACCGATGCAGATGAGTGGGATCAGGCCGTGGCGCACCGCAGCTTCGACCTTGAGGCCGACCGTTTCGTTGGTTTCACCGAAATGTTCACGGCGCTCGGAATGACCGAGTTCGACGATATCGAGATTGCAGTCCTTGAGCATCAGCGGCGAAATCTCGCCGGTCCATGCTCCCTGATCGGCCCAATGCATGTTCTGCGCGCCGACCTTGACGGAGGTGCCGGACAGGATTTCCTTCACTTCGCGCACGGCGGTAAAGGGCGGGATGACGAAACGCTGAATGTCGGTCGAGCGGCTTGCATCGGCAGCTTTCAAGGCTTCGGCGAAAATGCGGGCCTCGGCCAGCGTCTTGTTCATCTTCCAGCTGGTGCCAATCCAGAATTTTGTCATGCTCGATTTTCGTCCTCTAGGTTTATGCGCAGTCGTCAGCGATGGTCAGTGCAATGCCCGCCTGTTCAAGATCGGCCAGTACGGTCGCGTCGGGGGAGGCATCGGTTATGATCGCGTCGAAATCGGAAAGATCAGCCATGACATGCAGGGCAGGGCGTCCGAACCGCTGGTGATTGACCAGAAGGCAGGTGCGGGCGGCGGATGCCGTCATCGCGCGCTTGGTGCGAACAACATTCTCATCCATGTGATAGACGAGCTTGCCATTGACTGCAGGCGAGGAAATGAAGGCGATGTCGGCGCTCAGATGCGACAGGGCCCCTTCCGTCAGGATGCCGAAAAACGCATTGAACTTGGCTGAATAGGTTCCGCCGAGCGTAATCAGATTGATCCCGTTCTCGCCCTTCAGTTCATCGATGATGACCGCATTGTTGGTGATGACTGTCAGCGGGCGCTTTTCCAGAAGCATGCCGCCAAGGACAGCCGCCATGGAGCCGTCATTAATCATCACCGTCATGCCTGGTTCAACAAGCTCAAGCGCGGCGCGGGCCATTTTCTGCTTCGCTTCGCCGTCCTGCCGTTCGCGGAAGCGGAAATCGCTTTCAAATTGTGTGCCGGTATCGATCGTCGCGCCGCCGCGTACCTTGCGCAGCACGCCGGTATGTTCCAGCGAATCCAGATCGCGATGGATCGTCATTTTTGATACGGCAAACCGATCCGCCAGATCGTCGAGATCGACGGCCTGATTTTCGATCAGAAGGTTTATAATCGCCTGTCTTCTGTCGTCGCGCTTCACGCTCTCGTCCGATCTTATTGGCGGAACATTTTCTGCGCGAAGTTAGATCACAAAATCACAAAATAATCCATTGCAAAAATGTTATTATGTTATTTTCCGTTCGGCTGCTCAACGAGCGTCTTTGCCGTGCGTTCATCGGTGATGAGACCGTAAAGACGACCGCTTTTCAGCACGGCGCGGATGGCTTCCGCCTTGGAAATTCCACCGGCAAGGCCCACGATTCGGCTCATATCCGCGTTTTCCACCGATGCTGCGATGGTGCGGGCCGTCAGCGCGGTTTCAAGGCGCTGGCCATTGGCGTCAAAGAAATGGCCGAGCATTTCGCCAACGCCGCCGAGGTTGGCGATCTCTTCGACCTCGGCCAGTTCTATCATGCCGGATGTGACAAGCTGCGCCTGTGCATCGACCGTGCCGATGCCGACGATCTTCAGTTCAGCCTGACAACCCATGTCGAAAACGGTGGTGACGCCGCGCTGCGCGAGCAGCACTTCGCGGTCTTCTGCTGTGTTGGCGAAGAAGGGCACCGGCATCACATAAGCGGGCATGCCGGTCTTTTCGGCGATGCGGTGCATCACATCATGCGGGTTGGCGGCGAAATTGCGCGTCAGGCCGCCGAGCAGCGACACGAAGCGCAGGTCATTGGTGACGACGCGCGGCATATAGTTGACTGCAGCCGAAAGCGTGCGGCCATGGCCGATGCCGATGACTTCATGGTCGCCATGCTCGATCTCGCGGCGCAGAAAATCCGCACCCGCATGGCCAAGCGCCATGAGCGGCAGGCCTTCCTCGCCGATGTCGGGCACGACTTCGCAATAGTCGAGGCCGTACATATCGGCGAGACGATTTTCGAGGTCGATACATTCGGTAATGTCGCCGTCGATACTGACTTTCACCGCACCGTCGGCGACAGCTTTGGCAATAAGGCGATGCGCTTTCACGGAGGGCAGACCAAGGCGCTTCGCAACGGCTGACTGGGTCATGCCCGCCACGAAGTGAAGCCATGCGGCGCGCAGCGCCAGTGAATCGTCAGCATCTGCCATTGAAAGCGGTCCGGTTCCTTAAATTGTCTATATCTTCAAGTCCTTAGCGCCGGTGTCAATGTGCGGAGCCCAAAAAGCCACACTTTCCGCAATCTGCGGAATGACTTCACGGTCGTTCGGCTCGCGTTCCTTGAACGACAGTTCGAGGCAGATTTCATTGTCCACAGCGCCGCCTTCGGCAAAGGCTTTCAGAAGCGGTTCCGGCTGGATGCGTCCTTTGGCATTGAACGCGGCTGTGAAAGGACGATGTCCGCCCTTGTCCATCAGGCTCTGCTTGATATGAATGATCGGCGAGACTTTCGGCACGGCGCGCGCCCAGGCGTAGGGATCGAAATCGTCCGGATTGGCGGAAGTCACATCGCCATGGTCGATATCGGCCATCATCCACATTGGAATAGCCATGTCGGCGGCGGTCAGGCGGTCCTGAAGCTTCATGCTTTCGGCAATCGTCTCGCCAAATTCACGCCCGATGCTCATCGGTTCCCAGAACACATAGTCGAGACCGGCACGGTTTGCATGTTCGGCGACTTCCGCCCAGCAATCGATGGCGATCTTGATCAGATCTTCGCGGCGCGCAGCGTCATCGAAATCCTTATAGGTGAAGATCGCAAACTGCGTGCCGACCGACTTGCCGCCAAGATCGCCGATAATGTCGGCGAAGGTCTTGAACCAGTCGACATAGTAACGGCGCACTTCTGCGTCCGGATGGCCGAAATGGTTGAGGCGGCCATAGGGGCCGGTCATGCCCGAAGTGACGCGAACACCGGTGCGCTGCAAGGCCTTGTCCATATCGCGCGTCAGGCGGCGAATGGTTGAAGCCTGCCAGCTTGGATTGATGAACTCGTGGGTGAGCTGGAGGTCACGCAGGCGCAGATCGCGTGCAACTGTTTCGATCAGATCATCCGGCTCAGCAAAGCGGTTCACAAGTGGATTGGTGTTCAGCGAAAGCGTAAGGGCCATAGTGTCCTCAAGAGACCATTTTAGCGTTGTCGAACCATTCCACGAAAGCGGCGCGTTCGGCTTCGGTCAGGTGCAGATAGTGCTTGGTGCGGCGATAGAGAATGTCTTCCGCCGTCTTCGCCCATTCCCTGGCCACCAAATAGCGCACTTCCGCCTCATGGAAATTGCCGCCGAAATGACGGCCGAGCCCCTCGAGATTCTGTGCGCCTGCAACAAGGTCTTTCGTGCGCGCGCCGTAGAGACGACCGTAGTGCTGGACGAGCGCGCGCGGCATCCACGGATAGGTGTCGCGCAAGCTATTGGCGAAGGTTTCATAATCGGCATTGGCGATTTCGCCGCCCGGAAGCGGTGCGCCATGAGTCCAGTCGCCGCCCATCTTCGGGAAAATGTGCTTGAGGCGATGCATGCCGCGCTCGGCCAGCTCGCGGAACGTGGTGATCTTGCCGCCAAAGACGTTGAGCAGCGGCGCGTCGTTGGTTTCATCGAGGTCGAAGACATAGTCGCGGGTGACGGCGGAAGGGTTGCCCTTGCCGTCGTCGAACAGCGGACGCACACCGGAGAAGGAATGCAGCACGTCTTCACGCCTGAGCTTTTCCTTGAAATAGCGGTTCACTGCAGTCAGCAGATATTCGATTTCCTTCTCATCTGCTGCAACATCTTCCGCACGGCCTTCATAGGCGATGTCGGTGGTGCCGATCAGCGCCTTGTCGCCCTCGTAGGGATTGATAAAGATAACGCGCTTGTCGTGGTTCTGGACGAGATAGGCATTTGCGCCCGACCAGAATTTCGGAACGATGATGTGGCTGCCCTTGACGAGACGCACATTGCGCGACGAGTTGGAGCCGGCGACATTGTGGATGACATCCGTGACCCATGGTCCGGCGCAATTGACGATGCAGCGCGCGCGGAATGTGCGGGTTTCGCCCGTGTCGCGGTTTTTCGTTTCTACGATCCAGCCGCCTTTTTCGCGACGAGCGGAGACGACAGGCGTGCGGGTCAGAATGGTCGCGCCTTTTTCAGCAGCGCCAACCGCATTCAATGCAACGAGACGGGCATCATCGACCCAACAGTCGGAATATTCGAAGCCCTTGGTATATTGGTCGAGGATCGGCGTGCCTTCCGGATCGCGCCGCAGGTCGAGCGTGCGTGTGCCGGGAAGCTTCTTGCGGCCGCCGAGGTGGTCATAGAGAAACAGGCCAAGCCGCACCAGCCAGGCGGGACGGTCCTGCGGGCTGTGCGGCAGAACGAAACGCATTGGCCAGATGATATGGGGAGCGGCGTTCAACAGCACTTCGCGCTCGATCAGCGCTTCGCGCACAAGGCGGAACTCATAATATTCGAGATAACGCAGACCACCATGTACCAGCTTGCCGGAGCGTGACGAAGTTCCCTGCGCCAGATCGTCTTTTTCCGCCAGCACCACCTTGAGGCCGCGCCCGGCGGCGTCACGGGCCACGCCCGCGCCGTTAATGCCACCACCGATTACAAAGAGATCGCAGGTTTCCGGTTCAGCCATTTCATGCTCCTTCGGATGCAATTGCATCCCTTAGTCTATATGTGCCGGAAGGGAGGTCCGGCCTTATTCGTTTTGTTCACCGCATTTCCGAACGCAAAACCGCTTCACGCTTTTGCTGGAAATGCTCTATCGGAAGCCAACTTGTCCCAGACGGGCGTCAGTGCCAGCCGGGCTTCCTGATAGGCAACGAAGAGTTCTTCATAGTGCTTTGCGCGCGGACCATCCGGGGCTTCGCAAGGGCCAAGCAGCGGCTCGACCCATTCCGCAATACATGCATCCATGCTCGGATAAGCGCCGATGGCTACCGCAGCCATCATGGCAGCACCTGCGGCTCCCGCCTCTTCACGCGAGGAAACGCGCACGGGCGCATTCACCGCTGCGGCAAGGGTGCTGCGCAATGCTTTTGAACGCGCTGCACCGCCGGTGATGCGCAATTCTGCGGGCATTTCACCCATGGCCGTGTAGCAATCGCGCGTTGCCATTCCGAGGCCCTCGACGACCGAGCGCACCATTTCCGGGAAACGGTCGCGACTGGAAAGGCCTACGAACCCGGCCCGGGCATAGGCATTGACGAAGGGACCGCGTTCGCCCGCTTCCGAAATATACGGATGATAGAGGATTACACCCGGACGGCTGGCATTAAACCAGTCATCAAGGCGGGGAATGAGGTCACTGAGCGAAACAGGCTTGTCTGGCGTCGACATGAGGTCGGCAGCAACCTGCAATATCCAGTCGATGTTGATCGTCGCCCCCATATTGGTCTGCACCTGGGTGACGATGCCGGGAATGGGCAGCGCGATGACGTAACCGGTGCCTTCCTTGTTCAGGTGGATATCGGCAACCGGCTTGGCGCGCATATGGACGCCTGTCGAACCAATGGTCGAGCATCCGGCGCCTGCAGTACCGCCGCGCACGCCCGCACCAAGTGCTGTCATGGCCATATCGACATAGGCGAGACTCACCGGCGTCCCTGCCCGCAAACCCGTTGCAGCTGCCGCTTCGGGGGATAGCGGATGCTGCACTTCGGTGCCGTCGATGATTTCCGGCAGCAATCCACGCCGTTTCGTCAGTCCGAGTGCGTCGATGACGACATCGTCATACTGGCGATTGCGGAAATTGCCGAAGGTGAAGCTTGCTTCCGAAGGGTCGGTGGCGCGAACGCCGGTGAGATTGAGATAGAGCCAGTCCTTGCAGTGGAGCGCGACTTCGGCATTGTCCAGCAGCTCGGGCGCGATGCTGTCCATATGCGCCATCTGCGAGCCTTGCTGGCAGGTGTTCAGCCCGGTGCCGGTCGCTTCAAAGCGCGCACGGTTCATGGGGCCAGCGGCGAGGCGCGTCACCGTCGTTGCCGCGCGGGCATCGAGCCACAGCCAGGCATCGCCGACCGGCTGGTTGTCGCGGCCGACAAGCCAGGTTCCGTCACCCTGACCGGTAACGGCGATTGCCGCAGTGCGTTCGGCAAGGTCGGGCATCTTCGCGCCGAGGTCGCGCAATGCTCGCGCGCAGTCCTGCCACGTCTGGGAAAGCGATTGTGTGACAGCGCCATGTTCGCCGGTATCGTATTTGTTGCGAACGGCAGCAGATTCGATCTGGCGTCCGCTAAGGTCGAAAGCGACTGCCTTGAGCACAGACGTGCCTGCGTCGATCCCGATGATGATGTCACCTTTCTCACGCATGGCGGCTATGTGCTTTCATTGACATTTGGATTCCTCCCGCGACTGAAAATACGTCGCTCGCAGCCCTGTTTATAATGAAATCGGGCGATGGCGTATGCTGGAGATAACATAACGCTATCACGTTGTCTGTAAAATTTTCTAGATGGCGCATTTTTTTTCACCAAAGAGTGAATGCAGGGGAAATCTCCGCGCCTTCGAGTGCGGTTTTCCCACTGTTTTCCATCAATAGCTTAATGTTTCTTCGGTTTTGAATATGTTTAATTCATTGAAAATAAAAGAAAATATAGAAATTTGTGAGTATCTTTGTGGCTGGCTTTGCGAGAAAAGACGGTGCTGTGAATAGTGCGATTGATAACGAATTATGTAGTGGATTTCTCTAGATCGTGATCGAGATTCGGCGCGAAATTGTGCTATTTCACCGGTGTTTCGAAAACATCCGATTGACAGCTTTCGAGCTTTATAACATCATTATTGGAGTTAATAACACGCCGCTATCATAGGCTTTGATTGCGGCGCATCTGTTTCCAGGATGCACGGAGGAGCGGGGCCCTGGAATTCATGTGGAGGCTATCATGATCTCGTCTGTCGCGTCCTGCACCGCTTTGGCGGAGGCTTTTGCCTATCCGGCAAGCGTGATGACAATGGTCGAGGGTAATCTCCGGGCGGTCTAATTCAGCCGCATCATCCGTTTCCATAACGACAATACGGCAGAATTGCTGAAGGCGTTTGATAATGAGTGCACAAACCAGTCAAGTTTCACAAAAACCCGCCAAGCTGAGCCGCGCCGTCGTCTGGAGCGTGATCGCTGCGATCGTGGTTGTCGGTGCGATTGCCTTCGACACGAAGGTCGTGAAGATCGGGTCTGATTCCGATGTGCGCCAGCAGGCTTTCTCCCCCGATGCCTACGGTGCTTCCGAATTCCCCAAGGTGAAGGCGAGCGTTGAGCAGCGCGCCGTGGATGCAGTGGAAGTTGGAACGGCTCTCGCCGCCGACAAGGCCGCAGCCGGAAAGAAGTATGGCGTCGGCGACGTCAATCCGGTTGTCCCGGTCAAGTTTACAGGCACCGTTGAGGAGCGCAAATCCAACTACAATGTCGTGAAGGTCGACGGCCTGCCGGAAGGCGTTGCCATCCGCGTTCAGACCGGCCCTGCCGTCAACGGCACCGATCTGCGCGATGCGACCGGTGAAATCCAGTTCGGCCAGTTCAAGAACCAGATCGAATATCAAAATGCCGGTTCTGCCCTGAACAACGAGATGAAGAAGCAGGTGCTTTCCGGCGTCGATGTCGAGAATCTCGTCGGCAAGACCGTGACGGTGGTTGGTGTGTTCAAGGTCGTCAATCCGAAGAACTGGCTCGTCACGCCCGTGGGGCTCGAAGTGAAATGAGCACCGCTTCGAAAATCGAAGGCAAAAACGGTGATGTCGTTCTTGCCGCAAACAACGTTGCCAAATCCTATGGTCGCATTCATGCCCTGAAGGGCGTGAATTTCGAGATTCGCCGTGGTCAGGTCACGACGCTTTTCGGCGAAAACGGCGCTGGCAAATCGACGTTGATGAAAGTGCTTTCGGGCGTCATCCAGCCGACTTCGGGCACGATCATTCTCGATGGCGAACCCGTGACGTTCAATTCGTCCACCGAAGCGCGCGACCTCGGCATCTCGATCATCCATCAGGAATTGAGCCTCGCGCCCAACATGAACGTGCGCGACAACATCTTCATGGGGCGCGAAATCCGCACCGCCACCGGCGTTGATTTTGCCGAGGAAGAACGCCTGACGCGCGAGCTTCTGAAGGAACTGGAAGAAGACATCGACCCGCTGACGCCGGTCGAGGAACTTCGTCTCGGCCAGCAGCAGGTCGTTGAAATCGCCCGCGCTCTTTCGGTCAATTCGCGCATTCTCATCATGGATGAGCCGACTTCGGCGCTCAGCGCCTCGGAAGTGGAAGTCCTGTTCAAGGTCATTCGCGACCTGACGGCGCGCGGTGTCGCCATCGTCTATATTTCGCATCATCTGGAAGAAGCGTTGCAGATCACCAATCATGCGGTGGTGCTGCGCGACGGAACCATGACGGCCTATGCGCCGCGTGAGGAAATCGATCTGGAATGGATCGTGCGCAACATGGTCGGCGAGAACTTCGATCTCGGCTCGCCTCCAACCGGATATGACTGGGGCGATGTGGCGCTCTCCGTTGAGAACCTGACCGTTCCCGACCCGGGTGGCGCGGGCTTCTCGCTGGTCGACCGCATGTCGCTCAATGTGCGCGCAGGTGAAATCGTCTGCATTTATGGTCTTATGGGCGCCGGTCGCACGGAGCTTCTGGAAACCGTTGCCGGTCGTCTCAAGGCAAGCGGCGGACGCGTTCTCCTCAAAGGGCAGGACGTTTCCGGCCTCACCATCGCACAACGTATCGAGAAGGGCCTTGTGCTGGTGCCGGAAGATCGCCAGCGCGACGGTCTCGTCCAGACGATGACGGTCGGCAAGAATCTGTCGCTCGCCAGCATCACCGAAATGACCAAGGGTCTGTTCACATCGCGCAAGCGCGAAAAGCAGATTGTCGATCAGTCGATCAAGAATGTGCACATCAAGACGGATGGCGGCGAAGCGGCAATCGGTTCGCTTTCCGGTGGCAACCAGCAGAAGGTCGTGATCGGCAAGATGCTGGCGACCGAGCCGGAAGTCATCCTGCTTGATGAGCCGAGCCGCGGCATCGACATCGGGGCGAAGGCGGAAGTGTTCAAGCTTCTGGCTGAAAAGGCGAAGCAGGGTCTGGCCGTTGTCTACACGACTTCGGAAGTCGGCGAATGCCTCAGCATCGCTCATCGTATCATCGTCATGCACCGTGGACGCATCTCCGCCGAATTCGGATCGGACGTGTCCAAGGAGAAGATCATGGCCGCCTCGGGCGAAGCCATGGTCGGTCACTAAAGCATAATCCCGAAAAGTTGCAGACTTTTCGGACAAGATTATGCGTTAAAACAAAAGGATAGAGCATAAGACCCGACAAAGTCGGGTTGTTAAATGCTCTGGTTATGGAGCACTGATAGAATGTCAGTCACGAGCACCAACAAAGAAACAGCGGCTCCGAACGGCGCGAAGCGGAAACCCGGCATCGTGCATCTGCTGCTCGAAGGTCGTGCATTTTTTGCACTGATCGCGATCATCGCAGTATTCTCGTTCCTTTCGCCTTATTATTTCTCGGTCGATAACTTCCTCATCATGTCGTCGCATGTGGCCATTTTCGGCCTGCTTGCCATCGGCATGCTACTCGTCATCCTCAATGGCGGTATCGATCTTTCCGTCGGTTCCACATTGGGGCTGGCTGGTGTGGTCGCCGGGTTCCTGATGCAGGGCGTGACGCTGCAGGAATTCGGCATCATTCTCTATTTCCCGGTTTGGGCCGTGGTTCTCATCACCTGTGCGCTCGGTGCGTTCGTCGGTGCGGTCAATGGCGTGCTCATCGCGTATCTGCGCGTTCCGGCGTTCGTTGCGACGCTCGGCGTTCTTTATTGCGCGCGCGGCGTGGCGCTTCTGATGACCAATGGCCTGACCTACAACAATCTCGGCGGACGTCCGGAGCTTGGCAATACAGGCTTTGACTGGCTCGGTTTCAACAAGCTGTTCGGCGTGCCGATCGGCGTTCTGGTTCTGGCGGTTCTCGCCATCATCTGCGCCATCGTTCTCAACCGCACCGCATTTGGTCGCTGGCTCTATGCGTCGGGTGGCAACGAACGTGCGGCTGAACTGTCCGGCGTTCCGGTCAAGCGCGTCAAGGTGTCGGTCTATGTCATTTCCGGCATCTGCGCTGCCATTGCAGGTCTGGTTCTTTCTTCGCAGCTGACGTCGGCCGGTCCGACGGCAGGCACCACCTACGAACTGACGGCAATCGCTGCCGTGGTTATCGGTGGCGCTGCGCTCACTGGGGGGCGCGGTACTATCCAGGGCACACTTCTCGGCGCTTTCGTGATCGGTTTCCTTTCCGACGGCCTCGTGATTATCGGCGTGTCCTCCTACTGGCAGACCGTCTTTACCGGCGCGGTAATCGTGCTCGCGGTTCTGCTCAACAGCATTCAATACTCCCGGCGATGATCGATAGCGGCTCTGTCCACCGTTCCGGACGGAGCCGCGAAAATAACCGGGCGTATCGAAAGACTTCCAAAAAGGCACAAGATCTCGAAAACGGCCTGATGGAAATGAGTACCGCCGGGGAACCGGCATAACACAAACGAAAAATGTTAAGGGAGTGAGACCATGTTCAAGAAGGGAATGCGCGTTCTGTTCGCCGCTGCGGCAGCGTTGCCTCTCATCGCCAGCACGGCCTGGGCCGAAGGACTGATGACGATCATCGTCAACGATCCATCCAACCCGTACTGGTACACCGAAGGTGAAATCGCCAAGAAGACCGCTGAAGGTCTCGGCTACAAGGCTGTTGTCGGTGGCCACAAGGGCGACACCAACACCGAAAGCAACCTGATCGACACGGCTATCACCAACAAGTCGGTTGCCATCATTCTCGATCCGGCCAATGCGGACGGTTCGGTCGGTGCGGTCAAGCGTGCAATCGCCGCCAACATCCCGGTTTTCCTTGTCAATGCGGAAATCAACCAGGAAGGTCTGGCCAAGGCACAGCTCGTTTCCAACAACGCACAGGGTGCCGCTCTCGGTGCGACGCAGTGGGTCGAAAGCGTTGGCGACAAGGGCAAGTATGTCGAGCTGTTCGGTTCGCCATCGGACAACAACGCCGCAACGCGCTCGAACGGCTATGAAACCGTTCTGTCGCAGTATCCGGATCTGGTGAAGGCCGGTCAGGACGTCGCCAACTGGGACCGTACCCAGGGTCACGACAAGATGCAGGCTCTGCTTCAGGCCAATCCGGACATCATCGGCGTTATCTCCGGTAATGACGAAATGGCTCTGGGCGCAATTGCTGCTCTGAAGAAGGCTGGCAAGCTGGATCAGGTGAAGGTCGGTGGTTTCGACGGTTCGCCGGATGCGGTTGCAGCCATCAAGGCGGGTGAACTGCAGTACACCGTTCTGCAGCCGGTTGCCGTGTTCTCGGAAGCTGCCGTCAAGCAGGCCGACAACTTCATCAAGACCGGCAAGACTGGTGTGGATCATGAAAAGCAGCTCTTCGACTGCATCCTGATCACCAAGGACAATGTCGACAAGTACACCTCGCCGTTCGTTCTCGAACAGTAAGGTTTGAAAAGGCGCATCCCGGCAGCAGAAAGCTTTCGGGATGCGCATTTCCAGAAGTCCCTCTCCTCAAGAAAGTCCCATGCAATCACTCGCTGGATTTTGGGGCTGAAGACCGCGCAATATAAAGCCTATCAGGCGATTCCGAAGCTTTCGGAACGCGCAAGCAAGGGGACAAGTGACAGGCATGGCAGTGAGCAACAAAGCAAGCATTGACAAGCTGATGGCGGAGCAAGTGCCGAACGACAGCCGGCATGCGCGTCAGCTCGTCCGGCGCCAGCAGATTGCGGAAACTGTAATGGCTGAAGGCTCGATGCGTATCGAGGACCTCACCGAACGGTTCGGCATCAGCCTGATGACAGCGCATCGCGACGTCGATGAACTGGTAAGCCGTGGCCTGTTTCGCAAGTCGCGCGGCATCGTGTCGGCTGCGCCCACAAGCCTGATCGAGGCAAGTGATCTTTATCGCGTTACCCGCCAGTCGGAAGAAAAGAAACTGATCGCCGAAGCTGCTATGCAGTTTGTCGAACCCGGTCAGGCAATTTTCTTCGACGATTCCACCACTGTTCTGCAAATGGTGCCGCATCTTCCGGGCAAGGGACCGCTCACCGTCATCACCAATTCGCTGATCCTGATGAACGAGGTGCGTGACATCAAGGATGTGACGCTGCTTGGCCTTGGCGGTCAGCTCTATAACTGGTGCAACGCATTCGTCGGCGGCATGACGATCCACGAAATTCGTCGTCTTCGCGCCGATGTAGCTTTCATTTCGATTGCAGCGATCACCGACGACCTTCTGTTCCATCAGTCGCCGGAAATGGTGGAAACCAAGCGTGCCATGCTGGACTGCGCCGCCAAGCGTATTCTTCTTGCCGATCACACAAAGTTTGAGCGCCGCGCTTTGCACAATTTCGGGGCACTCAGCGACTTCGATGTCGTCATCGTGGATGAAGATACGCCTTTCGCGCATATCGAGCGCATGGAGGCGCAAGGCATCAACGTGGTGGTTGCCCGCGCCAATGCCCGGACAGGCGGCAAGCAAGAATAGCCCGCGCATATTTATCAGGAATACGATACATGCCCTCTCTGCTCGGAATCGACAGCGGACTGACCGTCACCAAAGCCGTATTGTTCGATATTGACGGAACCACCCTTGCCGTTGCGCGCCGTCGCGTGGCGCAATCCTTTCCGCGCGCCCGTCATGTCGAACGCGACATGGATGAATTCTGGAATGCAACAGCGGATGCGATTGCCGAAGCTATAGCCAAAAGCGGGCGGCCTGCTTCGGACATTCTGGCCATCGCCACCACAGCGCATGGTGATGGCATCTACATGCTCGACAAGGACCGCCGTCCGCTTGGCGCAGGGATATTGTCGCTCGACAGCCGCGCTGTCGATGTTGCGGAGCGTTGGGGCAATAGTCCCGTTGCAGAGCAGGCCATCAATAACACGGGCCAGCTTCCCCATGCATCGGCTCCATCCGCCATTCTGGCATGGGTGAAGGAAAACGAACCGGAACGCTTTGGCCGCATCGCGCATGTGATCGCCTGCAAGGACTGGCTGCGCTTTTGCCTGACCGGCGATGTGGGCACGGATCGCACTGAAGCCTCGACCTCCTTCACCGATGTCAACACGCAGGAATATTCGAAAGAAGCGCTCGCCCTTTTCGGGCTGGACGCACTTTGGGATGCGTTGCCACCCATGTCGCGTTCCGATGAAATTGTGGGTAGCGTCTCGGGCGAATGCGCGGAACGCACCGGCCTCGTTGCCGGAACACCGGTTGCCGGTGGCTTGCACGATGTCACCGCTTCAGCACTTGGCGTCGGCGGGCTTGGCATCGGGACCGTTGCCGTGGTTGCCGGGACCTATTCCATCAACGAAACGCTGTCTTCCGAACCGCGTGTCGACAAAAGCTGGTTCTGCCGCAATGGCATTGCGCCGGGCGAATGGAACAATATGTCGATCTCGCCCGCATCGACGGCCAATTATGACTGGTTTCTCGACAAGCTCTGCCCGGCAGAACGGCGCGAGGCAGAGGAAACAGGGCGTTCCATCCACGACATGCTGCGCCCGGAAATCGATGCGGCACTGGCAAAGCCTTCGACGGCAATGTTCCATCCCTACCTCTTCGGTTCGCCCTATGGAGCGATGGCGAGCGGTGCGTTTTTCGGTCTGCGTGGCTGGCAGGATCGGGGCGACATGCTGCGCGCGATATGGGAAGGCATTGCCTTCAATCATCGTATCCATGTCGATCACCTGAAAGACGGGTTTGCAATCTCCGTCGCGCGCCTCACTGGTGGCGTGTCGCGCAGTCCGGCTTTCGCGCAGATGTTCGCCAATGTTCTCGGCATGCCCGTTACCGTCACGGATACGGACGAGGCCGCTGCCTGGGGTGCTGCCCTTTGCGCTGGCAAGGGCGCTGGTGTCTTTGCCGATGTTTACAGCGATCCGCGCGATCTCGATGCCATAGGCCGCACCTATGAGCCGGATGCGGCGCGAAGCGCGCTTTATGAAAAGCGCTATCAGCTTTTCAGGGAAATCGCATCGGCGCTTGGACCGATCTGGCCGAAGATCGAAGCGCTCACGGATTGAAATAAACGGCGTGTCCCGCGCCTCAGAGCATGTCTCCCGAAAGTGGGAACCGGTTTCGGGATAAAGACATGCGTAAAAACAAAGAGATAGAGCATTTCCGATGATATGAGAAAAGCAGGGAATGCTCTAGAGAGACAGTAAGATGAATGACTTCGCAGGCAATGCCGGAATGAAAAGCCGCATCGGACAACTGGAAACCGAGGGCGTGGATGTGCTCATCCTTGGCGCGGGGGTTAACGGAGCAGGCCTTTATCGCGATCTTTGCGAGCAAGGCGTTAGCTGTCTCATTGTCGACAAGGCGGATTTTGGTTCAGGGACAAGTGCTGCGCCGTCGCGGCTTATCCATGGCGGCCTCAAATATCTGGAAACCGGCGAGTTCGGGCTTGTGGCCCAGTCCACCCTCGAGCGCAACCTGCTTCTGAAGAATGCGCCGCACAATGTCGAGCCGCTGCCGACTTTCATTCCTGTCTTCTCATGGACAAAGGGTATTACGGCGGCGCTGCGCACTCTGTTCGGCTCGACGACCGCGCCGCGCAGCCGTGGCGCCGTGCTGATCAAGATCGGTCTGGCACTTTACGATTATTTTGGTGCGCGCGAGCGCGTCATGCCACGTCACCGTTTTCTGTTGAAGGAGACGGCGACGAAGGAAATGCCCTATATCACGCCCGCAATCGTGGCGGGCGGCATCTATCACGATGCGAAGGTCAGCCAGCCGGAACGTCTGGTCTATGAACTCGTCAGCGACGGGCTGCGCGCCAATCCGAAAAGCGCTGCCGCCAATTTCACGACACTGGTTTCCGCCGAGAACGGCCTTATCGGCTTTGAAGGGCCGGATGGTGTGAAATTCGCGGTGAGGCCGAAGCTGGTCATCAACGCGGCTGGCCCGTGGATCGACCGGGTCAATGCTGCACTCGGCAAGCCGACCAAGATGATCGGTGGCACCAAGGGTTCGCATATTCTTGTCGATCACCCCGAACTGGTGAAGAGCCTCAACGGACGAATGATCTATTTCGAGGCGGATGACGGGCGCATCTGTCTCGTCTACGACTATCACGGTCTGGCGCTGGTGGGTTCCACCGATATTCCATCGGACGATCCGGACAATGTGCGTTGCGACGATCATGAAACCGACTATTTCATCGACAGCTTGCGTTCGCTGCTGCCGAAGCTCAAATTCGACCGCAGCCAGATCGTCTACACTTATAGCGGCATCCGCCCGCTTCCCGCTTCCAATGCTTCCGAACCGGGTTTGATCAGTCGCGATCATTCCGCGCCTGTCATCGAGCCGGATAACCAACGGCCATTCGCGGTCATTTCGCTGGTCGGCGGTAAGTGGACCACATTCCGCGGCTTTGCAGAGGAAGTGGCCGACAAGGTTCTGGGCCGGTTCGACAAGACGCGGCAAGTGTCAACGCGCAACCTCCCCATAGGGGGCGGCAGGGACTATCCGTCCGACGATCGTGCCCGCAAGGCTTGGGTGACGAAATACGCCACCGAAACAAGGTTGCCCGCCGCACGGGTTGAGACCCTGTTGAAGCGCTATGGCAGCACGGCCTTGCCGATCCTCCGCGAGGAAGCCGGGGTAACGGTTGCGATGCTGCCTGAAACCGACACGGTCAGCGCGACGGAAATCGCATGGATCGCACGCAACGAGCTTGTCGTGCATCTGGCGGATGTCGTTTTGCGACGCACCACACTTGCAATCGACGGGGCGCTGACGACCGGCAATCTTGCTGCAATCGCCGATATTCTGGCGCGGGAGCTTGGCTGGGACGATGCGCGCAAGGCGCAGGAAATCGAAGCGGTCAACACAGAACTTGCGAAACGGCATAACGTGATTTTGCAGCGGAACCCGGCCAAAAGGCGCTGAACAGTCCGTGAAGTTGATCTATGTTGCGTTGTGAACAGGAAAGGAAACGCCTCATGGATATCAAGCGAAACGGAACCGATCCTTCGGGAAAAGGCCCAGCCGACTGGTTTACGGGCAATGTCCGTATCGATCCGCTGTTTTCTCCCAATAATACCCGGCGCGCTGCGGCTGCGGCCGTGACGTTTGAGCCTGGCGCACGCACTGCCTGGCACACGCATCCGCTTGGCCAGACCCTGATCGTGACTACGGGGCTTGGCCTCGTGCAACGCGAAGGCGGACCGATTGAAGAAATCCGGCCCGGCGATGTGGTCTGGTTTGAGCCGGGCGAGAAACACTGGCACGGCGCATCCGCGAGCAATGCCATGACTCATATAGCCATTCAGGAACAGCTCGACGGCAAAGTCGTTGACTGGATGGAGCATGTCAGCGACGTGCAATATGGCGGTGGGAAATAAATTTCGCCCCGGTTTTGCGCAGCTTTCAGAAATCGGCCCGACCGATCAATGGTCAAAGGTTGCGCAAAACGCAAAGATGATTGCGCATATTGCGAACAGGCGTTTCCTGTTTCCCCTATCATGTTGTTCTCAATAAAAACAAAGGGGAGAAGATAATGAAACGCCTATTTCTTTTGCTTGCAGCAAGCGTCGCCAGCCTTGCCAGCGTGCAGGCGCATGCCGCTGAAGGCGCAAACTGCAAGGCACCCAAATTCTCCGATGTCGGCTGGACCGACATTACTGCAACGACGGCGCTCGCTTCTCTGCTGCTTGAAAAAGCCGGATACGAGCCGCAGACAACCATCCTTTCCGTGCCGGTCACCTTCCAGTCGCTGGAAAATGGACAGATCGATATTTTCCTCGGCAACTGGATGCCACTTCAGGAAGAAGCGCGCAAACCCTATCTTGAAGGCAAGAAGATCGAGCAGGCTGGCGTCAATCTCGAAGGCGCAAAGATCGGTCTTGCTGCGACGGGCAAGGATCTTGGCATTAAGAATTATGCCGATATCGCAAAATTCAAGGACCAGCTTGGCGGCAAGATTTACGGCATTGAGGCTGGCAGCAGCGCCAACGCCACGATTCAGTCGATGGTCGAGCAGGGCAAGTTCGGCCTGAAGGATTTCCAGCTCGCGGAATCGAGCGAGCAGGCCATGCTCTCGCAGGTTCAAAATGCGGTGCGCAAGGATGAGCCCGTTGTGTTCTTTGCCTGGACGCCGCATCCGATGAACATTCGCTATAAGCTCACCTATCTGGAAAATGGTGAAAACCTGTTCGGACCGGATGATGGTGCGGCAACCGTCGAAACACTGACCCGCAAAGGTTATGCAACCGACTGTCCCAACGTCTCGCGCTTTGTGTCGAACCTGAAGTTCAACACGGATATGGAAAGCACGATGATGAACATGATCCTGAACGATGGCATGGAAGCCAAGGATGCCGTCACGAAATGGATCAAGGAGAACCCGGCGCAGCTTGATGCGTGGCTTGACGGCGTGACCACTTTCGACGGCAAACCAGCACTTGCTGAGGTGAAGTCGGGGCTGGGCCTTTAAGTAAGGGTGCCTTTACTGCCGCAGCTTGCTCGGCGACTGACCGAAATGCCGCTTGAAGGCGCGTGACAGTGAACTGATCGACGAAAAGCCAGTCTGTTCCGCTGTGTCCGCCATGGAAAGATGCGTATCGATGATCAGGCGCCGGGCTGCTTTCAGCCGGAGCGACAGGTAGTAATTGCCCGGTGACTGCCCGATCACATTGGCGAACAGCAATTCAAGGCTTCGTGTGGAAAGGCCAAGTCTTCGGGCGATGCTCGACACCGGGATCGGGCGGTCGATATGGGTTTCCATGATTTTTATGGCATCTGCCAGTCGCGGTTCGCGGTTAAGCAAACGGCCAAGGGATACCAGCGGCTGTGCGTCGGAAGCCTGTTTCACCTCATCGTAGATGTAGAGGCTCGCCACATCCAGCGCGATGGAATAGCCGTGGCGGGCGCGAATGAGTGCCAGCATCATGTCGAGCGCCGGGGCAGCGCCTCCGGTTGTCAGAAAAGCTCCATCCCGCACCCAGCGATCCGATTGCATTTCGACTTCCGGGAAGCGCTGCGAAAATGCTTCCATGTCCTCCCAGTGCGTCGTTGCCTTGCGCCCGTTCAGCAATCCCGCCTTTGCCAGCACCCATGATCCGGCTTCCACACCCACGACGAGTTTCGATTGCTTGGCCGCTTGGCGCAGCATCGCGAGAAGCTTTGGCGTCGCATGCTCCAGCGCATGAAAAGCGCTGACGATAATGAGGATGTCCTGCGCGCCAGCCTCGAAACGGCCATTTGCCCCAACCTTCAGACCGCTGGATGTGACGGGGTCGCTGCCGTCCGGCGACACCACCCGCCAGCGATAAAGCGAGCGGCCCGTCACGCGGTTGGCGCCGCGCATCGGGTCCAGCGTTGCAGCCAGCGACATGAGCGAACAATCCGGCAGGACCAGCAGGGTAACGCTTAGTTCTTCGTCGGAGGGTTCAAAGATCATGCACTTCGCTCTTCGCCAAATAGATTTCGTAAAATGATAATCCCGGCATTTCGCGACCTGTCAAGCTCGACGAAAATTGAGGGAAACGATCATGCCTTTAAAGCCTGCCCGCGAAATATTCATCACCGCAGCCGTCACCGGGGCCGGAGCCACCACGCACCGCTCAAACAAGGTGCCGATCACGCCGCGCCAGATTGCGGATGCGGCCATTGAAAGTGCGGAAGCAGGTGCCGCCGTTGCGCATATTCATGTGCGCGATCCGGAAACGGGTGAACCATCGCGCAAGCTGGAGCTTTTCCGCGAGGTTGTGGACCACATCCGGGCGTCCGGTGTCGATATCGTGCTGAACCTGACTGCAGGCGTTGGCGGTGATCTGGTCTTTGGGTCGCCAGAAGCTCCACTGCCACCCGATGCCGCCAAGACCGATATGGCGGGCGCGACGGAACGGCTTGCTCATGTCGCTGAACTCTTGCCGGAAATCTGCACGCTGGATTGCGGTACGATGAATTTCGGCGAGGGCGATTACGTGATGACCAACACGCCTGCCATGCTCAGGGAAATGGCCGGACAGATACAACGGCTTGGCGTGCGTCCGGAGATCGAGATTTTCGACACCGGCCATCTGCCGCTCGCCCAATGGCTGCAACAGCAGGGCCTGCTTGATGACCCGGTTCTGGTGCAGCTGTGCATGGGTATTCCGTGGGGCGCGCCGGACGATCTGGCGACGTTGGTTTCCATCGTCCACAACCTGCCGGACAACTGGATTTTCTCGGCGTTTTCCATTGGCCGCAATCAGTTGCCTTATGCGGCCCTTGCCGTGCTGGCGGGTGGCAATATCCGTGTGGGTCTCGAAGACAATATCTGGCTCGACAAGGGCGTTCTGGCGTCGAATGGCGATCTGGTCGAACGGGCCAAAGCCATCGCCGTTAATATGGGAACGAAAGTTCTGACGCCTGCTGAAGTCCGCGAAAAACTCAAGCTTACAAAGCGCTGGTGATATCCATGAACAGCCATCCTCCCAAGATTGCCTGCATCGGCAGCGGTGTCATCGGCAGCGGCTGGACCGCACGCTTTCTGCTGAACGGTTTCGACGTTGCCGTTTACGATCCGTCGCCCGATGCAAAGGCGACGACCGAACACATTCTCGATAATGCACGCAAAGCGCTGGCGGCGCTGACCACCGCGCGCCTTCCGCAGGAGGGGCAACTGTCCTTTTCCGCTTCGCTGGCAGAGGCGGTGGCAGGCGCGGCGCTTATACAGGAAAGCGTTCCCGAACGCCTTGACCTGAAACTTGCCGTGCTGGCGGAGATTGAAGCCGCTTGCGCAGACGATGCGCTGATCGCGTCGTCCACCTCCGGCTTTCTTCCAAGCAAGTTGCAGGCTGGGTTGCGGCATCCGGAGCGACTCTTGATCGCGCATCCCTACAACCCGGTTTACCTGTTGCCACTGGTGGAACTCGTGCCGGGTGAAAAGACCAGCGGATCGACAATTGAAAGAGCGTCCGCGCTCTACCGTCTGACCGGAATGGAGCCGGTCGTTCTTGAAAAGGAAATCGACGCTTTTGTTGGCGACAGGCTTCTGGAAGCGCTGTGGCGAGAGGCCTTGTGGCTCGTGCGCGACGGCATCGCCACGGTCGAGCAGATTGACGACATCATCCGCTATTCGTTCGGGCTTCGCTGGGCACAGATGGGGCTGTTCCAGACCTATCGCATTGCCGGCGGTCCGGCAGGTATGCGACACTTCCTCGCCCAGTTCGGGCCTGCGCTACAATGGCCATGGACGAAGCTGACAGATGTGCCCGATCTCGATGGCAGCCTGATCAGCCGCATCGCGGATCAGTCGGACGAGCAGAATGAAGGGCTTTCAATCCACGATCTGGAGCGGATTCGCGACGAAAATCTGGTCGCAATCATCCGCGTTCTTGCGCACCAGCAAAACGGCAAGGGTTGGGGCGCAGGCGCGCTTCTCAATGCCTATACCGCACGGCTCGATGCGGCGGGCTCTTCCAAGGCAGGTTCCGGCCCGTTGCGTCTTCTGGATGCGCGCGTGATCCCGGAGTGGATCGACTATAACGGGCATATGACCGAGCATCGTTATCTCGATGTATTCGGCCAGACGACCGACAGGTTTCTGGCACATATCGGTGTGGACGAAGCCTATCTGAAATCCGGTCACAGCTACTACACGGTCGAAACCCATATCATGCATCGCGGCGAGGCCAAGGTAGGCGATGCGCTACATGTGGAAACGCAGTTGCTCTCCTTTGACGAGAAACGCGCGCATGTCTTTCACAGTCTGAGGCGGGGCGATACGGAAATCGCCAGCGCCGAGCAGATGCTGCTGCATGTCGATAGCACAGTGGGCAAGGCGGTCGCTGCGAAGGCCGGAATTCTGGCCGCATTGGAGGGGCTTTCTCATGCACACCGTGAGATGCCGACACCGATCGCCGTCGGGCGGCATGTTGGAAGACGGGGGTGAACGACGTCTATAATTTTCAGTGAAATCAAGGTGCTGATCCAAGATCGGCGCTTTGGTTTTTGTCGTGCTTGACATTTAATCAATCGATTGATTAAATCATGATATGAGCAAAGCGAAACATACAAGGCAAGAGCCTCCGTCACCTTCGGTCGATCAGACGCGAGCGGCGCTGATCCACGCGGCCTTGCAACTATTTGGCTCGAAGGGTTTCGATGCCACATCGACGCGTGAGATCGCCGGTCTGGCCAAGGCGAATATCGGTTCCATCGCGTATCATTTCGGCGGCAAGGAAGGGCTGCGACTGGCGGCGGCAGACTATATTGTCGAAACGATACAAGGCATAGCCGGGCAGGCGCTTGGACATCACGGTGTGATCAGTGCACCTGCCGAAACGAAGGAAACGGCCCGCCAGCAGCTCGGTCTGGCGCTGGAGCGGATGACGCATTTCATCGTCGCGCAACCACAGTCCGGCGAGATCGTTCAGTTTCTCTTGCGCGAACTGGCGCATCCGACCGCAGCGCTCGATCGCATCTATTCAGGTGTTTTCGAGCCGACGCATAAAAGGCTTTGCGCCATCTGGGAAGTCGCGACGGGCGAACCTGCCGAGAGCGAGGCCACACGGCTTCTCATCTTCACCCTGCTTGGGCAGATCGTTTATTTCCGCATTGGCCGGGAAGCTGTGAAACGGCGCATGGGCTGGTCCACGATGGGCGCGGAAGAGGCGGCGGCTGTCGCGGCAATCGCACGCCAGAATTTGATGGCCATTCTCGCAGCGAAGGATGCCATCAAAGACGGCGAGGTGAAAGCATGAGTATTCTCTGTATTGTTCCTTTCGCCTCTTATCTTTTCGCCGCATGCAGCGCGCAGCCCCTTGCTGTTGGTTACGTTGAGGGGGAATTCGTGCAGCTTGCGCCGCTGGAAGTGGCGCAGGTTCAGTCCGTTGCCGTCAGGCGTGGGGATCGTGTCGAGCCGGGCAAGCCCATAGCAATGACGGAGGATGCGGACGCAAAGATCGCCGTCGCGCAGGCCGAGGCAGCATTGGCGCAGGCACGCGCGCAACTGGCGGATTTGCAGGTTGGCAAGCGCCCCGATGAAATTGCAGTTCTGGAAGCGGCGGTCAGGACGGCCAAAGCACAGGCAGACGATGCCCAGCGAACCCTTTTGCGCACGCAAGACCTGACGAAACGCGGAGTGATGACACAGGCGCAGCTTGACGATGCGGCCACCAAGGTTGAAGTGGCTGAGGCCTCGATCAATCAGGCCACAGCCAATCTGGCGGTTGGTCGATTGCCCGCGCGCCCCGAAGAAATCAAGGCGGCAGAGAATGCCGTCAAAAGTGCCGAAGCGCAGCTTGATTCCGCACGCTGGCATCTGACCAAGCGAACGATTGAAGCACCTGCGCCGGGCCGGATCACCGATGTCATCCGCAATCCAGGTGATATTGCCGGTCCGTCTGCGCCGGTGCTGACCATGCTGCCCGATGGTGCGGTCAAGCTGAAGGTCTACATACCGGAAGACAAGTTCTCGGCCGTGCGGGTGGGCGATACGTTGTCTGTGCGCTGCGATGGTTGCGCGCCCGGCCTGCAAGCCCGTGTGAGCTATGTTTCGCCCGATCCGGAATTCACGCCGCCCGTCATCTACTCGCTCGAAACGCGCCAGAAGCTTGTCTATCTTGTCGAGGCGCATCCTGTCGATCCCGCATCGCCTTTGCAGCCCGGCCAGATCGTGGATGTCGATCTGGCTGCCCGATAGGCGGAGGCGGCAATGGCGAACGCTATCGATGTCAAAGGTCTCGTCAAGCGGTTCGGTGACGCTACGGTCGTTGATCATGTGAGCATGTCGGTGGCCGAAGGTGAGATTGTCGGCTTTCTGGGGCCGAACGGTTCGGGCAAGACGACCACTATCCGCATAATGTGCGGGCTGCTGACGCCCGACGAGGGTGAAGGCAAGGTGCTTGGTTTCGATCTTCGTACCGAAGGGCTGAAGATCAAGCGTGAAGTCGGCTACATGACGCAGCGCTTTTCATTCTATGAAGACCTGACAATTGCCGAGAACCTTGAATTCGTTGCGCGTCTCTACCGGTTGAAGCCAGTGAAGGAGCATGTGGCACGGACACTTGAGGAACTGGGCCTGACATCACGTGGAGACCAGCTGGCGGGCACGCTTTCCGGCGGCTGGAAACAGCGGCTGGCACTGGCAGCCTGTATCATGCACAAGCCAAAGCTTCTGCTGCTGGATGAACCAACTGCCGGGGTTGATCCGAAGGCGCGGCGCGACTTCTGGGACGAGATACATCGCCTCGCCGATGGCGGGCTGACTGTGCTCGTTTCGACCCATTACATGGATGAAGCCGAACGCTGCCACCGCATCAGCTATATTTCCTACGGCAAGCTATTGGCGACGGGAACCGTCCGGGACGTTATCGATAAGGCAGGGCTGACAACCTTCATCGTCAACGGTCCGAGGCTCGGCGAAGTGGCGCGCGAACTGGAGGGCGAACCGGGTGTCGAGCAGGTTGCACCTTTTGGTGCGACGCTCCATGTCGTGGGGTCCGACAGGGTGAAGCTTGAGGCGGCTCTGGAAAAGATCAGGCATCGTGAAGGAATTACCGTCGAGGCGGGTGAAACCAGCCTTGAAGATGTGTTCATCCAGTTCATGGCCAATGCGCAGGACAATATGTCGAAGGGCAGAAATTCCGGGAGCGATAAGCAATGAGCGGCTGGTTCTCGTTTGAGCGTCTTGGCGCGATGCTGGTGAAGGAATTCATCCAGATGCGGCGTGACCGCATCACCTTTGCCATGATGCTGGTCGTGCCGTTGATGCAGCTGCTGCTCTTCGGCTTTGCCATCAACAATGATCCGAAGAGCCTGCCGAGCGCACTGGTCGTGACCAGCCAGGATCACTATACGCGCGCCATGATTTCTGCGCTGGAAACCACGGGCTATTACCGTTTCGACCATGTCGTGCAAAGTGCGGCGGAAGCCGAGGCGTTGATTGCCGATGGCACGGTTTCCTTCGTGGTGACAATCCCGTCGGATTTCGCAAGGCGTGTCGATGCCGGCGAACAGCCGCAAATTCTGATCGAGGCCGACGCGACCGACCCGTCGGTGGCAAGCGGTGCCATTTCCACGCTTGGAACCGTCGCAAGTCAGGCGCTCCTGCGTGAACAGGGCAAGCAGGCCGAAGCCGCAGATGCCGCGCGAAGCCAGCTACAGGTCGTCGTGCATCGGCGTTACAACCCGGAAGGCGTGTCGCAATACAATATCGTTCCCGGCCTGCTGGGCGTCATCCTGCAAATGACGATGGTGATGATGACGGCCATGGCACTGACCCGTGAGACCGAACGCGGCACGATGGAAAACCTGCTTGCTATGCCCGCCACACCTGCTGAAATCATGCTGGGCAAGGTTCTGCCATTTCTGGTCGTCGGCGGCGTGCAGGTTGTGGTCGTGCTGGTCGCGGCAAAGCTTCTGTTCGGCGTGCCCTTTGTGGGATCGCTGGCACTTCTCCTGACCTGCGTGCTGATCTTCGTCCTGTCGCTGGTCCTGCTCGGCTACACGATCTCGACGGCATCGCGCACACAGATGCAGGCCATGCAGCTTACCTTCTTTTTCTTTCTGCCATCGCTGATGCTGTCTGGCTTCATGTTCCCGTTTCGGGGTATGCCCGATTGGGCGCAGGCGTTGGGCGAAATTTTTCCGCTGACGCATTTTCTGCGGATCGTCCGCGCAGTCATGCTTAAGGGCGCCCACCTTTCCGACATCGCCGGAGAGGTGAACGCCCTCATATTTTTCGTGTTCCTGTTTGCGTCGCTGGCGCTTTTGCGCTTCAGGAGAACGTTGGATTAGCAGGCCGATGGCGCCAGTGCTGTTTTCGGGCGGCGGGACAGTGTGAACAACAGTCCTGCCGCTGCCAGAAGGCCGCCTGCGACGGGAATGGCTGCATAGCCATAGCCTGCGCTGATGACGCCGCCGCCAAGGGCCGCGCCCACCGCATTGCCGAGGTTGAACGCACCGATATTGATCGACGATGCCAGCCCCGGTGCTTCCGATGCAGCCTGCATCACGCGGGTCTGAACCGGAGGAACGATGGCGAAAGCCGCCGCACCCCAGGCGAGCAGGCCGATTGCCGCACCGATATGGCTTCCCAGCAGGAACGGCAGTACCAGACTGATGATTGCAAGCGCTGCGAGAAACATCCGTGTCGCGCCATTGAGCGACCAGTCGGCGAGGCGTCCGCCGAGTGCGTTGCCGATAGTGAAGCCCACGCCGATAAGAATGAGCGCCAGCGTCACGAAGCCTTCCGAAGCGCCGGTAAGGTCGGTCAGTACAGGCGCTACATAGGTGTAGAGCGTGAACATGGCGCCAGCGCCCATGACGGTTGTTGCGAGCGACATCAGCACGGTCGGGCGCATCAGGACGCCAAGCTCACGACGGATGTCGGGCATTTTGCCTGCCTCGCCGCGCGGCAGTGAAAGCCAGAGCGCGGTGATGGCGAGCAGACCCAGAACAGCAGTACCGGCAAATGACATGCGCCAGCCGATCTGCTGACCGATCCAGGTCGCAGCCGGGACGCCGCCGATATTGGCAATTGTCAGACCCATGAACATGGTGGCAACGGCGCTTGCCCGCTTTTCAGGAGGCACGACGCTGGCTGCAACAATGGAACCGAGGCCGAAAAATGCACCGTGATTGAGGCTCGTTACCAAGCGCGCTGCAAGCAGCGTCCAGTAATCCGGTGCGAGAGCCGACAGGATGTTGCCAAGCGTGAAAATACCCATCAGCAGCATCAGGGCCGTGCGTTTGCCGAACCGCCCGAAGGCAAGCGTCATGATCGGTGCGCCGACCATAACGCCGATGGCATAGGCGCTGACCAGAAGACCGGCTGTCGGGATGGAAACGTCAACGCCGTCGGCAATGACCGGCAGCAGACCCATAGGTGCAAATTCAGTGGTGCCAATACCGAAGGCACCGATTGCAAGCGCCAGAAGCGGCCAGTTGAAACCGGCCGTCTTCGTCGCGCTGTCGTGAGACGTCATCGTGCTCATCATAGTCTCCGTTATTTGTCCCAGACTGGAGCCAGACCGTCGGGGTTGACCAGTCGTCCATCGGTGCGGGCGAGTTTGGAAATCGCCGTCATGTCTTCAGCACTGAGCTCAAAGTCGAATATGTCGAAATTTTCAGCGACACGCTCGGGCTTGGCCGTCTTGGAAAGGGCGATGAAGCCGCGTTCAATCAGCCAGCGCAGACCGACCTGAGCGGCAGTCTTGCCGTATCGGGCGCCAATGGCCTGCAAGATGGGGTCGCGCGGCACTGCGCCATCAGCCATACCGTAATAGGCGGTGATAGCGACGCCTGCTGCCTTTGCGGCCTCGGCTACGGCATTCTGGTCGAGATAGGGATGGACCTCGATCTGGTTGGTGACGATGGGCGCGGCACTGCGAAGGATAGACTCTTTCATTTGCGCGACATTCTGATTGCTCACGCCAATGAAGCGCGTCTTGCCTGCCGTTTGCACTGTGTTCAGCATGTCAATCTGGTCGGCAATAGCCACCTTGTCGGCAGGCCAGTGCAGAAGCAGAAGGTCGACCTGATCCACTTTCAGCTTGTCGAGGCTTTCGTCGACGGATGTACTGAATTTGTCAGGACTGTAATTATCGACCCAGACTTTCGTGGTGAGGAACAGGTCCTCGCGTCGTGCGCCGGCCTTTTCCAGTGCGCGCCCGAGAGCAGCCTCGTTCTGGTAGATCTGCGCCGTGTCGAAATGGCGGAAACCAGCTTCCAGCGCTGCTGGAACAACGTTTTCCACTTCCGCATCCGTCATGCGGAAAACACCGAAGCCGAGCGCGGGTATGGCCGCGCCGTGTGCGTTCACGATTTTCATATTATCTCCTGTTGACTGGCCTTCGGCGTTTCGCGTGAGGAGCGCGAGCTTGGGAGGCTCATGCTTCGGGCCGTCATTTTGTTGATCCTGTACCAAGCAGCTTTCGGTCAGGTTTGATCTCGTGATGCAGAAATAGGATAATCGCGCGGGCTTGAAAATCCGCTCGGAATCCACATTATCTGTGAAACAGTTTCATAGATGGAGCAGGCGATGGATAATCGCGTTGGCGAAATGCAGGTCTTTCTGCGGGTGGTGGAAACAGGCAGTTTCTCCGAAGCGGCCCGTCTTCTGCGCATGAACCCTTCGACCATCAGCAAGCTCATATCCCGTATCGAAGCAAGGCTCGGCGTGCGGCTTTTGGAACGCTCGTCCCGCCGTCTGTCGCTGACGACAGAGGGGCAAATTTATTATGAGCGTAGTCAGGGGCTGCTGCGTGATTTCGAAGAAGTCGAACGCGAGCTTTCGCAAGGTTCTGCAAGCACGGGCGGTACGGTCCGCGTCAATGCATCGGTTGCATTGGGCACGCTGGCGCTGGAGCCTTTGTTGCCAGAATTTCTGTCAGCCTATCCGAATATCGTGATCGACCTGTCCCTGTCGGACGAGCTGGTTGATCTTTATCTTGATCGCACCGATGTGGCTTTCCGTATCGGCACCTTGCCCAATTCCAGCATGATGGCGCGCAAGCTTGGCACGGCTCGGCGCAAGATCGTGGCGGCTCCCGCCTATCTGGAACGCTGCGGGATGCCGTTGACCATAGATGATCTCATTGATCACAATTGCATCGGTTTCAATTTCCGCCGTGCAGCACCTGTATGGCCGCTGAAGGAAAGCGGTCGCATCGTGGATCGCGCGGTCTACGGTTCGCTGCTGGCCAATAATGGGGAGACGGTCCGGCGCATGGCGGTCGCGGGGCTGGGGCTCGCTCGTATCGGCGATTATCACGCGCGGAACGACCTCGCGTCTGGCGCATTGGTGGAGGTTCTGGCCGAGGCGGTGGAGAATGACATAGAGGAAGTACACGCCGTATTTCTTGGCGGCGCGCGACTGCCGCAACGGGTCCGTGTCTTCCTCGATTTTGTAGTGCCGCGTCTGCAGGCTTATCTCGCGGCTCAGTAGAGTCTTTTTGCTCGAATCATTGGCAATGATCCCCGGAAACGTCGAATTTCCGGTGTAAAACGTGCGCTTCATCCAAAATAATTAGCTTTCCGATAGCCCAACGATTTCAGCTTGTTGCTGATGCGAACCCCTATGATCACGGGTTAGTGCTCCGCTTTTGTGTTGACTATTAACACTCCGTTAACCACAGTTTGTTGCAATATGTTACAAAGCGTTATCACTCAGTTGTCAAAACGAGGTGTGGATTGAGCAAAAACCGGCAGACCAGACAGCAATCCTTGCAGGCAAGGGAGAGGTCTGCCGTGGCTGACATGACGTCGTTCTGGGGGCTGATGCGGGCCTATTGGGTTTCCGACCGCTGGAAGGAAGCCTGGGTTCTCACCATCGCAATCTTCCTGATGACGGCCTTTGTGAGCAAGACCACCGTATGGGTGGCCGAGGCCTCGGGCCTGCTCATGAATTCCATTGTTAACGTCAACACTGCGCCTGTTCAGCATCCTCTCATGACCATTGCCGCCAATGCGGGCATTCTTGTTCTGCTGATGCTGGCAAAGGATGTGATGCTGGTCGGTTCCCGCCATTTCCTGTCCACGACGCTGCACCGTAAATGGCGCAAATGGCTGAACGACCAGTTCTCCACTGCGCTTTTGAACGGCAAGCATACACATTTCCATCTGCAACAGGGCAGGGGCAAGGATCAGCCCGACAATATCGATCAGCGTCTGCAGGAATCGATCAAGGGCATGACCGGCGGGGCCATCGGCCTCGTCATGGGCATTGTCGGTGTGTTCCTGTCTGCTTTCTTCATCGGCCAGAAGCTGATCGAAATGTCCACCCACGTGGAGGGGCTGGATTTCCTCGGCAGTTATGGCAGCGCCGTTCTGGCCTTTGCTGCGATCGTGATCTACGTCCCGCTCGGAACGCTGGTCGCGATCAAGATCGGTAAGCGTCTGGAGCGCCTCAATCTCGGCATCCAGAAGGCCGAAGGTTCCTATCGTGGTGAGTGGACGACGCTGCTGCGTCGCAGTTTCCAGATTTCGGCATCCGGCGGCGAGGCCGTCCAACGGTCGGTCAATGACCGTCTCTACAAGGATGTCGATGGCACCTGGAACCGGCTCAATCGTTTCGATGCTGCCTATCTCGCCTTCTCGCAAGCCTATGGCTTTCTGTCGAACCGTATCGTTGCCTATATTCCGGGCCTTCTGCCCTATATGAGCGGTTCCGTCAGTTTCCGGAACTATGTAACGGGCGCGGAACTCGTCGCAGCAATGATCAACGATTGCTCGTGGTTCATTCAGGTGATGCCGGCGATTGCCAATCTGCGCGCCAATGCGGGCCGCGTGATCGGCCTCGCGCAGGCTATCGAGAATGTTCAGGACCCGACCGATTTCTACAGCCGCTCCGGTATCAATCGCTTCGCTTTTGCTGAACAGCATCCGCGTTTCGGCCTGTCGGTACGCAATCTCACCCTCATGCAGGGACCGGATAGCGAAGCACCGTTCCTGCGCTCTGGCGTGATCAATATTCGTTCAGGCGACTGGGTCTATATGCGCGGTGAATCCGGTTCGGGCAAAACTTCCTTCGTAAAGGCGCTGAACGGCCTGTGGCCATATGGTACCGGCGATATCATTTATCCGCAGAATGCCACCTCGTTTTATGCGACCCAGGAGGCCAAGTTCCCCTCCGTCTCCTTGAAGCAGCTTGTCAGCCTGCCCGCCGATGAGAGCCTGTTCAGCGATCTCGCTGTTGCTGCCGTCCTGCATGAGGCGGGGCTGGGTGAATTCATCGAGCGTATGAATGACGCCGATGCCGATGGCACGCCTTGGGATATGGTTCTTTCCGGCGGCCAGAAGCAGAAGATCGTGCTGGCGCGCATTCTCCTGCACAAGCCGTCGATTATCTTCCTCGACGAGGCAACCGGTGCCCTCGATCCGGCTTCCAAGATGCGGTTCCATGAGGCGCTGAAGACGCGCTGCCCGCAAGCCATCGTCATCAGCATCATGCATGAGGACAAGCTGCCGCAGCTCGAAAACGGCCAGAACGTCTATTCGCATGTGCTGGACATCCGCAACGGCTATGTCTCGCTGCGTCCGGTCCATTTCGATACAATGCCGGATGTGGCTGCCGAAACGCCCCTTATCGCCGCCGAATAAAGCCTGTCTCATCGTTTGAAACACCGTAGAGTTGCAAAAGTCCAAATTTGGACTATATTCTGATCTGGACGATCGGAGGCAATTATGGCCAGAAGCAATACGGTGTTGAAGACAATGATAGGCAAGGGGCCTGATGTTCTCGACGCGGCTCGTTTTGCTCCTCATTCGCGCAAGCGATTGAGCGGGCCGGGCCTGCGTACATTTCTGACCATTGCCGATCTGTGGGGGCTGGACGAGCAGCAACGGCTGATGGTGCTGGGTCTGCCTTCCAGATCAACCTATTACAACTGGGTGAAGGCGGTGCGCGAGCATCGCGATATCACGCTGGATGTGGATGTGCTGATGCGCTTGTCCGCCGTGCTTGGCATTCATCAGGCGCTGGGCGTACTTTATCCAGATGGGAAAGCTGGTATCCGCTGGCTGCACACGCCCAATCAGTCCGGTGTCTTCGGCGGTCATCCGCCGTTGAGCCTGATAACAAGCGGTCTGCAGGATGGCTTGCTGACAGCTCGCCGGTTTCTGGATGCGGCGCGCGGCGGCCTTTATATGGAACCGAACGAACTGGATCGCGAGTTCCGACCTTATCGCGATGAAGACGTGGTGTTCTCGTGAAGCGCAATCCCGCGCCACAGCCAAGCTATCGCCTGATCCCGTCGCGTTTCCCGCCGATTGGTCTTTTTGACACGGTTGCCACTGCTGCCGATCTGGAAGCGGTGATGGAACTGGCTGGCTGGACGAATGACCGTCTTCTCAGTGAACGATTGCAGCGCCTTCCCCATGAGGAGTGGGTGTTCGGCAGGCCCAATTCCAGCATCGTCATGGCGACGTTTCTGCATGTCGCGCCGGGCGGCATGCGCTTCAATGGTCCTGAGCTTGGCGCCTGGTATGCGGCGGCGCGGCTGACCACGTCCGTCGTCGAGGTTGCGCACCACATGCGTCGCGAAACCGTTGCGATACAGCAGGACAGTCTGGCTCGCACCTTTCGGGTCTATACGGCGAAGCTGGAAGAGGATTTCATCGATATATGCGGCGAACAGGCGACACTACCTGCTGTTTATGATCCGGCAGATTACGCTGCGTCACAGAAGTTCGGCGAGGAGATGCGCGAGAGTGGCGAGATCGGAATTCTGTTCGACAGTTTGCGCCACGATGGCGGTATCAATGCCGTAGCATTTCGTCCGAGCCGGATCGCTGAGGTAACGCAGGGCGACCATTATGAAATCACGGTCGAAAGAGCATCGCCGCGCATTCAGGCGAAGAAGCTTAGTGCCTGAAAAGGCAGGCGTTGCCGCCTGCCTCAGCTGACCCGATTATGACCACCCATATTCCTCATCGAGATCCTGAAATTTCTTCAGGTCAACGATGTCGCAATATTGCTGATAGGTGATCATATCGCCGGAGCGGGCCTTCGGCGTACCGTCGCGCTTGAGGGCTGACAGCGTGTCGCTCATTGCCTTCACAGCCGAGAAAAGCGTTGAAAGTGCATAGAATACGATGTTGAAGCCCATCTGTTCGAGGTCGGCGGCCGTCAGAGCCACGGTTTCGTTGCCGTCGACAATGCTGACGACCTTCGGCCCGTCGACGTGGCGGGCGACAGCTTCGACTTCCGCGATGGTCTTGATGCCGTCGACGAAAACAAGATCGACACCCGTATCCTGATACATTTTCGCGCGACGGATGGCTTCTTCCGCTCCGGCTGCGGGCATGGCATCGGTGCGGGCGATCAGGAGCAGGTCCTTGTCGGCGCGCGCCGCAATCGCGCATTTGAGGCGGCGCACATTTTCTTCTGCAGGGATCAGCCGGATACCGGAAAGCTGGCCACAGCGTTTCGGCGCCATCTGGTCTTCCAGATGAATGGCGGCAACACCGGACTGGATATATTCCTCCACCGTACGAACGATATTGGCCGGGCCGCCGTAACCAGTATCGGCATCAGCGATGACCGGAATATCCACCACGCGGGTCATATCCCGCGCATGGGTTGTCATTTCGGTTTGTGTGAGAAGACCCAGATCGGGCGTGCCGAGGCGGCTTGCCGTCGCGCCGAACCCGGTCATGTAAATGGCCGGAAACCCTGCCTGCTGCACGAGACGAGCGGTCAGCGGATCGGGTGCGCCCGGCGCCTGAATGATGCGACCGGTTTCGATGAGGCTTTTCAGGGTCTTTGCCTGCGTCATCATTGTCTCCTTATCGCCCGCCCGAAACGTCAAGCACAACACCGGTAATATAGGCCGCTCCCGGCGACAGCAGCCAGATGGCTGCGTCTGCAACTTCGTCGGCAGTTCCAAGCCGCTTCAACGGAATGAGGTCGGCCATTTTCGCGATACTGGCGGGATCGGCAAAGACGTCCTTCTGGATTTCCGTGTCGATCACGCCGGGCGCCAGTGCATTGACGCGGATTTCCGGCGCAAGCTCCTTGGCGAGTGCGTAGGTGTAGGAAGCGATTGCTCCCTTGGTCGTCGCATAGGCGATATTGCCGACCATGCCGCCGGTACGGCCGGCGATGGAAGACAGGCCGACAATCGATTTACTCGGCTTGATGCCCGGATTGTTGAGGAAAGCACTGGAAACGTAGAATACACTTTTCAGATTGACGGCCAGCACCCGATCCAGTTCGTCCGCATCGAATTCCTTCACGGTCATGCGCTGACCGATGATGCCTGCATTGTTGACGAGATGATCGATGCCACCCCATTTGGCGGCGATATCATGCGCTGCGCGATCAACTGCGGCCTTGTCAGAGACATCCACAATGGCCGTCAGAACCTGCTCGCCATGTTTGTCCGCCATTTCCTGCAGGCGCGCGCCGTTCACATCCCAAAGCACTACCTTGGCCTTGAGCGCGATGAGCTTTTCAGCAACGGCCTTGCCAATGCCCGATGCACCGCCGGTGACAAGCACCACCCGGTCTGCAAAAAAATCGGCTAGAAACGCTGTTGAACTTGTCGTCATGAAATACTCCTCCTCGAAGATGGACGCTGTTGCGCGCCCATAGGTCACCGAAGAGAATCTGCAGACTCAACCATTCGGCGACAGTGGCTTTAAAAGCCATGTGCGGACACTTCTGTCAATCTAAGGTACAAGATTTTGTATGCTACTTGTAAAGTAGTTGTTTGCACGCTAATCATTGCAGTGGGAGTGAGACGATAACGGCCGGATCAGTGCTCGTGGCCTGTCCGTGATCGGGATTGCCTATCTGTTGGAAGTGAGCCGGATTGGCCTCGGTTCCATTTCCGCTGATGAAGCTCTGAACGGGAGCGCGCATTAACGTGTGACAGCTCCCGCAAAGATTATTGCATGCCGCTCATGCTGGAACGTGAGCGGAGACCTGGGAGGACATCGTGGTCAATTCCACTCTGAGTGCGGTCGGCGCAACGCCCGACCTGCGCGACAGCACCATTCGCAAGCTCAATCTGCGGATCGTTCTGTTCTGCTTTATCTGCTTTATCGTCAACTATCTCGACCGTGTGAATATCGGCTACGCCGCGCTTCACATGAACAATGATATCGGCCTGACACCCTATATGTTCGGCATCGGTGCGGGTATTTTCTTCATTGGCTATATGCTGTTCGAAGTGCCGAGCAACATGATGCTGCACAAGCTCGGCTCGCGCGTCTGGATTGCGCGCATCATGGTCACGTGGGGGATCGTGTCCTGCGCCATGGCTTTCGTGCAGGGCCCGGTTTCGTTCTATGTTCTGCGCTTCCTGCTTGGTGTGGCAGAAGCCGGTTTTGCGCCGGGCGTTCTGCTTTATCTGACCTACTGGTTCCCGGCCAAGGAACGTGGTCGCGCAACGGCCCTGTTCATGACTGCAACCGTGCTTTCCATCGTCGTGGGCGCACCGTTCTCCGGCTGGCTGATGGATGCGGGCGAGGGGCTTTTCGGTCTGCATGGCTGGCAGGCGATGTTCATTCTTGAAGGGCTTCCCGCCGTGATCCTCGGTGTCGTGACCTTCTTCTATCTGGTCGACAGTCCGGAAAAGGACAAGCGTTGGCTGACCGCCGACGAACGCGCATGGCTGATGGCCGAACTTGCCAAGGAAAATGCAGGCAAGCAGGCCGATACCCGTCACTCGCTGAAAGAAGTGTTCAGCGATTACCGCGTCTGGCTTCTGACGCTGGTTTATATGTTCAACGGTATCGCTGTTTACGGCGTGATCATGTGGTTGCCGCAGATCGTAAAGAGCCTTGGCGATTATACCGCAGCGCAGACCGGGCTCATTTCGGCCATTCCGTTCGTGTTTGCCGCGATCGGACTTGTCGTGATTTCGCGCAGTTCGGATCGTACCGGCGAGCGCAAGATCCACACGGCAATTGCCGGCCTGTTCGGCGGTGTCTTTCTTGCCGCCAGCGCGCTGGCTCCGTCGCCGATCCTGAGCCTCGTGCTCCTGTCGGTCTGCGCGTTCTTCCTGTGGTCCTATCTCGGCGTGTTCTGGACGCTGCCGACGCAATTCCTGTCCGGCGCCGCTGCCGCTGGTGGACTTGCGGCCATCAATGGCTTTGCACAGCTTGGCGGGTTCACAGGGCCCTATCTGGTCGGCTGGGTCAAATCCACGACTGACAGCTTCTCGCTGTCGCTGCTGGCTTTGTCCATCTTTCCGATCCTTGGCTTCTTCCTCTGCATGAGCCTGAAAGCCAAACGGGACTAATCAGATTGACGGGTCCGGTTTTCGGCCGGGCCCGTTATCGTTGATGGGTGTAATTTGAATGCGGTTTCAACCGCTCTATACGTCGCAATAAGGCGTCTGTAAGATTCGGACATGAGAGAGATTCGAGGCAAGAGCAAGAAGTCGCTGGCAAGCAGCATCGCCGAACGTATTCGCGGTGCAATTGTCGATGCAGAGTTTCAATTCGGAGAGAACCTCTCCGAAGACATGCTCGCTGCGGCTTTCGATGTCAGTCGCACGCCGGTGCGCGAGGCACTCAACATTCTGCAGATGCAGGAACTGGTTCACATCGTTCCGAAGTCCGGCACCTATGTTTTCACGCCGACGCAGGAAGATATAGCCGAGCTTTGCGATTTCCGCGTCGGGCTGGAAGATCAGGCCATGCGGTTGGCGCTGATCGGCAATCGCAAGAAGCTCGTCTCTCAATTGAAAAAGCAGTACGATCTTATGCGTGCGGCAATAGATGAGGACGATCTGCGCGCTTACGGGCGTTGCGACACCGAATTCCATCTGGCCTTTTTCCGCGTCTGCGGTAATCGCTATCTCGCCCGTGCCTATGACAGCATTCTGGGGCGCGTCGCAGCCTTGCGGACACATCTTGCCATCGGTGCCGAAGGCGAGCCTGCGCGATCCTTCGCCGACCATGCCACCATCATCGAGCTGGCCGATGCCGACAAGCCCGAGGAATTGCGGGAAATACTGGAGGCGCACATCATGCGCACCAAGACCAATTATTTGAATGCTTTCAATCGGCTGCCTCGTCAGCCGGGGGACAGCCGCACGATGCGGCTGCGCCGACAGTTGTCGCTGACGAACGAGTAACAACCATTCAGGTCAGACGGCCCACTCCACATCCGTCGTAAATGCGATGGTCAACCACCGGTCCGGTCCCTCACCGCCGAGTGCATCACCGATTTCGTCGCGTAACGCATCCCACTCCTCGAGCTTTCGTGGCGGAAGATCGGGCGGAACGATGAAATAGAGTTCGATCTGCTTGCCGCGACCGACCTTGGCGACATAAGCGCGGTATGACAGAAAGCCGTTGCGTTTGACGAACTCTTCCGCAACCGCATCGACATGCTGCTTAAGGTCGACAGGCGTAACAAGAAATATGTCAGCCAATGCCTGTCTGATCGTGCCGACTGGCATGGGGATGATGACAAGACAAACAACCGCGAGAACTGCCGGATCGATATAGGGCGTCAGCCAGCCGAGTTCTGTTCCTTCAATGGCATAGCCGACCGAAAAAGCGATCAGAAGTGCCGCGGTTATGCCGCCGGACATGATCCAGGCTTTGGCATCAAGTGCGACGAAATCTGATTTTAGGGTTCGGTTTGCACGCATTTCCAGGAGTGCCATACCGAGGCAGGCAATCAGGGCAACGACGGCATAGAAAATCGCGTAGCTGAATTCGAGATCGCGTCCGCCATCCATCAGGCTGCCGACTGCGTTGATGAGCGCGTAGATCGCAACGCCGGTGAGCATCATACCGTTAAGGCCAAGCACCATCGGTTCGAGGTGCCAGAAGCCCATTGTGAAGCGATCGCGCAATTTTCCGCGTGGCTGTTCCGGTAAGGCAGAAAGGGCGATGAGGCGTGAGACGAGGAGAGCTAAGCCGCTCATCGCAGCATCAGCCAGCATATAAACACCATCGAATACGATAGAAAATGAGCCGGATAACAGGCCGAAAACGACACCGAAACCAGCAACCAGAATAGTAACCGCTATGGAAATTTGAAGAATAGATTGTTCACTACGCAATTTTTACTCCGATATAAACCGCATGCAACGCGGTTTGGTTTCGGATGCGTATTTCTACGTGCTGAACCAATTCCGCGTTGCACGACAAATCTACACCAGCGGCCTGAATCTGACAAATCGCGCCAAATCTTGAATATTACTAGGCCCATTCCGGCACGCGAGTTGCTGATTCTCGCAGGATCAGTTCGACCGGCCATAATTCATGGATGTCAGTTGCCGCGCGTCCGTCGAGTATGTCCATCAGGAGGTCGGCACAACGTTTTCCCGCAGCGCGCATCGACGAGCGGGTTGCGGTCAGGGACGGCACCATATTGTCGGCGCTCAGGAACGAGATGACATCGTCATGGGCGATGACGGAAATATCCTTGCCGATAGTCAGGCCGAAAGAGCGCGCGGCCCGGTATATGCCAAGCGCAGTCATCATAGAGCCGGCAACAAACGCGGTCGGGCGCGGATCGCGTTCCAGAAGTTTGCGCGCGAGGCGATAGCCGATCTCGTCCGTGAAGTCGCCGTGCTCGACAAGTTCCGGATCGAAGGCGATGCCTCTGCTTTCGAGAGCTTTCCGGTAGCCTTCGTCGCGATGAAGCGAAAAGGTGAAGCCGTAGCGACCGTTTATCATTGCAATCCGACGGTGGCCGAGGTCGAGCAGATGGGCAGTCGAACGGTAAACCGCGCCTTCATTGTCGATGTCGAGCCATGCATGCGGAATATCGGTTTCAGACCGTCCGTGCACGAGGAATGGCATGCCCAGTTCGTGCAGCATGCGGATGCGCTCATCATTGGGCTTTGGAGATGTCACGATGATGGCATCGACGCGATGGCTGGTGGCCAGACGTCGGCAAAGCTGCACTTCGTCGTCGGTGCCGTAGTTTGCAATCGGGCTGACGAGAATATCGACTTCATCCTGACTGAGCCGTTCTGCCATGCCGCGCATGAACTCGGCGAAGTGAAACTCGCTGTTGCGGCCCATCACGACGCCGATTGCACCGGCACGCCCGGTAACCAGTCTGACCGCGTTGACGTTAGGCCGGTAACCGAGACGTACAGCCTCGTCCATGACCCGCTTGCGCGTGCTTTCCGCCACTTCGGGATAGCCGCTCAACGCCCGGCTGACGGTCGTGGCTGAGAGGCCGAGATGTTTGGCGAATTCACGGAGCTTCATTTGGCTTTCGAATTATTCAGGCAGGCAAGGCAGCGGATTATAGCCGCTTCCTTGCGATTAACAATTGGTCGGTTGAGTTCTTTGAACTGCCGCAACATATAGGGTGCACGAAATCCAAACCGATTTCAAGTTTGTTTCGGTTTTCGCTTTGTGATGTTTGGGAAGCTAAGGCTTCAGACCGACAATCAACAATGAAACGGAACGGTAACATATTGAAATATCGCTGTTTCATGGTTGGTGTTGGATGAAATGAAGCATGCTGCAGAATCTGCGGCTTGACAGAAATGCGGTCCTCTGCAACCTTTTCGCCATCCAAACCGTTTTCGATTTTATCAAACCGCTTACAGAATGGATGGGAGGAGGGAACAATGAAGGCTTTTCAGGGTGTGCTCGCGGCCTGCGTGGCATTTGGTCTGGCGACGGTGAGCGCTCATGCGGTGGAGATTTCCATCGCAGCCAATTCAACGGGCAATAACATCAAGTTTCTGCAGGAGCAGATCGTCAAGTTCGAGAAGGATACCGGCAACAAGGTCAACATCGTCTCGATGCCATCGTCAAGCAGCGAGCAGTTCAGCCAGTATCGTCTGTGGCTTGCAGCCGGTAACGCCGATATCGACGTTTACCAGACGGATGTAGTCTGGGCGCCGCAGCTGTCCGAACAGTTTGTTGATCTGACGGAAGCCACCAAGGATGTCACGGGCGCGCATTTCCCGTCCATTATCGCGTCGCAGACCGTGAATGGAAAGCTGGTTGCGTTGCCATTCTATACTGACGCTCCGGCACTTTTCTATCGCAAGGATCTCCTCGAAAAATACAACAAGCAGGTTCCCAAGACCTGGGACGAGATGACGGCGACTGCCAAGGAAATCATGGACAAGGAACGGGCCGAGGGAAAGTCCGATCTCTGGGGCTTCGTGTTTCAGGGCAATGCCTATGAGGGCCTGACCTGTAATGCGCTCGAATGGGTAAAGTCGTCGGGTGGCGGCCAGATCGTCGAAGCCGACGGCACGATTTCCATCAACAATGAAAAGGCTGCGGCAGCGATCGATCGCGCCAAGGGCTGGATCGGTTCGATATCGCCGCAGGGCGCACTCGCCTATCAGGAAGAGGAATCGCGTGGCGTCTGGCAGACCGGCAATGCCGTCTTCATGCGCAACTGGCCTTATGCCTATGCGCTTGGCAACAGTGCCGATAGCGGCGTGAAAGGCAAGTTCGACGTTGCGCCATTGCCTGCCGGTGCGGAGGGTGATGCGCCATCCTCGACGCTTGGCGGCTGGAATCTTGCCGTTTCCAAATATTCCACCAAACAGGATGCTGCCATCGCGCTGGTGAAATATCTGGCTTCGCCGGAAGTGCAGAAGGTGCAGGCGGTCCAGATTTCGCGCCTGCCAACCATTGAAGCGCTTTACGACGACAAGGATATCATTGCAGCGCAGCCATTCATGGCCAACTGGAAGCCGATCTTCCAGAATGCAGTGCCGCGCCCGTCGGCTGCGACAAAGGTGAAATACAACGAAGTGTCGTCGAAATTCTGGACTGCCGTGCACAAGACGCTCTCGGGCAACGGTACGGCTGCGGAGAATCTCGAAATGCTTGAGGTCGAGCTGACTGAGCTGGAAGGCTCCGGCTGGTAGGGACCGATCAAGCCGCGTCCGGGTTGTCCTCCCAAGCCCCCGAAAAGGGCAGCCCGGACGCTCCAGTTTCTCTGAGCAGGACCAAGAGTGGGATCATGACGGAGACTTCTCTCGATATGTCAGGGAGCTCGGCCACAAAAAGCCGGGTTCACTCCGATCTGCGCGCGCAGCGTATCCGGTCGGCATGGGTGTTTCTCGCACCAACACTGATCGTGCTGGCGCTGGTGGCGGGCTGGCCGCTGCTGCGGACCATCTATTTCAGTTTCACCAATGCATCGCTGACGAGCCTCGGTACGGCGGAATTCGTTGGCTTTAACAATTATCTGTCCTGGGTGACGCTCAAGAGCGGGCGTACCGTCTATCGCGGTCTTCTGGCTGATCCCGCCTGGTGGGGTGCGGTCTGGAACACGATCCGGTTCACTATTCTGTCGGTCAGCCTTGAAACGATTTTTGGATTGATCGTCGCTCTGGTGCTGAACGCGAATTTCCGGGGGCGAGGGCTCGTGCGCGCCGCAATCCTGATCCCGTGGGCAATCCCGACAATTGTTTCAGCCAAGATGTGGGGCTGGATGCTCAACGACCAGTTCGGCATCCTCAATCATATCCTGCTCAATCTGGGCCTCATCAGCCAGAAGATAGCCTGGACGGCCAATCCCGACACCGCGATGATTGCGATCCTGATTGTCGATGTCTGGAAGACGACGCCCTTCATGGCGCTGCTTATTCTGGCCGGTCTGCAAATGGTGCCATCCGACATTTACGAAGCGGCCAAGATCGATGGCGTGCATCCGGTCAAGGTGTTCTGGCGTGTGACGCTGCCGTTGATCCGTCCAGCGCTGATGGTGGCGATCATCTTCCGTATGCTGGATGCCTTGCGCATCTTCGACCTGATCTATGTGCTGACGCCGAATAATGCGCAGACCAAGACCATGTCGGTTTTCGCCCGCGAAAATCTCTTCGATTTCGACAAATTCGCCTATGGTGCGGCGGCATCGACGATGCTGTTCCTCATCATTGCGGCGATCACCGTGCTCTACATGTTCTTCGGACGCGTCAATGTCGGCAGCAGGGGGGAATAGCATGATGCACTATGTGAAAACCCTCAGCTTCTATCTGCTGGTGGCGCTCATCATTTTGATCGCGGTGTTCCCGTTCTATTATGCGATCATCACCAGTCTCAAATCCGGGACGGCGCTGTTTCAGGTCGATTACTGGCCAAGCAGTTTCTCGCTCGACAATTATGCCGGTGTTCTCACGCAGGGCAGCTTCCTGCGCAGTCTTGGTAATTCACTGCTGGTGGCGACCGTTGTAGTGGCAATCTCGCTGTTGCTGGCGGTGACGGCTGCCTATGCGCTGGCGCGTGTGAGTTTTCGCGGGCGGGGCTTGTTGCTTCTCACCATTCTTTCGGTGTCCATGTTTCCGCAGATCGCCGTTCTGGCGGGTCTGTTCGAGCTGATCCGTTTTCTCGGTATCTTCAACACGCCGCTGGCGCTGATCTTCTCCTATATGATCTTCACGCTGCCGTTTACGGTCTGGGTCCTCACCACCTTCATGCGTGACCTGCCAATCGAGATTGAGGAAGCGGCCATCGTGGATGGCGCATCGCCGTGGGTGATTATCACGCGTGTTTTCATGCCACTGATGTGGCCGGCGCTGGTGACAACCGGATTGCTCGCTTTCATCTCGGCATGGAACGAGTTCCTGTTCGCGCTCACCTTCACCTCTTCGGGCAGTCAGCGCACCGTGCCTGTGGCTATCGCGCTTCTGTCCGGCAGCAGTCAGTTTGAAATCCCCTGGGGCAACATCATGGCGGCTTCCGTCATCGTGACGGTTCCCCTCGTCATCCTCGTGCTCATCTTCCAGCGGCGGATCGTGTCCGGTCTGACGGCAGGCGGCGTAAAGGGTTAGGTACAACCATGGCAGAACTTCAGTTGCGCGATGTGCGCAAGTCTTTCGGTAACTTCGAGGTCATCAAGGGCGTGGATATGGATATCCGACCCGGTGAGTTCATGGTCTTCGTCGGTCCATCCGGTTGCGGAAAGTCCACGCTGTTGCGCCTCATTGCAGGCTTGGAGGAAATCTCATCAGGCGATCTGTCCATCGACGGAACGGTGGTCAACAGCTTCGCACCTTCGAAGCGCGGCATCGCTATGGTGTTCCAGTCCTATGCGCTTTATCCGCATATGACAGTCTACGAGAACATGGCCTTCGGCATGCAGCTCGCGGGCAAGAGCAAGGATGAGTGCAAGAGCCGCATTCACAAGGCTGCGGAGATGCTGCAGCTGACGCCTTATCTCGAGCGCCTGCCACGCCAGCTTTCCGGTGGGCAGCGGCAGCGTGTCGCGATTGGTCGTGCCATCGTGCGCGATCCGAAAGTGTTCCTCTTTGATGAACCCTTGTCCAACCTCGATGCGGCACTACGTGTGGCTACAAGGCTTGAGATCGCCAGGCTCCACCAGAGCATGGAAGACACCACCATGATCTATGTGACGCACGATCAGGTGGAGGCGATGACGCTGGCCGACCGCATCTGTGTGCTGCGCGACGGACGCGTGGAGCAGATCGGAACGCCGCTCGAGCTTTACGAAAAGCCAAATTCGCTTTTCGTCGCCGGGTTCATCGGATCACCGAAGATGAATTTCCTGACCGGCAGATATAGTGAGCCTTTTGGCGCGCATACGGTGGGTTTGCGTCCCGAACATCTCGCTATCGTACACGAAAATGGTCACTGGACCGGTCAGGTAATCCATACCGAAATTCTCGGGTCCGACACCTATGTCTATATCGATCTCGGCCTGGAGGAACCGCTGGTGGTCCGCGAAAGCGGCGTGGCAGCGCGTAAATCAGGTGAGACGCTTTCGGTTTCCCCGATGGGTGAAAACATTCATCGTTTCGATGAAAAGGGCCGCGCCGTCTGACGCTGACCTCCCAAGCATAATGACACATGAGACAAATGGGCTGTGATGCCCGCAGCAAGGAGAATACTCGTGCCTATTCGTACCATCGTCTGGGGTGAAAACATTCACGAGCAGATCAATGAAACAGTGCGTTCGGTTTATCCGGACGGCATGCACAACACTATCGCCAGGGCGCTGAGCGAGGATAGCGCCATCGAAGCGACGACTGCCACCTTGCAGGAACCGGAGCACGGCTTGACTGAAGAGCGTCTCGCCAAGACCGACGTGCTCGTTTGGTGGGGCCACAAGGATCATGGTGGCGTCAGTGACGAGGTTGTGGAACGTGTCGCGAAGCGCGTTTTCGAAGGCATGGGGCTGATCGTGCTCCATTCCGGACATTTCTCCAAAATATTCAAGCGTCTGATGGGAACGCCCTGTGCGCTCAAATGGCGTGAAGCGGGCGAGCGCGAGCGGCTCTGGGTGGTCAATCGCGGCCATCCGATCACACAGGGGCTGGACGAGAACTTTGTGCTTGAGAACGAGGAAATGTACGGTGAACAGTTTTCCGTGCCGGAACCGCTCGAAACCGTTTTCATCTCGTGGTTCGCGGGCGGTGAAGTCTTCCGCTCGGGCATGACATGGCGGCGCGGTGCGGGCAATGTGTTCTACTTCCGCCCCGGTCATGAAACCTACCCAACCTATCATGATGCGAATGTGCAGACGGTTCTGCGCAACTCGGTCAAATGGGCCTACAATCCGCAACCGGCATGGACGGGCATTCACACCGCGCCGAATGTTCCCGTCGACAAGGCGCCAGAGCCGATTGTCGAGCGTGGGCCTAAACTGCACAAGCCGGGCGAAGCCGGTTATCGTTGAGGTGCATGATGCGTCTTCTTATTCTGGGAACAGGCGGCATGGCGAAGAACCATGCCGAAGCCTTCAAGGCCATCGAGGGTGTTGAGGTGGTTGCCGCATGTGACGTTTCGGCGGAGCGTGTCGATGGCTTCTCCGAAAATCACGACATCCACAACCGCTTTACGCGACTTGAGGATGCGCTGGAGTGGGGCCGTTTCGATGCAGTTGCCAATGTCACGCCGGATGCCATCCACCATCCGACTACACTTGCGCTGGTGGGCGCGGGAAAGCATGTCTTCTGCGAAAAACCGCTGGCGGAAAGCTACGAAAAAGCCGCTGAAATGGCGGATGCTGCCGAGCAGGCCAATGTCATCAACATGGTCAACCTGACCTATCGCAATGTCGCGCCCCTGCAAAAGGCGCGCGAAATGGTGATGGCGGGTGAGATCGGCCAGGTGCGCCATTTCGAGGCGTCCTATCTGCAAAGCTGGCTGGTGTCGAAGACATGGGGCGACTGGAAAACCGAAAGCAAATGGCTCTGGCGCCTTTCGACCAAGCATGGTTCGAACGGTGTTCTGGGCGATGTCGGCATCCATATTCTCGACTTTGCCAGCTATGCTATCGGCAGCGATGTGGAGCGAGCCTCGGCACGTCTCAAGACATTTGAAAAGGCGGATAACAACCATATCGGTGAGTATGTGCTCGATGCGAATGACAGCTTCGTCATGATGGCGGAATACGCCAATGGCGCGCTGGGTGTCATTCACGCCAGTCGTTGGGCGACGGGGCACCTGAACGAGCTACGGCTGCGGATCCATGGCGACAAGGGTGCGCTGGAAATTCTCCACACACCTACAGGCTCAAGCCTGCGCGGTTCCATCGGCGAGGACATTGAAACGCCAGTCTGGCGGGACATCGATGCGGGAACGGTGGAGACGAACTATCAGCGCTTTGCGCGTGCTGTGGCCGATGGTGCGGAACTGGAACCGAGTTTCCGTCACGCCGCCAATCTGCAACGGGTTCTCGATCATGCGATGACAGTGGATCGACCGTTGCCTGAAGTCGTGAGTGGATAAAAACCAGAAGCCCTCCCGGTAGGACCGGGAGGGCTATCGGTCAGTTGTCTTTGGTAAAAGTGTTGTCTACTTCACCACGGAAAAAGTCACGGCCATATATCAAAAGGCAGAGGACGACACCGGTCGCAAAAGCCCAGGCCGCACCGCGAGTGGCAAGAACCGCACCGACCACGCCGGCAATGCCAAGATCGCGTTGGGAACGTGCTTCGAGAATGCCGACGCGAACCGAAACATATCCCTGAATAAGCAAGGTGAGGGCGAGTGCGACGCCAAGGATCGGCTGCACCAGAGTGACGATCGGCATCAGAAACAAGCCGGTATTGGTGCCCCAGCGAAATGAGCCTGCGCCACCAAAGATCGAATGCATGGCCTTCTTTCCTTGCGAAAAACGCTCGGTGATGACGACGTGCATAGCCGACCAGAGCGGGCCGCACATGCATACATCCGGTCCAAGAACACTCATTGCAGCATTGCGTCCGCCAAAAATGAGATGCGCCCGGTCGGGGTTGTAGTCCACTTTTTCATCAGGACGCGCTTCATCGGCTTCCTTCAGAATGGCGCGGCTTTGCAGGACATCGCCGAACACGACGATATAGGCCGCAAGCATTGTCGGGATTGCGCTGAGGAACATCGAAAGCGGCGGCAAGCCGAGGCCGAAAACCGTATATTCGCGCCATAGCGTGGTGAAATCCGGACTTGTGATCGACCATTCAAGCTTTGGCCACTGTGCTTCACCGAAGAGGGGGGCGATAACGACAGCGAGCAGAATAATCGGGAACACACCAAGCTTTCCGACAATGGCAAGCACCGGATTACTGTTCTTGATACGCGCAAAATGGCGAGAGAAGATGACGTAGAAGCCGAGACCAACAGCAATGGTGATCGTGAACGGGAACGTATCGAAACGTCCGCCCAGCTGGAAAACCGATATCACGGCGGCAAATCCCGCGCCGACAATGATACCTGCCTTGATGGCGGCGGGAATAAGCTGCACCACCCGATGCGCCATGCCCGTCGCGCCGATAAAGATCGAGAATATGCCGAGCATCATTTGGAATGCGACAAGAGCGTGAACGCGTTCGGGACCCTCGGGGAATGTGGAGCAATAGGCCATCAGAAGCGGGATGGCAGGCGTGATCCAGCCCGGAACAACGGGGTCACCCAGAAGATGATGTGCAAGATAGAACAAGCCGTTCAGCACGACCACAGCAAGGGCGACCTCGAAAGGCATCCCAAGAAGTTCAGTCATGAGCGGGATGGCGGACAGATCCACTGCGCACATCAGCAGCCCTTGAAAATAATCGGGCCATTCGAATTTGTAGTGAACGAAAGGCAGGCGAATTTTGAATGGTCCGGCAGGCCAATAGGGCTGCTCCTGACCGTCGATACGTTCAGTGCTCAATTTATTCTCCAAAGACACAGAGACAAACTGCGGAGAAGCGGCTGTCAGCTCACTTCTCCGGTGTCCGGTCCGTCAGGTCGTTATGTTTGATCAGAAAGCTTCGCGATAAAGCGCCAGAGCGTCGGCCTCGGTCACATCGACCGGGTTGTTACCCAGAAGCCGTGTTTGCAGCATCGCGTCGCGCGCGAGCATTTCGAGGCTTTCTTCCGTCACGCCGACATCACGCAGGCGGCGCGGTGCGCCGGACTTGTTCATCAGCTCTTCCATATAGGTGACGAATGCCGCAGAACGCTCTTCCGTCGTGCCTTCGGATTTCTCCAGCAGCAGATCGCCAAGCTCTGCATAGAGCTTGGCCGCGCCCGCCATGTTGTAACGCAGCACAGGCCCCAGCATCAGCGCATTGGAAAGGCCATGCGGCACATGGTAGTGACCGCCGAGCGGATAAGCCAACGCGTGAACAGCGCCGACGGGCGAGTTGGAGAAAGCCTGACCGGCATAATTCGCGCCGAGTAGCATGGCCTCACGGGCATGACGATCATTGCCGTTTTCGCAAGCGGCGATCAGATTGGCCGAAAGAAGCTTCAGCGCTTCGCGTGCAAATGCGTCGGACAGCGGGTTCTTCTTGATCCGGCTTGTATAGGCCTCGATTGCGTGGACCATGGCGTCGATGCCGGTTGCGGCTGTATGCAGGGCAGGCAGACCGCAGGTCAGTTCTGCATCGAGAATAACGAAATCGGCGTAGAGCTGACGGGCAACGACGCCCATCTTCGTGGTTTCACCGGTCGTCAGAATGGTGATGTTCGTGACTTCAGATCCGGTTCCAGCTGTGGTGGGGATCTGGATCAGCGGAAGACGGCTGCCCTGCACCTTGCCGATACCATACAGTTCGGAAAGTTCCTGTTCGGAGACAAGCAGCACTGCTGCGAGCTTGGCGATATCCATGGACGAACCGCCGCCCAAACCGAGCACGATGTCGCAACCAGCGGTCTTTGCTTGCTCGACGCAGGCAAACAGCACGGATTCCGGCGGATCGGCCACCACGTCATCGAAAACGCTGATACCGAAACCAGCTTTCTCCAAAGAAGCCAGTGCATGGTCGAGAACGCCCGCCTTGTGCAGGCCTTTGTCCGTCACGATCAGAATATTGCGTTCGGAAAACCGTTCGCCGAGGATTTCGCCGAGGCGCTTCGCAGCGCTCCATTCGACGAGCATCGAACCGACGGTGTCGAACGAAAATGGCTTGATCTCTGTTGTCATCATTCCACCCTTATCACATTCACCAGCGCCGAGGTCTCTCATTTCCTCACCGGCACACAACGCTGGGCTTATCCCGGACCTGCTTCTGTCTTGGGAAGGAAGCGTATCCGTAATTCTCCGATGCAGCCGATGCACCGGTGGCTTTGAAAGAAGGCCTTGGGAGAAACCTTCGATTGTTCAGTATATTGAACGGTGTTCAAGACCTAAAGATCGATACAGGATGGAAAGGCAGACTGTCAATTTCTCCCTTCGGCTAAGACGCTGAAATTAAGCCCTAAAAGCCGACAAGCGAAATATGCCCGAACATAAGTGGTTGAAAATGTTTACCAGTTCTTCGGCGCCAGCCACACAACTTTGTGAATGCTTTATTTAATGCAGCTTGCCGGGCACTGCCTGAGGCTGCAGCGCGCCATGGGAAAGCACGTTCGCGTCTCCGCCGGATGCAGGATGGACGGAGAACCTCCTGTGCGGAGATCCATCACGATGCCGCAACCGCTTCGGTGGGGCGTGCGGAACACTCTCGCACATTTTCTCAAATCAGGTTTCTAAAAAGTGACGAAACAAGTAGGATTTACACTTGACCTCAACCAAGGTTGAGGAACTAGAGAAGCATGGCCGATCATCTGGAGTATCGCCCATGCGCTTGTCGCTTCTTCTTGTTCCCCTGGCATTTCCCGCCGCGCTCTTCGTCTCAACAGCTGCCTTTGGCGCGGAGGATGACGCTAGTGCGGGAGAAAAACTCTTCAAGCGGTGCTCCGTCTGCCACACAGCCGAGGCTGACAAGAGCAAGCGTGGGCCGTCATTGAACGGTGTCGTGGGCCGAACAGCCGCATCCTATCCCGGCTATCCCTATTCGGACGCGATGCGCAAGGCCGCCGCCGAGGGGCTTGTCTGGAATGAGGATGAACTGAAGAGCTTTCTCAGGAAACCGCAGGCCAGGGTCAAAGGCACCTGGATGGTTTTTGCCGGACTGACCAAGGAAAAAGACCTCGAAAACATGATTGCTTATCTGAAACAGCATTCCAAGTAGTGCTCGTTTCGGTTCGATGTGGCCGAGCGGGTATCCCGCCGCAAGGCCATAGCCGGTCGGAAACGCTGCGGGGCGTTTCCGACCGGCGCTACACAGGTATTCAATCCGAAGGGTTTGCGAGATGATGAACGGAAACGTGCTGCACTTAGATCGCGACGCAATAGGTGCTGTTTCGAAACGAGAGTTCGCGGATGCGATGTCGCAGATGGCATCCACCGTGTCCGTGGTGACAGCGTGCGATGCGGGAGAAGCCCATGGTCGCACGGTAACCGCAGTCTTATCACTTTCAGCAGAACCGCCGATGGTTCTGGTCTCGGTGAAAAGTGACAGTGCACTGGCTACAGCAATCATGGCGGATGGCGGTTTCTCGCTTGCCATGCTCGCGGAAGGGCAGGAAATGATCGGTGATGCCTTCGCAGGCAAGGTACAGCATGCGCAACGCTTCCTCATCGGCGTATGGGGGGAATGGCCGTCTGGCAGGCCGCATCTCTTTGGCGCTTCGGCTGCCATCGATTGCGAATTGGCGGGCAGCGTTCCAATGGCGGATCACACGCTTTTTGCCGGGCTGGTAACGGACACTGATTTGCCGTTGCATTCACGCCCATTGCTATGGGCGCGCCGCAATTATCGCGCACTGAGACATGACACGGATTTATGAGATACCTTGCATTGCCATGAGGCCGCAGCCTACACAGTCTGCATGATTGAGTTTGACGATATGGAACAGTCTGGTCTCAAGAAAAGCCTGACAGTTGGTGATGTTTCCCGGCGCGCTGGTGTGGCGGTCTCCACGGTTCATTTCTATGAAACCAAGGGCCTGATCGAAGGCTGGCGTACGGAAGGAAATCAGCGTCGCTATCACCGCGCTGTGCTGCGCCGCATCGCCATTATCAAGATCGCGCAGCGCGCGGGCATCCCTCTGGTGATCATTCGTGAGGCCCTGGCGGATCTTCCGCACGATCACGTGCCAACGGTAGAAGACTGGCGGCGTTTTTCTGAAGCCTGGAAAGATATGCTTCAGGAACGTATCGACAGTCTGATGCAGCTTCGCGACCAGATAACGAGCTGCATCGGCTGCGGCTGTCTCTCGCTTTCCGAATGCCCGTTGCGAAATCCCGATGATGTCCTTGGACAACAGGGCGCTGGTCCCAGAAGGTTGATGGTCAAGACCGGCAACCTCACCTAATCGCACAGCGCCTGCATTGAGCCTTCTTTGACCGCAAATAGAGCACGTGGCGTGCTGCATCAGGTCTTTTCGCTGCGGTCTCGGTGCCGCGAAATTCATAATCGTCGTTATAACAGCCATTCCATCGCACAAAGTCTAAAGTGCTAGACGCATGGATCGGCCTGCCTGTACTTTGCCTGTCGTCTGATCGATAGGCAGGGAGGGCCTCGCATGGATGTGACGATCATAACGGGAGCATCGGATGGGATCGGTGCCGAAACTGCACGGCAGATTGCCCGGCGTGACCGTGCCAATGCTGCTCTGGTGCTTGCTGCGCGCAATGTTGAAAAGCTGGAAAATCTGGCCACAGAGTTGCGGCAACTGGGCAGTTCGGTTCTCGTGGTGCCAACCGATGTGAAAGATCGTACAGCCTGTATCGATCTTATCAGTAAAACCGTTTCCGCTTTCGGTCGTATCGACACTTTGATCGTGAATGCAGGCATGTCGGCCCACGCCAATTTTGCTGAGATCAAACCAGATGACCTCAACTGGATGCATGATCTGATGGAATTGAATTACTGGGGTAGCGTCTGGCCCATTCATGCAGCACTTCCGTATCTTGCCGCCAGCAAGGGACGGATCGTGGCTGTGTCTTCTGTTGCCGGATTGATCGGTGTGCCGGGGCGCACTGCCTATAGCGGAACGAAGTTCGCTCTTTCGGGTTTCTGCGAGGCACTTCGCGCGGAACTGGAACCAAGCGGCATATCCATTACCATCGTCTATCCGGGCGTCGTCAAAACCGACATTCGCAAGGTGGGTTACAGCGCAAGCGGCGGCGCGCTGGGAACAAGTGGTGTGCGCGAAGATGACATGATGCCCGTCGAGGAAGCTGTGCGGCTGATGCTGGAAGGCGTGCAGGCTCGCAAGCGTGAAGTGTTGATGACCCGCCAGATGCGATTTGGGCGCTGGTTGAAACTGATTGCCCCCGCAATGGTGGATCGCATGGCCCTCAAGGCCATCAAGCCGGAGTTCAGACCGAAACCGATTAAGCCAGCTGGGTAAAGAACGCTTCGTTCATTCTAAGCTTTACGGCCAACTATCTGTTGACGAGTTTTTAACTTAGACTACTATATATAGTGTTCTAGGTTCTTTCGATTCGTTGGGTCGAAAGCTAAGATGGGAATCCGGTGCGTTTCATCCATGATGGATGCGGCAATGCCGGAGCTGCCCCCGCAACTGTAAGCGGAGAGTTCTGTCCATCACGTCACTGGCTTTGGCTGGGAAGGCGGACAGAATGTTGATCCGTGAGCCAGGAGACCTGCCTTGAACGAGTACGTCCACGGGCGGGGTGTCCGGTTGGCGCGCAATCTTGTGTGGCAAATCGTTGCCTTACGGGTTGCTGCCCCGAACTTCCCGCTCATAGCTTCGGGGTGAAGTCCATGTCCAGTTTATTCAGTTTCGGTTCCGATCCTCCCTTCGAGGCATAGTTTGTGTGGTCAGGCTGCTTGTTCGTGCGGCTGGCCGATCCCGTATCTCATGTCTTTCGACGCGCATTTTGCGATGCGCGAACGGCTCTTTGTGTCTCCTGTCGAGAGTATTCCAGTTTAAACCGGACCGTTGGAAATACTCTATCTCTTTGTTTTTACGCATGTCTTAACCCCAAAACCGGTTCCCACTTTTGGGAGACATGCTCCAGTGAGGAAAAAATGAACGTCACCGTTTACAGCAAACCCGCCTGCGTCCAGTGCACGGCCACCACGCGCGCCCTCGACCGCCAGGGTATCGAATATGAAGTCATCGATATCTCCGCCGATGCCGATGCTTTCCATCTCGTTCAAGACATGGGTTATCGCCAGGTGCCGGTGGTTGTGGCAGGTGAATCCCATTGGGCGGGCTTCCGGCCCGATATGATCAGCGCTCTCGCCTGAGGGCTATGGTCACATGAGCCTGATCGTCTATTTCTCCAGCCGGTCGGAAAATACACACCGGTTTGTCGAACGGCTTGGAATGCGGTCGAACCGTATCCCGATGGACGGTTCAGGCGGATTGCAGGTGCGCGAGCCATTCGTGATCGTGACGCCCACATATGGTGGCGGCGGCTCCAAGGGCGCTGTCCCCAAGCCTGTGATCCGCTTTCTCAACGATGAGAGCAACCGTTCTTTCATCCGCGGCGTGATTGCCGCGGGAAACAGCAATTTCGGCGAGGCTTTCTGTATCGCCGGCAACATTATCTCCGCCAAATGTCAGGTTCCCTATCTCTACCGCTTCGAGCTTCTGGGAACCGATGAGGACATTGGCAATGTCAAAAACGGGATGGAACGATTTTGGACACGGCAGACACGACCTTGATCCGAGAGCGCAAGGCACAGCCAGTGGCGCAGGATGCGCCTCAAGCTGTAACTTCCAACAGCAGTAAACCGTCAAAATCCTTGGATGGGCTGGATTATCACGCGCTCAACGCGATGCTGAACCTTTACGATGACGAGGGAAAAATCCAGCTTGACCGTGACCGGCAGGCTGCGCGCCAATATTTCCTCCAGCACGTGAACCAGAACACGGTCTTTTTCCATAACTTGCGGGAAAAGATCGATTATCTGGTGACCGAAGGCTATTACGAGCAAGAGGTACTGGATCAGTATTCCTTCAATTTCGTGCGCGATCTTTTCGACGAAGCCTATGCGAAGAAATTCCGGTTTCCGACCTTTCTCGGCGCGTTCAAATATTACACCAGCTATACGCTGAAAACCTTCGATGGAAAGCGCTATCTGGAGCGCTATGAAGACCGTGTCTGCATGGTAGCGCTGACGCTGGCGCGCGGCAATGAACAGCTGGCACGCAATCTGATGGAGGAGATCATTGCAGGCCGCTACCAGCCTGCGACGCCGACTTTCCTCAATGCAGGCAAGAAGCAGCGCGGCGAGCTCGTTTCCTGTTTTCTGCTGCGGGTCGAAGACAATATGGAGTCCATCGGGCGCTCGATCAATTCGGCGTTGCAATTGTCGAAGCGGGGCGGTGGGGTGGCCTTGAGTCTTACCAATATTCGCGAGGCGGGCGCACCTATCAAGCAGATTCAGAACCAATCGTCCGGTATCATTCCGGTGATGAAGCTTCTTGAGGATTCCTTTTCCTACGCCAATCAGCTGGGTGCGCGACAAGGAGCGGGTGCTGTTTACTTGCACGCCCATCACCCGGATATCATGCGCTTTCTGGATACGAAGCGCGAAAACGCCGACGAGAAAATCCGCATTAAAACCTTGTCGCTTGGTGTGGTCATTCCAGACATTACCTTCGAACTCGCAAAGAATAACGAGGATATGTACCTCTTCTCGCCCTATGATGTGGAGCGGGTTTACGGCGTGCCATTGACCGAGATTTCAGTTACCGAAAAATATCGGGAAATGGTCGACGATGCGCGTATTGCCAAGAAGAAGATCAATGCACGCGAGTTCTTTCAGGTGCTGGCGGAAATCCAGTTCGAGTCCGGTTATCCCTATATCATGTTCGAGGACACGGTGAACCGCGCCAATCCGATTGACGGGCGCATCACCATGAGCAATCTCTGTTCGGAAATCCTCCAGGTGAGTGAGGCGAGCATCTTCGGCGAAGACCTTTCCTATGATCATCTCGGCAAGGATATTTCGTGCAATCTGGGTTCGCTCAACATTGCATCGGCAATGGACTCGTCCGATTTCGGCAAGACCATCGAAACCTCCATCCGCGCTCTGACAGCAGTTTCCGATATGAGCCAAATCGGTTCCGTGCCGTCGGTCGCCCGAGGTAATGATGAAAGCCATGCCATCGGTCTCGGTCAGATGAATCTGCATGGTTATCTCGCCCGCGAGCGGATTTATTACGGCTCGGAGGAGGGCGTCGATTTCACGAATATCTATTTCTATACGGTTACCTATCACGCGATCCGCGCATCGAACCTGATTGCAGTGGAAACGGGCAAGTCCTTTAAAGGTTTCGAGAAATCCAAATACGCAACAGGTGAATATTTCGACAAATATACCGAGCAGCTTTGGGAACCGGCGACGGAAAAGGTTCGAGAAATTTTCGAAAAGGCTGGCACTGCGATTCCGACGCAGGATGACTGGCGCGATCTGAAAAATGCGGTGATGGAGGGCGGGCTTTATAACCAGAACCTTCAGGCCGTGCCGCCGACAGGCTCGATCTCCTACATCAACCATTCGACGTCATCGATCCATCCGATCGTGTCGAAGATTGAGATCCGCAAGGAGGGCAAGATCGGTCGCGTCTACTATCCGGCAGCGTTCATGACCAATGACAATCTCGATTACTATCAGGACGCCTATGAGATCGGGCCGGAAAAGATCATCGACACTTACGCGGCGGCGACGCAGCACGTCGATCAGGGCCTGTCTCTGACATTGTTCTTCCGCGATACCGCAACGACACGCGATATCAACCGCGCACAGATCTACGCGTGGAAGAAGGGCATCAAGACCATCTACTACATTCGCCTGCGCCAGATGGCGCTCTCCGGCACGGAAGTGCAGGGTTGCGTTTCCTGCGCCCTCTGACCACTGGTGATGACCAATGAATATTCAAGTGAAAACCAAGAACCCGAAACCCGCCGCAGTGCGTGCGATCAACTGGAACCGGATCGAAGATGAGAAAGACCTTGAGGTCTGGAACCGTCTGACCGGCAATTTCTGGCTGCCGGAAAAGGTGCCGCTTTCGAACGATATTCAGTCGTGGGAAACGCTGAAACCGCAGGAAAAGCAACTGACGATCCGCGTTTTCACCGGGCTGACACTTCTCGATACGATCCAGAACGCAGTCGGTGCCGTGAAGCTGATGGATGATGCAGCGACGCCGCATGAAGAAGCGGTGCTGTCCAACATCTCCTTCATGGAAGCGGTTCATGCACGATCCTATTCGTCGATATTCTCGACTTTGTGCCTGACGCCGGATGTTGACGATGCCTATCGTTGGTCCGAGGAAAACGAATTCCTGCAGCGCAAGTCCGTTCTGATCCTGGACCAGTATCGCGCGGATGATCCGCTGAAAAGGAAAATCGCCAGCGTTTTCCTGGAGAGCTTTCTGTTCTATTCCGGCTTCTATCTGCCCATGTACTGGTCGAGCCGGGCAAAGCTGACCAATACAGCCGATCTTATCCGGCTCATCATCCGTGATGAGGCTGTGCATGGCTATTACATCGGTTACAAATTCCAGCGCGGACTGGAACGCTTGAACGAAGAGCAGAAGCAGGCAATCAAGGATTTTGCCTTCGAACTTCTTCTGGAACTTTACGACAATGAGGTTCGCTACACGGAAGCGCTATATGATGGCGTTGGCCTAACTGAAGACGTCAAGAAATTCCTGCATTACAACGCCAACAAGGCTCTCATGAACCTCGGCTATGAGGCACTCTTCCCGGCTGAAGCGTGCAAGGTCAACCCGGCGATCCTGTCCGCTCTTTCGCCGAATGCAGACGAAAACCACGACTTTTTCTCCGGTTCCGGCTCTTCTTACGTCATCGGCAAGGCGGTCGCGACTGAGGATGAAGACTGGAGTTTCTGATGGCATCTCGGCGCCGCGTAACACCGGTGCCGAAGTTTTCTGTTCTGGAGATGACGTTGACGTTGCGGTCTTGTTTTGCGACACATGAATGATGCAGACCGCCATCACAATCGATCAGGACTATCTCGTAACACGGCTCAAGGCGCTTCTCGCCATACCGAGTCCGACCGGGTTTACCGACGAAGCCGTGCGTTATGTTGCGCGCGAGCTGGAGCATCTGGGACTTGAGGTTATGCTGACGCGCCGGGGGGCTATTCGCGCGCGCAGGGTGGGCCTGACGGAGAGACCGGCGCGCGGGATCGTATCGCATGTCGATACGCTCGGCGCGCAGGTAAAATATCTGAAGGAAAACGGACGGCTGGAACTGGTTTCCATCGGTAACTGGTCAGCGCGTTTCGCTGAAGGTGCCCGCGTTTCCATCTTTTCGTCCAAAGGAATTTATCGCGGTTCGATCCTGCCGTTGAAAGCTTCCGGCCATACATTCAATGACGAAGTCGATACGCAGCCGGTCGGCTGGCCTTATGTCGAACTCCGCGTCGATGCGCTCGCCCGAAATCGTGATGATCTGCTGCAGCTCGGTATCGATGTCGGTGACATAGTTGCTGTCGATCCCGCGCCCGAATTCATCGATAATGGCTTTATCGTCTCGCGTCACCTTGATGACAAGGCAGGCGTTGCAATCATGCTTGCGGCCCTCGAAGCGATGCAGAGAGCCAATGTGGAAACGCCGGTCGATAGCTATTGGCTGTTCACCATCGGCGAGGAAGTTGGAGTGGGTGCCTCTGCGGTCGTTGTGCCGGATATTGCCTCGCTGGTCGCCATCGATAATGGCACGACTGCGCCGGGCCAGAATTCATCGGAATTCGGCGTCACGCTTGCCATGGCGGACCAGACCGGACCGTTCGATTACCATCTGACGAAGAAACTTTACGAACTTTGCGGAGAGCATGACATTCAGGTCCAGAAGGATGTGTTCCGTTATTACCGTTCTGATGCCGCGTCTGCGGTTGAGGCCGGGCATGATGTGCGTACGGCTTTGCTGACCTTCGGTGTCGATGCCTCGCATGGTTATGAGCGCATTCATCTAAGCGCTCTGACTTCCATTGCAAAACTTGCAGTTCATTATGCAATGAGCGAAGTCGAGATCAAACGCGATGCCGAGGAAACCGCCAAGGGCCTCAAGGGTTTCACGCATCAGAAATCGACCAAGGCAGAGCAGGATTTGAGACCCGAGGATACGCCTGCGGAATAGGCTCTGAACTTTCTGAAATCGCGAGCGGGCTCAGGCCCGCTTTTTTTGTCTCGCAAAAATTAATTATGATAATTCATTGATGATAGTTGATTTATGCCTATAAATTAGAGTCTGACGGATTTGACAAATGAAGGGGAACCCCATGAGAAGGTTATTCCGTGCCGTCCTGACTGCTATGGCGCTTTCGGTCGCCGGGGCGGGCACAGTCGCGCTGGCCCAAACGCCGCCCAATGTGCTGATTGTCGGGCAGATTGCAGAGCCGCAATCGCTCGATCCGCATACAGTCACGGCCACCAATGATTTCCGCATCCTCGTCAATATTTATGACGGCCTTGTGCGCTACAAGGACGGAACGCTGGAAGTAGAACCGGCACTGGCGGAAAGCTGGACGATTTCGGACGACGGCAAGACCTATACGTTCAAGCTGCGTCAAGGCGTGAGGTTCCATGACGGTTCGGATTTCAATGCCGAAGCGGTCAAGTTCAACTTCGACAGAATGCTAAAGGAAGACCATCCCTTCTATAACACCGGCCCATTTCCGCTTTCGTTCAATTTCTCGTCCATCGATGCAGTCAATGTGCTCGATGAACACACTGTCGAGTTCAAGCTGAAGGAGCCTTTCGCTCCATTTCTTTCCAATCTGGCCTATCCGACCGGCCTGATCGTGTCGCCGGAAGCGGTCAAGAAATACGGTAAGGAATTTGGCCGTCATCCATCCGGAACCGGTCCGTTCAAGTTCGCGGAATGGCAATCCGGCCAGCGTGTGGTGGTGGAGCGTAATCCCGACTATTGGGACACAGCGCCAGCATTGGAAGCAGTTGTGTTCCGCCCGATCACGGATGCCAATACCCGCGTCGCGGAGATGATGGCAGGCGGGCTGGATGTCATGGTGGAAGTGCCGCCGGATAATCTTGCCACCTTCAAACAGGACGCGAATTTCGCGGTTGCCGAACAGGCGGGCCCCCATGTCTGGTTTACCATCCTGAACGCGAAGAGCGGTCCATTCGCGGATAAGAAAGTGCGTCAGGCGGCGAATTATGCGGTTAACAAGCAAGGCCTCGTAGACAATGTGTTGCAGGGTTCCGCAACTGTTGCTGCGGGGCCGATCCCACCTGCCTTCAACTGGGTCGAGAACAAAACCGAACCCTATCCCTATGATCCTGAAAAGGCCAAGGCGCTCCTTGCCGAAGCTGGTGCAAGCAATCCCGAAGTCACGTTCTATGTGACCGAAGGCGGTTCTGGCATGCTTGATCCAATCACGATGGGTGCCGCAATCCAGGCCGATCTTCAGGCTGTGGGCTTCAAGGTCAAGATTGAAACCTATGAGTGGAACACGTTCCTTGGCAGGGTAAATCCGGGACTGGATGGCAAGGCCGATATGGCCGAGATGGCATGGATGACCAATGATCCGGACACGGTGCCTTATCTGACGCTTCGCAGCGACGCACTGCCGGACAAGGGCGGTTTCAATTCCGGTTACTATTCCAACCCCAAAGTGGATGAGCTTCTGGAAAAGGCGCGGTCATCGACCGATCAAACCGAGCGCGGCAAGCTTTATGGCGAAGTGCAGAGCATTGTCCATGACGATGCACCATGGCTGTTCGTGGCGAACTGGAAGCAAAATGCAGTCACGACCGCTGCCGTCAAGGGGTTCAAGTTGCAGCCGTCCTTCCTGCTGCATTTGAAAGACGTAACCAAGCAATAAGCGGGGAGGGCATTCATGTCAGCCTATATCCTCAAGCGACTTGTCGCCGTTGTTCCTGTGTTGCTCGGGCTCTCGATCATCGTTTTTCTCGTCATGGCGATGATCCCCGGTGATACGGCGACTGCGTTGCTCGGATCATACGCAACACCGGAAAATGTCGAGCGGGTCAATCGCGATCTCGGTCTCGACAAGCCGTTGCTGCAACAATACTTCATCTGGATGGGCAATCTCCTGCATGGGGATTTCGGGCGTTCCTTCGTGCTCAATCGTCCGGTGCTGGATGAGGTTATGGAGCGCTTTCAGGCGACACTCGTGCTTGCAGGCGTAGCACTGGTACTGTGTTCAGTCTTCGGCCTGCTCGCGGGTATCGTTTCGGCAGTGCGCCAGTTCGGCTGGGCAGACAGGGCGATCACTTTCATCGTGCTTGCCGGAATTTCCATTCCCTCATTCTGGTTGGGGTTGCTTCTGATCTATCTCTTCGCGGTTCATTGGCGCATTCTGCCAGCGTCCGGCATGTATGCTGTTTATGGCGGCGGTGACCTGAAGGATCTGCTCTGGCATCTGATCCTGCCTGCCACGACGCTGGCCGTGGTAGCGGCAGGCGTGATCGCACGTCTGACCCGCGGCGCGATGCTGGAAGTGCTTCGTCAGGACTATATCCGGACAGCTCGGGCCAAAGGTCTCAACGAACGTCGCGTGATATACGGTCATGCGTTTCGCGCCGCACTTGTCAGCGTCATTCCTGTGATCGGTATTCAGGCGGGATTTGTGCTGGGCGGCGCCGTCTACATTGAAACCGTGTTCCAGTGGCCCGGTATTGGCGCCATGCTGGTGAAAGCCATTTCCACCCGCGATATCTTGCTGGTGCAAGGTGGCGTACTTGTGGTTGCCGCGAGTTATGTCCTCTTCAATCTACTCGCTGATGTCATCCAGACCATGCTCGATCCAAGGATACGCTCATGAGCGCGCTTCCAGAAATTTCTGCCGCGCCAACGGCGGTCCGCATGTCATCATGGCGGCTCCTGATGAGCAATCGACTGGCAGCTTTCGGTTTTTTTATGCTGGTCCTGATCTGCCTCGTCATTCTGCTGGCCCCGGTTCTCCCGCTTCCCAATCCTGACGCGACTTCTCCCGCAATGCGATTGAAACCCGTGTTCAGCGAAGGACATCTTCTTGGAACGGATCAACTCGGGCGCGATATATTGAGTCGTGTCATATGGGGCACGCGGGTGTCTGTCGCGGTAGGATTTGCAGCGACGCTGATCGCAGCGATTGTTGGCTCGGCGATCGGTCTCGTGGCCGGCTATGCGGGCGGACGAACCGACAATTTGATGATGCGCGGCATCGATATGCTGATGGCATTTCCTTATATCCTGCTGGCGCTGGCTATCGTGGCGGTACTCGGGCCGGGCCTGATGAATGCGCTTTACGCGATCGCCGTGGTCAATATTCCGTTCTTCGCGCGTAATGTTCGCGGGGTTACGCTTGGTCTCGCGCATCGTGAGTTTATTGATGCTGCCCGGCTCTCCGGGAAAAGTCCGGTTTCGATCCTGTTAAGCGAAGTGCTGCCCAATGTGCTGCCGGTTATCGTCATTACCATGTCGACCACGGCGGGCTGGATGATCCTCGAAACGGCAGGCCTGAGCTTCCTTGGTCTTGGCGCGCAGCCGCCGCAGGCCGATCTCGGCTCCATGCTCGGCGAGGGCCGCGCGCAACTGTTCAATGCCCCGCATGTCTCCATCGTGCCGGGATTGATGATCTTCCTGCTGGTCATCAGTCTCAACGTATTGGGAGATGGGGTGCGCGATGTTCTCGATCCGCGATTGCAGTCAGGTGCGCTGGGGCGGCCAGGTGCTGTAACCGATATTGCCAAGGACCGGTCATCGCCCATGATCAAGGATAGCGAAAAAGCTCTTTCTATTGCCGGTCTCGAAACGGGCTTCGTCAATGGTGGGCATTTCACCGCCGCTGTCCGCAGCGTTTCACTGGAACTTGAACGCGGCGAATGTCTCGGCCTGATCGGGGAGAGCGGATCGGGCAAAAGCGTGACCGCCCTGTCAGTAATGGGCCTCGTGGCGTCCCCGCCCGGACTTATCCGCAACGGCGCGATCTATCTGGGCGACCGGGACGTTCTTTCAATGTCTGAAACCGAGTTGACGGCGGCACGGGGCGCAAGAGTTGCTTATGTGTTTCAGGACCCACTGACAACGTTGCATCCTATGTATCCGGTCGGTCGGCAGGTCGAGGAAGCAATTGCAGCGCATCGGCGGATCGGAGCCAGTGAGCGGCGGGAACAGGCGATTGTGCTTCTTGACAAGGTTGGCATTCCAGATGCAGCGGAACGGGCCAATCACTATCCGCACCAGCTTTCAGGTGGCCAGCGTCAGCGTGTCGGCATTGCCATGGCTCTGGCCAATGATCCCGATATCATCATTGCGGACGAGCCGACCACGGCGCTCGATGTCACGGTGCAGGCGCGCATTCTCGAACTGCTGCGCGATCTCCAGCGCGAGCGTGGCATGGCTCTGCTGTTTATCACCCATGACTTTGGAGTGGTTTCGGAGATTTGTGACCGCGTGGCAGTGATGAAAGACGGCGAGATTGTCGAGACGGGCACGACATCGGAAGTTCTTTCCAATCCGCAGCACAGCTATACGAAACGCTTGATAGCCTGCGTTCCCGAACTTGGGCAGGGTGCCGACTTTCTGGAACGTGTGGCTGGTCTCTTCAAGCGCGAAAACGGGAGGGTGGCAGGATGAGCGGAAATGCGATCAGCGTTCGCGATCTCACCAAAACCTTCGGTGGCGGACGAACACTTCTGGGTAAAGAGCGTCACAAGGTCGAGGCGGTTAAAAATGTTTCGTTCGATCTTGGAAGCGGTGAGACACTGGCGATTGTCGGTGAAAGCGGATCGGGCAAAAGCACGCTCGCCAGAATGCTCGTCGGGCTGACAGAGCCGACGGGCGGTACGATGACGATTGCTGGACGCGACGCGCATGAACTGCGAAATTCCGGTGCACAGGCATTTGGCAAGGTCATACAATATGTATTTCAGGACCCTGTCGCATCGCTCAATCCCAGAAAGACAATCCGGCAGATACTGGAAACACCACTCAGGCTTCTGGGCGGGCTGGATTCAGCTCAGTGCCAGCAGCGCATGATCCAGTTGCTGGATGCCGTTCAGATGCCCAAGGATACGCTGGAACGATATCCGCACGAATTCTCCGGCGGGCAGGCGCAACGTATCGCCATTGCGCGCACGCTGGCCGCTGAAGCGGAAATCGTCGTACTCGACGAACCGGTTAGCGCGCTGGATGTCTCTGTTCAGGCGCAGGTTCTTCTGCTTCTGGATCAACTGAAGAAAGAGTTTGGTCTCTCTTATCTCTTCATCAGTCATGATCTTGCCGTGGTGGAAGCCATCTCTGACAGGGTTGCAGTTATGTATTTCGGGGAAATCGTTGAGGAAGCAACTGCAAGCGCTCTTTTTGCCAGACCTGAACATGCCTATACACGACAACTCGTGGAAAGCGCGCCGCGCATCAGGAGAGAGTAGCAAGATATGGTCAGAATGGGCCGGAATTCCGATCACGAACCGCAATCGCGCGCGAGGGCGGCAAAGGTCCGTCGGCGACCGGAAGAGATTGCTGACCGTATCAAGGATGTTATCCGTTCCGATGCATTGAGGCCGGGAGATCGACTGCCACAGGAAAAGGAACTGATTGACCAGTTCAAGGCTGCCAAGGGCACTGTGCGCGAAGCGATGAAGGCGCTGGAGACGCAGGGTCTGATTTTTACGCGCAGCGGTCCCGGCGGCGGGGCTTTTGTGGCCGAACCTTCCGCCCAGCACGCAATGGAAATGCTCGGAAGCTATTTCTTTTTCGATCAGCCGAGTCTTGCCGAAGTTTACGCTATCCGTAAGCATCTCGAACCGGAGGTTGCTGCTCTCTTGTCCGGCAGATTGACCGGTGACGACATTGCTCGGCTGGAAAATGCGATGCGGGTCTATGATCGCCCGCCGGTCGATCTTGATGATCAATATCGCCAGCGGATTGCGGAACTGGATTTCCATTCCTTGCTGGCACAGCTTTGTCCGGACCGTCTGTTGGGCTTCATCTGCGGATTGACCCACAATCTGTTGCGAAGCCTGCCAATAGCGCGCGCGATCTATGCTGATCCGACACCGGCTTCGCGCGAAGAAGGACTTATCTTCCAGCACCGATTGCTTGCAGCGCTTGTCGAAAATCGCAGCGAGGATGCGCGCCGTATAACGTTTGAGCATATGGTTTCCGCTGAAAACTATATGCTTTCCAAGGCGAATTTAGTCGGGAAAGCCACATAGCGGAAACGAAAAAGTTGGGAACAATCCCGGCGCTCCCGCATTTGCAATTATGCAGGCCGCCGCCTTAACAGATGCGACGGCCTCATTTGTTTATGAATGACAATGGAGGTTTCGACCCTTTTTATGTGTGGTATTTGCGGAGAAGTCAGGTTTGACGGTGGTTCGCCGTCAGTTTCGGCAGTCTCGAAAATGGCGGATGTACTCAGTCCTCGCGGGCCCGATGCATCCGGGATTGTGATCCGGGGCAATATCGGCTTCGGGCATCGAAGATTGAGAATCCTTGATCTTTCCGAAAAATCGCAGCAACCGATGATCGACGCCGACCTCGGTTTGACGCTTGTGTTCAATGGCTGCATCTATAATTTCCGCGAATTGCGCACAGAGCTGGAACAGAAGGGCTACAAGTTCTTCTCCGACGGTGACACAGAAGTCATTCTCAAGGCATGGCATGCATGGGGCGAAAGCTGTGTAACGCGTTTTCTTGGCATGTTCGCTTTCGCCATTCACGAACGTGATACCGGCAGGGTTATCCTCGCGCGTGATCGGTTCGGCATCAAGCCGCTCTATATTGCCGAGGCGGAGGGTGCCTTGCGGTTCGCCTCTTCCTTGCCTGCTCTGGTTAAGGCAGGCGGCATCGATACCTCGATAGACCGCGCAGCCTTGCACAATTACATGAGCTTTCATGCCGTCGTGCCGCCACCGCGCACGATCTATAACGGTGTTCGAAAGCTCCCCCCGGCGACAATCCGTGTGTATGAACCGAATGGACGTTTTGCTGACCGCATCTATTGGCAGGCGCCTTATCGTCGTCTGCCCGGCGACGGCGCGTTGAGCCGTGAGGAATGGCAGGAGCAATTGCTCGCTATGCTGCGTGTCGCTGTCAAGCGCCGGATGATTTCCGACGTGCCGGTCGGCGTGCTTTTGTCCGGCGGGGTGGATTCCAGCCTGATCGTCGGTCTGCTCGCTGAGGCAGGTCAATCGGGCCTGATGAGTTTTTCTGTCGGCTTTGAAGAAGCCAACGGGGAGAAAGGCGACGAATTTGTCTATTCCGATCTGATCGCCGAGCATTTTGGCACCGAACATCATAAGATCTTTGTGCCCTCGGCAGACCTCATGGAAGCCTTGCCGGGAACGATCGCGGCAATGTCCGAACCAATGGTGTCCTATGATAATGTCGGCTTCTACCTCCTTTCCAAGGAGGTTTCGAAGCATATCAAGGTTGTCCAGTCGGGACAGGGGGCAGATGAAGTTTTCGGCGGCTATCACTGGTATCCACCGCTAGTCGATTCCAACGATGTCGTCAGCGACTATGCCAAAGGGTTCCGTGACCGCTCGCATGACGTTCTCGCCACGCAGTTATCGCCGGAATGGATGCCGGAACGTGATTACAGTCAGGACCTTCTGGAAGAAAATCTGCTGCAGGATGGAGCGGATACGCCTGTCGACCGTGCGCTGCGGCTCGATACGAATGTGATGCTCGTGGACGATCCGGTCAAGCGCGTGGACAACATGACGATGGCCTGGGGGCTTGAAGCGCGGGTGCCATTTCTGGATCATGAACTGGTCGAGCTTGCCGCCCGCATTCCGCCGGAGGAAAAACTACGTGACGGCGGCAAGGGTATCCTCAAGGATGTGGCGAGGAAGGTCGTTCCAAGCGAAGTGATTGATCGCAAGAAGGGATATTTCCCGGTTCCGCAGCTCAAATATATCGATGGCCCTTATCTTGATATGTTGCGAGACGCCCTCTCTTCACAAAAGGCGAGGGAGCGCGGACTTTTCCAACGCGATTATCTTGAACGCCTGTTTGCAAAACCGTCCGAACACATAACGCCGTTGCGCGGTTCTGAGCTTTGGCAGGCTGGCCTCCTTGAAATGTGGCTGCAAACGCAGGAGGCATGAAATGCGGAAAACCGGTGAGGTGGATATGACCCGGCAGAAAGCGAAAGGTCGCAAAGCCTTTTCGCACCGTCTTACGCGCTTGCGTACACCTGAAAGCGCAGGCTTTTATCAGGAACATGCGCACGGCCATGACAAGGCGGGAAGCGAAGATCGCAAGCAGGATGTGGTTGTCGATTGCGGCTGGGGCCGACTACTCTTCGCGCAGACCTTCGAGACCAATGAAGCCATAGTGGAAGCATTGCGGGGGGAAGCGCCAGCGAGCCGCGACATCGTCTTTTACGTCAGCGATCCCCATGTACTGCTGTCACTCGCACCACATGAGATATTTCTCGATCCGTCGCATACATACCGGATTGAACTTGCGACCTATCGACCGGGCGGGCGACGGATACGTGGCATCACCATACGTCGCGCAGTCTCCGAAGTGGACGCGGAAGGCATCAACGCCGTCTATGCGGCCTGTGGCATGGTTCAACTGCGTCCCGACTTTTTCTCATCGGAGCGAGACAACCGTGCTGTTACCTATTTTGTGGCTCAGGACGATGCTACCGGCGAAATTGTTGGCACTGTAACTGGCATCGACCATCAGCGCCTTTTCGATGATCCTGATCGCAGTGCTTCGCTTTGGTGTCTTGCAGTTCATCCTCAAGCGCGGCAGCCGGGTATTGGTGAAAAACTGGTGCGAAAACTTGCCGAGCATTTTCAGGCTCGCGGCTTGAGCCATATCGATCTCTCGGTTCTGCACGATAATGAGAATGCCATAAGGCTCTATGAAAAGCTGAAGTTTCGTCGCGTTCCGCTCTTCGCGATAAAGCGCAAGAACGCAATCAACGAGAAATTTTTCGCCTCGCATCTGGAAACCTTCGATGCGCTCAATCCCTATGCTCGCATAATCGTGGATGAAGCGGTGCGTCGTGGTATTCAGGTTGAAATAACCGATGCTGAAGGCGGCTTTTTCCGCCTCTCCTATGGCGGGCGTTCCGTCCATTGCCGTGAGAGCTTGTCTGAAATGACATCAGGTGTCGCAATGTCAATCTGCGACGACAAGGCTGTGACGCGGCGCGTCGTCGAGAAGGCTGGTCTGATAGTGCCGGAGCAGATTGCCGCCGAAGCGGACGATGATGCGCTGGAAGCTTTTCTAGAACGTCACAGCAAGCTGGTGGTGAAACCAGCCCGGGGCGAACAGGGAAGAGGAATTTCCGTCGGCATATCGATCATGAAAGACCTGCGAACGGCGATCAAACAGGCGCGAACCGTGTGCGACCGCGTGCTGCTGGAGGCGTGTTTTGAAGGTGAAGACCTTCGGCTGGTGGTTATCGACTACCAACTCGTTGCCGCTGCGGTTCGTCGCCCGCCACGCGTTGTCGGTGACGGCAAGGCAACCATCCGCAAGCTTATCGAGATACAATCGCGCAGACGCGCTGCGACGACTGGCGGAGAAAGCCGCATACCGGTCGATACGGAAACGAAAAGGTGTCTTGAGGAACAAGGCCTGTCGCTCGATTCCGTTCTGGAAGATCATCGTGAAATCACGGTGCGCAAGGCGGCCAATCTACATACAGGCGGTACGATCCACGACGTGACAGCGACTGTTCATAGAAACCTTGTCGATGCTGCCTGTAAGGCTGCGCGTGCAATCGGCATTCCCGTTGTCGGGATCGATTTCATGGTCAAGCAGCCCGAAAAGCCGGACTATATTTTCATCGAAGCCAATGAGCGTCCCGGCCTTGCCAACCACGAACCGCAACCGACTGCAGGCAAGTTTGTCGATTTGCTTTTTCCAGGCTCAAGATAATGATAGTTTAGGGATGTCTAAACTATGGAATGTTCGCCGGAAAGTCTCTCCGGCGAACTTGAAACTATGCAACCCGCAAACAATATGCTGTATTTTAGCTATTGAGGAAATTTTAAGCAGAAACTGTACTCAGCAAATCAATTCTCGATTGTAACGGAAAAATTCATTTTTCATTTGGTTTCTGCCTCTATCCCTTTACGACAGGGGGCTCGGGCGGAAAAGGTTGATCGAACCGCATTCACGCCTGAGCGGAAAAGGGCTGAAAATGGATACGCGGGGGCAAAGCAGCGAGAATGTGCCGCTGGCAGTCGATCTGGACGGAACTCTGGTTTCGACCGATCTGCTGTGGGAGGGTATTTTTCTTCTTTTGAAGAGGAACATCCTGTTCGTCTTCATGCTGCCGGTGTGGCTGTTCTCAGGCAAGGCATATCTCAAGCGACAGGTGGCTGAGCGCGTAACGCTCGATGCATCGCGACTTCCCTACCGAACCGAGTTTCTGGAATTTCTGCGTAGCGAACATGGGTCGGGGCGGACTTTGGTGCTGGCAACAGCTGCCGCTGAACCGATGGCCAAGGCTGTTGCGTCTGAGCTTGGGATTTTCAGTGCTGTCTATTCAACATCCGGTACGACCAATCTTTCGGCACAGCGCAAGGCTGATCTGCTTGTCGAGCACTATGGACGACAGGGATTCGACTATGCCGGTAATGATCGTGATGACCTGCCTGTTTTCGATGCAGCCCGACAGGCGATCGTTGTCGCACCTGATCGTGCAGCGGCACATTTCCAGAAGCAAACTGGTTGTGAACTTTTCAGTGCCGAAAAACCAACTATTCGAACCTATGCTCGTATGCTCCGCGTTCATCAGTGGCTAAAGAATCTGCTCGTCTTTGTCCCGGCCATTCTGGCGCATGACATAATGAAGCCAGACGTGTTGATTGCGACTTGCCTGGCATTCGTGGCCTTTTCTGCGGCATCGTCTGCGATCTATATCGTCAATGATATTGTCGATCTTCCGGTGGATCGAAGACATGTGCGAAAAAATCAGCGACCTTTTGCACACGGAAAGATATCCATTCCCTTTGGCCTAAGCGTTGCGGCCCTGTTGTTGCTTCTGACGGCTTTCGTCTGCCTTTTCCTTCCGCCCGCCTTTACGCTTGCAATCGTCACCTATCTGTTTTTCACGACCGCCTATACCTTCGCCTTGAAACGCATGTTGTTGGGAGACGTGATTTGCCTCGCGGGACTTTACAGCCTGCGGCTATTGGGAGGGTCGGCGGCTTCCTATATCCCGCCATCGTTCTGGCTGATGGCCTTTGCCATGTTCTTCTTTCTGTCGCTGGCGCTGGTGAAGCGTTATGTCGAACTGCAGGGCGCTACCGTGACAGAAAAGGACCGGATTTTGGGGCGAGGCTACCGTCCGGAAGATCGCGATATTGTCGGACAGTGTGGGGTCGCAGCCGCGTTTACCGCAGCGCTGGTTTTGGCACTCTATATCAATAGCGATGCCGTCAAGACGCTCTACACCTATCCCTGGCTGATATGGCCGCTCGGTCCGATCGTGCTCTATATCAACGTGCGTGTGTGGATACTGGCGCATCGCGGCGACATGGATGACGACCCGGTCCTCTTCATTGCCAGGGATTGGCGCAGTCAGGTCGTCATCGCGCTTGGCGCGGTGCTGCTTCTTGTGGCTGGTATGCGCTGATGGAACAATCCTTCGACAGTTTCGGACGTATTAACCGGCGAAGCCGGCAATACCTTCCACTGGAGAGACTGGAGACTGATTTCACGCGAGCCTTGCTCGGCGATGCGAGCCTTTTGCCATTCGGAAATGGTCGCTCCTACGGCGATAGCTGCCATAATGATATGGGCTTTCTCGTGCCCATGCAGGCGCGGAAAAAGATACTACACTTCGATCCAGATACGGGATTGCTGACGGCTGAGAGCGGCGTGTTTTTGAGTGAAATCGTCACCCATGTTACTCCGCATGGCTATTTCCTCCCTGTCACGCCGGGCACGCAGTTTGTGACGCTCGGCGGCGCCATTGCCAATGACGTGCATGGTAAAAACCATCACCGGCAGGGTACTTTCGGGTGTCATGTTGAAAGGCTGGAACTGCTTCGCTCGGACGGCGTCTACTACAGATGTTCCGATACGAAGCACATTGATCTGTTTCGGGCAACCATCGGTGGAATGGGACTAACCGGATTAATTCTTCGCGCAACGATCCGGCTCAAGCGGGTCGGCGGTCTCGATGTCGAGGAAAAGGTTCTGCCCTTCGCCAACCTTGATGCTTATTTTGATATGGCCGGGGTGGCCGATCATGAAAATGAATATGCTGTTGCCTGGGTCGATCAGCTCTCCGATGGCCGGGGCTTGCTGATGGTCGGTAATCATGTTGCCGCGCCGAATGGCTCTATTTCGATCGCTGGGCGGTTTGGCGTGCCGGTTGAATTGCCATTCTCGCTGTTGAACAAGACAAGCCTGTCGCTTTTCAATGCGGCCTATTTCCAGCGCAAGAGGCGGCTGAAAACAGCGCGTAGAGTGCCGTATCAAAGCTTCTTTTATCCACTCGACGGAGTGAGAAACTGGAACAGGCTTTACGGCCCGGCAGGGCTCTACCAGCATCAAAGTGTAATTCCGTTCGAAGCAGCCCGAAAGATCGTTCCAGCGATGCTTGAGGCAAGTCGCAATGCAGGACAGGTCTCCTTTCTGACGGTACTCAAGCGTTTCGGTTCGATGAAGTCTCCCGGTCTCATGTCATTTCCGATGCCGGGATATACGCTGACGATGGATTTCCCCAATCGTGGCCACACAACGCTGGAATTGCTGAACCGTCTGGACCAGATGACTGTTGAGGCCGGTGGCCGGGTCAATCCATATAAGGACCAAAGGATGAGCGCAGAGGTTTTTGCTGCAAGCTATCCGCGCTGGCGCGATTTCGAGGCCTTTCGCGACAAGGTTTTCAATTCCAATTTCTGGCGCCGGACCGCATTGATGCTCGGTGCTGCAGGTTAGGAAACGTGATGAAATATATTCCCTTCATCCTGTTCACAGTCATGACCAATGCTGCCGCGCAGTTGATGTTGAAATATGGCATGCTGACGCTCGGGCCGATCAGCTTTTCAGCCGAAACATTGATCCAGCGCATATTCCAGATTGTCTTCAACCCTTGGATTTTTGCCGGTTTGCTCACCTTCGTGATCTCGATGGCGTCGCATCTTTACGTGCTGTCGAAAGTGGATCTTTCGTTTGCCTATCCGTTCCTCAGTCTTGCCTATGTCGCGGTCGCTCTGTTCGCCTGGCTTTTGTTCAAGGAGGAACTTGGCGCCTACAAGATTGCGGGAATTGCGTTCATCTGCATCGGGACAGTGCTGATCGCACAAAGCGGCAAGCCGTCCGAACCGCAGGCGGAGACGCATGTGAACCAGCAGACACATAGTTGAACGGGGGCAGTACGATGAGACATGTAATCTTCGGTGGCGACGGTTTTGTCGGGCGCTATCTTGCTCCAAAGCTACTTGCCGATGGTCACGAGGTCCTTGTCGCGGATATCGTGAAAAGCGATCTGCCACACTATACTGATGCCGCTTTCATCGCGACTGATGTGACCGATCCGGAAGCAATCCGCAGGCTTGGTATCCGCGCAGACGACATGGTCTATAACCTGTCCGCCAAAATGCTTTCACCAATTCAGGTCCGGGCAGAGCGGCACGACTTCTTCTTTCCCGTCAATTATTACGGGACGGCGAACATCATCAAGGCGATGGATGTGGCTGGTGCCAACAAGCTCGTCCATTTCACCACCGATATGGTGTACGGGCACACCTATGTCTGGCCGCAGAAAGAAGACCATCCGTGCAAGCCGCTCGGTGAGTACGGCCTGTCAAAACTGAAAACCGAAGAACTCGCCATTGAATGGCGCGTGCGGGGCATGAATATCTCCCTGTTTCGTCCTCGTCTTATCATTGGACCGGGCCGTCTCGGCATTCTGGAAAAGCTGTTCAAGCTGATTGATTACAATTTGCCGGTGCCGATGATCGGCTCGGGCAGGAACCCTTACCAGTTCATTTCGGTGTTCGACTGTGCGGAGGCGGCACGTGCCGCTTTCAAGGCTGGTGTTCCAAACGAGGCCTATAATCTCGGCTCGCTCAATCCGCCTCCAGTCCGCAAACTGCTTGGTGATCTGATCAGCCATGCAGGTTCGAAATCTATTTTGTTGCCAACACCCGCCTGGGCGGTGAAACGCACGCTGGATCTGCTGGACTGGATGAACATGCCGATCATGGACCCGGAGCAATATCTGATTGCCGACGAAATGTGTGTTCTCGATGTCTCGAAGGGCGAGCGCGAGCTTGGCTGGATACCGCAATATCGTGATGAGGATATGCTGATCGCGGCTTACAGCGAATATCGCAAGAAAATCGGCGCGGCATCATCGGATGTGCGGGCTTCCGAAACGGCATAGAGGCAGAAATGAACAAGACCAATACAACGCCGAAGCCGAAGCTGTTGACGGTTGCCGAGGCGAAAGCGCTCGATCTGCCACGGATGACGGAGCTGTTTACCACTCACCTCAATCCAGGCCAGCTTCACTTCATGAAGCTGCTCGGCTTTCACAAGGTGAAGATCGAACGCGCTGAAGGCATGTATTATTATGATCAGAATGGGCGCGCCATTCTCGATTTTTTCGGCGGGTTCGGATCGCTGGCTTTTGGCCATAATCACCCGCGTATTCTCGAAGCACGGCGTCAGTTTCAGGAAGAAATGCGCCACGAGATTGCAATCGCCTTCATGTCGCAATATGCGGCCGCTCTTGCTTATGACATTGCGGCTTGCTCGCCGGGAGATCTCGACATGGTGTTTCTGGGGTCTTCCGGTTCTGAGGCGATGGAAGCCGCGATCAAGGTCGCAGAGCGCGCCGCAGGTCCTAAAAAGCCCAAGATCGTCTATGCGGAAAATTCGTTCCATGGCAAAACGAAGGGTGTTCTGTCCATCACTGATGGTGGGCTATATCGTGGCGAATTCAAGCTGGTCGATAACACCGTTCGGGTTCCCTTCGGTGACATTGCAGCCATTGAAAATGCGTTTCGCTCTGACCCCGAGATCGGGGTGATTGTGCTTGAAACGGTGCAAGGTGGTGGCGGTATCATTCAAACTGATGCACAGTTCTGGCAAAAGTTGCGAAGCCTTTGCGACCAGTATGGTGTGATCTGGGTTGCCGATGAAGTGCAATGTGGGTTGGGACGAACCGGGAAATTCTATGCTTTCGAGCATTATGGCGTCATACCGGATGTCACCGCACTGGCGAAGTCGCTTGGCGGTGGAAAGACCGCAATGGCCGCCATGATCGCGCGGCGCGACGTCTACATGAAGGCTTACGGCACGCCCAAGACGGCGATGATCCATGCGATGGCGACTTTTGGCGGGATTGGCGAAGCCTGCGTTACGTCGATTGAAGCTCTGAACGTTCTTTACGACGAGCATCTGATTGATAACGCAGCCGATGTCGGGGAATATCTTCTGGATCGGCTGCACGAACTGCAGAGCCGCTATCCTGCGCTTTTGAAAGATGTGCGCGGGAAGGGGATGATGGTGGGGCTGGAGTTCCATGACTTTTCTCAGACGATGCCGGTCGTGCTGCGACCAGTCCTGGCAATGCTTGATGAAAAACTGAAAGGTTCACTTCCCGGTTTTATCGGCAGCCATCTGCTGCGCGATCATGGGGTTCTGGTCGCCTTTACTGAATATAATCGAAACGTCATCCGTCTTGAGCCGCCGCTGATCTGCGGGCGGGAGCATGTGGACGCATTCATCAAGGCGCTGGATGAGGTCCTTTCACGCGGCATCGTCCGGATTGTGCGGGATTTCGTCAAGGCTCAGATCAAATGAGCCGTTTCTGATTACGGAATAAAGCTGGGGCGAAGCAGCAAATCCCAACAGCGGTTCAAAGCGACGACGGCGCGATCCTGCAGTGCTTCGGCATATATTTTCTGCAAGGCAAGACGATTGGTCGTCGTCGGACATTTCGGGCGCAATATGCCGTCTGTTGCTTCTACGGCAGCCTTCGTTTCCTTGGATAACGCCGGGACAGTGCGGAAGGGGTCGGCGCCGATCTGGATATGCCGTGTCGCATCGCGATCCAATATCCATGCAAACGGATTGACGAAGTCGAGCGACATGATGCTTTGCAGGCGAACGTTGTTCCGGGTCTCGAAGGATTTCAGATCCTTCACCATCCGGTTTGCAGAAACGAGCCAGTAGACCTGGAAATCGATTTCTGAATAAAGCTGCCAGCTAGGTAGTTGGCCTTGCGCTGCCAGCGCGTCATAGGCTGCATTGTTTTCCGGGTAGTGGGTTTCGAAAAGCTCTGCCCGCTGCAGGAAATCGGGCCGGGTCAACACCTGCCCGAGGTTCTTCAGTTCCGGGAAGGACGGTTGCACATAAGTCGGGGCTACGGCAACGGCGCGCAGGGTACGGTGCGCAACCTTGGTGAATGTCGGGAGGGCACAGAAGGCAGCGAGCACGACGAAGGCGATTTTGAGCTTCTCGGTGCCGGCTTTTATCCGCTGAAAAATCATAAGCAGGATGGGCCAAAGGAATATGAATTCCTGACTTCCGGTGTTCTGTGTCTCAAGGATGATGCCACCCAGAAGCCCAACGGCGAGCCAGACCGAACTCCGGTCGAAAAAGCGATTGTGTTTGCCGGAATGGAACTGTTCATTCCAGAAAAGAATGAGAACAAGGATCGTCGCTGGCAGAATGACGTCCAGCTTCAACGATATGACGGTCAGGAAACGCGGCAGCAGGGCTTCTTCGTTCAGGGCGATCAATGAGGCGATATCGCGAATATATCCGCCGATAATCCCATTGTACAATTCAAGGACGAACAGAAATGCAACGGTAATGGCGGCGGCCAGCAGAACGTTGCGTATAGAGATTCGTCCAGCGAGAAGTGCCGCAAGCCCGAACAGTCCACCTGCAAGAAAGCCCGTGACCTTCATCAAAAACAAGGCGAGCATCACTGCCGCACAAAACAGCGCGAGCTTTGCGCCGTTTCGCATAAACAGCAATCCGCACATCAGCACGTAGAGCAAAAGCGATGTATGGCGGTTATAAATGCCAAACCCATCCAGTCCGGGGTAGGGATAAAAGCTTTGTGTATTGGCCGGAAAGATTGCGAAAACCAGAAATGGAACAAGGATCAGAAATCCGGTTATTCGATTATGGGGGGGAAGCTCTGTCAGTACCCATGCCATCAGAGGGGCTGCAACGACCAATATTGACCATTGAACGAGCAAAAGCGGTTGTGCCTGTGGGAACAGGGAGTGTCCCCATGCAAAAAGATAGTAGCCAAGCGGTCCGACAGGCGTGGAAAAGTCTACACCGGGAATCTGGTCCATTCTTATGCGCTGGGCTGCGTCGAAGTAGATGTAGCTGTCCCAGTACATTGGCCCAATGGGGGCATTGAGCCTGAATGACAGAAGCGCGATCAGCAGAACGAGAACAAAACCTAGCCAGAGCATAGGCGCGCATAGCAGCGTCGGTCTGGCCGATTTGAAGGTCGTGCTGAAGAACATGGAACCCCGCTCCCTCGTGCATCACGCGCAGAAATTACCTGCAAACCCTTAAAACTACTGAAATAGCCACAGGGTCACCTGATTGGGCACAAATTTCCGATATGTGTGAAGAGTTTTCCAGAAAAGAGAGCGCCCACTGCACTGGGAGGAGGAATGTGCAGTGGGCGGATCTATAAAGCGCGATTGGGAGGAGGAGTATCGCGCTTTGGGTTCGGTTTTTGGGAGGAGGAGTAAAACCGAACAAGCCCAAGATAGGAATAAGGGCTGCTGCTTACAAGGGGCAACGCTGCAATGCAGATATGCATTTTTGGGTAGCTAAAAAAGAAACCGCCCCGCAGCGGTCTAGCGCGCTGGGGCGGTACTCCCTCCTCCAAGTGAGAGGAACAATAACCGTGCTCATGGAGAAAGCAACCCCTTAATAAAACTCTATAACTTTCAGAAAATACTGAAATTTGTGTAGGGTTATTGGGTGATAGTCATTCAGGTTCCATCCGGTACAAGAGCATTTTAATTGCACTGCAGGACTGAACTATACCCGATCTTTAATAGTGTTTAGTCGAACGGTTGCAGACGCGGAAAAGTTCGTTGAGATAGGTTTCTCAACCATTGGCTGATATTGTTCACCAGATTTTCAAGTGTGCGTGCAGATTGTCTATTTATTTTCGTCAAAGCTGTGAGTAAGTTCTTCTATCTTCTTCGATTGGGGGCTTTCGGGGGAGATATGCCGCCTCAGCGCGTTCATTCGCTGCGAGGCGGTTTTCATTTGGATCTGTTGAAAGTGCATATCAGCAATGCAAGCTTGTTGATTGAGTAGGCCGGCCGAACGGGTTATTAAAAAAACGTCCGGTTCACTCCTCCTCCCAAGAACCGGACCCAAAGCGCGATACTCCTCCTCCCAATCGCGCTTACAGATTAAGCCCACAACGTTCTCCTCCTCCCGAGCGTTGTGGGCTTTTCTATATTCTACTCACGTAATTTTTCAGGCTGGAACGTATTGTTAGTTCCAGAATCGGAGCTAACGTTCCATTTTCCCTGTGCGTGCACTCCTGAGAGCTCGCCCGCCTCGCGCCCCTAAGCCCCCCGCCCAAACGCGAGGCGGTTCCTTTGAGCGGAACCTTCCAGAAGATTTATATTTCAGTGTTTCCGTCAGGGATTCTTCCCACTGAATAAAGCTGCGTTCGAAGAGGAATGAAAGCGATCAGAAAGATCGCTGTTGCTTCGTTGGGTTATACTCATTTGCTGCGTCGGCTAGGTTGGCTGATAGGGCGTGTGAAGATTCCTCATGGCGCAGATTGTTCATGGAATTCTTGACGCAGTGTCGACAATACCAGAAACTGATTTAGTTGATCTGCAATTCCGGAACAATTAGAAGAAATATACTTTAAAAAGAATCGGATAAGGTTCGGAAGATTTCTACTTGCTACAAGTTATTCTGATTTTTGGCCAAATAAAAATATATTATAAAATTATAATACATTACGTAGCGTCATATTTGATTGGAAATTAATTATATATTTTCTGCGCTGTCTTCTGTGGATGGGTGAAGAAACGATGATTATCGATCCTGATATCCGTTTACAATCAAGAATAAGCTGAGTCGTTTCCAGGCTGGAGGCGCTTTCGGCTGTTCAGGTGGGCACAATGTTGCGTTCTGTGTCTGGAGGCTAATGCCTCGTCGATAGTTATGCTTTGATCGTCAAAAGGGACCGGCCGCTCCAGCAATGGGGGCGTTCTGGCTTCAGAAATTAACCATCTGTTAACCATTGCGCATATAGACCGGATAAACCGTTTTTTAACCAAGATGAATCAAGTGCTAACACAGTCTCGTCCAATCCGTTTGAAAGGGAGATCCTTTCTTGCGCTGGTACTCTCGCCTGAACTGCCGCTCGATGGCTGGCTCGACAAGCTGGACGATCTTGCAGCCCGTTCCGTGGGTTTCTTTCTGAATCGCCCGATCGTTCTCGATCTGGAGAACGTTTCGATCGAGCGTCCGCAATTGGTTCAATTGCTTGAGGATTTGGTTAAACGTGGTGTCTGGATCACGGGCTTTGAAAATGCGCGGCCCTCTCTGCTGGGGCCAGGCATGCCGCCAGCGATGCGTGGCGGACAACCTGCCGCAGATTTCGACCCGGAGATCACAGAACCGAAGTCGCAGGAGCGCACTCCGGTGGCACCCGCATCGGTACAACTCGTCAAGGCCGTTCCGTCCATGGTGGTTACCGAGCCGGTACGGTCTGGTCAGTCGGTCTACTTTCCGGACGGCGATGTAACGATTGTTGGTTCTGTAGCGTCCGGTGCGGAAGTGGTGGCTGGTGGCTCGATCCACGTTTATGGCGCGCTGCGCGGTCGTGCGATGGCTGGAACAGCCGGAAATGCCGATGCGCGCATTTTCTGTCGCAAGATGGAGGCAGAACTCGTTGCCATCGACGGTCTTTACAAGACGGCCGAAGACATGGAGAGCCGATTGCGCGGACAGGCAGTCCAGCTCTGGCTCGACGGCGATTACATGATGGCCGAAACGCTAAACTAGCATGTTTCCCAAACGGCCGAACAGCCTTGGAAAAATGCTGGTCCAGACAAATTGTCAGGGCACTTTTGAGTGCTGAAAAAGAAAAGCAGAGCATTTCATATCCCGGGTAACGAATGCTCTGGAGGCGCGCGGGAGATACAGGAGACAAATATGGCAAAAGTGATTGTTGTAACTTCCGGTAAGGGTGGCGTTGGCAAAACGACATCAACCGCTGCAATCGGCGCTGCGCTGGCGCAACGCGGCGAGAAGACAGTCGTTATCGACTTCGATGTTGGTCTGCGTAACCTTGACCTCGTCATGGGGGCTGAACGTCGCGTCGTGTTCGATCTGGTTAATGTCATTCAGGGTGACGCAAAGCTTCCGCAGGCTTTGATCCGCGACAAGCGCCTTGAGACACTGTATCTGCTGCCTGCCTCCCAGACGCGCGATAAGGATAACCTGACCACTGATGGCGTCGACCGCGTCATGGAAGATCTCAAGAAAGAGTTCGACTGGATCATTTGCGATAGCCCCGCCGGGATCGAACGCGGTGCCACACTCGCCATGCGTCATGCGGATATGGCTGTGGTTGTCACGAATCCTGAAGTGTCATCTGTGCGCGATTCCGACCGTATCATCGGTCTGCTGGATGCCAAGACACTCAAGGCCGAACGTGGCGAACGTGTGGAAAAGCATCTCTTGCTGACCCGTTATGACCCGGTACGTGCCGAGCGCGGCGACATGCTGAAGGTTGATGACGTTCTCGAAATTCTGTCCATTCCGCTTCTGGGTATCATTCCGGAAAGCCAGGACGTTCTGCGGGCATCCAATATTGGTTCCCCAGTAACGCTCGCCGATCAGCGCAGTGCGCCTGCATTGGCTTATCTCGACGCAGCCCGCCGCCTCGCCGGCGAAGAAGTGCCGATGACTGTTCCATCCGAAAAGCGCGGCCTTCTGGGTAAACTTTTCGGAAGGAGAGCGGCATGAGCCTGTTTCGTTTCTTCAGCAAGCCTGCTTCCGCGCCGCAAGCGCGCGAACGGTTGCAGGTTCTGCTCGCCCATGAAAGGGCGTCACACGAACATTCCGATCTTGTTGCGGTATTGCGGGAGGAAATTCTCGCCGTTATCGCCAAGCATATCCAGATTGATCGCGACAAGGTCAGCGTGAAAATGGATCGGGGTGACCAGATGTCGACGCTCGAAGTCGATATCGAGCTTCCGTTGAAAACAAAAGCGAAGGTGCGGGCAGCCTGATTAAAGCACAATCCGACCGGAGTTAAACGAAGGTCGATAAGATTATGCTTACAATAGAAAAGGTTAGAGCGCCGATCTGATTTAATCGGATCGAAATGCATTCTAACACCAGTCTTGCGGATAGCCAGAAAGATGGAGGGAAAACCATGAACCGCGGTGCACTTCTCACCAGATTGAAGGAGCTTCAGGAGCTTCCAAAGTTTCAGAAGCGGGATATCTGTACCATAAGCGCTTTCCTGCAGCTTGAGGCACTGGCTGAACATGTCAGAGTCTGTGAAGAGGCAGCGGGCGTTGCACAAACGGGGCAGGATCATTGATCCTGCCTTTTCCTTGTAGGATTGAGCTTTCCTGAACACTCATAGCGTGTGTTCTCGGCAGATCAAGATTGCTGCGCGTTTACGGCACGGCAAAAAACATCTGCAAATAGCAGCCGAGAAAGGCAAGGGCGATCAGCGCCACGATGAGGAACAGGAGCTTCATGCATCATGCATCGCTCAATCGCTGTTCACGTTCAAGAAAACAGATGGTGATTGACGGCAATGGTACAGAAAATATTGCTTCATCCCATTGTTTCCATGTGTTTTTCGAATTGGCGGCTTTCCTCATGTGTTTGAGATAGGCGCAAGCTCCTGTCGTGCCGTCGTCAAAACCGTCTGTGTCAGGCTTGCGAGCCTGTCGGCCGCAAGGCGGTTGACTTGCCAGAACAGGGGGATATCCAGCGGCGTATCCGGGATGAGTTCGACCAGTTTGCCCGACTGCAAATGGTCACCGACCAACTGCACCGGATTCATCCCCCATCCCATGCCTGACAGGCTTGCCTCGACAAAAGCCTGTGTCGAGGGAAGCCAATGTGTCGGGCATGCTATGTCGGTTCGGAGGGCAGTGCGCACCCACTGATCCTGCAATCTGTCCTTTTGGTTGAACGTCAGTGCCGGAGCTTTGGCAATAGCATCGTGGGTTATTCCGTCTGGAAAGTGGCGAGCGATGAATTCCGGTGATGCCGTGGCGCGATATTGAAGGATACCAAGCGGGGTTAGACGACAGCCTTGAACTGGCTTTGATAAAGAAGTCACGGCGGCTACGACACGCCCGCGCTGCAGCCATTCGGCAGTGTGATCCTGATCGTCGACCGCAATGTTGAAAAGATATTCCGCTGTCATGCTGAAATGCGAGATTGCTTTCAGAAACCATGTGCCCAGACTATCGGCGTTGGTCGCTATATGAAGCGTTACGCGCTGTGCAGTATTTTCGCTTCCGGACAGTCCAGGCAACTCTGCCAGAAGTTCACGTTCGAGCATGCCTACCTGCTCGATATGCCGGCACAACCAGTCTCCTTTTTCGGTCGCCGTGCAGGGAGAACCTCGCTCAATGAGTACTGCGCCAAGCCGCTCTTCGAGATGTTTGACACGTTGCGAGATTGCTGACGGAGTGACGTTCAACGCTCGTGCGGCTTTCTCAAAACTGCCCGTCTGAACCACCATCGCCACTGCTCTCAAGGCGGAATAGTCGATCATTAGAACTCCTAAACTGAAGTTATGAAGTTTAACTATTCTAATCCTCTAACATCCGGTATCCAAGTGCCAACTTACTCCCAGATGGCGACCATTTATGAACCCTTCAATCTACGTAACCGGCTTTACCATGGGCCTCACCCTCATTGTCGCGATTGGTGCACAAAACGCTTTCGTTCTGCGGCAGGGTTTACGCGATGAGCATGTGTTCGCCGTCAGCCTCGCTTGTGCCGTATCGGATGCCATCCTGATCCTGATAGGTGTGACAAGCTTCCAGAAGATCGCTGCCATCATGCCTGCGCTCGATCCCATCATGCGATATGGCGGTGCAGCTTTTCTGATCTGGTATGGTGCGCGAAGCCTTTACTCCGCTTTCACCTCGTCAGCGGTTCTGGCCACTGCGAACGGGGCGTCCGTGAGCCTCACCAAGACGCTTGCTACTTGTCTGGCACTGACTTGGCTCAATCCGCATGTCTATCTGGATACTGTCGTGCTGCTCGGAACGATTTCTACGCAGTTTCCCGGTTTGGAAACGTCGTTCGCGGCGGGGGCTATCACCGCATCCTTCGTGTTTTTCTTTTCGCTTGGCTTCGGTGCCCGCTGGCTGCGCCCGATCTTTGCCCGCCCGTCGTCATGGCGCATTCTTGAAGGCGTCATTGCCGTTACGATGTGGTCTATCGCGCTGAAACTCGTGACCGGCGTGTAACGATCTCAGGCTAACCAAACTAAAAAGCCGGATGCGTTTACTGCATCCGGCTTTTTAGTTTTTGGAAGAACACACCTAGAGGCCCATAGCCTTCAATTCCTGAAGCGGAGGGATCGTTTCGTACATAACAGGATCGAGACGGTCCCAGATGATGCCACAGGTTGGCTTGTGCGGATCCTTCACCTCTATTGTACGGGTGGGCGTGAAAATCACGTCCGCGACGGTGTCATAGACATCCGGCGTGAGCTTTTCGCTCAGAACCTGACAGTCGTGTACGACAGCGGCAGCAGGCGTCGCTGCGGTGATACGGCCCAGACGGTAAAGCATACCCCATTCGGCATCGAAGAAGCCATGCCCTTTGCCGAAGCGTACGCCCTCGAGATTGATCGCGCCGGTGCCGGTGACCATGTAATCGACGACCGGCATAGCCGAGATATCTTTCAGCGTGACTGGCTGCCCCACACGCTCCATGCCGTCGAGCGTCGAGGCGTAAAGATAATAATCCGGCGAAATCAGCTTCGGGTCGAGAACCCAGAAGCCGCGCTTGATGGAATATGTGGTTATCAGAACGGTCTTGCCGTCTTTCAAAGCCTGAAGACGCAGGCGATCGAGACAATTATCGGGCGTAATGAAGATGAAATCTGCATTCTGATAATAATGATGGCTTGTCAGCCGGGCTACCGCATCCTCTCCACCTTCAAAATCTGCGATGAACTCGCCGAAGTCGAAATGGAAACGGCTATCCGGGACGGCCACCTTGCGCAACTCGCTCCACACACGTTCGCGAACGGAAGCTTTGTGATCGGTGATTTCCATGGGGACTCCTTGCATTCTAGTCTGCCGGGCTCATGCCTCGGCGTGCGAGCACCTGGCGCTCGCAGAGGGCTACGATTTGATAGAAAATGACGGACAGCATCACGGACACCACGGCAACGGCCCAGATCATGCCGTAGTCGAGATAGCCGCGTGACTGGTTGAGAAGGTTTCCGAGCCCCGTACCCGTTGCCAGCCATTCTGCAATCATGACGCCGAGCAAAGCGCGCGGTACGGCAAGGCGAATGGCAGCGAAGAGATAGGGCAGGGAGGCAGGCACAGATACCAGACGGATTTGTGTCCAGATGCTGGCGCCATAGGCGCGGGGCACATCCAGTGCGGCACGCGGAACCAGTGCCATACCCTGAGCCATAGTCACGAAGGCAGGGAAGAATGTGACTGAGACCGTAATCCAGAGGATGACGGACGGGCCGCGTCCCAATAACAAAACGAGTAGGGGTGTCAGGGCAACGAGTGGCATTGTCTGCGTGACAAGGGCGACAGGCATGAAGCCGCGCACGATGGCAGGCTTGGCGACTGAGGCGATGGCGAGTGCAAAGGCGAAAAGGATGCCTGCTGCCATGCCAAGAAAGGTAAGCGGTAAAGTTTGCGAAAGCGCTGTCAGCAATTTTGCCTGTGCGGGAGCTGCGGACGGAGCGAGGAAAAGATAGTCGAACAGTCCGGCTGGTGTCTTGGCAATCATGGCCGGTGTTCCCATGAAAACGAGCAGCAGCCACCACAAGACGAACGGAAGCGCGATCGAACAAATGACGAGAATAAAGTTTAGGCCGCGAGAGCCGCGCGGGGCAGTGTTTGGAGCGTTGGCTGGGACGGTGATGGCCTTGGTGCTGCCAGTCAGCATTTTTGCAAGAATGGAAAAGAGCGCATAGGCCAATCCTGCGAGCAAGGTAGCGCACAGACCTATACCCCAGAGCCGGGTCGGTTCTGCTCGCCCGAGAGAACCGATCAGATAGGCGCCGAGACCGAAACGCCCACCGCCACCAAACTCAGCCAGAATGGAGCCTAGAACCGCATTGGGAGCGGCAATACGCAGACCGGCAAGGATTGACGGCAGAGCGGATCGCAATTGGGCCAGACGCAGCACTTTCCATCGGTTGCCACCATAGGCACGAACAATATCCACCATACGGCGGTCCGTCTGGCTGATGCCAGTCACGGTGGCGGCCATGGTGATGAAATAACAACCAAGTGCCGCCAGCGTGATACGCGGCGTCATTCCTGAAAAAGTCAGAACCAGAATAGGCGAGATGGCAATTGGAGGCAGTGCAAAAATCGCGATGTTGACGCCCCGACCCAGTTTCGCGGCAGCTGGAAAGAGGGCGAACAGAATGCCTGCAGCTACGGCAACAAGGTTTCCGATGACAAAGCCAGCACCAGCGCCCTGAAGTGTCGCTAGTATATGAGCTGGATAATCGGCACGGTCGATCCACAGACGGGCCAGGACCGCCGAAGGTGCTGGCAAGGCGCCGCCTGCAATCAGGGAAAAGCGGCCACAAATCTCCCAGACTGCAAGAAGAATAACCCAGTTGCGCAAGGTGGAGAGATGGGTTGATGGCTTCATATCAGCCATGCAAAGCCTCCGCGACAGCGTCCTCCAGCGCATGGAATTGCGATGTGCTGAATATTTCGGGGCTGCGTGGGCGTTCCAGCGGAATATTGATGATCTTCGCGATGCGTCCGGGGCGACTGTGCATCACCACGATCCGGTCGGCGAGGAAAACCGCTTCGTCTATGCCATGGGTGACAAGCAGGGTGGTGGCCTTGCTTTCAAGCCATATGCGTTGAAGCTCAATGTTCATCTGGCGGCGCAATATCTGGTCGAGTGCGCCGAAAGGCTCGTCAAGAAACAGAACGCGCGGATCGGTGACCAGAGAGCGGGCAATTGCCACACGCTGGCGCATGCCGCCGGAAAGCTCACCCGGAAGTGCTTTTTCGAAGCCTTTGAGGCCAACAAGGGCGATCAATTCGGCAATCCGGTCGGTCTTCGCTGAACGAGACAGGCCAAGCACATCCAGTGGCAGAGCAATATTGTCTTCGACACTCCGCCATGGCATGAGCGCTGCATCCTGAAAAGCCACACCGGTCAGTCCGGCCGTTGCGGCCTCTACAGGGCTTTTGCCCATGACTGAAATCGAGCCGTTATCAGGCTGATCGAGACCGAGTGCCAGCCGCAACATGGTCGACTTGCCACAACCGGACGGTCCGATGAGTGCAGTGAACGAGCCGGTGGGGCATTCGAGCGAGACATCGGATAGTGCAATTACGTTCGTGCCGCGCCCCGAAAAGGAGCGCGTCACATTTTCAAGTTTGATCCCGGACATATCAGGCATCAAATCTCTTCAAGAAGCGTTGTGTCGAAATGATCGCGCTTGGCGGCGATGCCAATCGTACCGAGCGCCTTGATCGTGTTCTCGATGGCTTCTTCGCTCATGGAGAATACACCATTCGGCGTCTCGATCAGCGGCTTCTGCGCCGTGTTGAAATAGACTTCGTTTTCGATCGAGCGGCCGGTGCCCTTGAACCAGCTGTCGGCAAATTTTGGTGGGTAGGCTGCTGGGTCCTTGAGGTTTTCATCCCAGCCCTTGCGGCTTGCGCGAAGGAAAGCAACGAGATCCTTGCGCTTTGTCTTGAGTGTTTCTTCCGTAACGACAACCGTATCGTTGAAGATCGTAAAGCCAAAATCATAGAGCAGGAAGGAAACTGCCTCTTCGCCAGCCTGCTTGATGGTGAAAGGAACATTGGTCGTAAAATCGAGTGAAGCGTCGATTTCACCCTTGATGAGCGGCGTCGGATCATAGGCGTAAGGAACGATGTTGACTTGAGAAGGCTCTATGCCCGAAATCTTCAGCATGGCTTCAACCGAGATGACGTTGACCGGCGGTACAGCCAGCGTTTTACCGATCAGGTCCTTTGGCTCCCTGATCGGGTTCTTGGCTAGCGAAATAATACCGATTGGGTTCTTCTGATACTGGGCGCCGATGATCTTGAAAGGCGCACCCTGTTCGACGATTGCCTTGATCGTCGTGTCGGGGGTGGTGAGGGTCAGATCGGCCTTGCCCGCAATGATCGTGCTTTCCGGAATGACGTCGGGGCCACCGGAGATATAGTTCAGGTCGAGGCCTTCTTCGCGATAGAAACCCTTGTCTACTGCAATGAAATAACCGCTGAATTCCGCGTCATTGATCCAGGAAGCCTGAAAGTTGAATGGTGTATCCGCAGAGGCAAAACGGCTCATGGCTGGCAGAGCGGCTGCGGCGCCCATCAGTCCGAGAAAACGACGGCGATCCAGGGCAATATTCATTGAATTTTCCTTTTGGTGCTGAACTGTCAGGCAATGCCGCGCATGCGCGCAAGCTCACGCAGCGGCGGGATGGACTGGATGTCTTCGGCTGAAACGTCGTTCCAGCGAATACCGCGCGGCCTGCGACGGTTGCGCGTTATCTCGATCAGGCGGCTGGGCGTGGCAATGAAGTCGAGAGCAATATCGTTCTCCGATACGTTGAGGCGCTCTTCCACGATCTGTACGTCATGCACGGCTGCCACAATCAGAGACTGCTCGTCGGCAAGTCCCAGATCGGTGAACATGCCCCATTCCAGATCGAAGAACGCATGGCCTTTGCCAAAACGGACTCCATCGATGGAAACAGCGGATGCGCCAGTCGCAATGACATCAAAACGACCGATATGGGTCAGGTCTTCTAGACTGACCGATCGACCGAAATGTTCCATTCCGTCAAGCCAGGCTGCGGCTTTCTCCAACCCCGGGGGAACGGATCCCGGTTCGAGCAGAAGAAAGCCGCGCTGCATGCCGTAGGTCGGCATGATGAATGGTGTACCCGACATGATCAGGCGACGGCGCAACTCGATCATGGAATTATCTGGCGTCACAAAAACCAATTTGGCTTTCGCAATCCCTTCAATCGCCAGCAAGCGATCCGTAGCTGCCTCTACTCCTTCAAAGTCCGGTATGAATTCCGAGAATTTGAAGTGGAAGCGTGCATCAGGGCGCGCGACGTCTTTCAGCCGATCCCAGATGCGCTGCCGTGTATTGCGGGAATACGCCATGGAGAATCCATGAATTTCAATGTTTCACTATCAATGAAACAAATGTTTCAGTATTGCAAGAGGCGATGATAAGCTTTTTTAGTGCACAGAGAGATTCGGAATAAACGCACATGGCTTCACGTCTGGTACTGCGCATACAGGAGCGCTACGCAAAACTTACGGCAGGCGAGCAGAAAATCGCGCAGCTCGTTCTCGAGCGCGAGGACGACATTCTGATTCATTCCGCTACCGAAATCGCGGAGATGGCCGGCGTATCCAAGGCGACCACAGCTCGCTTCTTTCAACATCTGGGCTATGCCGATTTCAATGAAGTGAAACTTCAGGCGCGTGAGGAGCGTAACCGTACCGAACCTTTTGAATATTCGAGTACGGTTGACGAAGAAGTGCCGCTGGTGCGTACCATCAGCGCACATCTCGATCTGGAGATCGCCAATATTACCCGGACGTTCGAGGCGCTTCGCTCCGACAAGATGCGCGAAGCTGCTGAACTTATTGCAGAAGCACCGCGTGTCTGGGTGATCGGGCTTGGTGACGAGGAAGGGTTTGCGCGCTACGCGCGGCTTCTGTTTTCAAGGCTGCGCCACAGCGTGATGCTCCTGGGCATCAACCAGGGGTCATGGGCTGAGGATCTGGCCATGACTGGTCCGAAGGATGTGTTGCTGCTGATCACATTGCCACCGCATCGGGCATTGCTGAAACAAATTCTGGGTTATGCCGTGACGAGCCGGTTGAATATCGTGACCATTACGGACCGAGGATCTGTTTTTGAGGCACAGCGTTACGCGCGTGTTGTTCTTCCGTGTCATGTAGACAGTATCGGATTGGGCGCATCTTATACCGCCGTCAGCAGCGCCATCCGGCTTCTGGCGTTGACCTATGCTTCATATGCGGGGAAATCGGCGCAACAGCGACTTGAGATCGTCGCCGGTATTCACGACGAACTTGACGATATGGACTGAAACTCAGCCGTTCAGTTGTTCCTGACATGCTCCGGGCGGAAGCCGACACCGATCAACCTGCCCGCAAGATGTGCAAGAATGGGCCAGCGTGCGAGGTGACGCATAAAGGCGGGTGGCCCATCGCGTCTGGTATTGTTCGTTTCACGCTTGCGACGATCACTGCGCATCATCAGTTGCAGTTTCTGCGTTGCCTTTGTGGGAAAGCGACGTCGGGCTTCGACTGCTAGGAGATACGGTTCCAAAGTTTGGTTATCCCTGAGCGGAGCGGCCAGAATATTGGCTGCTGCAACAGCATCCTGAATGGCGAGATTGACCCCAAAGCCACCAATTGGCGACATGGCATGGGCGGCATCGCCGATACACAGAAGCCCCGGTTTCCACCACGTTCTAAGTCGGTCGATGCGTACGCTCAAGAGATGAATGTCATCCCATGTGCCTATTTCGTTCATTCGGTCAGGAGGCAATGGAGAGACTTCTGCAACTGCCTTGCGAAGTGCATCGAGTCCTCCCTGCCTGACATCGGCAAAGGTCTGTTTGCGGAGTACATAACCGCATTGCCAGTAGTCACCGCGATCGATCATGACGAAACCCTGTCGAGGGCCGCCATGGCCCATCGTATAGGGTGGGTCATTGGGAGCGTGCGACAGCTTCATCCAGAGAATTTCGCTTGGCGAGCCAAAACTTTCGACCTCCAGACCGGCTTTTGTGCGCACCACGGAGTTTCTTCCGTCCGCACCCACAACAAGTTTGGCATTGATATTTATGGTTTCAGCTGGTGTTGTCGCGACGAGGCCGGTGACACTTCCGTCCTTCTCGGTCAGATTGATCACACTTGCAGGCATAAGGAGCCTGAAGTTTGAATATTTCGCAGCTTCGCGTGCAATGTAATTCAGAAATTCCCATTGCGGCATGAAAGCGATGAAACGACACTGAGCGGGAATTCTCGAAAAATCGGCTATCGTGATGTCCTTGCCGCCAATCTCCGCATGTAGCCGATGCGCCTTGGTATGGGGCAAGTCGAGAAGACCGTCCAGCAAGCCGAGTTCATGCATGACTTGAAGCGTGGACGGGTGAATTGTGTCCCCGCGAAAATCACGCAGAAAATCTGGATGCTTTTCGAGAACGGTCACGTTCACACCAGCGCGTGCAAGCAAAAGTCCCAGCATCATTCCTGCTGGCCCACCACCCGCTATCGCGCAATCGGTTTCGATATAGCTTATTGGCTGCGTCATGACTGTTCCACTCGACCGCGCTTGTTTTGCACAAGACATAAAAAGACCGGCGCTCTCAATAGGTCAAGCGCCGGCTGGAAGTCTACGCGACCAGTAGAGGTCAAAACATGAATTAAATTATCAAGTTTAATTTGTCAAGCCCGTGAGCCCTGTCGATGGGTCAGTGATTGGAGCCGATTTGATGGAAAGTACTCGAAATCTCTGACTCGTCGGTATATCAGGCATTGAGAATTGAAACCTATCCAAGCGCGGGTGGATTTCTTTTGCCAAGCTGCCGCTCGCGGAAGACCGAGAACAATCCGGCGCTGACGACGATGACCGCACCGGCAATGATGTTCCATGTCAATTGCTCGTGGAACACTGTGACTGCGATACACGCGCCGATAACGAGCTGCAGATAGGTAAGCGGTTGTACTTCTCCTGCCTCCAGAATGTTGTAGGCACGGATGAGGAAATAATGGCTTGCGATACCGCAGGCACAAAGGGCTGCCATCCAGAGCCAGTCGCTTCTGGCAATAGGCATGAGATAGAAACTGCCGACAAATGTGAGGGCAACAGCGCCTGCTATGCCGGTGTAGAAGAAGCTGGTCATGGCATCGTCGCTCTTGCTGACGGCGCGTGTCGCAACCGCGTAAACGGCGAACATGATCATCGCCGCCACGGGCAGAAGCAGGCTTGCGTCGAATGTAGCGTTCACTGGATTGATAATCAGCAGAACACCGATCAACCCGACAATAATTGCAGTCCAACGTCTCCAGCCAACCTTTTCGCCAAGGAAGGGCACGGAGAGCATGGTCACCAATAGCGGTGCGCCCTGAAAGATCGATTGTGCCGTTGCCATGCCCGCGCGACTGAGGGCGAATATGAATGTAACGATTTCAGCAGCAAGCAGGATGCCGCGAAAAACCTGTAAAAAGGGACGTTTCGTTGCTGCGGCCTTGGCAATGCCTCCGGAGCGGATTGCAAGCAGGAGGACGAAGGCTGCAAAGACCCAATAGCGGATCATCGTTATGAGGATCGGCGAATAATGGGTGCCAAGATACTTCGAAATACCATCCTGCGTTGCAAAAATGGTAACCGCGAGAAGTGTGAAGAGATAGCCCTGGCCTTTGCGTGTCATGGCGCACTCATATCGACACAGCTTTGGTGCTGCCACCCATAAAATCCGAAATGCCCACATAGTATGAGCATTCCATCGTTATCGACGGAAGATTTCCAGTCGATGTGCTTTGATGGATTGACACCTCCAAGTTCTCGGTTATTCTTTTATAAAAGCCTATATAACATAATTGTGGAACAAATCAAAAATGGGGGTTCTGCCTTGCGGATCAAATTAGCACTCCTTCTGGCTTCTGCCATGATCTTCAGTCCCGGCGTTTCGCTGGCTCAGGACAAGGGTGGTGTCATCAATGTCGCGACCATTGGCGAGCCGCCGACGCTTGACCCGATGGTATCCACTGCCGATCTTGTGGGTATCGTCACGCAGCATATCTTCGAAACGCTCTATACGTTCGACAAGGAATGGAAGCCGACGCCATTGCTGGCAGAAAGCCTGCCTGAAATCAGCGCGGATGGAAAAACCTATACGATCAAGCTGCGTTCCGGCATCAAGTTCCATGACGGTAGCGACATGACGTCGGAAGACGTGGTTGCGTCGCTGGAGCGCTGGACGAAGCTCGCTTCGCGCGGAAAGCAGGCGTCGGCCTTTATCGATAATATCGCGGCGACCGATCCGGCCACAGTGACGATAACGCTCAAGCAGCCTTATGCGCCATTGACCTCTCTGCTTGCCTTCAACAACTCTGCGGCGATCATCATACCGTCAGAAAAACAGGCTGAGCCGATGAATGAATTTATCGGTACCGGTCCCTATATGCTCAAGGAGCGAAAGGCTGATCAGTATATTCAGCTCGTGCGTTTCGACGGATACAAGTCGCGCGACGGTGAGAGTGATGGTTACGGTGGCGCACGCCATCAATATCTAGACGAAATCCGCTTCGTGTCAGTCCCGGATGCTAACACCCGTGTCGAGGCAGCGGTTTCCGGACAGTATGATTATGTCGATTCCATTCCGGTTGAATCATTTGACAAGATCAAGTCTTCGACAGCTTCCCAGCCATTGCTTCTCAAGCCCTTCGGCTATCCTGTCTTTGTTTTCAACACCAAGGAAGGTGTGGCGTCGAAACTGCCGGTCCGAAAGGCCGTGACACATGCGTTGAGCATGGAAGACATGCTTGCAGCGGCATTTGGCAGCACGGAATTCTATGCATTGGACGGCGCTTTCTATCCGTCCAATTTCGTCTGGAATACAGAAGCTGGCGTCGAAGGGAACTACAATGTGGCCCAGCCGGAAGCTGCAGCGGAAGAATTGAAGGCCGCTGGCTACAACGGCGAGCCGCTGCGTATTCTGACCAGCCGCCAGTACGAGTTCCATTACAAGATGGCGCAGGTGGCTGCCGAATATCTGAAACTTGCCGGTTTTACAGTGGATTTGCAGGTTGTCGATTGGGCGACGCTGACACAGCGCCGCGCAGATCCCAAGCTCTGGGATATCTACATAACGCACAGCCCCTTCCTGCCCGAGCCTGCTTTGATGGGCTCTCTGTCGACCAGTTCGCCGGGTTGGTGGGACACGCCAGCGCGTAAAACTGTAGTCGATGCTTTCACGTCCGAATCCAATCCGGAAAAGCGCGTTGCGCTGTGGGCGGACGTTCAGAAGACCATCTATGACGAACTGCCCCTGATCAAGATCGGCGACTTCAATGCCGTTGCAGCGATGTCCACCAAGCTGGAGGGCGTCGAGCCAGCGCCGTGGCCTTACTTCTGGAATGCTTCGTTGAAGAAGTAACTTCCGGCAAGGCGAATGCCGTCCTTCCGGTCGGCATTCGCTGAATGGTTCAATCTGGAGAATCTGATCGCATGGTGCGCTACATCCTTCAGCGGTTTGTCGGTATGGCTGTCGTCATGTTTCTGGTCGTAACGATCGTATTCGTGATCGTTCGTGTGACGCCCGGCGATCCTGCCGCCGTCATGCTTGGGCCGGACGCATCGGCGCAGGACATTGCCGATCTGCGCGCTCGACTCGGACTCGATCAGTCGCTGGTCATCCAATACTTCTACTACATCGGTCAGCTACTGAAGGGCGATCTCGGCCAGTCGATCTTCCTCAACATGCCGGTTGGTGCAGCATTGCTCGACCGGGCTGAGCCGACCTTCTTTCTGACCGTTCTTTCGCTTCTGATTGCCTGCATCATTGCCCTGCCGGTTGGAGTTTATGCAGCTTATCGGCGCGGTTCCTTTGTCGATCAGGCGGCGACAACGGTTGCTATGCTTGCAGCGAGCATACCGAGCTTCTGGCTCGGTCTCATCCTCATGCAGTTTTTTGCTGTCCGGCTGAACCTGTTTCCGGTATCCGGCTATGGCGGGCCGGGTTCGAGCTTCATCGATCGAATGTACCATCTGATCCTGCCAGCCATCGCGCTGGGGCTGGTTTCCTCCGCTCTGATCCTGCGTTTCACGCGCGCCTCAATGCTTGATGTTCTTGGTGACGATTACATCCGCACGGCGCGCGCAAAGGGGTTGATCGAGCGGCGCGTGATCATGAAGCACGCATTGAAGAATGCGCTTATCCCTATCCTTACAGTCGTCGGTCTCACCGCAGCCGTTCTGATCTCCGGAGCCGTGGTGACAGAAACGGTGTTCGGCCTGCCGGGGGTTGGCAATCTTGTCGTGTCTGCGGTCCTTCGACGGGATTACCCGGTAATTCAGGGCGCGCTGCTCGTCATCGCGGGGCTCTATGTCCTGATCAATTTCATCATCGACATGCTCTATCTGTTCGTAGATCCGAGGGTTCGCTACTGATGGCCGATCTTGTTACGACCACGCAAAAAGCCCCTTCGGAACGCGCTTTGTTCATCCGTCGGCTGTTCAAACGCAAGACGGTGGCGGCAGGCATCATTGTGCTTGCCGTCTTCGCTATCCTCGCGCTGCTGGCACCCTGGATCGCGCCTTATTCACCGTCGAAGCTTTCTATCGTCAACCGGCTCAAGCCACCGAGCGAGATGTTCTGGTTCGGTACGGATGAGTTCGGGCGCGATGTCTTTTCTCGCACGATCTATGCCGGACGGCTGTCACTTATGGTGGGCGCGGCGGTCGTTGTCCTGTCGGCGATCATAGGGGTTACGCTCGGATTGCTTGCAGGCTTCTTTCAGCGTCTGGATACGCCGATCGCTCGCCTGATCGACGCGATGATGGCATTCCCCGACATTCTGCTGGCCATTGCGCTGGTCGCGGCGCTCGGCCCGTCGCTGGCGACGGTCATCGTTGCGCTGTCTGTTGTTTACGCACCGAGGCTGGCGCGCATTGTGCGCGCCTCAACGCTGGTGATCCGTGAGCTGCCCTATGTCGAAGCAGCCCAATCGCTTGGAATTTCGACATTCCACATCATGACGCGGCACGTGCTGAGAAATCTGATCTCACCCATCATCGTGCAGTGCACTTTCCTTTTTGCGAGCGCAATGCTCGCCGAAGCGGGGCTCTCTTTCCTTGGTCTCGGCGTAAGCCCCGAGATTCCAACCTGGGGAACCATGATTGCGGCAGGACGCCAATACATCGGTCAGGCCGACTGGATGACCTACTTCCCCGGCTTCGCCATCATTCTTTCTGTTCTCTCGCTCCAGATGGTGGGGGATGGACTACGCGACATGCTCGATCCAAGACTGCGAAGGGATTTGTAATATGATTTCCGGTGAACAGGCGAAGCCGCTTCTTATCACCAATGTCAAACCGGTAGCCTTCGGGGTGGAACACTCCGACGCGACGACCGATATTCTGGTCGGAAAAGACGGTAGTATCAGCGCCATCGGCAAGTCGTTGAACGCACCAGCCGATGTGGAGCGTGTCGATGGCAAAGGAGCATGGATTTCGCCGGGTTGGGTCGACCTGCATGTCCATATCTGGCATGGCGGTACGGATATTTCGATACGCCCTTCAGAGTGCGGCGCTGAACGAGGAGTGACAACGCTCGTCGATGCCGGTTCGGCGGGAGAGGCCAATTTCCATGGCTTCCGGGAATATATCATCGAGCCGTCCAAGGAACGGATCAAAGCCTTCCTCAATCTCGGTTCAATCGGCCTTGTTGCCTGCAACCGGGTTCCGGAACTGCGAGACATCAAGGACATTGATCTCGACCGTATTCTCGAATGCTACGCAGCCAACAGCGAGCATATTGTTGGGATCAAGGTCAGGGCCAGTCACGTCATAACCGGGTCATGGGGCGTTACGCCGGTCAAGCTTGGCAAGAAGATCGCCAAGATACTCAAAGTGCCTATGATGGTGCATGTGGGCGAACCGCCCGCGCTCTATGACGAAGTTCTGGAAATCCTTGGGCCAGGCGATGTGGTCACGCATTGCTTCAACGGAAAATCCGGCTCCAGCATCATGGAAGACGAAGACCTCTTCAATCTCGCGGAACGCTGCTCGGGCGAGGGCATCCGGCTGGATATCGGCCATGGTGGGGCATCCTTCTCGTTCAAGGTCGCCGAAGCGGCAATTGAACGCGGTCTCCTTCCATTTTCGATCTCGACGGACCTGCATGGCCATTCGATGAACTTCCCTGTTTGGGACCTGGCGACAACCATGTCCAAACTGCTGTCGGTCAACATGCCGTTTGAAAATGTCATCGAAGCCGTCACACATAATCCGGCGTCGGTGATTAAGCTCTCGATGGAAAACCGGCTGTCGGTTGGGCAACGTGCTGATTTCACGATCTTTGATCTGGTCGACGCCGACCTGGAAGCGACGGATTCCAATGGCGATGTGTCTCGCCTGAACAGGCTTTTTGAACCCCGCTACGCAGTCATCGGTGCCGAGGCCATCACGGCCAGCCGCTATATACCGCGGGCGCGCAAACTTGTTCGTCATAGCCATGGCTATTCGTGGCGCTGACACTGTCGGCGCAGCATTGAATTTGCGGGAACGTCCCGTGACGAAATGATGAGGAAAATTCGTGTCTCATTCTCCCCAAACGACCGAAGTACAGCATTCCCCCTACGACCGGCTGGCTTCACTTGGCATAACTTTGCCGCCACCGCCGCCGCCTATCGCGAATTTTGTCACGCATGTTCGGGAAGGCAATATCCTCTATCTTTCGGGGCAAGGACCGCGGGAAGAGAGCGGACATTTGCGCGCGGGTAAAGTCGGTGGCGACATCGGCGTGGATCAGGCTTATCAGGATGCCCGTCTGACGGGTATCAATCTGCTGGCCGTCATGCACGAGGCGCTTGGTGACCTTTCCCGTGTCAAGCGGGTCGTGAAGCTATTGGGTATGGTCAATGCCGTGCCAGATTTCGAACTGCACCCCAATGTCATCAATGGCTGCTCCGATCTTTTCATCGAAGTATTTGGCGCTGCCGGCCAACATGCGCGTTCAGCCGTCGGCTTCGGTTCATTGCCGGGCAATATCACGGTTGAAATCGAAGCGATCGTCGCCCTGAACGACTAGGACAGCGTCAATGATTGCGCCAGCCCATCAGCTTTTCGATCTTCGCTGCCGAAGCACGCACCTGACTGGTGTAGCGGCTTTCGTCGGAAAGCACCTTCTGTTCGGGAAGCACGATGGAAATGGTCGCAACGCATTGTCCATCGCGGTCGCAGATCGGGGAAGCAATACAGGCCACCGCATAGTCGGATTCCGCAATCTGGATCGAGAGCCGCTCATCGAAGGCTTTCGCTGCAGCCTCCGAGAGACTTGTGGCGTCGATTTCGGCCCGACCGGTTGGAGAAGTCCGGGCGCAGCGTTTGAAAAGCTCGATCCGTTCATTAGCAACCAAATGACCGACCAGAAGGCGACCCGACGCGGTCCAGTTCAAAGGCACTCTTGTGCCGACTCGCGAGGCAACCTGAAACGGGCTTGGTCCATCCGCCATGGCCAGAACAAGCATATGATCGCCATCCCGGCCGCAAAGCTGCACCGCTTCGTTTGCTTCGCGGCAGAGATCATGCATCTCGTGCGTAGCGACGCTCATGAAATCAAGCGATCGCGCATAGGCAAGACCGTAGTGATAGAGCCGCGCGCCGAGCCAGATTGCACCATCCGCGTTGCGGGCAAGCATGTTCTTTTCAACCAGATCGTCGATGGTCACATAGACCGTCGACAAAGGCGCCTTGATCGCTTTTGCAATCGCATAGGGACCAGCTGGCGCGCCGGTTTCATAAAGATAATCAATCACCTGCAGTGCGCGGTCTATGCCGCTCACGCGCGAGCGGCGTGTCGACTTGTTTTCAAGGTCGTCCGCAGGGGACGTTTCGGCGTGGACGGTGGGTGATGATGCGCTCACTCAAGTGCTCCATGTGAAACTCGAGAAGTTATTACATTATTATGGCATATCCGTCCATGCCTGTTACAGCGAAAGAAATGGGAGAAATGAAATGACCGATGATATTCGCCGCAAGATCGGGCTTCGACCGGTCATCAATGTTTCCGGTACGATGACATCACTTGGTGCATCCATCGTTGTGCCCGAGGCAGTAGAGGCGATGGCGGCCATCCTGCCACAATTCGTCGAGGTCAATGATCTGCAGCGTAAGGCGAGCGAAGTGATCGCACGATTGACAGGAGGTGAAGCTGGATTCGTCACCGCGTCCTGCTCATCAGGCATTACGCTTGCCGTTGCCGGAGCTATGACAGGCAACAACCTCCTAGCGATTGAACGATTGCCGGATATCGCGCCGGAAAAGAACGAAGTTCTGGTGCAGACCGGTCACGTGGTCAGCTACGGCGCGCCGGTCGATCAGGCAATCCGGCTTGCGGGAGGCAAAGTCGTCCTGATCGGACAGGCAACATCGACCCACCGTTATCACATGGAACATGCGATTACCGAAAAGACGGCTGCGGCGATTTATGTCGTATCGCATCATGTCGTGGACTACGGCCTTCTGCATCTCAGCGAGTTTGTCGAGATCGCGCATGCCAAGGGCGTGCCCGTGATCGTGGATGCTGCATCTGAATATGACCTGAAGCTGTTTCTGGAAAAGGGCGCAGATATCGCAATCTATTCGGGACACAAGTTTCTGGGCGGCCCGACCTCCGGCATCGTTGCAGGCAGGAAGGAACTTGTCCGTAATGCTTTCCTGCAGAATCTTGGCATCGGGCGAGGCATGAAAGTCGGCAAAGAGAGCATTTACGGCGTCATGGCAGCGCTGGAAGCGTGGGAAAAGCGTGACCATGCTGGAATTCGCGAGAGGGAAACCGGATATCTGGAACTGTGGAAGAAGACGCTGGATGGTCGCCCCGGTATCACGGCTCTGATCGAACCAGATCCGACCAACAACCCGCTCGACCGCCTGCGAGTAATTGTATCAGCTACTGATGCCCACATCACGGCCTGGGATTTGGTAACCGCTCTTGCGCGAGGGAACCCACCGATCATCACACGTGACCATGAGGTAGAGCACAACTATTTCTATCTCGATCCCTGTAATCTTCATCCCGGTCAGGAAACCGTTGTTGCGCAGCGTCTTGGTGAGGAGCTCGATAAAGCCCGGGCGTCTAATGAGATTATCGCCACTCCTTTTGAGGACCGAAGCAGACATCGTTTCGACGGTTTGCTGCGTTGGCCGGATTGATAATCGGAAGAGTCTGAGTAAAGCGGAGGAACATCATGACGTCTGAGAAAATAGCGACGGTTGGAAAACACGAACCTGTTCTATCCGTTCAAGGACTGACCACTTCTTTTCTGGTCGATGGTGTCTGGAAGCCTGTTGTCGATGACGTTTCCTTCGATGTCCACCCCGGAGAAACCGTGGCAATCGTCGGGGAATCCGGCTCGGGCAAGAGCGTAACCTCGCTGTCGATCATGCGGCTTCTGCAGAAGGATACGAGCCGCACCGAAGGCAGTATCAGGTTGGGAGATCTGGAGCTTCTGACGCTCCCGGAAGAGGAAATGCGCCGGATACGCGGCAATGAAATCTCCATGATCTTTCAAGAGCCGATGACCAGCCTCAACCCGCTCTTCACAATCGGAGACCAGATCTCGGAAGCATTGCTCTGCCATTCGCAAATGTCGAAGGCAGATGCGCGTGTTGAAACGATCCGCTTGCTTGAAAAGGTCCGTATCCCGTCGGCTGCTTCCCGCTTCGATGAATATCCGCATCGCTTTTCAGGCGGTATGCGTCAGCGTGTCATGATCGCGATGGCTCTGGCGTCGAGACCCAAACTGCTGATCGCCGACGAACCGACAACGGCATTGGATGTAACCATTCAGGGGCAGATACTCGATCTTATCAAGACATTGCAGGAAGAAGAGGGCACGTCCGTTCTTTTCATCACGCATGACATGGGCGTGGTGGCCGAAATATCGGATCGTACGGTCGTCATGTTTCGGGGAAAGCAGGTCGAGACAGGGCAGACTGCCGATATTTTCCGGCAGAGCCAGCATCCTTATACGCGAGCACTTTTGTCGGCGGTTCCTGTACTGGGTTCAATGCAGGGCTATCAACGTCCTCTGCGGTTTCCGATAGTAGACAATGCGACTGGCCTTTCGGAAACGCCAGTCGAGGTGGCGGATACGGTCGACAAGATCGATGTACCCGTGTTGGAAGTAAAAGGCCTTACAAAGCGCTTCGAGATTTATTCGGGCTTTATGTCTCGCCTGAGCGGGCGTGTTCATGCCGTGGAAAACGTGTCCTTCGATCTTCGCAAGGGCGAAACCCTTTCGCTGGTTGGCGAGAGTGGGTGTGGGAAATCGACGACCGGCCGTGCCATCATGCGGCTGAGCGAACCGGATTCCGGTGAAGTTCTGGTTGAAGGCCGAAACATTCTGTCCCTCGACAAACAGGCTATGCGCGAGATGCGACGGTCGGTTCAGATGATCTTTCAGGATCCCTATGCATCGTTGAACCCGCGCATGACAGTGGGTGCCGCGATCGCGGAACCCTACATTGAACACCGGCTGGGGAGTGTGCGGGACGCGAAGGATGTTGTTGCAGACATGCTGGAGAAAGTTGGCCTCACGCCTGATATGGCAAAGCGCTATCCGCATGAATTCTCTGGCGGGCAAAGGCAGCGTATCTGTATCGCCCGCGCGCTTGCCTTGAAACCTAAAGTCATCGTGGCAGATGAGAGTGTGTCGGCGCTCGACGTCTCGATCAAGGCGCAGGTCATCAATCTCATGCTCGATCTTCAACAAAGTCTCGATCTGGCGTTTCTGTTTATCTCACACGATATGGCCGTCGTTGAGCGTGTAAGCCATCGTGTGGCCGTCATGTATCTGGGCGAGATCGTAGAAATCGGACCGAGATCGGCGGTATTTGAGAACCCTCAACATGATTACACACGCAAGCTGATGGCGGCTGTTCCGGTTCCTGATCCTGACCGACGCCGGGTGAAGCTTTCAAGCGAAACGGGAGAACTCAAAAGCCCAATCCGTCCCGCGGATTTCGTTGTGCCTTTGCGCGAATATCGAGAGGTATCGCCGCAGCACTTCGTGGCGTTGTAGAGCATGCAATTCATTATGGTGCGCCGAGACGATCCAGTGCAGTGCGAAGCGGAGTTTCGGAAATGTGGATCAGTCCGGCATAGGGGCTCGCCATATCCGAAATCACGAAAATCGCGCCGGCAACGGACAATGAGCATACGATTATTATCAGTATGACAGTGCTGTTTAGCGGGGCCTGTAGGCCAAAAGTTGCGAATAAAAGCGCCAGCCATGAAATCAGCACGATGAGAAATGGGACAGGCAGCCCTTCATCTGTCGTTTCCACCAATTGCCAGTGACCTTCTGCAATCATGCCGCTGACTTCAAGCGCGCGTGTTTGGAGAGAGCCTTGCGCGGCGTCCTTCGGGTTCAAAGCGCGCAGACTGTCCTGAATATCCTCAATATCCTTGAACTCCGGCAAAGCTCCATTGGACAGCTCATCGGCTCGCTCAGCATTCCATGCCCGATCGAGACGTTTCTGGATTATTTGCTTGAGTACGGCACGTGGATGCTCCGTTTCAGGACCATAGCGGGCCATGATCCGGTCCAGGAGAACAATGCGGGCTGCCGATGTCTTCATCTCGGCTTGCGCATTGTCATAATCGGATTTTGCCGAAGCAATCAGAAGTCCGAGAGCGAGAGCGGAAAGTGTTCCGACAACAGCGGTGGCAAGGCGTATGACATCCTTGGACTCGGAGTTGAGATGATGCTCGGGCAAACGTGATCGAGCGAACATGCCAAGCATAGTCGCCAATATCAGGATGAAGAATACCAGTGCGCCAAGCAATAAGGAGTTCAACTTCGCCTTCCGCGACTTGCTCTCGAATGATCGCCCATTGAAGCTTAGTATATCATCTGTGAGTTGAGATGCAGCTTCACCAAAAGGGTGGTGTTTTAGGCTCGATATGGCCCGGTATGCGAAGAAAGTGCATTCAATAAATTACACCGCGATCAGATGAAAAAGGTCGGCACATATGGCCGACCCTTTGTTATCAAAACTGCTTTCAATCAGTTCTCTGTATGTTGCTGCTTGGCGAGGTCCTCGACGCTCATGTCCGGTTCGTTACGGGTTTTATACAGCGAATAAAGCACGCCGCTTGCGAGGATAGCCAGCGTTACGACAAGCGACAGCAGCGTGTTGATGTGAACGCCCAGCGGTACGAGGAAAATCTTGATGCCGATCAGCACGAGAATGATAGCAAGCGAAACCTGTAGATAGCGGAACCGGTTCATCGCCGCAGCCAGCGCGAAATAGAGCGCGCGCAAGCCCAGAACGGCAAAGATGTTCGAAGTGTAGACGATAAACGTGTCCTGAGTGACTGCGAAGACGGCGGGGACAGAGTCGACTGCAAAGATCAGATCGACAGTTTCCACCATGATGAGCGCGACCGCCAAAGGGGTCAACCAGGTGACCATCTTGCCGGTTTTAGGGTGTGGCTGTTTGACCGTGAAGTTGCGACCATGCAATTCGCGGGTGATATTGAACCGGCGACGAAGGAACTTGAAGACAGCGTTCTGCTCGATGTCGGGCGTCTCGTCCTGATGGCCGAACATCTTGAAGCCGGTGAAAACGAGAAACGCGCCAAAGAGGAACAGAATCCAGTTGAACTCGTGCACAAGGGCTGCACCAAGTCCGATCAGGATTGCCCGGAAGGCGATAACGCCGAGAATACCCCAGAACAAAACACGATGCTGGTAAAGACGAGGGATGCCAAGAAAGCCGAAGATCGTTGCGATAACAAACATGTTGTCCATCGCAAGACTCTGTTCGATCAGATAGCCGGTATAAAATTCCAGGCCGGATTCCGCTCCGCGCTGCCACCACACCCAGCCACCGAAGGCGAGTGCGATCAGAACATAAAAGCCATAAAGCAGGAGGCTTTCCTTGGCTTCGATCTCGTGTTCGTCACGATGGAGAATGCCGAGGTCGAAGACAAGCAAGCCGACGACGACGACGATAAACGCCGCCCAGAAATATACAGGTGTGCCAAGAAAATCGCCCGAAAGGGCTACAATAAGCGAATCCATCGCCGGACCATCTCCATTTGAACAAGTGGAGCAGCCCCGACATCGCCATAGCGGTAGCCATGACCAGAGGGGCCCGGCGCTGCATTTCTTCAAATGTGTATGGTTTTGCCAAGTTCAAGAGTGGAACCTGAATTTTTTGTAATGTTCGATCCGGTACGTGTCCCGTTCTGAGAACTTTCAATGCGAGTTACGATATCTAAGCCAAGTACTGGAAGCTGATTGCCGCTAAACGCGACACGAAAAAAGCCAGGAAGTGTCCCAACTTGCTGTCTATCACATTGATTTTATTGAAGAAAGTATTGGCTGGGGAACCTGGATTCGAACCAAGACTAGCGGAGTCAGAGTCCGCTGTTCTACCCTTAAACTATTCCCCAGCAGGAATATGCAAATGCCTTCGATCTGGAGGCCTGCAAGCGCGGTAAAGCATCAGCTCATCCGCGACGGCTTCCATCTAGCGAACTCAAACACCGAACGCAATACTTTTCTTCGAAAAAAATCAAAGCGATTTAAGTTATCCAGCAATTGCTGATTTCATGCGATAGGGTCGCTGCAAATTGATGCGCTGAGGAATGGTTTCTGGAAGCCGGCGCATAAAAAAAGCCCGGCCAGCGGAGGAGCGGCCGGGCAAGAGGCAGGCTGACCGGGAGGGGACCCGGTATGTGAAGGTGGCACCTGCCAGATGATTTGTCTGCGGGCTTAAAAAGGCTGCGCCTTACTTACCCGAAGAGATGTTGGTTCAGCAGATCAGGCGTGTAGCCTTGATCTGCAACCGAGCGTCTGCCAGCTCACTCAGAACCCGCGTAGGGTCTTCCGTGCCGCGATAATGAGCTGCCGTGTAAATATCCTCACGGCGAAGTCCGATATCGCGCAGCATGTGGTCGTCAAAGCTGCTCAGGTTCAGCACTTGCCGTCGACCATTGGAAAACGTCCAGCGACGCATGATCGACGTAAATACGGTCTTTACCATCTGCACGAACGTGGAGGTTTGTCCGCTTATTGCAGGTAAATGCGTTGTCGTTATCTTGCTTGTCGCTGTCATGTCCGCTCTCCTTTGATCTGGCGGGGCTAAGTGATCCTTATCGTCAGGGTCATTCGCTTTCGCGGCTCCTTTTCCTTTACGATGGCGGCTTTATCCAACAATCGAATTGATTGTTCCAACGAATGTTTTTAATGTAATTCTTCAATAATAATGATGGATGACGCCGATGAGCACGCCTCTGGATCTCGATCAGTTGCAGACCTTCATAGCGATAGCGGATGCGGGCAGTTTTACGCGGGCAGCCGATGCTGTTTTCAAGACGCAATCCGCTGTTTCCATGCAGATGCGCCGGCTGGAAGAGCGTATTGGTAAACCGTTATTTGAACGTGATGGACGGATCAATCGTCTTACTGAAGAGGGCGAGCGGCTTCTGCTTTATGCACGCCGCATGATGCAGCTCAATGGTGAAACCATCGCTGCGTTTGATGACACTCAACTGGAAGGCCACGTGCGTATCGGTACGCCGGACGATTATGCCGATCGGTTTTTGCCGGAAATCATGGCGCGTTTTGCGCGATCAAACCCGCGCGTCGAATTGTCGGTTGTGTGCGAACCGACCGTCAATCTGGACGAGATGATCCGCCGCGGAACACTGGATATTGCTCTTGTCACCCAGTGCGATGACAAACGTCGCTCGGAAGTTGTTCGAACGGAGCCATTGCTTTGGGTGACTTCTGCCAATCATGCTGTGCATGAAGAGGCTGTCCTGCCGCTTGCTGTCGGGCGCCCGACCTGTATCTGGCGACATGCAGCCATCGATGTGCTGGAAGCGGCCAGACGAGATTATCGCATCATCATCACAAGCTGGTCAGCGACCGTTCTGGCGGCGGCGGTTCTCTCCGGCCTTGCGGTCTCAGTTCTTCCGGAATGTGCACTGCGTCCCGGTATGCGGGTCCTTGGTGAAGCAGACGGGTTTGGAATGCTGCCGGAGTTCGGTATTGGCATCATGCGCGGCCATACAAAACAGAATGCCGTCGTCGACGCACTTGCGCAGCATATTATTGAAAGTCTAGACAATATATCGTCACCGCAGCCCGGCGCGATGGCTTCGGCGGAAATTTCACCGTTTCCGGCAGTTCGTACGAGGAGGGTGCGAGCCAACGAATTGCTGCCAGGCTGGTGACGACACCGTAAATAGCCGCATGGCTTCTTGACCAGCCATGTCACCTGGTTGCCTATGATGGGATGAGCATGGGTTCCGATTCGAGTTTTACCGGCGCATCGTCTAATGTTGCCGAGTATAGCGTTTCCGAGATTTCCGGCGCGTTAAAGCGCACGGTTGAGGATACGTTCGGGCATGTGCGCGTGCGCGGCGAAATTTCCGGCTATAGAGGTCCGCATTCGTCGGGGCATGCCTATTTCGCATTGAAAGATGATCGCGCGCGTCTTGAAGCCGTCATCTGGCGCGGTTCGATGAGTCGTCTCCGCTTCCTTCCCGAAGAGGGGATGGAAGTCATTGCTACAGGCAAACTCACGACCTATCCGGGCTCATCGAAATATCAGATCGTCATCGAACAGATGGAGCCCGCCGGTGCGGGCGCGCTGATGGCGCTTCTGGAGGAGCGTAAGCAGCGGCTGGCTTCGGAAGGACTGTTCGATCCTGCCGTAAAACAACTCTTGCCCTTTATGCCCCGTGTGATCGGAGTGGTGACTTCTCCGACCGGTGCCGTCATTCGGGACATCATTCACCGGATCGCAGATCGCTATCCGCTGCATGTCATTGTCTGGCCTGTGCGTGTGCAGGGCGAGACAAGTGGACCTGAGGTGGCAGCTGCGGTGCACGGTTTCAACGCTTTGCCCGACGAAGGGAATATTCCGAGGCCGGATGTGCTGATCGTGGCGCGCGGGGGCGGCAGTCTGGAAGACCTTTGGGGCTTCAATGACGAAATCGTCGTTCGTGCCGTTGCTACATCGCATATACCGGTAATTTCTGCGGTCGGTCATGAAACCGACTGGACCTTGATTGATCTTGCAGCCGACATTCGTGCTCCCACGCCAACAGGCGCGGCGGAAATGGCGGTGCCTGTAAAGGAAGATCTTCTGGCAGCGCTGGCGGGGCAATCCGCGCGACTTTCGTCGGCCATGTCACGCTTTATCGATCTGAAACGACAAGCACATCGTTCGGCAGCGCGTGCTCTTCCGTCGGCTGACCAGTTGCTGGCTTTACCGCGTCGGCGTTTCGATGAAGCCGCTGCGCGCCTCACGCGGGCTCTGTTCGTCAACACGCAAAAGAAGCGGGTCCACTTTGACGGTCATGCGCGACAGTTATCGCCGCGTCTCCTTCAACGCCGGTTTACGGAACTGCAGCGCGATGTTTCCGCTCTTGGACAAAGACTGCCTCGTGCGCTCGAGGCATTCCTGCGCGAACGAAGAACAGCTTTCATTCATCGGGCAAATCGCCTTTCGGCGGAGCCGATACTGCGGCGAACAAAACTTACGAGCGTTGCAATAGAACAGCTGGATCGTCGTCGCGATCAAGCCGTCCGTCTTCTCATTGAACGAGCTAAACGGCGCGGGCAGGAACTGGAGCGTCTTATGCGCACGCTTTCTTATGAAAGCATTCTAGAGCGCGGTTTTGCGGTTGTCTTCGATGAAGAAGGGAAACCGGTGAAGCAGGCTGGATCCGTATCGGCTGGCGATGCATTGTCTATTCGGTTTCGCGATGGTGACGTTGCAGTCGTTGCGGGTGATGAGGACGAGAGCGAGCCCGCAAAGCTTGTACAAACAAAAAAGGTTCAGTCTCCCGGCTCTGGCAATCAGGGATCGTTATTTTAGCAACAGTCAGTCGCTGTGTTTTCCGTTTTCTGCTGAGATTGTTTGGCCTTAAGGCTGGCTTAAGCTTGGACGTCTTTTTCTCGCGCATCTGTCATTGTTAGAGATTTAGGATGTCGCGTAAAAAATCCCAGGACGACCTCACAAATGGCTTTGCGAAGGCTGCTTTCAGCCGTCGCGGCTTTCTTATAGGTGTAAGCGCGGTTGCGTTGTCGGGCTGTGTTTCCACGACGCAACAGCCACCTCAACCGGTGAAAAAACTGCCTGAACCTGCACCGTCGCGACCTGTGCCGCTGATGTACCAGGCGCTGCCGGAAGAACAGTTCCCGATCCCGGCTGTCGATACGAGCAAGGTTGATCCAAAATTCTGGCGGCAGGAAGTGGATTATCCAACGGACGAAGTCAGAGGCACTGTTATCGTCGATACGCCGAACAAGTATCTCTACCATGTACTCGGCAATGGGCGGGCCATGCGCTACGGTATCGGTGTCGGGCGCGATGGTTTTGCATGGGCCGGACGCGCCAAGATCGCTTATAAGCGCCAATGGCCGCGCTGGACGCCGCCGGATGAGATGGTTGCACGTCAACCTGCGCTGGAGCCTTACAGCATCGCCAATGGCGGGATGCCCCCTGGTATCAAGAATCCGCTGGGTGCGAGAGCGATGTATATTCACAAGGATGGGCGCGATACGCTCTATCGCATTCACGGATCGCCGGAAGCATGGAGCATCGGTAAAGCCGTGTCGTCGGGGTGCATTCGCATGCTCAATCAAGATGTGATTGATCTTTACAATAATGTACGCGATGGCAGCACGATTGTCGTGATACCCGATCCGAGCAAAGGCCAGCAGGTCACAAGCTGACTAAAACAAAAAGGGCGCGGTATCCGCGCCCTTTTTGTTGGATGTGTTTTGCGGCTCAATGCTCAATAGGCATATTCGAGAAAGATTGGATCGACCGACCCTGCCCATACGCTGTTATATGCCTTCAGCATGCGCTCGGCATCCGTGACGCCTGCTGCTACGATTTCTTCAAGCGGTGCAAGGAAATGCGTTTCGTCATGGCCTTCGCTGTTGAGCTTGTTGCGATTCAAAAGACCGAGCCGGGAGATTTTCAAAGTCTCACGAGCGACCTGTTCCAGCGGCTTGCCCCGGAAGGTCGTGTTCAAAGCTTTAGCGGGAACCTCGTTACGAAGGGCAAGGACCTCTTCGTAAGTCCAATCCTTGGTGAGAAGCTCGGCAGCAGTCAGTGCCTCTTCATCATAAAGCAGGCCGACCCAGTAGGCTGGAAGCGCACAGATACGGCGCCACGGACCTCCATCGGCTCCCCGCATTTCAAGGAAGCGTTTCAGACGGACTTCGGGGAAAAGCGTGGAAAGGTGATTGGTCCAGTCACCCATATTGGGAACCGGGTCGCTCACTTCACCTTTCAGCGCACCATTCATGAACTGACGGAACGTGACATGCGTACAGTCGTGATAATGGCCGTCGCGCAGGATGAAGTACATCGGTATATCAAGCGCCCATTCGACATAATCGGCAAAACCGAAGTTCTCCGAGAAGACGAACGGCAGCACGCCCGAACGCTGGTTATCGGTATCGCGCCAGATATTCGAGCGCCACGACAAAAGGTGGTTTGGCTTGCCTTCGGTGAATGGGGAGCTGGCGAAAAGTGCGGTGGCCACAGATTGCAGCTTCATCGAAACCTGCATCTTGCGGCGCATGTCGCGTTCCGAGCTGAAGTCGAGATTAACCTGAATGGTCGACGTGCGGTACATCATGTCCAGACCTTCATGCCCGACTTTTGGCATATAGTTGGTCATGATCTTGTAGCGTGATTTCGGCATGACAGGTGTTTCAGCCAAGGTCCATTTTGGACTGCCACCAACACCTAAAAATTGGATGCCCAGAGGCTCGGCAATTTCGCGGACCTGGGACAGATGCGCATTCACTTCACGACACGTCTGGTGAATGGTTGAAAGCGGTGCCCCGGAAAGCTCAAACTGGCCTCCGGGTTCCAGCGAAATGGCGCCCTGTCCGGTTGGCTCTACCAAGCCGATGATATTGCCTTCATCGATAATAGGCTCCCAACCAAGCGTGGCCTGCATGCCTTCGAGTATGGCTTTGATACCGCGCGGCCCCTCATAGGGAACAGGACTGTTATCGGCTGTGTAAAATGGAAATTTCTCATGCTCGGTGCCGATACGCCAGGCATCCTTGGGCTTGCATCCGCCAGCCAGATAGTTCGCCAGTTGTTCAACGCCCGTCAGTGCCGTTTCGTCAGTTGTATCGCGCGCCATGCAGTCTATCCCTAGCCTATTTTTCGCTTTTCAGCGTGATTGGACAAATTTGTCAAATCACGCAAGTCAATTCCATTGAACGTCAGATTTCGAGAACGTCATCCTGCATTCCGCCAGTCTCCGAGCACAGATTGTACCAGAGCCATCGCAGCGACAGCAGCTGTGTCGGCACGCAGGATTCGAGGGCCGAGCGGAATAGCTGTCACGAAGGGGAGATTTCGGAGCGTTTGACGTTCGTCTTCTGAGAAGCCACCTTCGGGACCAATCAACAACGCGACAGGGCCGGGCGCCATTTTCTGCAAGATGGTCAACGGATCGTCCGATTCGTACCCTTCATCGCAGAAGATCAAATGTCGGGATTTGTCCCACTGCTCAATGAAGCGGTCAAAGCGAATGGCCTCACAACATTCCGGTATGGAAAGTACGCCGCACTGTTCCGCAGCTTCTATCGCATTGGCCTTGATGCGATCGGCCCCCAGCTTTGGTACCTGCGTGTGCTGTGTGATGACAGGTTGCAGTATACCTGCGCCCATCTCGACAGCTTTCTGGACCATATAGTCCAGCCGCCCCTGTTTCAGAGGGGCGAAGCAATAAACAAGATCACTCGCTAAAGGCTGCGGGCGCGTCTGTTCGAAGGGCATGAGGAACAGACGCTTTTTACCCTCCGGCTTCAGCCGTGATTTCCATTCGCCGTGGCGTCCATTGAAGGCGAGAATTTCATCGCCATCCTTCAAGCGAAGGACGTGGGTGAGATAATGTGCGGCCTGCGGGGCGACCTCAATCTGGTCGCCGTCGTCGAGGTCGTTTTCAACATATAGTCTCTGCATTTTGTAGTTTGCGCGCATGACAGCATCGATGGCAGAGGGCAGGGGCGGCGGTCAAGCGCTTTGGTAATGCATCAAGAGACAATTAATTAGCATTCCTACACAAACAATTGATGGGAAACATCATGGCAGTTGCATTTAATTAGATTGTATCCATATAGGTATGAAGCTATCTATTTGAATGGAATTGATGTGATGAAACAAACTTGGGTCGAATTCGCACCGCTTCTTGCAAGCACCGCCAGAGGATGGCGGAAAGCTTTCGATGCAGCGATGGCGGAACATGGTCTTTCCGACGCGAAAGCCATACCGCTGATGATCCTGTTGCGGCACGGAGATCGTATTCCCCAAGGTGTGCTGGCCGAACGGGTCGGTATCGAGGGAGCAACGATTGTCCGGGTTGTCGACGAGTTGGAGAAGGATGGCCTGATCCAGCGGGTTGCCGACGATGCTGATCGTCGCGTCAAGCTCATTCAACTGACAGAGGACGGTCGCGCCCTTGCCGCCAAGGTGGAAAAGTCTGCTGCCCGTCTTCGCGCCATTTTCCTTGGTGATTTCGATTCCGATGCGGTCGACATTGCCATGGAAGTGCTGCGCAAGCTGAATGAGAAGTTTCAAACACAATCTTTCTGATCGGTCGCGCGACCGGAAAGATGCGATGCATTCAACCGGTGCCCTCACAGCCATGACGAAGCCAGTCGAAACAACTCCGAAGTTCTGGGACGTGGTCTTTTCACTGAAGACTTTCGCTGCAGCCATGCTTGCGCTGTGGATCGGCCTGATGGCCAATTTGCCCAATCCTTACTGGTCCATTGCGGCTGTCTATATTGTTGCGCATCCGCTCTCAGGTGCGACGACATCAAAGGGTTTTTACCGTCTGATCGGTACGATTATCGGCGGAGCAGTGACCATTCTGTTCGTGCCGCATCTGGTCAATTCTCCTGAAATACTGACGCTGGCGATCGGTCTTTGGATGGGCCTCTGCCTTGCGATCAGCCTGCTCGATGGTACGCCGCGCAGTTATTTGTTCATGCTGGCTGGCTATACGGTGGCTATCGCGAGTTTTGCCGTTGTTTCCGTGCCTGAAACGACTTTCGACTATGCCGTGGGTCGTGTGGAAGAGATCGCAATCGGGATCATTTGCGCTGCTGTCGTCAATCGACTTGTTTTTCCACGTCACAGCGGCCCGGTGCTCGTCAGTCGTATCGATAATTGGCTGCGTGACGGTTCAAAGCTGGCGCTGGCAAGCATGCGGGGGGAAGGTGCTACACCTGAATTTCTTCGGGATCGCCAGCGTCTTGCAGCCGATGCGCTCGAGCTGCGCAATCTGACGACGCATGTTGCCTATGACACTTCATCAATCAGAAATGTCGGAACGCAGCTTCACGTTTTGCAGCAGCGTATGGTGGCTGTTCTTCCGATCATATCAAGCTTGCACGATGTGCTGGCTATGAAGCCTGGTGAAAATGAAAAGTCCTGGCATCCAGCGGTGCAGAAACTGTTGGACGAGGCCTGTGACTGGATCGAGAGCGGCGAAAACCTGACAGAGGAACGCCGTGCTGTTTTCTTGCAGTTGATCGACGAAATCGACCGGCATGGGAAGGATGCGACAAGTTGGGGTGAATTGCTGCCGTTCAATGTGGCTGCGCGCGTTCGCGATCTGGTGCAGATATGGAGCGATTGCATCACATTGCGTCAGGACATTGTGTCCGGTTCACGGCATGCCCTGCGGTGGCGTCGCTACGACGCACACCTAAAGGCCCGCCCCATGCATCGTGATTACGGCATGGCGCTTCTCTCTGGCTTTTCCGCCTTTCTGGCAACTTGTGTAGCGACCGCATTCTGGATTGCGAGCGGCTGGTCTCAAGGCAGTGCTGCAGCCATGATGGCCGGTATTTTTTGCTGCATCTTCGCAACCATGGATGATCCGGTACCGGTCATGCGCAAGTTCAACTGGCTGCTTTTGATTGTCATCGTTGCCGCCTTCATTTTTGAGTTTGCGTTGCTGCCACTTGTGGATGGGTTCTTCCCGCTGGTTCTGGTGCTGGGACTGTTCCTCATCCCGGCAGGCTTGCTGCTTGCCATTCCTTCGCAATTTTTGCTCGGCATGGTGCTCTGCGTGAACTTGCCGAACATGCTCATGCTGCAGGGCCATCTGACCCACGATTTTGTCAGTTTTGCCAATGCCAATCTGGCCACCGTAGTGGGGATCGTAATCGCTGCCGTAGTGACTTCAATTGTCCGGTCTGTCGGTGCTGAATGGAGCGTGCGCCGCCTGATCAAGGCGGGTTGGAACGATATTGCACTTGCTGCTGAACGGCGCCCCGGACGTCATCGTCGCCAGCGCATGAATCGCCTTTTGCTCCGGATGATCGACCGTATCGGCATGATGACCCCGCGTCTCGCGCTGGTCCCGGCGGCAGATGTCGCGAAGGTCGATCTGTTGCGCGATCTGCGAAACGGCATGAACACGATCGATCTCCAGCAATACCGCTCCAAACTGCCCGAAAACTGTCGGCCAGCTGTCGATGAAGTGCTGGATGGTGTTGGCGCGCATTACCGAGCCTTGGCCAACAAGCCACAGGAGGCAGGTGAAATCGACAGAAACCTGCTCGCCTCCATTGATGCGGCAATCACTACCATTATCGAGAGCGGATCGCCAGCAATAGCCAAACGTACGCGAATGGCGCTGGTCGCCCTTCGCTTCAATCTGTTTCCGAAAGCGCCACCTTTTGCCTTGCCGCCGCGTCCACTCATGGAACTCCCGCAAGCAGCCTAAGACAACGATGTGATTTGTGATGCAACCTGAACTCGATATCTACGGAATTTACATTCCGACCCTCGGCGTGCTGGCGCTTGGCGCTTATTTTGCAAATACGGTCATGCAACGCCTTTTGGCGCGGGCACGCCTTTATCGTTTCGTCTGGCATCGGCCTTTGTTCGATGCTGCGATGTATTTTTGTATTCTCGGTGTTGCCGCCGTCATTCTCAATGGAATACCGCTATGAAAAAGCTCTTTGCACATTCAGGCCGTGTCTTTGTAACCGTCGTCATGGTTACGATGGCAGGGCTCCTCGGTTGGCATTTGTGGGATTACTACATGAACGCGCCATGGACACGCGATGGCAAAATTCGTGCCGATGTCGTGCGTGTTGCACCGGATGTCTCGGGCCTTGTTGGCGAAGTGCTCGTCCACGACAATGCGACTGTTCATCAGGGCGACGTTATCTTTCGCATCGATCAGGCCCGTTACAAGCTCGCCCTGCAAACAACGGAAGCAAAGGTTGATAGCAGCAAGGCGGCACTTGATATGGCAAACCGCGATCTGGTCCGCTATCGCCAGCTTAACGACACGACCGTGACACGCCAGAAACTGGAGCAGATTGAAACGACGGCCCAGCAAGCGGAAGCTTCCTATCGGCAGGCGCAACTGGATCGCGATCTTGCAGCACTCAATCTCGATAGATCGTCGGTAAAAGCGCCCGTCAACGGTGTGATTACCAACTTCTCGCTTCAGCCGGGTGATTACGTCTCCGCAGGCTCAGCAGTGACTGCCTTGGTGGATACGGACTCGTTCTACGTTTCTGGCTATTTTGAAGAGAACAAACTCGAGCGTATCCAGATTGGTGACCCGGTAGTGGTCGATATCATGGGCAGCAAAGTGCAACTCAAAGGAAAGGTTGAAGGCATCGCTGGAGGTATTGAAGATCGTGAGCGTAGCGATTCTTCCAGCTTGCTTGCGAATGTTTCGCCGACCTTCAACTGGGTGCGTCTGGCACAACGTGTGCCAGTGCGTGTGAAACTTGAAGAGGTGCCGGACAGTGTCCATCTCGTTGCTGGCCGAACGGTCAGCGTTTCGGTGGTGAACTGATTTAAAGGCCCGGCTGTCGTCCGGGCTTTTTCCATGTTAGCAAAGACAAAAGCGGTTGGGGATTTCTCATGGGTGTGCTGGTTGTCCAGAACTACGATGGGTCCGGATTGGGACAGATCGAGCCAATACTGGTGAATGCTGGGCATTCGATTGATCTGCGTCATCCCTACAACGGCGATTCATTACCCTCCGATGACAATGGCTATCAAGCCTTGATCGTTCTTGGCGGCGAGCAGAATGCGCTTGCCGACGCCGAATGTCCTTACTTCCCCCATTTGCTCGAGCTTATACGCCGGTTTGGCGATCATGATAAGGCCGTTCTCGGCATTTGTCTGGGCAGCCAGCTCGTGGCTCGTGCTTATGGTGGGGAGAATATTCTGGATCGCCCGATGGAGTTCGGCTGGCAAGAAATTCGGCTTACCGAGGAGGGTAAAAGCGATCCGGTCTTGTCTGCCGCGGGTGACATCTTTCCAATCTTTCATTGGCATCGCGATACGTTTTCGCTTCCGAAGCAAGCTTTGCATATGGCGATAAGCGATATGACACCTCATCAGGCTTATCGCATTGGACGTGCAGTCTATGGCACGCAATTCCATTTCGAGGCGAACACGCAGCTTGTGGCCGAGTGGAATGACCAGCTAAGCGAACTGATCGCGGGTTTCGCGCCGGATTGGGCGATACAATATCCAGAGCTTGCAAAGAAGTTCGGAGCACAGGCGGATGCCGCAGGTGCTGCATTAGCCAAGGCGTGGGTAAACCAAATCTAGAGGCCTCGTAACTGCGTCTTAACCTTAAGTCGAAGTATCGCGTTGCCGCTTTGCCACAGCGTTCAACCAATTCGGTTTTTCAAGAGAAAAGCGGTGGCTTGGCTGGAACCGTTCAGTTGCGGGTAACTTTTTTCGGGTGTAACTGAACGCCGTCTCCCCGGGCAGCAACCGAATGAGCAAGGCTGATCGCCATGCTCTCAAGTGGCGGCTCGTCTACCGAACTTTATCCGGCCACCGTCGAAAGAGTTTCCGAATATGACCGCCAAGCATGCCGCTCTTCTCACCGTCCTGATGGTTTCCGCGATTGTATTCATGGCGGTCGGCATATTTACCGTCGATGCGGGCAACAACGCGATGTCTACTGACGGTTATGGCATTTCCAGCGCTCATTGAGCGTACTAGCTCGCTGCAATAAAACGCTTTTCAGAGCCGTCGATCACGATGGCTGAAAGCTGCCCACTTCTCCATGCATATGTATCGAGATTGACCCTGTTCGGTTGAATATCGATAGCACTTTGCGGTGTATGCCCGTGGATGATGACCTTTTCGAAGGGCTCAGTCCATTTGAGGAAAGCTGTGCGAATCCAGATCAATTCTTCTGGGTCTTGTGCATCCAGCGGCACAGCAGGGTTTATGCCTGCATGACAGAAGAAGAATTCGCCAAAAGCGACCGAGCGCGGCATGGCGCGAATGAAGTCGATATGGGTTTGGGGAACGGCCTTGACGAGCGCGGCATGACCTAGGCGCGCTGAATCTGCATCAGTAAAATCAACTTCCACATTGTAGGAGCGGGCGGTATCAATGCCACCGTGGAGTGCGAATATCCCGGCAACGTCTCCCGTTGCTAGATAGGTAAGAAAACCGTCGTCGTGATTGCCCAACAGCGAAATGACGCGCTTATCCCGACGTGACACATCAATCAGAAAATCCAGCACTTCTTTCGAGCGCGGACCACGATCGATATAATCACCAAGATGAATGATACGCCAGTCGTGAGCGGGGCGGTGGTCAAGGTCGGCGCGGATCAGCCCGTGCATATCCTGCAACAAGTCGAGGCGGCCATGTACGTCGCCGATGGCATAAAGGCGGATACCGTCAGGTCCTTTGGCATCCTTGAAAACTACGCCGTTCATTCGCTGTCATTTTCCTTCATGTCCTTGCCTGACTTCGCACCCGCCCGCTGCCGATAGCGCAGACGCGAGACACGTTCGCGTTCTTCGTGAAGCTCGCGATCATGCGTGGCCTGTTCCACGAAACGAATGTGTTTTCGCACCGCTTCGCGTGCCGCTTGCGGATTACCGGCCATGACGGCATCGTAAATGGCGCGGTGCTGCGAAAGAAACATGTCGGCGACGCCAGGATAGCTGTAAATTAGGCTGCGATTGTAAAAAACGCCATCCTTCAGAAGTTGATAGCAAGACCGCAGGGTGTGCAGCAGAACGATGTTGTGTGCTGCTTCACCAATAGCATTGTGCAATTCCACATCGAGGCGTGCCTCCGTGTCGAAGTCGCTGACGCCATGAGCCTTTTCCATGGCCTCCATGATCTCGGTCAAAAGCGCTTTGTCAGCTGGTGTAGCTCGAAGTGCTGCATATTCTGCGGCAATGCTTTCGATTTCCCGGCGATATTCGAGATAGTCTGCGGTCGCCTTGCGATGATCGGCAAAAAGCTTGACCACAGGGGCGCTGAATACCTGTCCGATCACGTCTGCAACGAATGTGCCTCCACCATGACGAGAGATGAGGAGTTCGGCAGTCTCAAGCCTTTTTAGAGCATCGCGCAATATCGGGCGAGATATATCGAACTGGCGCGCCAGTTCACGCTCGCCGGGAAGCCGGTCGCCACCGCGCAGAACGCCTTCGAGAATGAGCGTTTCGATCTGATGCACAACGTCGTCTGCCGTGCGGCTTGCCTGTATGCGTGAAAAAATTGTTTCGGCCATGCCGTCTGAAGCCCTCTCCATAACGGCGGCAAATTAGCCTTTAGGTCGATGCCCGGCAACGGAATATATTGAAAAGGAAAGTCCGATCGATGATGCGACCGGGCTTTCGGAATACATGATCAAAAAATGATCAGGCTTTTTTGCGCTTGCGTGTCGCGACGAGTACGAAAAGACCTGCGACAAAGCCGTACATAGCCCATTTAAACGGGAGTGCGTCAGCGGTTTCGCTGCGGATCGGAAGTACGGTCACAGTGCCGGGGCGGCTTTCTACGCCCGATTTGCCTTCGGCTTTAGCTTGTTCGATCTGTTGTGGAGAAACGACCCACTCGGCGCCACGTGATTTGTCATAGAACATGAAACCACAGCCGACGATAACGGCGACGATGATCGCTAGAATAAAACGTAAAGGTGTGTTCATCATTTTTCCCAGAAAATCAGGACAATGGGAGAAAATCATCCGATTCGCTTGAATAACGGATTGCGGGATATTTAAGCCTTTTAGAATCAAAAGCTTAGTTAGCTTTATGTGCTGGCACACTAATATAGCGCGCGCGACTTATTAACCGACGAACGAAAGCCAGTCTATTTCTTTGCTACTTCGTGCGGAGATGCGCCGCTTTCCCAGTAAGGAACAGGGCCATAAAGATCTGCCAGATAGTCGATGAACAGTCTGACCTTTGCCGGGAGGAACTGTTTCGATGGATAGACGGCATGAATTGCAACGTTGCGAGACGCGGCGTAGTCGGGCAGAACTTGCACCAACTTGCCTGCTGCAAGTTCCGGGCCGATATCCCAGGTCGAGCGTTGCGCTATGCCGAGGCCTGCCAGGACTGCCTCGCGTACCATTTCGCTGGAATTGGTTTGCAGTGGCCCCACTGGGCGAATGACGATGGGGCCTTTGGGGCCTTCCAGTCGCCAGGGGTCGTTGTTGTGCGGTGCCAGACAGATATGGTCCTGCAAGTCCTCAATCGTCTGTGGTGTACCGCGTTCCGCGATATAGCCGGGTGAAGCGACGAGAATACGACGCACGGGTGCGAGACGGCGTGCGACGAGGGTTGAATCGGAAAGTTCGGCGATCCGAATGGCAAGATCGTATCCATCGCCTACAATGTCGACCATCTCGTCGGTGAGCTGCATATTGACGGTAAGGTCTGCGTTGGCGCGCATGAACGGCACGAGATAGGGCGCAATGTGCATGCGACCGAAAGTCGTAGGGGCTGAAATTTTCAATGTACCGCGCGCATCGGCAGAACGGCGGGCAACAAAGGCTTCCGCTTCTTCGATGTTGGAGAGAATGGCCAGAACCCGCTCATGATAACCCTGACCGGCCTCAGTCAACGCGATCTGGCGTGTCGTTCGTTGAAGCAGTCGGGTTCCGAGGCGCTCTTCCAGCCGTCCCAGACGTTTTGAGACGACCGCTGGCGAGAGGCCCAGATCGCGAGCGGCTGCTGACATGCTGCCCGTTGCCACGACGCGGGCAAAGATTTCCATATCCGCCAGACTGCTCATCATGTTCTGCTATCCCACTCATTGCCGTGCTTTGCTAAAGCTTTGGGTTTAAAGCATCTAGCCGAGCGCTAGGAAACTAGGCAAGCAATTATGCCGCAGTGTGAAAACTGTTTAGCCGCTGACTAAAGTGGTAAAAATGATTTACCACTTGACGAGAATGGTGCGGAGTGCACTTTGACCACATAAGTGGTGGAGGAGAATATGAGCGGACTCATCATGCCGGAGCCGGACGCGTCCGTCATGCAGCGGCGCGAGCAGATCGTTGCAGACTTGCGCGACATCGTGCCGGGCGAAGGCGTTGTGGATGCTATCAATGCAATGCGCGTGTTCGAGAGCGATGGCCTGACCGCGCACCGTTCGTTGCCGTTGGTCGTTGTGCTGCCAGAAACGGTTGATCAGGTTTCGCAGGTTCTGCGCTATTGTCACGATAACAACGTTCGTGTCGTGCCACGGGGAGCGGGTACATCACTGTCCGGCGGTTCCATGCCGCTGCAGGATGCAGTTTTGCTTGGCATGTCGCGCTTCAATCGCATTCTTGAAATCGATTATCCGAACCGCGTCGCTGTGGTGCAGCCAGGCGTGACCAATCTCGGCATTACCAAGGCTGTTGAACACGAGGGGTTTTATTATGCGCCTGATCCCTCGTCACAGATTGCCTGTTCCATCGGTGGCAACGTCGCTGAAAATGCGGGTGGTGTGCATTGCCTTAAATACGGTCTGACCGCCAATAATGTGCTCGGCATCGAAATGGTGCTTATCACCGGAGAAGTTATCCGGCTTGGCGGTAAGCATCTCGACAGTGAGGGCTACGATCTTCTCGGTCTGATGACCGGCTCAGAAGGACTGCTCGGTGTCGTGACAGAGATTACGGTCCGTATCCTGCAAAAACCGGAAACGGCGCGTGCAGTCATGGTCGGCTTTCCCTCCAGCGAGCAAGCCGGTCAGTGTGTCGCTGACATCATCGGCGCAGGTATCATACCAGGCGGCATGGAGATGATGGACAGGCCAGCCATCAAGGCCGCCGAAGATTTCGTGCGGGTCGGTTATCCGCTCGATGTCGAAGCGCTGCTGATCGTCGAACTTGATGGGCCGCCCGTCGAAGTGGACTATCTGATAGGTCGGGTCGAAGCACTGGCGCTTACAAACGGTTCCACAACCTGCATTCTGTCGCAATCGGAAGAACAGCGTCTGGCTTTCTGGGCCGGGCGCAAGGCTGCTTTTCCGGCGGTGGGGCGCATTTCGCCCGATTATCTGTGCATGGACGGCACCATTCCGCGTAAGGAACTGCCGCGTGTTCTGTCCGGGATGCGCGAACTTTCCGAGAAATACGGATTGCGGGTGGCCAATGTGTTCCACGCGGGCGACGGCAACCTGCATCCGCTTATCCTCTATGATGCGAATATTCCTGGCGAACTGGAAGCTGCGGAAGATTTTGGCGCGGACATTTTGCGCCTTTGCGTGAAAGTCGGTGGTGTTCTCACTGGCGAACATGGAGTAGGCATCGAAAAGCGCGATCTGATGCCGGAAATGTTCAACGAGATCGATCTTGACCAGCAGATGCGTGTCAAATGTGCTTTCGATGCCAAGCACCTTCTTAATCCCGGCAAGGTCTTTCCGCAATTACGCCGCTGCGCCGAGCTTGGTCGTATGCATGTGCATCGCGGCGAGCTGGCCTTCCCGGATATTCCCCGATTCTGAGTTGTGGTTTTGATCATGAGCGATGCAAATATTCTAAAGCCGCAAGATGAGGCTGGCGTTCTGGAGGCGGTGCAGGATGCACTGGCCAGTTCTACGCCGCTGGAAATTATCGGCCATGGCTCCAAGCGTGGCATCGGACGCAGGGTTGATGCCGGTCGCGTGCTCGACGTGTCGCGGCTTACGGGCGTGACCTTGTATGAGCCGGACGAACTGGTGCTTTCGGCAAAAGCCGGAACGCCAATGGTCGAGATCGAAAAGCTTCTGGCCGACAACAATCAGTGCTTTCATTTCGAGCCTATGGATTACGGTCCGTTGCTTTCGGGTGAGAGCGGTCGCGGTACGATCGGCGGAGTGCTTGCCGCCAATCTGTCCGGTCCGCGTCGCCTCAAGGCGGGTGCTGCCCGCGATCATGTGCTTGGGGTGCGCGTTGTGTCCGGGCGTGGCGAATTGTTCAAATCTGGTGGTCGCGTGGTCAAGAACGTGACCGGCTATGATTTGTCCAAAGGCATGGCTAATTCCTGGGGCACACTGGGCGTTGCCACCGAGGTGACGTTCAAGGTTCTGCCGAAGCCGGAAACGGCGGCAACGCTTGCCGTGCGCGGTCTGACCGACGAACAGGCGGCGCGCGTCATGGCCATGGCTATGGGATCGCGAGAGGAAGTCGCTTCCGCCGCGCATCTGCCGCCGACTGTTGCCAATCGCTTCCTTGACGGTAAGCTCGGCTGGGATGCGGCGACCGTTCTACGGCTCGAAGGCTTTGCACCTTCGGTCGAGCACCGTAGTCGGCAATTGCAGGCGCTGCTCCGCCAATCCGGCACGGTGGAAGTGTTGAACGGGGGGCAATCGCAGCAGCTCTGGCGTGAAGTGCGCGATGTCCTGCCTTATGCCAATGCAGGCGACAATCGCGCTGTCTGGCGCGTTTCGATGACGCCGATGCAAGGCTGGCAGATGGTGGACGAGTTCCGCCGTCATGCGGGCGTCGATGCCTATTACGACTGGCAGGGTGGGCTGATCTGGATGCGGATGGAAGCGGACCCGGAAGCGCAAACTTTGCGCAAGCTGATTACCAAATATGGCGGTGGCCATGCGACGCTCGTGCGCGCATCGGAACATATTCGCGCAAGCAATGCAGTGTTCGAGCCGCAACCGGCAGCACTTGCAGCGCTTTCTCAGCGGTTGAAGCAACAATTCGATCCCGAAAATATCCTCAATCCGGGGCGTATGCATCCCCGTCAGGCTGGAGCTTGAAGCCATGCAGACCCATTTCAGCCCCGATCAGTTACGCGATCCTGGTGTCAGCGAAGCCGAGAAAATTCTGCGTAAATGCGTGCACTGCGGCTTCTGTACCGCAACATGCCCGACCTATGTGACGCTCGGCAACGAACTCGACAGCCCGCGTGGCCGCATCTACCTCATCAAGGATATGCTGGAAAACGGTCGCCCGGCGGATGAGGAAATCGTTCGCCATGTTGACCGCTGCCTGTCCTGCCTTTCCTGCATGACGACATGTCCTTCCGGGGTCAACTATATGCATTTGGTCGATCATGCACGGGCGCATATCGAAAAAACCTATAAGCGCCCATTTATGAACCGCTTCCTGCGTGGGGTTTTGGCGCAGGTGCTGCCCTATCCGGGCCGTTTCCGCGCTGCGCTAAAACTGGCAAAACTTGGAAAGCCGTTTGCGCCGCTCCTGCGCAAAAGCCAATCCCTGCGACCGATGGCGGCCATGCTCGACCTAGCGCCGCAAAGTCTGCCAGCGGCTGCCAATATCGAAACAGTTAGTGCTGCCAAAGGTGAGAAGCGTGGTCGCGTGGCGATCCTCAATGGCTGCGCGCAGCCAGTGCTCAATCCGGGCATTAATGCCGCCACCTTGCGGCTTTTGAACCGCTTCGGCATCGAAGTGGTGACACCGAAGGGCGAAGGCTGCTGCGGTTCGCTGGTCCATCATATGGGCCGCGAGGAGCAGGCGCTTGAACAGGCACGGCACAATGTCGATGTCTGGACGCGTGAGATCGAAGCGGGTGGTCTTGATGCCATTATTGTCACTGCATCGGGCTGCGGCACGACCATCAAAGACTACGGCTACATGCTGCGTCTCGATCCATTCTACAAGGACAAGGCAGCACACGTATCAGCGTTGGCCAAGGACATCACCGAATATCTCACCGGCATCGATCTGCCGGAACCCGATGCGCCGCAGACGCTGACAGTCGCCTATCACTCGGCCTGCTCGATGCAGCACGGGCAGAAAATTGTGCGGCAGCCGAAAGACCTGCTGTCAAAAGCGGGCTTCACGGTGAAGGAACCGCTGGAAGGGCATCTGTGCTGCGGATCGGCTGGCACCTATAACATCATGCAGCCGGAGATTGCCGCCAAGCTGCGTGACCGCAAGGTAAAGAACATTGAGGCGACAGGCGCCGATCTGATCGCTACCGGTAATATCGGCTGCATGACCCAGATCGCCACCGGCAGCAAGCTACCCATCGTGCACACGGTGGAACTGATCGACTGGGCCTATGGTGGGCCGAAGCCTCAGGGATTGTCACAAATAGCTGCATAAAAAAACCGGGCAATTGCCCGGTTTTGTCTTCGATGTCTGCTCAGCCAGCCGAAAAGGTACTCGGATTCGGGCCGATCCGGCCGTCTGCCTTGTCCAGTTTCGTAATCGCATCGTGATCGGTTCCGTTGAGACGGAAATCGAAAATATCGAAATTTTCTTTGATACGGGCGGGCGTAACGGACTTGGGAATGACGATATTGCCCGTTTCGATGTGCCAGCGCAGGATGATTTGTGCGACCGACTTGCCATGCTTTTCCGCGATGGCCTTCAGCGTGGCATCCTCCAGAATTTTACCCTGACCAAGTGGGCTCCACGCTTCCGTCGCGATGTCGTGTTTGCTGTGGAACAGACGCAACTCGTCCTGCTGGAACTGTGGGTGCAGCTCAATCTGATTGAGAACCGGCGTTACGCCGCTTTCCGTGATGATGCGTTCGAGATCGGCTGTACGGAAGTTGGATACACCAATGGATTTGGCTCGACCCTCTTCTTTCAATTTGAGAAAAGCGCGCCATGTTTCCATGAAAAGATCTTTCGATGGCATCGGCCAGTGGATGAGATAGAGATCCACATAATCCGTGCCAAGCTTTTTCAAGCTGGCGTCGAATGCTTTCAGCGTCGATTCATAGCCTTGTTCACCGTTCCACAGTTTCGTGGTGAGGTAAATGTCGCCGCGCTCGATTCCGGAACTCTTGATCGCCTTGCCGACGCCTTCTTCATTGCCGTAAATGGCAGCGGTGTCGATGTGACGATATCCTGCTTTCAACGCTTCGCTGACAGCGGCCACTGCTTCGTCATTACCTACTTGCCAGACACCGTAACCGAGCTGCGGAATGTGATTGCCGTCGTTCAGTTTAACCGTCGGTACGGTCATGATTTATCCTTTCCCTCCGAAGCATTCAGCGCAAAGGTGGATCCTTTGATGCGCATGAATGCTATTGACCTGCATGCCGGTTCTTTCTCCAGCACGAACTGCCATTTGGCAGCCATTTTCATATCTCTTTGGACTTTGCCACTGTCAGCATATGGGTGTTCGGGGGAAAAGGAAAAGCCCTTTCAATCATGTTTCCAAGTCTGCAATCATTCTTTCTGTGCAGAAATTTTGATCTTTTCAGATTTATGAAAACAATACGACCGCCTCCGAGAGAAGGCGGTTGTAAATGGCATAAAAAAGATGGTTCGATTAGCGGACAACCACCTTTGCGCCGACCGGGACACGTTCATAAAGATCGGTGACGTCTTCATTGCGCATGCGAATGCAGCCGGACGACATTGCCTTGCCGATAGTCCAAGGCTGGTTAGTCCCGTGGATACGATAGAGTGTTGAACCGAGATAAAGCGCGCGCGCGCCAAGCGGGTTATTTATCCCCCCTTCCATACGCGCCGGGAGGATACGCCCCTTCTTGCGCTCGCGGGCGATCATTTCCTTCGGCGGTGTCCAGGTTGGCCATTCAGCCTTGCGGCTGATGCGCTGCGCACCCTTCCAGCTGAAACCTTGTTTCCCGACGCCGACGCCATATCGCATCGCTTTACCGCCGGATTGAACGAGATAAAGGAAGCGCTTGCCTGTATCGATGACGATTGTGCCCGGTTTTTCGTTGCCGGAATAGGAAACCGTCTGCGGCAGGTAAGCGGGATCGATCTGGTGCTTTCGTACTGTGGTTGCCGGATTCGCAGCCGGGCGTTGATACGAAACCTGACGATAGCTGGATTTGACTTTCTGCTTCTGTCTGGCGGCAACACGTGACGCTGGCTGCAAAGATTGCGGTACGGCCCTTATGCGGGCAGGCTGTCCATGTAATTGAGCTACCCATGGCGCGGAAAGATCAGGACTCACACGTACCGGCGGCAGTGTTGCATAGCGGTCATTGGCAAAGGCCATGCCCGTGCTGACGATGGAAACGGCAATCGCCGCAAGCGACCCGATTAAAAGAAGATGCCGTGGTTTCATAATTCAGATCCGTATCTTTGCGCCTGAAAATCTTTGTGACGCAGTTGCCCGTTGCAGCTCCTGACATCTGCTGTCAGGAGAGCGACCCTCATGCTCGTGTGGGGATTGTGTGCCGGAATGGAATCGTAAAGGTAAATTTTGGTCGCGTGTTTTGCCTGACGGCCCTTCCAATTAAAGTTGTGGTTAGTGTCAGGTTGCGCGACATAATTAATTATGGATGAAACTTGAGAGGCGGAACAATGAGCGATGTCGCTGAGGCAAAAACCGGTCTGATCGTCGGCGCCGATGGAATGGCGCGTTGCTTCTGGCCGGGTGAGTTACCCGATTATCTTGCTTATCATGACAAGGAATGGGGTGTTCCTGTCTCTGACGATTTCCGGCTTTTCGAAAAAATCTGCCTTGAGGGCTTCCAGTCAGGCTTGTCGTGGCTCACGATCTTGCGCAAGCGTGAGAACTTTCGGGCCGCTTTCGATGGCTTCGATTTCCATCGTGTTGCGCAGTACAATCAAGAAGATGTGGCGCGCCTGCTGGCCGATAAGGGTATCGTGCGCCATCGCGGCAAGATCGAATCCACGATCAACAACGCCAAGCGCGCAATTGAGCTGGTTGCCGAAAAGGGTTCACTTGCGGCCTATTTCTGGTCATTCGAACCGGGCGTGAAAGATCGCCCTACCGTGGTGGACTATCCAACTCTTGTTGCCAATCCGAAGACTGAAACATCAATTCGCATCTCCAAAGATTTGAAGAAGCGCGGCTGGTCATTCGTTGGTCCAACGACTGTATATGCTTTCATGCAAGCAATGGGGCTGGTGAACGACCACATCGAAGGTTGTCACTGTCGGACACACATTGAAAAATTGCGACAGAGTTTCAAACGACCCAGCTAGAGCAACGATTGCTAAGCCGCATCATTTCTGCGAGAAACATCCATCTTTGAGTATGGGAGACGATCATGGATTTGGTGTCGTTGTTGGCATTTGCCGGTATTCTGGTTGTGGCGGCGGGTACGCCGGGGCCGAATGTCGGCGCGCTGGTGGCACGCGTCATCAGCCGCGGCCACAAGGGCGTCTTTCCATTCATGTTCGGTCTGTGGCTTGGTGATGCTATCTGGCTTTCACTCGCAGTCTGGGGACTGGCTGCGCTGGCCAACACATTTCACACTGCGTTTCTCATCCTCAAATATGTGGGCGTAGCCTATCTGATCTATCTTTCGTGGAAGATGTGGATCGCACCGGTAGATGAAGTTGCGGATGAAAATGCCATTCCGCGTCAGGGTGAGGCTGGGAAGCTCTTCCTTAGCGCGCTGGCGATTACACTTGGTAATCCGAAAATCATGGTTTTCTACCTCGCCATCCTGCCGACGGTGGTTGATATCACCCATGTTTCGCTGGTTGGTTGGGCTGAATTGCTGGTGGTCATGTTTGCTGTTCTCGCTGCAGTTGATACGGCGTGGGTGGTGCTTGCCGCGCAGGCAAGACGGTTTCTGCGCAGTCCTCGCATGATGCGGATCGCTAACAGAACCAGTGCTGGCATGATGGCAGGCGCGGCCGTCGCTATTGCGACACGCTGAACACGCTTCCTGCACTTGCCGCAACGGACTTGATCGGTTAGGAAACCGGCAACAGAATTGATGCCGGTTCCAATCGGCATGTGTGTATAAATCAGCGATCAGGCAGGAAAAATGGCCGATAAAGCGGACAAGATGAAGGCGCGGTTGCCGCGCGGGTTTGTCGATCGGGTGCCGGATGATTTGCGCGCCGCTGAAAAGATGATGGCGACAATCCGTGAAGTTTACGACCTATATGGCTTCGAGCCGGTGGAAACTCCGCTCGTGGAATATACGGATGCGCTCGGCAAGTTTCTGCCGGATCAGGACCGCCCGAACGAAGGCGTGTTCTCGTTTCAGGACGACGATGAACAATGGCTGTCGCTGCGCTACGATCTGACTGCGCCGCTGGCACGTTACGTCGCTGAAAACTACGAGTCGTTGCCAAAGCCTTATCGCAGCTATCGTAATGGTTGGGTGTTCCGCAATGAGAAGCCGGGACCGGGTCGTTTCCGTCAATTCATGCAGTTCGACGCTGACACGGTCGGTGCGCCGAATGTCTCGGCCGATGCCGAAATGTGCATGATGATGGCCGACACGATGGAGCGCCTAGGCATCAGTCGTGGCGATTATGCGATCCGCGTCAATAACCGCAAGGTTCTTGACGGCGTGTTGGATGCTATCGGTCTTGAAGGTGAGGGCAATGCTGTCAAGCGCCTCAATGTACTGCGTGCCATCGACAAGCTCGACAAGTTTGGACCTGAAGGCGTTCGCCTTCTGCTCGGCAAGGGCCGTCTTGATGAAAGCGGCGATTTCACCAAGGGCGCTGAACTTACTGATGATGCAATCGAGAAAGTTCTGGCTTTCACTGCGGCGGGCGGGGCGACAGGCGTCGAAACGATCGCCAATCTCCGTGCAGTTGTGGCTGGCAACGCCAAGGGTGAGGAAGGTGTAACCGAACTTGCCGACATGCAGGTGCTGTTCTCGGCGGGTGGCTACGATGGTCGTGTGAAGATTGACCCGTCCGTTGTGCGTGGTCTTGAATATTATACGGGGCCGGTTTTCGAAGCGGAACTGCAATTCGACGTTACCAATGAAGACGGTCAGAAGGTCGTGTTTGGTTCTGTGGGCGGTGGTGGCCGGTATGATGGTCTCGTGTCACGCTTCCGCGGCGAGCCAGTACCAGCGACGGGCATTTCTATTGGTGTTTCGCGCTTGATGACGGCTTTGAAGAACCTCGGCAAACTTGATGTTTCCGATGTTGTCGGCCCGGTAGTGGTTCTGGTTATGGACAGGGATACAGAAAGCCTTGGCCGCTATCAGAAGATGGTCTCCGACCTGCGTCAGGCGGGCATTCGCGCTGAAATGTATGTCGGCGGGTCCGGCATGAAGGCGCAGATGAAATATGCTGATCGTCGTGAAGCGCCTTGCGTCATCATTCAGGGCTCGCAGGAGCGTGAGGCAGGTGAGGTGCAGATCAAGGATCTGGTCGAGGGCAAGCGCCTTTCTGCGGAGATCGAGGACAATGTAACCTGGCGCGAAAGCCGCCCGGCTCAGATCACGGCCAAGGAAAATGGCCTCATCGATGCCGTCCGTGAAATCCTTGCCAGCCAGGCGCGAGATCGCGCAGAACAGTCGAAGTGACGGAAACCATGGCTGGATCGAGCTCGTCTGGTGTTTTCAATTCTCTTCGTGCGACGCTTGGTGCGCGCGAAGCCGAACTTGTCGAAATTCCGCTGATTCAGCCGGCTGATCCATTTCTGGATATGGCGGGCGAGGATTTACGCCGTCGTATTTTTCTCACTGAAAACGAGAACGGCGATAGTTTGTGCTTGCGGCCGGAATTTACCATTCCCGTCTGCCGCAACCACATCGCCCTGAATGCTGCCACGCCGAAGCGCTATGCCTATCTGGGCGAAGTGTTCCGTCAGCATCGTGACGGTGCGGCTGAATTCCTTCAGGCCGGTATCGAAGACTTGGGTGCTTCCGACGAAGCCGCATCGGATGCGCGCTCGATTGCTGATGCGCTTTCCTGTGTTCGCGCGGCGGCTCCTGAAGCAGAGCTTGAGATTGTTCTGGGAGACCAGTCGGTTTTTGCGGGTATGCTGAAGGCGCTGGGCCTGCCACAAGGTTGGCGCAAGAAGCTTCTGCGTTCTTTCGGCGATGCGAATTCCATGGAACAGGTACTTGCTGAACTGACTGGCGCACAACGGCGTGATCCGTTGCCGGAAACGCTTGCCGGGCTGGTGGCAGAGGGCGATGAATCCGGGCTTGCACGCATGCTGGAAGCGGAAATGCTCGAAGCTGGCATTTCGCCCAGTGCAGGACGTTCGCCGGCCGAGATTGCACGCCGGTTGATCGAGAAGGAAGATCTTGCGGTTACGCGCTTTCCTGCATCCGCGCTTGATCTTCTGAAACAGTTTCTTGAAACGCGCGTCTCGCTTGATTCCGCAGCCGTTACCTTGCGGGCATTTGCTTCGGAACACGCCCTTGATCTTGCTGCAGTCTTGCAGAAGTTTGAGGCGCGCAGTGAAGCTATTGTGAATGCGGGCATCGCCACAAAAGATATTATCTACGATGCCTCCTTCGGGCGTCCGCTCGATTACTATACCGGTCTCGTTTATGAAATCCGGGCTCCGGGTGTTGAAAAGGAAGGCGTTCTCGCTGGCGGCGGTCGTTATGACCGGCTTCTGACCATGCTTGGCGCTTCGGAAAACATTCCCGGCGTCGGCTTTTCCATCTGGCTCGACCGACTGCAAATGCTGGCGGGAGAGAAAAAATGAGTGTGACTCTGGCATTGCCGTCCAAAGGGCGCTTGAAGGAACAGACGCTCGCAGTACTAGACAAGGCAGGTTACAAAGTGATCCTGCCGGATGACTCGCGTAATTACCGGGCTCGTGTTGAGGGCGAAACTGATCTCGACATTCTGTTCCTTTCGGCTTCCGAAATCGCCCGTGAACTGGGATACGGCAGTGTTGATCTGGGCGTTACAGGCGAAGATCTTGTTCGCGAAACATTGGCGCATTCGGAAGAACGCGTGGCCATCGAAGCGGAACTGGGGTTCGGTCATGCTGACGTTGTGGTGGCAGTTCCGGAAGTCTGGCGTGATGTGACCAGCATGGCTGACTTGGACGATGTGGCGGCAGATTTCCGCCAGCGTCATGGTCGCCGTCTGCGCATCGCCACCAAATACTGGCGACTGACACAGCAATTCTTTTCGCAGAAGCATGGCATTCAGGTTTACCGCATCGTTGAAAGCTTGGGGGCTACTGAAGGCGCTCCGGCTGCAGGTTCTGCAGACATGATCGTCGATATTACATCGACGGGTTCAACACTGCGGGCTAACCGCCTAAAGGTTCTGGAAGACGGCGTTATTCTGCGCTCGCAGGCTTGCCTTGTTTCAGCGCGCCGCAGTCGCGAGAATGCACGTGTCACAGAAGTTGCGACCCGTATTCGTAAAGGACTGGGCGGGTAGATAACTTCAAGTTTGTCTTTTATGTTGCGAGTTGCCATTTCACAATTGGAACTCGGAACAGTTCAGATGAATAGTGTGCGGAAATTGATTGGACGTTGTACCTGCGAAGCAGTCCGTTTCACAGTGACGGATGAATTCGAATATGCCCTGAACTGCCATTGCTCATTATGTCGTCGTGCCACTGGCAGTGCATTCAAGGCTTTCGGTGGAATAAAAACCCACGCACTCGAAGAGACGAATAGTAAATCGTCGCTCATGCTTGTCGGCAACGAGATCGATCACGATGTGCGATGCGCTTCTTGTGGTTCTTTTCTATATTCCATCGTTCGCGGAGGCGAATATGTTCACGTCAATTATGGTGTGTTGGCTGAGGAGCCAAAGCTGAAGCCGTCTGCTCATATTTTCGTCGGCTCGAAAGCTCCATGGTATGACATTCTGGATGACTTACCTCAATTCGAGGAGAATCCTCCTTTTTAACCATTGGCAGCAAGACGCTGGAAATTAAAAAACCGCGCCATCTGAATAGCGCGGTTTCTTTATGTTGTGTTGGTGATGTCTGCTCAGCCGCGCTTGGCGTCAATCGAAAGCGAACCTGCACCATGCAGGGCGAGGATAAAGAGACCACCCGCAATTGCGAGGTTTTTCTGCGCCATCATGGCGTTCATGCCTTGCGAGAAGTCCATATGGGCAACAAGCGTTGCGCCGATGGTGAACAGACCGACAATGGCTGCCGCGATGCGGGTCTGAAAGCCGACGAGAATTGCGAGACCGCCGACAAATTCCACCAGACCGACAATGACAGCCGTAACGGTTGGAACCGGAAGGCCGAGACCAGCGAAGTAACCTGCAGTGCCCGAGATGGCCGTCAGCTTGCCATAGCCGGCAAGAATGAAGAGGATCGAAAGAAAGATACGGGCGATGAGCGTTACAGCGCCATTGGACTGTGGAGTGATAGAGGACATGCGGGGCTATCTCCTGTTGAACTGAGGCATCAATTAACGACTGCAGACTGTCAAGGAAAGCCGTCTAATCCTCGACAGTTTGTTTACAGTATGAATACCAATTCACTCTGGTGCAATCATTCTCTCTGCCCGCACCAGCCGCTCATAGTCTTCTGCCGACACCAATCCGCTCGCCAATGCTTCTTCACGTAAGGTCGTTCCATTCTTGTGCGCAGTCTTGGCGATCTTGGCTGCATTGTCATAACCGATCGCCGGAGCCAGCGCGGTCACAAGCATCAGCGAGCGGTCCAGCAGTTCCTTGATACGGTTCAGGTTCGGTTCGATTCCCTCCACACAATGATCGGCAAACGACACCATGGCATCACTGAGAATGCGGATCGATTGCAGGACATTATATGCGATTACCGGTTTGAACACGTTAAGCTCGAAGTGACCCTGGCTTGCGGCGACCGTAATTGTGGTCTGGTTGCCAAACACCTGTGTTGTGACCATAGTCAAAGCTTCTGCCTGGGTCGGATTGACCTTGCCCGGCATGATTGAGGAGCCGGGTTCGTTTTCCGGCAGTGACAGTTCACCAAGCCCGGAACGCGGACCCGAACCGAGGAAACGAATGTCATTCGCGATCTTGAAAAGATCCGCCGCCAAAGCATTCAGGCTGCCATGGAAATTGAGGATAGCGCCGTGGCTGGCAAGAGCCTCAAATTTGTTGGGCGCAGTCTTGAAAGGGAGGCCGGTAATTTCGCTCACGGCTTCAGCAAAGCCCGTGTCGAAACCGATTGGCGCGTTCAGGCCCGTGCCGACTGCAGTCCCGCCTTGTGCGAGCAGAAAGACGTCTGCGAGCGATTGCTCGATGCGATGGCGCGCATATTCCAACGCGGCGCGATACCCGGAGAATTCCTGTCCCAGTGTAACCGGCGTTGCATCCTGCGTATGGGTACGACCGATCTTGATGATATCCTTGAAGGACTCTTCCTTGGCCTGGAGCGCCTTGGTCAGATGTTCAACCGCCGGATAAAGCCGATTGACGGCCTCGACTGCCGTGGCAACATGGATTGCCGTTGGGAAGCTATCATTGGACGACTGGCTCATATTCACGTGGTCATTGGGATGGACCGGCTTCTTGGACCCCATTTCACCACCGAGAAGTTCGATAGCCCGGTTTGAAATGACCTCGTTGGCATTCATGTTCGATTGCGTTCCCGAACCAGTCTGCCAGACGACCAGCGGGAAGTGCTCGTCGAGCTTACCCTCGATGACTTCGGACGCCGCCACTGCAATTACCTGGCCGAGAACCGGATCGAGTTTGCCAAGCGCAATATTGGTTTCCGCTGCCGCGCGCTTGACGACACCCAGTGCGTGGACCAACGGAAGCGGCATGCGCTCCCCGCCGATCTTGAAGTTTTGCAACGAGCGTTGCGTCTGAGCGCCCCAGTAGCGGTCTGCAGGAACATCAATCGGTCCGAACGTATCTGTTTCGGTACGCGTAGCGGTCATTTCAGGTCTCCGGGTAATTGGACTCGAAACCGAGCCATCCAAAGCAAATATAGCACCGCCAGGAGCTTGGCGGGCTAATGTTTCTTCGTGAAACTTTTATAACGCAATCATTTGATAAAACATGACTATAAAAGTCAATTTTTGTTGACCGGCACCTCCACGGTCAAGCGCCGTCCTCTTCGTCACCGTTATCCGTTTCGGAAATCCAAGCGGTCGGTTCGATCTTGCGCTGGGTTTTGCTATCGGTGAACGTCCACCAGCCAGTATCTGTCTCATCCCACTGACCGCCACCGGCCTGCAATTGGGCTAGCGTTCGATACTGTGCAATTGACTCATTGCGCTGGTCATCTTCATCGGTCCAGACGACTGTAATCTTACGACCGTCTTTCGGAACTGTGGCGATAGGAAGTTCTTTACGCATATGATCATCCATTACATTGTGACTGCGGATAATCATAGGGCATACAATGCTAGCGGCAAGCCGGAACTCTAACGTTCCGGCTTGCCGTCTTATTCAGACGGCACGCGCCGGCTTAAGTGCCTTGCCCCACCAAACCAACTGATCCAGCATGTTTTTGGCTGCTTCTGCCAGATGAGGGAAGTCGTCCAGCTTATTCTCGCCTTTGACGACGGCGAGATAATCAGGGAAAAGTATATGAACGCCGGTTTTGACTGACATAGAAGACATTTCGACTGCGATCATCCGCAGTTGTTCGACAGCGCGAGCACCACCGACGCCACCATAGCCGACAAATCCCATTGGCTTCTGAATCCAGTCACCATAGTCGATGGCGTTTTTCAGAACAGCAGTAGGAGCGTGATTGTATTCAGCCGCAGTCAGGATGTAGGCATCGAACTCGCGCAGCTTGTTTTTCCATTTGTCAGCAGTTTCTGCTTGTGCGGTCGTGGTGGAAGTGTCGCCATAGAAGCCCATCGGATAATCGGCGACATCGAGAATTTCCACGTCCAGTTCCGGGCGTTCTGCTACGAGTTTCGCAATCCACTGAGCAGGGACTGGAGCAAAACGCTGTTCACGTGTACTGCCGACGATGACGGCGACTTTGAGCTTAGACATAGATAGCACCTTTATTTAGAGTGGTAACCGTTAGAAACTGACGCTATATAAGTGACTTACCTAGCGCACAAGGAGGCACTTTTATGAAACCCGGTGACTTCAAGGAAACCAGTGCATGCAGGACCGTTGCGGATATTCTGTCTCGCGTGGGCGATAAATGGACGGTGCTTGTGGTGAGCTATCTCGGTAATCATCCAATGCGTTTCAACGAGTTGCGTCGAAGCGTAGATGGTATTTCTCAGAAAATGCTGACGACGACGTTACGCAATCTGGAGCGAGATGGTTTCGTCACGCGTACGATCTTTCCGACAATTCCGCCCAAGGTCGAATATGAACTGACTGAAATGGGGAGCGATCTCTTGCGGCCTGTGCGCGCATTGGGTGAGTGGGCGATAGCCAATGAAGCAAAGGTAATGATGGCTCGCGCGCGTTATGACGCCTCGATATCAGGAAAGGCGCAGATTGACGCCGCAGAATAGAAGCTGAGTTTTTGGAAGTGCAAGTGGAAAGACAGGCCGAAGCCTGCCTTTCCTGTTGCCTGAGACAGGACTTCCAAAGTGCGGGGGCAAACAGGAAGTCCATCTCTGTGTCATTCGGGATTGACCATGATTGGTGGTTATGAGTCAATCAGAAGTTTCTAAAATAACGACTTCGGTGCAGCAAAGCGCGAGCAGAGTAAATTTTTCATAAATCACAAACGGTTATGCAACGTAAAAAGAAAGGCGGCCCAAGGCCACCTTTCTCGCATTTTCATCAAAGTAAGCTTGACGGACTTCTTGGAAGTCCATGCCGCCACCCGCACCGCTTTGCGGTGCGAGCTTATTACCTGATGGGCGTGCTTTATAGACTTCTTAGAAGTCCATGCCGCCCATGCCGCCCATGCCGCCAGGCATGCCAGCCGGAGCTGCATCCTTCTTCGGCAGTTCAGCGATCATGGCTTCCGTCGTGATCAGGAGGCCGGCAACCGATGCAGCATTCTGCAGGGCGGTACGGACAACCTTAACCGGATCGACAACGCCAGCCTTGATCAGGTCGCCGAATTCACCATTGGCAGTGTTGTAGCCGTAGGTTTCAGAGGCATTCTCAAGGATCTTGCCAACGATAACCGAAGCTTCTTCACCGGCATTGGTCGTGATCTGACGAGCTGGAGCCTGCAGAGCGCGACGAACGATGTTGATACCAGCTTCCTGGTCGGCGTTGATGCCCTTGGCGGAGATCTTGGCCGAAGCGCGGAGGAGGGCGGTGCCGCCACCAGCAACGATGCCTTCTTCAACCGCAGCGCGGGTTGCGTTCAGGGCGTCGTCAACGCGGTCCTTCTTTTCCTTCACTTCAACTTCCGTTGCACCGCCGACGCGGATCACGGCAACGCCACCAGCAAGCTTGGCAAGACGTTCCTGAAGCTTTTCACGGTCGTAGTCCGAAGAGGTTTCTTCGATCTGCTGTTTGATCTGGCTAACGCGAGCGTCGATTTCAGCCTTCTGGCCTGCACCGTCAACGATCGTGGTGTTTTCCTTCGAGATCGAAACCTTCTTTGCACGGCCGAGCATGTCGAGCGTAACGGTTTCGAGCTTGATGCCGAGGTCTTCGGAGATAACCTGACCGCCGGTGAGGATCGCGATGTCTTCGAGCATGGCTTTGCGGCGATCGCCGAAGCCAGGAGCCTTGACAGCAGCGATCTTCAGGCCGCCGCGCAGCTTGTTGACGACGAGTGTTGCAAGAGCTTCGCCTTCGACGTCTTCAGCGATGATGACGAGCGGCTTGGAGGTCTGAACGACAGCTTCCAGAACCGGCAGAAGAGCCTGGAGGTTCGAGAGCTTCTTTTCGTGCAGAAGGATGTAGGCGTCTTCGAGGTCAGCAACCATCTTTTCAGGGTTGGTGACGAAGTAAGGCGACAGGTAACCGCGGTCGAACTGCATGCCTTCGACGACTTCGAGTTCGGTTTCAGCGGTCTTGGCTTCTTCAACCGTGATCACGCCTTCATTGCCGACCTTCTGCATCGCATCAGCGATCATCTTGCCGATTTCGGCTTCACCGTTAGCGGAGATGGTGCCAACCTGAGCAACTTCTTCCGACGTGTTGATCTTCTTGGCCTTGCCGAGAAGTTCAGCAACAACTTCGGTTACTGCGAGGTCGATACCGCGCTTCAGGTCCATCGGGTTCATGCCGGCGGCAACAGCCTTTGCGCCTTCCTGAACGATTGCCTGACCGAGAACGGTAGCGGTCGTCGTGCCGTCACCGGCAGTGTCGTTGGTCTTCGAAGCCACTTCGCGCAGCATCTGTGCGCCCATGTTTTCGAACTTGTCTTCCAGTTCGATTTCCTTGGCGACCGATACGCCGTCCTTGGTGATGCGCGGAGCGCCAAAGGACTTGTCGATGACAACGTTACGACCCTTCGGGCCGAGCGTTACCTTTACAGCGTCAGCAAGGATATCGACGCCGCGCAGCATCTTTTCGCGCGCAGAGCGACCGAATTTTACGTCTTTTGCAGCCATTTTACTCTCCTGGGAATTGTCCCGGTCAGATTATGGTGAATTGGTTTGTGGTATATGATCGACCCGTATGTAGGCCATATTAGCCGACGATACCGAGTCGGAGGCGTTAGCCGACAATACCCAAAATGTCGGATTCCTTCATGATCAGCAGGTCTTCGCCGCCGATCTTGACTTCGGTTCCCGACCACTTGCCGAACAGAACCTTGTCGCCAGCCTTGACTTCCAGAGCGATCAGCTTGCCAGCTTCGTCACGAGCGCCTGCGCCAACAGCGACGATTTCGCCTTCCTGCGGCTTTTCCTTGGCGGTGTCAGGGATGATGATGCCGCCAGCGGTCTTGGCTTCCGATTCAACGCGACGAACGACGACGCGGTCATGAAGCGGGCGGAACTTGATATCAGCCATGGTATAACCCTTGGTGTTATAGACGTTGAACCCTGTTAACGGATCGAGCCGATCCGCGCTTGTTAGCACTCATCATGCGAGAGTGCTAACGTGGCTCTGAGATAGAAGCCGGACCTTATCTTGTCAAGATTGCCTGAGAAATTTGACAGATGAATGATGGTTAATTTGCACCATCCTTAACGCGGAGCGGCCACGGGTTGACTATGTCCGATCCGGCATATGGTGATGTCGTTGGCAATATCAATCCACAATGCGCAAATTGGAGAGTTCGTCGCCGATCTGCCTGAATGTTTCGCTTAGTTCACCGCCGGTTGAGTTCCAGAAAAGCTTGGCTGGCCTGCCACTCTCCATGCGAACGCGCGAGTTTGAAGAACAGGATCTCAACAGATCTATTTGTGCTTTCTCGGTGCTGTTCGTCTCGCTGAGGTCCAATGCGACTGTCATAACGATGATACTGGCTGACTTGGCGTTGTCGCAGAGCTTTGCAAAACGCGCATTCATGGCCTTCGTATATGTACTGTTATTTTGCGAAACCGAAACGCCGCTTTCCTGAAATAAACGGGCCTGGCTGTAGTGTTTGGTTATGCGAGCAGTGTAGCCGTGCGCTGAATAGTAGGAAAAGTTTGCAGCTCTGTCGGGACCCGAGCCAGCCAGTCCGTCATATTTATAATAGGTGTTGGCGCCGTCGGTCAGCACGATCACAACTTTATCATTGCCGCGTTCGGTCGAAGGCCGGGCTTCTGTAAACGGTGCTCCTCGGACGATCGTTCGCCAGCCCCAGGCCATAGCCTCGGGAACATTCGTACCGCCGCTTGGTACCATCGCCTTGATTGCGGTTTGAATTGTTTTCATCCCCTGTTCGGTAGTGACGTCCGTCAATGGGGTGAGAGGTGATGATGTGCAGCTATAGTTGGGGCCGCCGCCATTCGATCTGCCGCCTCGGTAAATCTTGTCGAGGGAATCGCGCAGATAGTATTTCTTGAGGTCGCTTTGCCGGGGCGAGTAAGCCAAGGATGTGTCGTCTTGCCACCAGCTGTTCAAAACGGTGGAAGTGACGTTTCCCCTGCTATCGGTATTGTAATACTCGGCCGGGCCGAACATGGGGACAAATAATGTGTCTGGGTTGTTGTCAGAAGGAGGCGTTACATCCAGCGCATAGGTGCCCGGACGAGATTCGACACAACCCTGCCAAGGGAGCCAAGTCTCTTTCGATCGCAGGGAAAGGTCGGCATAAAGTTCTGCACGCGAATAAGGTTTGTTATTGCGTTCCCCCCAGCCGGTTCCGGATTTGTAATATCGCCCGCTGCCTACCGGCTTTTCTTCTATCTTGCGTGTACTGTCGATGGTGACAGGCAGCGTAAAGTTTTCGAGATTGACGGGAGACCTGCCTTCCGGATCCATCCAGGCTGCGTTCAAATATTGCGGGCCGATATTTACTGAACCAGCAAAGGGAACGAGTGAAAATTGCACAGGGTTTTCAACGTGCGTTATGAGCGTGGATTGCGCGGCCATTGTCTCCACGAGCTGTGAGGCGGCTTCTTTCAGAAGGTCGATGCGCTTTTTTGTCGACCCGCTTCTAGTTTCATCCATGGAGCGGGAATTGTCGAGAACGAGAGCGACTTCAATAGTGTTCTTAAGCCTGACCGAAGAGCTGAGCGTATATTGGTTTTGATCCCAATCATCTCCTGTAAGGCGAGAAGCAATGACACCAAACAGGGACTTATAAGTGAATCCAGCGGTCGCCTGTATCTGTTGATCAGTTGTTTTATCTTTGGGAAAAGCGACGTCGAAATTGACCGCATCTGCGCTCAGTGCGGTAAGGTTAGCGGTAAAAACTTGCGCACCATAGACCTGCACGACAGTTTGACTTTCGCCAGTGGAAAATCTCCTACCCACAGCAAGTGCCGCAGCATCGAGCGAAGCCTGCACATTGTTGCGCACGCGCATGAGATTGGCGGAGTCGACTGCAACCATGCCGGCAAGCAACAGGGGCACCAGCACCAAAGCCATTATCATCGCAAAATTACCGCGCTCGTCTTTGGCAAAGCGCAGGCTCATGGGTTGAGTCAATTGACGAAAACTACGCAGCGCAAGCCTGCTGGTTTGAGTGATCCAGTTTTTCAATGTAGCCCCCGCCGACGGTTGTGTCTGCGACACATGAAATGAAAGGTTGTATCCGCTCCTACCAGCATCTTTCTAACAGTCAGTCACGAAGCACGGTAAATGATCGGTGAAATCACCTATGGGATAATTGGACGCGCTTTGCTGGTCGGATATCCAGGCCAAAGACCGTGACAGATGTGATTGGCTGCGTTAGATGGAGCGCTGGCTGCCTTTTCGGCAGTCTTAAAGACACCCTATAGCGGTTCTCGCCTTACCGATGGATTATCAAGAGGAAACCATGAAGCAGCTCGAACGCCTCGACGATCTGACCGACCAGTACGATGTGCTCTTCTGTGATGTATGGGGCGTGGTGCATAACGGTGAAGCCGCGTATCCGGCTGCAATCGAGGCGCTAAAGCGCGCGCGCGCCAAGGGTGTTACGGTCATTCTGGTGACGAATTCTCCAAGGCCTCATCCTGATGTCGAAAAGCAGATGTTGGGTCTTGGCGTTCCCGCCGATGCCTATGATCGTGTGGTCACGTCCGGCGATGTAACCCGTGATCTGATCGCCGAAGGTCCGCGCAAGGTGTTTCACATCGGCTGTGAGCGCGAGTTGACCATCTATGACGGTCTCGATGTTGAATTGGTCGAAGAATTCGAAGCTTCGGGGGTCGTCTGTACCGGACTTTATGATGATGAAAGTGAAACACCGGACGATTATAAGGAATTGCTGGTCCGGCTGCGTTCGCGCAATCTTCCGTTCATCTGTGCGAATCCGGACATTATGGTTGAGCGCGGTACGCGGCTGATCTGGTGCGCAGGTGCCCTTGCACGCGAATATGGCCAGCTCGGCGGACGCACCCTTATAGCAGGAAAGCCGCATCGCCCGATTTACGAGGCAGCACTGAGGTTCGCTGAAGAGATCCGCGGTGAGACAGTCGAGAAAAGCCGGATTCTCGGTATCGGAGACGGTGTCTTGACCGATGTGAAGGGAGCTGCCGATTTCGGACTGGATGTGCTCTACATCTCCGGCGGAGTCCATGCTGCGGACTATACGACCGATGGTACTGTTGACATCGCCCGAATGGAAGCGTTTCTCCAGAAGCATGGCAATCGTCCGGTTGCTGCGCTTAATGCTCTTGTTTGAGGGTGAGCAATCTCGTTACGACCAACGAAGTTCGGATCACAATGACCCCATCCAGCTTTCAGCGCCTTTCTGGAACGGATTCTTTGCCGGAACGCCTGCAGAATTGTGTCGTGGCAATCGGTAATTTCGATGGTGTCCATCGCGGCCATCAGGCTGTGCTGGAGCGTGCGCTGGAGATTGCTGAAAAAAGCGGTCTGCCAGCAGTAGTCCTGACTTTTGAACCGCACCCGCGTAGCTTCTTCAAGCCAGATGCGCCAATCGATCGTTTGACCGCAGCAGCAAAGAAGGCTGAGATTCTGCGTCTGATGGGTTTTGATGCGGTCGTCGAGCAACCATTTACCGGTGAGTTCTCGTCTCGCTCTGCGGAGGACTTCGTTGAACACATTCTGGTTGAAAGATTGCACGCAAGCTGTGTGGTCACCGGTTATGATTTTCATTTCGGCAAGGGCCGGCGCGGAACACCGGAATTTCTTCAGAAAGCTGGAGAAAAAGCCGGTTTCACGGTTACACTTGTTGACGCCTTTTCAGACGAAGGCGATAACCTCGTCTCATCGACCCGCATAAGAAATCTGCTTTGCGAAGGGGACGTCGTTCAAGCAGCAGGACTTCTTGGTTATCGCTATATGGCTTGCGGTAAAGTTATTCACGGCAAGAAGCTCGGACGTACGCTTGGATTTCCGACCGCGAACATGCAAATCGACGCGCAGGCGGGCTTGAAGCACGGAATCTATGCTGTCAGGTTCCGGCGCGAGAACGGTGACCTTTATGACGGGGTTGCAAGTTTCGGTCGTCGGCCAACCGTCGACAGTGACGGTACGCCTCTTCTTGAAACATTTCTTTTTGATTTTTCGGGCAACCTTTATGGCGAGATCGCTTGTGTATCTTTCTTCGGCTTTCTGCGCGGGGAAATCAAGTTTGATGGCCTTGATCCGCTTATCGATCAGATGAAGCGCGATGACGCAGAGGCACGAGCCCTGCTTGCAAGTGCGAAGCCACTGTCAGAACTGGATCGCTTGCTTTCTTTTGAGTGAGGCGAAGTCTTGGTTTCGTTTTCCACTTAAGATTTAAATCAAATTTTACTTATTCTCGACAAAAAGTGATAAATGCCTCAAAACTTGTTGGGGCGCTTTTTGTTGGAGTTTAATGTGGCACGTATTGTTCCTCTGGCGCTCGTTGCAGGTGCCGCATTCCTAACGAGTAGTTCGCTCGCTTTCTCCGCCGATGTACAGCAAACCGATATTTATGCGGCGGAAACCGTTCAGCCCGCTCGCAAGCATTTCTGGTCCGGCGATTGGTATCTAAAGGTCGGCGCGGCAGGACTCGTCGCTCCAAAGTTCGAAGGCTCGAACAAATATCGCTTTTCTGCCCAGCCGTTGATCTCGCTTGGCCGACAGGGGCAGGCGACGCGCTTCTCATCGCGAAATGACAATGTGTCCTTCGCGTTGATCGACAATGACCGCTTCCGTGTGGGTCTCGCTGGCAAACTTCTTTTTGAGCGGGATGACGACATTCATGGCCTGAAAGACACAAAGTTTGGCGGTGAAGCGGGCGCTTTTGTCGACGTCTACCCCACCGACTGGATGCGTGTGCGTGGCGAAGTGCGTCACGGTATCCGTGCGCATAATGGCGTCGTAGCCGATATTGCTGCCGATGCGTTCTATGATGTTACGCCGACTGTTCGTGTGTCGGGTGGTCCGCGTGCGACTTTCGCCTCAAAGGATTACTTCAAAACCTATTTCGGCGTCGATGCCGAGGAAGCGGTTGCGTCGGGACTTTCCGAATATAGTCCGGGCGGTGGCTTCAAGTCAGCTGGTGTTGGTGGCGCAATTACCTGGAAGGCAACCGACAAGATCGATACGAGCCTGTTTGGTGAGTACAGTCGTCTGCAAGGTTCGGCAAAGGATTCAAGCATCGTGAAGGAACGCGGCTCCCCGGACCAGTTCATGGTCGGCGTTTCTGCGACTTACCGTTTCGATTTCTCGCTGGACTGACCTCAACGGTATCAATGTGAACACTTTCAGGGGCAGGGATGCAGTTTTATTGCGTCTTTGCCCCTCTGGCCTCTTTATTCCTGCGAAGCTCATTGCTAAAAGCGTGCCCATGATGACGGATTTTCGGCTTATCATGACGGCCATACGAATTATTGGCCCGGTCTCCCGCTTTGCCTGAATGGCTGCTTTGCCAGGCAATATCTGGCGCGGAGGTCCGGGACCGACCGGCTGTGCTCTACAGCCCCCTGTTTTCTTTGATCCACTTGCCCGCCATCTCCGGCCGGGGCTTCACAGGCGAATACCCTCATGACTGAGACGACCAAAATCGATTATTCCAAAACCCTTTATCTGCCGCAGACAGAATTTCCGATGCGCGCGGGCCTGCCGCAGCGCGAACCGCTGTTCGTCGAGCGCTGGGAGGGGATGAACCTTTACAAGAAGCTGCGCGAACAGGCCAAGGATCGCCCGCTCTATGTGCTGCACGACGGTCCGCCCTACGCCAACGGCAATATCCATATCGGCCACGCACTGAACAAGATTCTCAAGGATGTTATCACGCGCTCTTTCCAGATGCGCGGATACAACTCGAATTACGTTCCGGGTTGGGATTGTCACGGTCTGCCGATCGAGTGGAAGATCGAGGAAAAATATCGCGCCGAGGGTAAGAACAAGGACGAAGTGCCGATCAACGAATTCCGCAGGGAATGCCGCGAATTCGCGACCAACTGGATCAAGGTCCAGACGGATGAGTTCAAGCGCCTTGCCATCCTCGGCGATTTCGAAAATCCCTATACGACGATGAACTTCCACGCTGAATCGCGTATCGCTGGCGAGCTTCTCAAATTCGCGGCTTCCGGTCAGCTTTATCGCGGCTCCAAGCCGGTGATGTGGTCGGTCGTCGAGCGCACGGCACTCGCCGAAGCCGAAGTCGAGTATCACGATGTCGAGTCGGATATGATCTGGGTCAAGTTCCCGGTCGCCGGTCAGAATGATCTCTCCGGCAGCGATGTTGTGATCTGGACGACCACGCCGTGGACCATTCCCGGCAATCGTGCCGTGTCCTATTCGTCGCGCATCGAATACGGGCTTTATGAAGTCACGGAACCCGAGAACGACTTTGGCCCTCGCCCGGGCGAAAAGCTTATCTTCGCCGACAAGCTCGCCGAAGAAAGCTTTGCCAAGGCGAAGCTTCAATTCAAGCGTTTGCGTGGTATCTCGGCTGATGAACTGGGTAAAATCGTTCTGGATCATCCGTTGAAGGGCTTTGGCGGTGGTTATGAATTCATCGTGCCAATGCTTGATGGCGACCATGTTACCGATGATGCAGGTACGGGCTTTGTGCACACCGCTCCAAGCCATGGTCGCGAAGACTTTGAGGCATGGATGAACAATGCCCGCGAGCTGGAAGCGCGCGGTATAGATCCAAGTATTCCGTTCCCGGTCGGGGATGATGGCTTTTACACCAAGGACGCGCCGGGCTTTGGTCCGGACCGTGACGGCGGTCCCGCGCGGGTTATCGACGATAACGGCAAGAAGGGCGATGCCAACAAGTCTGTCATGGATCAGTTGATCGCGCGCGACAAGCTTTTCGCACGTGGTCGCCTGAAGCATTCTTATCCGCATTCGTGGCGTTCCAAGAAGCAGGTCATCTTCCGCAATACGCCGCAGTGGTTCGTCTATATGGACAAGAACCTCGGTGACGGTACGACCTTGCGTTCACGCGCTTTGAAGGCAATCGACGACACGCGTTTCGTACCGGCAGCCGGACAGACACGCCTGCGCTCGATGATCGAAGGCCGCCCGGACTGGGTGCTTTCGCGTCAGCGTGCATGGGGCGTGCCGATCTGCGTTTTTGTGGATGAAGAAGGCAACATCCTTCAGGACGATGCGGTCAACAAGCGTGTTCTCGATGCTTTTGAAGCCGAAGGCGCTGATGCATGGTTCGCCGAAGGCGCGCGCGAGCGCTTTCTCGGAAGCCGTGCCAATGAAGGCTGGACGCAGGTGCGCGACATCCTTGACGTTTGGTTCGATTCCGGTTCGACGCACACGTTCACGCTGGAAGACCGTCCGGATATGAAGTGGCCAGCTGATGTCTATCTGGAGGGCTCTGACCAGCATCGCGGTTGGTTCCATTCGTCGCTGCTGGAAAGCTGCGGTACGCGTGGCCGGGCACCATATAATGCCGTCGTGACCCATGGTTTCACCATGGATGAGCACGGCAAGAAGATGTCGAAGTCGCTCGGTAATACAGTCACGCCACAGGACGTCATCAAGGAATCCGGTGCGGATATTCTGCGTCTCTGGGTCATGACGACCGATTATTGGGAAGATCAGCGCCTCGGCAAGAGCATCATCCAGACTAACATTGATGCCTATCGCAAGTTGCGGAACACGATCCGCTGGATGCTGGGCACGCTCGCCCACGATGAAGGCGAAAATCTTCCTCACGCTGATCTGCCGGAACTTGAACGCCTGATGCTGCACCGGTTGACTGAATTGGATGAAGTTGTTCGCTCTGGATATGATGCTTTCGACTTCAAGCGCATCGCTCGCACGCTTATCGACTTCATGAATGTTGAGCTTTCGGCCTTCTATTTCGATATCCGCAAGGACGCGCTTTACTGCGATGCGCCGTCGAGCGTTCGCCGTAAGGCTGCGCTACTGACCGTGCGTGAAATCTTTGATCACTTGACGACCTGGCTGGCGCCAATGCTGCCTTTCACCATGGAAGAAGCTTGGCTCGACCGCTATCCGCAATCGGTTTCGGTTCATGCCGAGCAGTTCCGGCCGACACCTGCCGAATGGCGGGATGATGTGCTGGCGGAAAAGTGGCGCAAGGTTCGTGCGGTGCGTCGTGTCGTTACTGGCGCTCTGGAACTGGAGCGTGCGGATAAGCGCATTGGATCGTCGCTCGAAGCTGCTCCGCTCGTCTACATTTCCGACAAGAGCTTGACCGATTCGCTCGAAGGTCTTGATTTTGCGGAAATCTGCATCACCAGTGGTATTTCATTGAGCGATGCGGCTGTACCGGAAGACGCTTTCACGCTTTCTGATGTGAAAGGCGTTGCTGTTGTGCCTGCACGCGCCGAAGGTGAAAAGTGCGCCCGTTCGTGGCGTTATACGACGGATGTTGGTTCCGATCCCGAGTTTCCCGAAGTCTCGGCGCGCGACGCTGCTGCTCTCCGGGAACTCAAGGCACTTGGCAAGCTTGAAGCTTGATGGAATTCTGAAAGTTTTACCCTCGGCGTTTCATATGTTGGGGGTATTTTCAGAAGGAAACGGCTTGCAATCCTTTCTTCGGACATGGTGAAATACCGATTAACATCGGATTGCCGCATGGGTTGCACTCATGTACAAGGCATTCCTCGGATAATTTCAAGATCTGCCTTGGAGTTGCCGGTTTCTTCAGTCAAGGCTTGCTTGAGCAAATTTTGGTGAAGATAAAATCGGCAAGCGTAAAAGAAGTGGCGCTAATGAAGATTGAAGGACGAGTTCTGGTGCTTATGACAGCGATAGCGGGCGTTTCGCTATCCGGCTGCGTTTCTTCGCCAACCTATGGAACCGACAAGACCGCAGGAGCGCAGCTCTTTGACGATGTGTCGAATATGGCGAGCTTCGGACAGGGTAAGAACAAGAAAGAACGGATTGACTACAAGCCTCGCCCCGACCTGGTTCGTCCGGCTCCGGGGGATAAAGGTCAGTTGCCCGCTCCGCAACAAAGCGTTGTTAGCGCCAACGATCCGAATTGGCCAGAATCGCCGGAACAACGTCGCAAGCGTTTGCGTGACGAGATCACGGCAAACCGCGATGATCCGAATTTCGTGTCGCCGGTCGTTCAGGATGGTCCGGTAGCGTCCAACATTCAGGCAGCATTGCCGCGTGGTAACAGCCGCCGCGAAGATTATGAGTCCCGTACGCCGACATTCGACCCGGCAAAGGTTGCGGCCTACAAGGCTGCACGCCAGCAGCAGGTTCAGGGTTCCTCGACGACACGCCGTTATTTGAGCGAACCGCCGCTTACTTATCGTGAGCCTGCGTCTACTGCAGCTGTCGGCGAATTGGGTACGGACGAGGCGCAGAAGGAACGTGAGCGCAAGAAGGCATCCGGCAAATCCAAGGGCTGGCGCGACTATCTGCCTTGGAACTAATTGCTCGCTGAATTTATTTTCTTGATAATAAGCCGCAGTAAATAGAATTTACTGCGGCTTATTATTTCAGTAGTTTTAGTGAATGTTTAATCTGTTTTCTTGCAGGAAAGATTATTAAATATTTTTAATGTTGGCAATTCTGACGTATATTTGATTTCAATCAAAGATTTCTTTCATGCAAATCGTATCATGCCAACTTGGGATGTAAGGTATGATTTGATGAACGATACGAACACTATCTGGGATACGCCGTCGGGATATGGTCTGATCAGTCGATCTCTTCATTGGCTGATGGCCCTCCTGTTTCTTTGGCAGTTTGCGTCAGCAATTCTACGCGTCGTGGCTAAAGATACGATGATCTACAATATCTTCTGGTCAGCTCATTACCAACTTGGTTTCGCGCTTCTGGTGCTTGTACTATTACGTGGGGTCTGGGGATTGTTGAACTCAGGTCGTCGTCCGCATAAGTCGGGCCATGTCGGCAAACTGGCTAAACTCGGGCACCTCGTTATCTACGGCCTGATGTTCGCAGTTCCTGCATTGGCTCTGCTGCGCACATATGGCGGCGGGCGAGGCTTCTCATTTCTTGGCATCCGGATTTTCGAGCAGACCGGTGTGAAAAACGCCGCGCTGACCGCTCCGGGCAGTGCATTGCATGGTTTGCTGGGTTGGGGCCTACTTGTGATAATTGCGGGACACGTTCTGATGGCTCTTATTCATCATTTCATGCTGCGGGATAATACGCTGCGCTACATGACCGGACACAAGGCTCTGAGCAGAAGCTAGCGCTTGTCGCGGAAGAAATCCCGCAGGATTTTCTGTGAATCCCCCTCGGAGAAACCCGCATAAATCTCCGGTACATGGTGGCAGGTGGGCTGCGTATAAACCCGTGGCCCATGTTCCACACCGCCACCTTTCGGGTCGGAGGCGCCGTAATAGAGGCGACGTATACGGGCAAAAGAAATAGCGGTTGCGCACATCGCGCATGGTTCCAGCGTCACATAAAGATCGCAGTCGACCAGACGTTCGGATTGTAGGGCTTTCCCAGCCTCACGAATTGCAAGCACTTCGGCATGGGCTGTTACGTCATTGAACTCACGTGTACGATTGCCTGCTCGTGCAATGATCGTGCCGTGATGCACAATGACTGCGCCAATCGGAACCTCTCCACGTGAACCTGAAGCGCGCGCTTCTGCAAGTGCTATCTCCATGGGGGTGGCCATCTTTGGGTCCGGGACTTTGGCACTCTTATTCATGGCTGTTCCATTTCGTGCATTCTTTCGGAAATTTCGCTCGCAAGCCATGAAGCGATTTGTTACTGCATAATTCCCGAAATCGAAACCGATTTGCGAACGGATTTATACAGCGTTCCTGTTTCCGGCTGTCCCTTGCCTGTCATTAAAGGTGTAAGGTGACACGGCAGCGCTGCTGAAAGGCCAATACCAGATGACTAAAGATGATGACAACAAGGATGGCAAGCGTCCGCATGGCCGTGGAGGGCGCTCCGATCGTCCCGGTCGGCCAGATCGTGACACTCGTCCGCGCCGCGATGACGGCGGACGTGACAAGCCACGTAAATTCGCACCGCGCGACGCCGAGGGGCAAGAGGACACGGGCGAACGTATTGCCAAGCGTCTGGCACGCGCAGGCATAGCTTCACGCCGTGAAGCGGAAACGATGATCGCTGCTGGCCGTATTGCCGTGAATGGCAAGGTGCTTGAGAGCCCCGCGGTCAATGTCAAGCGCACGGATATTATTACGGTCGACGGCAAGCCATTGAAGCAGACCGAGCGTACCCGTCTCTGGCTTTATCACAAGCCTGCGGGTCTTGTGACGACCAATCGCGATCCTGAAGGTCGCCCAACGGTTTTCGAGGCGCTGCCTGCCGAGATGCCACGCGTACTTTCAGTTGGTCGTCTCGACATCAATACCGAAGGTCTGTTGCTGCTCACCAATGATGGTGGGCTTTCACGCGTTCTGGAGCTGCCTTCCACCGGCTGGCTGCGCCGCTATCGCGTTCGTGCCCACGGCAAGGTCACACAGGTACAGCTTGATGAGCTGAAGAATGGCATTGCCGTCGATGGCGTCTTCTACGGCAGTATTGAAGCAACGCTTGAGCGTGAGCAGGGTGCCAATGTCTGGATCTCTATCGGATTGCGCGAAGGCAAGAACCGTGAAGTAAAGAATATTCTGGGCGCTCTTGGTCTGACTGTTGGACGTCTTATCCGCGTTTCATTCGGTCCTTTCCAGCTCGGCGATCTTGAAGAAGGTGCAGTACGCGAAATCAAGGGACGTATCCTGCGAGATCAGCTTGGTGACAAGTTGATTGAGGATTCAGGCGCGGATTTCGACGCGCCTGTCCTGAATGAGTTTTCCAATGCTGCTGTTCAGGGACGGACTGGTCGCGACGTGGAAAATGAGGGCGAGGAAGGCGAACGCCGGCGCGGCCGGCGCGAACGTGAATGGATTTCCAGCAGTCCTCAGCGTCGTCGCGGTCGCGACGACAAGGGAGCCGAAAAGGTTGAACCGCGTCGTCGCGGAAACGCCAATGTCTGGATGGCTCCAGGTGCGCGTCCCAAGGGCGAAAATGCGGCTGCCAAGCCCGCCCGTGTCGAACGTCAAGTTCCGCATCGTTCAGCGAAATTCAGTGGCGATCTGCAGATGCGCCCGCGTCGGGCTGGTGATGAGGAGCAGGGACGCGACGAAGGTGGTGAACGCCGCTATAACAAGCGACCGGAAGGCCGCTTTGATAAGGACGCTCGTCCACAGCGTCCCCGTCCGGAAGGAAACCGCTCGGAAGAGGGACGTCCAGAGCGCCGTGAGCAGCGTGAGGATGGACGCAAGGAGCGTCGTCCCGGCAAACGCGAGCGTGCAGAATTGCGCGACGCGGAAGGCCGGACTGTAGAGCACGGTAAGGGTGGCTTCGAGGGCCGCAAGACGGGAAAGCCGGGCGGACCGCGTGGTGAAGGTCGTTTTGGTGCATCCGATCGCGATACGCGCTCAGGCCCGCGCAGCAGCGGATCGGGTAATAAATCTCGTCGTTTTGATGATGGTCCGAAGGATGGACCGCGTCGTGGACCGGGAAACAAGCCGGGTGGTAAACCAGGTGGAAAGCCGGGTGGCGGCAAGTCAGGCGGTGGCAGAACTGGAGGCGGTGGTGCGGATCGTCGGCGGTAGATTCCGCGGGCGCGCGCTCGTAACACCTTCGACCAACGCCATTCGTCCCACCACCGATCGCACACGCGAGAGCCTGTTCAACATCCTCGCGCATAATTTCCCCGACAAGGTAGAGGGCGCACGCGTCCTCGACCTGTTTGCAGGGACAGGCGCACTTGGTCTTGAGGCCCTATCGCGCGGTGCGCGCTACGCGACCTTCGTGGAAGAATCTGCGGAGGGGCGGGGATTGTTGCGTCAGAATATCGAGGCTTTCAGTCTGCAGGGGCACACCAAGATTTTGCGGCGCGACGCCTGTCAGTTGGGTATCGTCGGTACGATGGAGCCGTTCGACCTGGTTTTTGCCGATCCGCCTTATGGGCGGCGTATGGGAGAAAAGGCATTTTTGTCTGCACTTCAAGGTGGTTGGCTTAATCCTGACGCACTTTTGGTGCTTGAAGAAGATGCGGAGGCGGCGCTCGAACTTGATGAACGATTCGTCGTGCTGGAAGAGCGCAACTACGGGGGCACGATTATTCGGCTGATCCAGTTGAAAGCCGCCGAATGAATTAGCGGACGATTCCGTTCGCATAAAATATAACATGTCGCCCGGAAAAACGGGCGGGAATGAAACCGATTGGAGATGTCGCTTGGTGAATAACCCCTCACTCCGGCGCTTGCTGTTGTCCACCGCCTTGGGTTTCGTGCTGGCTTTACCGGTGGCAAGCGGTGCAGTCCGGGCAGAAAGCCAACCTGCCGCTGCCGCCGAAACGCAACCAGCGCTCGTGTCGCCCCCAGTCGCTGAACAAACAGCGCTTCCAGAAATCATCCAGTCGGATGAGGTCAGTCATTTCACATTGCCAAATGGTCTGGAAGTGGTTGTCATCCCCGATCATCGCGCTCCAGTCGTGACCCAGATGATCTGGTACCATGTAGGGTCGGCCGATGAAGCGCCCGGCGTTTCAGGTATCGCGCATTTCCTCGAACATCTGATGTTCAAGGGTACGAAGAACCACCCAGCTGGCGAGTTTTCGGCGAAAGTCGCCTCCATCGGCGGGCAAGAAAACGCCTTCACCTCCTATGATTATACGGCCTATTTCCAGCGGGTATCTCCCGAAGCGCTGGAAATGGTAATGCAGTTCGAGTCGGACCGGATGGAAAATCTGGTGCTCAATGAAGAAGCCGTGAAAACCGAACGGGATGTCATTCTGGAAGAACGCCGGATGCGAGTTGATTCCAATCCGGCTTCCATGCTGATGGAGAATACCGACGCTGTTCTTTTCTATAACCATCCTTATCGCAAGCCTGTAATTGGCTGGCAGCAGGAAATGGAAAAGCTAAGCCTCAAGAACGCCATCGACTTTTATCAGCAATATTACACACCGAATAATGCAACGCTCATCATCGCTGGAGACGTTTCACCGGAACGCGTACGCGAGCTGACGTTGAAGACATGGGCAAAGGTGCCGAAACGCGCGGAAGTTCTGCCGCGTGAGCGTCCGCAGGAGCCCGCGAAGCACGCCGCCCGCGTCGTGACGTTGCACGATGAGCGTGTAAGCACCCCCTCATTCCGTGTGTCGTGGCTTGTTCCTTCCTATGCGAACGAAAAACGGTTTCCGAATGTAAAACCAGGGGATGCCCCCGCCCTCGATCTACTGAGCGAAATTCTCGGCGGTTCGTTGCGTTCACGCCTTTATCAGGAATTGATCGTCAAGCAGGGTATCGCTGCCAATACGGGCGCGAGCTATGGTGGCGATGCGCTTGATGACGGCACGTTTTCTGTATATGGCGCGCCGCGCAATGGCGCGACGCTTGGCGATGTCGAAAAAGCCGTTGAAGCCGAAGTGGCACGGATCATCAAAGACGGCGTAAGCCAGACCGAGCTCGATCAAGCTCGCAATCGTTTCCTGAAAGCGGTTATCTTTGCACGCGACAGTCAGACAGGTATGTCCCGGATTTATGGCTCGTCGCTGTCTGTTGGGCAAACGGTTGACGATATCCAGAAATGGCCGGAGGTCATCAAGGGTGTCACAGTCGATCAGATCAAGGATGTGGCGACGCGTTATCTCGTTAAAGACCAATCGGTAACGAGTTACCTGCTTCCTCCGGACGCCGAGCCGGAGAGCGCTCGCGAGAACCCGAATGCGTCAGTGGGAAGCGCCGGGGCCAATGGTGCGGGAGGAGCGATCCAGTGAAGAACATTCTTACGTTGAACTTCAGACGTGTTTTCGACTTTCGCTATGCCGGGTCGGCTGTGGGTGTTCTTGCCGCATCCGTGACATTGCTGATCGTGTGCGCCTTGCCGGCGCGCGCAATCGAAATTCAGGAAGTTGTTTCGCCAAAAGGTATTCATGCCTGGCTGGTAGAAGACGATTCAGTCCCGCTTATTTCCATGCGGTTCTCATTCAAGGGTGGCACATCGCAGGACCCTTCCGGGAAGGAAGGGTTGGCTAACCTGATGACAGGGCTGTTCGACGAGGGCGCGGGTGATCTGAAATCGGATGCGTTTCAGGAGAAGATAGACAATCTGGGCGCGGAAATGAGCTTTTCTGCAACACAGGATTCCGTTTCGGGCGGTATTCGCATGCTCGCGGAAAATCGCGACGCAGTCACAAACTTGCTTGCTCTTTCTGTCAACAAGCCTCGCTTCGACCAGGATGCAATTGATCGTATTCGACAGCAGGTGGTTGCGAGTATCGAATCCTCACAACGCAACCCTTCGACGATTGCATCGCGTAAGTTCTCCGAAGTTCTCTACGGGAACCATCCTTATGCGCGTCCCGATGATGGCACGGTGAAATCACTGCAGTCGATCACGCGTGACGATCTGGTGAACTTTCACCGCAAGAACTTTGCGCGTGACCGTCTGACTATCGGCGTTGTGGGTTCGATCAATGCGAAGGATTTGGGGACGTTGCTGGATAAGGTGTTCGGCGATCTCCCCGCGATGGCCGAACTGGTTCCTGTACCCGATGCCAAACTGGCACTTGGCACGACGACCAGCCTCAATTTCGATATGCCGCAGACCTCGATCAGCTTTGTCTATCCGGCTATTCCGCGCAAGGATCCCGAATTCTTTGCAGCCTATCTGATGAACCATATTCTGGGTGGTGGCTTTACATCGCGTCTTTATGCCGAGGTGCGTGAAAAGCGTGGCCTTGCCTATTCGGTATCGTCATCCATGGTCATGCGCGATCACGTTTCGGCATTGATGATTTCGACTGCGACCCGTCCTGACAAAGCGCAGGAATCCTTGAAGATTATCCGCGAGCAGGTTGCTGCTATGGCCGCGGACGGACCCACGGAGGAAGAACTCGCTGCTGCCAAGAACTTCCTCAAGGGATCTTACGCCGTCAACAATCTGGATTCATCCGCCGCTATTGCTGAAACTCTCGTTAGCTTGCAGGAAGCAGAACTTCCGCGTGATTATATCGACAAGCGTTCGGAGTTGATTGATGCTGTAACGTTGGATCAGGTCAAGGCTATTGCCAAGAAACTGCTTGAAGCGGAACCGGCAATATTGATTTTCGGCCCGGCCCAAAGCTAAAAGGTGCCAAATTGGAAAAGGCAGTGCCGTCATCGCCCCGAATTGCCGTCGCTTTCGGCGGAGGTGGGGCACGCGGCATTGCCCACATCCATATTGTCGAGGTGCTCGATGAACTTGGTATCAAACCGGTTGCAATTGCAGGCTCGTCGATAGGTTCGATCGTTGGCGCCGGAATGGCGAGCGGCATGACGGGCAAGGAAATTCATGAATATATGGCGGCGATTTTCAATCGCCGCTCCGAAGTCGCAAAGCGTATGTGGCAAACCCGCCCTGCGCGCTGGGTAGAATTGCTGAAAGGTGGCTTGCGCGTCAGCCAGTTCAATATCGAAAAGGTGCTGGACGTCTTTTTGCCTGCAAGCCTGCCGATGAATGTAGAAGAGCTGAAAATCCCGATGACTATCACAGCGGCGGACTTTCACGCCGCTCGGGAAATCCATATTCGCGATGGCGATCTGCATTCGGCCATCGCGGCATCCTGTGCCATACCACCAGTTTTCGCTCCGGTGCGTAGGGATGGCCGCATTCTGGTCGATGGCGGTTTGTTCAACCCCGTGCCCTTTGATCTGCTGTTTGATGAGGCTGATATTGTCATCGGTATCGACGTTGTCGGCACGCCGGTCGGACCAGATGACTATATGCCTACCACGTTCGAGGCAGTGATCGGAGCGAACCAGCTGACCATGTGCTCCATCATCGAAAACAAATTTCGAATTCGCCCCCCGCACATTTTCATTCGCCCTAATGTCGAGCGGATCGGTCTTCTGGATTTCCTGAAGTTCGAACAGATATTGTCACAGAGCGCCAATGTTCGCGACGAACTGAAACGTGCTCTCGAACTGACAGTCGAGGGAAAAGTGGTGCCGATAAATTCAACGCTTGCGACCTGAATCTACCGGCTTCCTATACGTTTGCTATTCCGCCGGAACGGGTGATCCGACTGTGTCACTTGACGACGAGGCGGATACGATATCATCCGCGCCTTTGTCGATGCGCTGACCTTCGCGGGCGGGTTTGACCAGAGGTTCTGGTGTAACCGGTTTGTTGAAGAGCAGATGGCGACCAGCCATGATTCCTTCCGAAGCCTGCACGTGGAGACGATCTTCGTCGCGCTGGCGAACGTCTTCGCGAATTTCGTAGGCTTGGGTTTCGGCTATGCCGAGCCCTTCGAGTGTACGCTGACCAAACAGCAAACCGGATTCGAACGTTTCGCGCAGTTCATACTCGACACCTTGAGCGCGCAGTTGCAGCGTATGTTCCCGATCATATGAACGAACGAACAGCCGCACATCCGGGTATTCGGATTGTATAAGGTTGATGATGTGGTTGGTCGTTTCCTTCTTGTGGGTACAGATGGCAACGATCTTCGCTTTTCTTATACCTGCCGCTTCCAGCACGTCTTTACGAGTACCGTCGCCAAAATAAATACGGAAGCCAAATTTTCCGGCAGCACGCACGCGATTGGGCGAACTGTCAATCACGGTTACGTCGATACCGCCAGCGAGCAGGATTTGCGATGCAATCTGACCGTATCGCGAGAAGCCGATCATCAGTACGTCAGAACCGGCACCTTCGAAGTTTTCCTCAATTTCATCGACAGTCTTGTCCTTGATAAGCAGCTTTGAGCCAATCAAAACGGAAAGCGGTGTTAGCGCCATGGATACGGTGACGGCGGCTACAAGCTCTGAGCCGAGTGCGCTTGAGATTATGGATGCGGCAGACGCTGCCGAGAAAAGAACAAAGGCAAATTCGCCGCCTTGCGGCAGAAGAAACGCAATTCGCACAGCATCGTTATGGTTGGACCGGAAGACACGGCACAGCAGATAGATGATCGCGATCTTGGTTGCCATGAAAATGGGAACAGCAAGAAGGATAACCTTCCAATACTGTACGATCACAGTGAGGTTCAGCGAAAGACCAACCGCCACGAAAAACAATCCGAGAAAGATTCCGCGAAATGGTTCGATATCCGCTTCAAGTTCGTGTCGGTAGGATGATTCCGCCAGCAAAACACCGGCGATAAATGCACCCATGGCCATCGAAAGGCCGGCCGCCTGAAGCAGGCTGGCTGATCCGAGCACCACAAAAAGCGCTGCTGCGATCATCACTTCGCGAGCGCCGGTATTGGCGATAATGCGGAACATCGGATTGATGAGATAACGTCCGGCGACCACCAGTGCCGCGATGGCCGCAATTGCTGTGGCAAGATGGAAACCCGCGCTCGCCTGCGACGGTTCGGTTGGCGAAAGTGCCGGAATAATTGCAAGGATCGGCACGATGGCGAGGTCCTGGAACAGCAGGATCGAAAAAGCACGTTGACCGTGTTTCTGATTCGTTTCGGCCCGGTCCTCCAAAACCTGCATGGCAAATGCCGTAGACGAAAGCGCGAGACCGAAACCGATGATGATCCCTGCTTCGGGACTGAGGCCCGCAAAGTAAATGCCAAGAGTAGTCAGGGCTGCTCCACAAAGCAGAACCTGCGCGGTACCAAGACCGAAGATCGATTGGCGCAACGCCCAAAGTCTTGAGGGTTTCAGCTCAAGTCCGATGATGAAGAGAAGGAAGACAACACCGAGCTCAGAGAAGTGCAGAAAATCTTCTCCGTCTGCAATGAGGCGAGCTACGGGTCCAATCGTGATGCCTGCCGCAAGATAGCCCAGGACTGTACCAAGCCCTAATCGCTTGAACAGCGGCGCAGCGATAATCGCACCGCCCAAAATCATCAGACACTGCAGGTAGAGACTTCCGCCAGTTGCAACCATGCCAAGCTCTTGGAATTTGGAGAAATGTAGGAGGGCTTGCCTTGAAGCCCTAGGATTTCGGCAATATAGAAACAAGATATGGCTGTAATCAGCCCGATGTCGAACAATTTGACGATATTTTTTAGCAAGTCCCGGTTTTGGTCCCGCTGCAAATTGTACTGCGAGGTTGAACCGTGATGAACTTGGGAAACTCGGATTATATAATGATTTCAGATAATTCGGCGGAGAAACTTGTCGATCGCGCAGCCGTTCTCGTGGCTGCAGCCAAACGGGCGGGAGCTGATCAGGCTGACGCAGTCGTGATGCGGGCACGGTCAGTTAGCGTATCAGTGAGGTTGGGCAAGGTTGAGGGAACCGAATCGTCGGAAAGTGACGATTTCGCTCTGCGCGTTTTTGTGGGCCGTCGCATTGCGAGTGTTTCGGCCAATGCGAGCGCGGATCCCGACCGTCTCGCCGAGCGTGCTGTTGCTATGGCACGCGTTGCGCCGGAGGATCCCTATGAGCAACTCGCAGACCCATCGCTGCTTGTTGTTTCGCCTCGTGATCTTGATCTCTACGATTCAACGGAAATCGATTCCGACCGTTTGACGCAGGACGCACTTGCGACGGAAGCCGCTGCACTCGCAGTCAGCGGCGTGACGAATTCAGGCGGAGCTGGTGCCTCGCGCAGCCTGGGTGGTCTGGTGCTGGTCACATCGACAGGCTTTTCGGGGCATTATGCTGCTACACGCTTTGGACGATCGGTCTCGGCCATTGCGGGCGAGGGCACGAAAATGGAGCGCGATTATGATTTCAGTTCGCGCCTGCATTTTTCTGATCTTGATACGCCTGATGATATCGGTCGTCGCGCTGGTGAACGCGCTGTGCGGCGGTTGGGTGCACGTCAGGCGAAGACGGGGCCTGTCACCGTTATCTACGATCCTCGCCTTGCGCGCGGTATTGCGGGACATCTTGCAAGCGCGATTAATGGCGCTTCTGTTGCACGCAAGACGAGTTTTCTTCGTGACAGTCTCGGTAAACAGGTTCTCAAGAACGGCATAAATGTTACTGACAATCCGCTGCGTGTGCGCGGTTCGTCTTCGCGCCCGTTCGACGGCGAAGGGATTGAGGGGCAATCTTTGACGATGGTGGAGGATGGCGTTCTCAAACACTGGCTGCTTTCTGGATCGAGCGCCCGGGAACTGGGCCTGCAAGGCAATGGTCGAGGTGTTCGTTCGGGCTCTGGCGTTTCGCCTGCTTCAACCAATTTTGCCATCGAGCCCGGTTCGCAGTCGCCGGAGGAATTGATCCGTGCAATAGGCACAGGTTTTTATGTGACAGAGGTATTCGGGCAGGGCGTTGACATGATCACGGGCCAATATAGCCGCGGCGCGTCGGGATTTTGGATCGAAAATGGCGAACTTGCCTACCCGATCAGTGAAGTGACGATTGCTTCGAACCTCAAGGACATGTTCCTCAATATGACACCCGCCTCCGATATTGACCGAAACTTCGGGATGACGGCACCGACACTCGTAATTGAAGGCATGACTCTTGCCGGAAACTGACAAGCACAACGAAATTGTCAGTGAACTGACGCTTCTGCGTGATGCTGCGCGTGAAGCCGGACGTATCGCGATGCGCTACTTCGGTCGTTCTCCGGAAGTCTGGCTGAAGGATGGTTCATCGCCGGTCAGTGAAGCTGATCTGGCTGTTGACCGCTATCTAAAGGATGTCCTTTTGAAAGCGCGGCCAGATTATGGCTGGATATCGGAAGAGACCGTCGATGAACGGGCGGCTGAAAAACGAAGCCGCGCCTTCGTTGTCGATCCGATTGACGGCACCCGTGCATACATCGCTGGACAGGATCAATGGTGTATTAGCATAGCCGTTGTGGAAAATGGCCGCCCGTTGGCTGGCGTTCTGGAATGTCCGGCGCGCAACGAACTCATCGAAGCAGGGAAAGGCGTTGGGGCTTCACAAAACGGTGCTGTGATACGTGTCAGATTACCATCGCCCGGTGAACAGGTGACAATAGCATCAGCCCGCAATATGGTGACGGCACTCCCGGAAAGCTGGCGGGATCGTGTAAAGATTCATCCCTATGTTCCCTCGCTGGCCTACCGTATCGCTATGGTGGCGCGTGGAGATATAGCGGGCACCTTCATTCGGCCAAATTCACATGATTGGGATTTGGCAGCAGCTGATCTGATCCTGAGTGAGTCGGGCGGGGCAATCCTGACAAGCGATGCCCTACCGATCCAGTATGGTGGTCCGACGTTGAGCCATGGCGCTCTCGTTGCCGCCAGCGGAGACCTTCTGCAAGAAATGTTGAGTGTTGTCGCGGACTGACCCTTGGGTTAATCATGCCGCGAACCAATTTTGTTCAGGGATAATTGTCATGAGCGTCGAAGGCGACAAAAAGCAGCTTCTTCATCTGGTGTTCGGCGGTGAGCTGAAAAAGCTCGGTACCGTTGAGTTCCGCGATCTTGAAAACGTCGATATCGTTGGCATCTACCCGGATTACGAGTCGGCCAAGACCGCATGGAAGTCGAAGGCACAGCAAACAGTAGACAATGCTCATATGCGCTATTTCATCGTGCACCTGCATCGGTTGCTCGATCCAGAAAGCGTGACGCTGAAGGCGGATTGAGCAGTTTGACTGCTCCCGGCCAGTATCGGATGCAAAGCGGAGATAGCCCGGGTCAGACCACCGGGCATAAGAAGCAAGGATTCGCGAAGCGCCTCTGGCGACGTATTCGCGGGCCGCTGGCGCAGTCTGCCGTGGTTAAAGCCATGCTGGTCTGGCTGATCACCTCCTACTTCAAGCTTGTCTATTTCACAAATTCTCGCTTGAAAGAATCAGCAGACCCACAGGCGCTGGTGGGTAAAGACGATCCTTTCATCGTGACTTTCTGGCATGGGCAACATCTCATGGGACCGTTCATCTGCCCCAAGGGAATTGAACTTGTCGCCATGTTTTCGCGCAGTGCAGATGCGGAACTGAACGCTCGTGTTGCGGAAAAACTTGGATTGTTGACAGTGCGTGGCTCTGGTGGACGAGGTTCGCGCTCCAAGCCTGAAAAGGGAGGCGCGCGCGCGCTTCTGACGTTGAAGAATGCTCTCAAAAACGGGCAGTCGGCATCAATTATAGCGGACATCGCTCACGGCAAAGCGCGTGAGGCCGGAGAAGGCATCATTTTATTGGCGAAATTGTCCGGTCGTCCGATAATACCGGTTGCTTATGCTTTCTCACGGAACCATGTTCTGGAAAAGTCCTGGGATAAAACGACGATTCCGCTGCCCTTTGGGCGTTCGATTATCGTGCGCGGCGACAATGTATGGGTCGACGCGGATGCCGATGAAACGCAATTGGAAGAAAAACGCATGGAGCTAACGCGCCAACTCAACGACGCGACCGTCAAGGCCTATGCTGCGTTGGAGAAAGCGAAATGAGCGAACGCTGGGCGCGCAATATGTTGTCTGCCTACCGTGCACTCGGTTCCGCGGCCTATCCATTTATGGGGCCTTACATCGCCTATCGTGCGTCTCGCGGCAAGGAAGAGCGCATGCGCCGCGGCGAGCGCTACGGCAAATCCGCCATAGCACGTCCGCAAGGGCCGGTTATCTGGGCCCACGCGGCAAGCGTTGGTGAAACCGTCGCGATCACGCCATTGATTGAGCGGATCGCTGCGACTGGTATCCATATCGTGCTGACGACAGGTACTGTGACGTCGGCAAAAGTTGTCGCAGATCAGTTAGGTAGTAAGGTCATTCACCAATACGCGCCGCTGGATTTGCAACCGGCGGTTAACAGGTTTCTCAACCACTGGAAACCTGATCTTGCCATCGGTTGTGAATCTGAAGTCTGGCCTGCTACTGTGCTTTCACTTGGCAGTCGCCACACGCCGCAGGTTCTGGTCAATGGGCGCATGTCTGACCGCTCTTTTGCTGCCTGGCAGAAAAGACCGGCTCTGGCCGAAGCGCTCTTTGAAAATTTTGCCTATGTGGTCGCACAGTCGGAACTAGATGCAGATCGTTTTCGGACGTTGGGAGCGCGGCCTGTCAGTGTTTCAGGTAATCTCAAGGTCGATACGAATCCGCCGCCGGCTGATCCACAGGCTCTGGCCGCATTGCAACGCCAGATCGGTGGACGGAGAACGTGGGCCGCAATTTCGACCCATGACGGCGAAGAAGCGATCACAGCAGAAGTTCATCAGATGCTGAAAGTACGCTATCCGCATCTTGTCACGATCATCGTGCCGCGTCATCCAGATCGTGCTGCGGCCATTCAGGCTATGCTGGCTGAAAAGGGGCTCAAGGTTGCGCGTCGCAGCGCCAATGAACCGATTGAAGCCGACACAGATATCCTGCTCGGAGATACCATTGGGGAGATGGGACTTTATCTTCAGCTCACCGAAATAGCATTTATTGGCAATTCGCTGACCAAGGAAGGTGGACACAACCCTCTGGAACCGGCGATGATGGGAACTGCTGTGCTAACAGGACGAAATGTCCAGAATTTCCGTGAATCCTTCCAACGCCTCATCAAGAATGGGGGCGCACGCATTGTGAAGGATCGCAATATGCTCGCAGGTGCGATCAATTTCCTGTTCAACAATCCTCAGCATCTCCGTGCCATGATCAATGCCGGGGTGAGCACGGTCAGGGATATGCGGGGCGCACTGGATCGTACGCTTGTCGCACTTGAGCCGTTTATCCAGCCGTTGATCCTGCAGGCACAGTTACCCGGCAATCGCAATGAGGCTGCCTATCAGACAGGCGGTCACTGAGCATGGTGAGTGAAGCGCCGCCTTTCTGGTGGGATAAACCTGATTGGCGCGCTTTGTCTTTGGCGCCTGCTGCCTGGCTCTACGGAGCCGTGGCGGGCCGTCGGCTTTTGAAAGCGGAACCACCAAAAATTTCTCTGCCGGTTCTTTGCGTGGGCAATTTTACCGTAGGTGGGGCCGGAAAAACACCGACTGCAATTGCTTTTTCTGCTGGCGCAAAAGCACGAGGTCTAAACCCCGGCATCGTCTCACGCGGCTATGGCGGCGCTTACAAGGGACTACACGTTGTTGATCCCGCGCATGACAGTGCGCGTTACGTCGGGGATGAGCCACTCCTGCTGGCACGTCATGCTTCGGTGGCTCTCTGTCCTGATAGGCTAAAGGCGGCTCGACATTTACAGGCGCTCGGTTGCGATTTCATCATCATGGATGACGGTTTCCAGAGCGCACGACTTTTTGCCGATTTTTCGTTGCTGGTTGTGGATGCTGCCCGTGGTATTGGCAATGGAAAGGTCATACCGGCAGGCCCCCTGCGGGCTCCACTGACTGATCAAATGCGTAAGACCGACGCTTTGCTGCGTATCGGCAAAGGTGATGGTGCTGATTTCGTTATCCGTCAGGCAGCACGAGCAGGTAGACCGATATATGAAGCTCACCTTAAGCCGTCGTCTACCGTACCGGTAGCGGGCAATCGTTGGCTTGCATTTGCGGGCATAGGCAATCCTGAAAAATTCTATGCAAGTGTTGCTGAGGCAGGCGGTGAGATTGTGGAAACACGTTCGTTCCCCGATCATCACAGCTTTGCACCAGACGATATTCGCAATCTGACAGACACAGCCCGTCGTCAGGGATTGGGATTGATCACTACGGCGAAGGATCAGGTGCGTCTGGCAACGATGATTGGAGTTCCTGCCGGTTTTCTGACGAAACTCGCTGTCCTTAACGTTGATCTCAAATTTGATCGCAACGATGCGCTTGATCACATTCTGGATACGGTCATCGAGCGCTTTAAAAGCCGTGTTGCAAGCTGATTTTAAGCCTTCTTTCGGCTACGCATTTCAGGATTGACTTCCAACTCACGTTCAAAAGAAATCAGGCCTGTTGCGTAGGGTTCCTGCCGCGAAACACTCCAATATTTGAGTTCATCGAGCGGGATATGGGCGCCTGTCACCGCGCACGCGACATAGGCTCCATGCCTGACGATTTCATAATCACCGTCGAGATAGCGCAGAACAGCTTCAGAAGAACGGGGGGATTCAAATTTATTCATGTGTGTAAAACCTTTGTAGCCGACTCTAGCAAGCGTCGTGCGTTGCGTCCAGCAGTACAACATCATACGTCGTTGTAATTCTATCAGCGCCTGCCAAATAGCCGTTCGATATCTGTCAGTTTCAGTTCGATGTAGGTTGGGCGACCGTGATTGCAGGTGCCTGAGCCGGGGGTGGCTTCCATTTCACGCAGGAGCGCATTCATTTCTTCAGGCTTCAACCGTCGCCCCGAGCGAACGGAACCATGACAGGCCATTGTTGCGGCCACATGGTTCAACATGGCCTTCAATCCTTCAGATGTGTCGTGTTCCGCAATCTCATCCGAAAGATCGCGGATCAGCTGCTGCACGTTCATTTCTCCGAGCATTGCGGGCGTTTCACGCACTGCGATGGCACCGGGTCCGAATTGCTCGATGCCAAGGCCAAAGCGGGCAAGTGTTTCCGCGTGGGTTGCCAGTCGCTCGGCGTCTTCTTCTGGCAGATCCACAATTTCAGGAATAAGCAGCATTTGTCCCGGTATGGGGCGGGAATGCAGGGCGTTTTTCAACGCCTCGTAAACAAGACGTTCGTGAGCCGCATGCTGATCTACAATGACGAGACTGTCTTCGGTTTGGGAGACAATATAGTTCGCGTGGATTTGCGCGCGGGCTGCCCCGAGTGGCTTTTGCTGGAGTTCCACTGGTGCTTCGTCACGCGTCGCTCGGACATCTGCCGCCAGCACGTTAACGGTGGCGAGCGTCGCCTGGTCACTTTCCTGAAAGGAGCGTGCCGCTCCCAAGTCCAGCGGCCGATGCGCCGGATGTGCGGTCTGCGGTGACCATTCGGTTCTCGGCGAGGAAACTGCGGGGTGCCAGCTCCCCGATGCATAACCAGCCGAAGAAGGCCGCGATGTGAATGATGGTGAGGGCGGCTGGAATCCTTCTGCACGGAACGCTTGCAGCATGGCATCGGCACCGCTGGTCGCAGGCCGAATACCTGACTGCGCCAGTGCTTGTTTGATCGCCCCGACGATCAGTCCGCGCACGAGACCCGGATCACGGAAACGGACGTCAGCCTTGGCAGGATGCACATTAACGTCGACCAGTGCCGGGTCCAGCGTCAGAAACAGTACGGCAACCGGATGACGATCGCGTGCCATGACATCCGCATAGGCTCCACGCAATGCGCCGAAAAGCTGTTTGTCCCGCACCGGGCGCCCATTCACATAGGCGAACTGATGCAGGGCGTTGCCACGATTATGGGAGGGGATGCCGACAAACCCGGCCAGACGCACGCCGTCGCGTTCCGCGTCAATGGCAAGCGCATTTTCGCCGAATTCTTTTCCGAGCACCTGATTGATGCGCTCAAGCGTTGCTTCTGCACCGCTGCCGGTTGCGGCCAGTTCCAGCGGTGTCCTGTCGGTGCCTGCAAGCGAAAAGCGGACATGGGGAAAGGCAATTGCGATGCGCTTGACGACGTCGGTTATGGCAGCAGCTTCCGCACGATCCGTTTTCATGAATTTGAGACGGGCAGGCGTCGCGTAAAAAAGATCGCGAACCTCGGCAATCGTCCCGCGATTGAGCGCGGAAGGACGGGGACCGTCGAGATGTCCGCCGGAAACCGATACTTCAAAGCCGGAGTCAGCGTCCTGCGGACGAGATTTGAGGGTCAGTTTTGCGACCGAGCCAATGGATGGCAGAGCCTCCCCACGAAACCCAAGTGCGCGAATGTCGTGCACATCGTCCGAAAGCTTGGAGGTACAATGGCGGGAGACTGCCAATGGAAGCTCATCGATCGGAATTCCCGAACCATTATCAGTCACGCGCAACAATGTCTTGCCACCGCCACCGGTCACGACCTCAATGCGGGTCGCGCCAGCGTCGATAGCATTTTCGACAAGTTCCTTGATAACGCTGGCGGGGCGTTCGATGACTTCCCCCGCCGCGATCTGGTTGATGATGGTTTCGCTTAAGTGTCGAATTGGCATGGTTGGACTATAGAAGGATTCGCTTCTGTAAAGAACACGCTTCTACAGCCTGTCCAGACTGCCTTTTGTGCATCTGACGGGCCGCCGAAGTGCACAGTATTGTTGACAGGTAACCACCTTACTGCGGGGCATAATCCTTATATGCTGGCAAATTCAAATCCTTAAGGCTGTCTGCATTGACAACTGCACGTGCCACGGCTTCTGCCATAACAGTCGCTGCAATTGCTCCAATCGCAGTTACATCGGCTTCCACGTCTTTTGCCTTGCCTGTGGAAAGTGCGAAGATCGTGTCACCGTCCCACATGGTATGGATTGGGTTGATTGTGCGCGCAAAACCGTCATGCGCCATGCCCGCAATCTTTTTCAGCTGAGCCTTGTCGAACGGGACGTTGGTCGCTATTGCGCCAATCGTGGTGTTGGCACCGCCGGACTTGACCACGCCATGGCCCTGCATGATGGCGGATATCGTATCACGGAAGCCCTTGCCGTCCTCGGTCCGCGCCCCAGCCAGAATCTGGCGTGAATTTGGCGCATAGACGTCACCAACAGCATTGACGGCAACAATCGCGCCGACAACGATTTCGGTGCCAGGCACCTTGTAACTGGCTGTGCCGAGCCCACCCTTCATGGCGTAGTCCATGCCGAACATTTTGCCGACGGTAGCGCCTGCACCAGCACCGATGTTGCCTTCTCCAGAAGCTTCAGCCTTGGCGGCCTGGCATGCCAGATAACCGGCTTCCTCATCGGGGCGCACAGAAAAATCTCCGACACCGAGATCCATCAGGATTGCTGCTGGTACAATCGGAACGACGCCTTTGCCGATCTTGAAGCCGAGATTGTTCTCTTCAAGATAACGCATAACGCCAGTCGCAGCCGCCAGACCATAGGCACTACCGCCTGAAAGCAGAATAGCTTGAACCTGCTGCACATAATTGATCGGATCGAGCAGATCGGTTTCACGCGTACCGGGCGCCGAACCGCGTACATCAACACCCGCGGAAGCGCCTTCTTCGCAGAGAAGAACGGTGCAGCCGGTCGGGCGTTTTGTCAGTGTGTGGTGTCCCAGCTTGATTCCGGGTACATCCGTGATGCTTCCACCCATAAGCTCCAGCATGCCTGCTCCTCCCTCAGTAGCTGCCGATGCCGCATTGACGACAAAGGGCATTGCCCCAAGTCCCGCAAGCGACTTGGCGAATGTTCTGCGATCCATGAACAGTTTTCTCCTCCATTTTCGCTCTATTGAGAGAGCGTATTCTTTTCGCGCGCCCGGCGCTGGCGCAGTACGTCTGCCACGTAGTCACGTGACAAAGCATGGTAGAGCGGCTCGTGAGAGATCAGCCGTGCAGTGCCGTAGCCCAGCATCGATGCGCACATGAGTGGAATGACGTTGTTATGATTGCCGGTCATTTCCAGAATGATGACGAATGCAGTCATCGGCGCTTGCACGACGCCGGCAAAGTAGCCTGCCATACCGAGAACAGCAGCAAGACTCGCACTGGTTCCAAGAACCAGGCCGATTGTGCTGCCCAGTCCCGCACCGACCGACAAAGAAGGTGCAAATATTCCGCCCGGTATCCCCGAAATCATGGAAAGGAGACCGGCAAGGAACTTCCCTATGAAATAAAGAGGTGGAAGAGCCAACCCTTCCACGGCGCTCCGTGCCTGATCGTAGCCTGCTCCAAAGGTCGATCCGCCGGACGCAATGCCAATGATAGCGACCAGAAGACCGCAAATTCCCGCGAAAAATACGGCATTGCGAAGAGGGGCCTTTTGTATGCGGCGTCGCACACGACGTCCTAGTTCGAGTGCGAGTGCACTGAAGGCAGCCCCGAATGCTCCACCAATTACACCGCACGCAATCACCAGAACCCAGTCTTTGCCGCTGGAAGCGGTAACGGTAGTCAGCCCGAAATAATTATAGTTTCCAACGAGGCCAAGTGAAGCAAGGCCGGCGAGAATAACAGCAGATAATACGAGACCGTTGGTTCGTGCGGCGTAGGCGCGCCCCATCTCCTCAATAGCGAAGACAACACCTGCAAGGGGGGTATTGAACGCAGCCGCTATACCTGCGGCAGAGCCTGCAAGGATGAGACCACGCGCTTGTTCCATGCCGCCGAAACGCGCAGATTGCATCATGATGGACGCGCCGATCTGCACGGTTGGACCCTCACGACCGATAGATGCACCACTGAAAAGCCCGGCCAGAGTAAGAATGATCTTACCGATCGCGGTTTTGAGTGAAAGCAGCAGAGTTCGATCTTCATGATCGTGCAAATGGCGTGCGGCAATTGCTTGCGGAATGCCACTGCCTCCAGAATTTGGAAACCAGGATAAGGCTATCCAGGAGCAGGCCATAAACCCCACCGGCGTGATCAGCAGGGGAAGCCATGCACGCCAGCCGTTTCCACTTGTGAGGCTCTTGAACCAATCTTGTGCAATGTCCGCAGCTTCGGCAAAGCCTACACTGATAAGACCGATGGCCAGTGCGCCGCACCAGAAGACCAGTCGCGGTTTCCAGACATGTGGTGAGATCCACATGGCTTTTGACCGGCGGATGAGTGGAACGCGTCTATAGGATTTTCTCACTTTGCCCCTGCAAGCCTGCTGCTGCCCGATTTCGATGTGCGCAGAGATTTATCACGTAAATCCTTATCGGTAACTGAAACTTGTCAGCAAAAGGCTTTCCATTTGGTCATAACCGTGTTACCAGCCGGTGCCAATTCAACCTAGCAAACCAGATGTGTCGCTGCTCCCGGACCTATTCCGGAGAGGCGGCTTTTCTCATTCGATAAAATCGGCAAAGGAATTGGCAATGGCTAAAATCGTGGAATCGCCCACTGGCGCTCTCGCTCTCACATTTGATGATGTGCTGTTGCAGCCGGGCCATTCCGAAGTAATGCCGGGGCAGGTTGATCTGCGCACGCGCATCGCCAAGGATATCGAGCTTAACCTTCCTCTTCTTTCTGCTGCCATGGATACGGTGACGGAATCCCGTCTGGCTATCGCGATGGCGCAGGCCGGTGGTATTGGCGTCATTCACCGTAATCTGACGCCGGAACGTCAGGCGGAAGAAGTCCGTCAGGTAAAGAAATTTGAATCCGGCATGGTAGTAAATCCGGTTACCATCGGGCCGGATGCCACACTTGCCGACGCTCAAGCATTGATGAAGGCACATGGAATTTCGGGTATTCCGGTCGTTGAGAATGCTACCAAGGGTCCGGGGCGTCTTGTCGGTATCCTGACTAATCGCGACGTCCGTTTTGCGTCCGATCCGAAGCAGAAAATCCACGAGCTGATGACCCGTGAGAACCTCATTACGGTTCGCGAGAATGTCAATCAGGACGAAGCAAAACGTCTGTTGCACGCTCATCGTATTGAAAAGCTTCTCGTTGTCGACGATCAGGGCCGTTGCGTTGGTCTTGTTACCGTCAAGGATATTGAAAAGTCGCAGCTCAATCCGAACGCCGCCAAGGACGCTCAGGGACGTCTGCGCGCCGCTGCAGCAACGAGCGTCGGCGAGGATGGTTACGAACGCGCCGAACGTTTGATCGAAGCCGGTGTCGATCTTCTGGTGGTGGACACGGCGCATGGCCATTCGCAGCGCGTTCTTGATGCAGTGGCCCGTATCAAGAAAGCCTATCCGAATATAGCAATTCTTGCAGGTAATGTGGCAACGACCGCTGGTACACAGGCACTGATTGATGCCGGTGCGGATGCGGTCAAGGTTGGTATCGGGCCGGGCTCGATATGCACCACGCGTATTGTTGCCGGTGTCGGCGTTCCACAGCTTTCGGCCATTATGTCAGCCGTTGAAGCAGCGCAGAAGCAGAATATCCCGGTAATCGCTGATGGCGGCATCAAGTTTTCGGGCGATTTCGCCAAAGCGTTGGCCGCTGGAGCAGTCGCGGCAATGGCTGGTTCGCTGTTGGCCGGTACGGAAGAAAGCCCCGGCGAAGTCTATTTGCATCAGGGCCGCTCGTTCAAAGCCTATCGCGGTATGGGTTCGGTCGGTGCCATGGCGCGCGGCTCGGCTGATCGTTATTTCCAGGCGGAAGTGCGTGATGAGCTGAAGTTGGTACCGGAAGGGATTGAAGGTCAGGTCGCTTACAAAGGGCCGATTTCCGCGGTCCTGCACCAACTTGCAGGCGGTTTGCGTGCTTCCATGGGTTATGTAGGCGCGAAGACGCTGGAGGAATTCCGTGAGAAGGCGACTTTTGTGCGCATTTCCAACGCCGGGTTGCGGGAAAGCCATTCGCATGGCGTTGCAATCACCCGCGAAAGTCCGAACTATCCCGGCGGCATGTAAACCTGTCTCATGGTATTCATGATAGGGCGGCTTTAGGCCGCCCTTTTATTTTGTGAATGCTGCCAGTTCCTTTGAACGAATGAAAAGCCCATTGGCGCTTTCCACGATACAATCACCAAGCGCCTGAAAATCTTTTCGGCGCATACTCTGTCGCCGCCAGAACAAGGCGATTTCCCGCTTTGGTTGCTCGCCGTCAAAGGGCACGATGCGCATATGATTGCTGCGTGCTTCCGCGCGCACCGCGATTTCGGGAATGAGAGTAAGGCCCATGCCATGGCTCACCATTTGTAAAAGGGTAGTCATGCTGGTGGCACCATACTTTACGAGCTGGCGCTGGGAGGGTAGCGAACAAACAGCCAATGCCTGATCTCTCATGCAATGCCCCTCTTCCAACAGGAGTAAACGGTCGAGAGCGACGTTGTCCTGTGTCATAGGCGAAGCGAGAACAGTTTGATCATTGGTTGAGGTCGCGATCAGAAAGTGATCGTCGAATAATTTTCTTTGGGCAAGCCGCTCATCATCAATGGGAAGGGCAGCGACAATTGCATCGATTTCACCCGCGTGCAGTTCATCAAGAAGTTTCGCGGTTACGCTTTCTCGCAATTGGAGGCGGAATGACGGATGCCGTTCGCGCAAAAGAGGGATGAGAACCGGGACCAAATACGGAGCAACAGTCGGAATGATGCCCAGCCGCAGCCGTGTTTGTAACAATCCCCGGCTTTGCGCGGCTATTTCCTCAAGTGTGTGGAGTTCGCGCAAGATGGTCTGGATACCCGGATAAAGCTGCTTGCCGAGCTCCGTCATGATCACCTGTCGCTGCGAGCGCTCGAAAAGGGGCGCGCCTGCAAGAGCTTCCATTTCCGCGATCTGGGCCGAAAGGGCCGGCTGGGACACGTGTGCCAGTTGCGCGGCTTTGCGGAAATGCAGCGTGGCGGCAAGCGCTTCGAAATAGCGCATTTGACGTACTGTAAACATGATAAGAAAAACTTATCGAAAATAATCGGAAAAGCAATTGGAGATTATGATTGGAATAGGTCTAATCTGAGCCAGTTACCTAGCCACGGCGCGACACGGACGAACTGTGTCGTGCTTATAGCAAGGCTAGTTGTATTCCAATATTGGCTTTTCAGGAGGGAATTCCCATGACAGATCGCCCAATTATGACGACGAGTGCAGGCGCTCCGATACCGGACAACCAGAATTCCCTGAGCGCAGGTGAGCGCGGCCCGCTTTTGATGCAGGACTATCAGCTCATTGAAAAACTAAGCCATCAAAACCGCGAACGTATCCCGGAACGTGCCGTTCATGCCAAGGGCTGGGGCGCTTATGGTACGCTGACCATCACCGGCGATATTTCGAAATACACCAAGGCCAAGGCACTGCAGCCGGGTGCCCAGACGCCGATGCTGGCGCGTTTTTCGACCGTTGCCGGTGAGCAGGGTGCTGCTGATGCCGAGCGCGACGTGCGCGGCTTTGCTCTCAAGTTCTATACGGAGGAAGGTAACTGGGATCTGGTCGGCAACAACACCCCTGTGTTCTTTGTACGCGACCCGGTCAAGTTCCCGGATTTCATCCACACCCAGAAGCGTCATCCCAAGACGAACCTGCGTTCGGCGGCCGCTATGTGGGACTTCTGGTCGCTTTCGCCCGAAAGCCTGCATCAGGTGACGATCCTGATGTCCGATCGTGGCTTACCAACCGATGTGCGTCATATCAACGGTTATGGTTCTCACACCTATTCATTCTGGAACGATGCCGGTGAACGCTATTGGGTCAAGTTCCATTTCAAGACCATGCAGGGCCACAAGCATTGGACCAATGCTGAAGCCGAAGGTGTGATTGGTCGCACGCGAGAATCCACGCAGGAAGACTTGTTCACTTCCATCGATAAGGGCAATTTCCCGAAGTGGAAGGTTCAGGTGCAGATCATGCCGGAACTCGACGCTGACAAGACATCGTACAATCCGTTTGATCTTACCAAAGTCTGGCCGCATGCGGACTATCCGCCGATCGATATCGGTATCATGGAGCTGAACCGTAATCCGGAAAACTACTTCACCGAGATTGAAAATGCGGCTTTCTCGCCGTCGAACATCGTGCCGGGTATCAGCTATTCACCCGACAAGATGTTGCAGGCGCGTATTTTCTCCTATGCGGATGCGCATCGTCATCGCCTTGGCACGCATTACGAAAGCATTCCGGTCAATCAGCCGAAGTGCCCGGTTCATCACTATCACCGTGATGGTCAGATGAATGTCTATGGCGGTATCAAGACCGGCAATCCGGACGCCTATTACGAGCCGAATTCGTTTAACGGCCCGGTCGAACAACCGTCGGCCAAGGAACCGCCGTTGCGCATTTCCGGCGATGCCGCCCGTTATGACCATCGTGTGGGAAACGACGATTACTCGCAGCCGCGGGCCTTGTTCAATCTGTTCGATGACGGACAGAAACAGCGTCTGTTCTCCAATATTGCGGCGGCAATGGGTGGAGTTCCGGGCTTCATCGTCGAGCGTCAGCTCGGCCACTTCAAGCTGATCCATCCCGACTATGAGGCTGGTGTGCGCAAAGCCTTGAAGGATGCACATGGTTATGAAGCCAACACGATTGCTACAAATGAAGAGGCAACGGCAGCCGAATAAACCGTGTTTATAAGACAGAAAGAAAGCCGGGGCTCGTTGCTCCGGCTTTTTTGTTTTGATTTGCCGATTGCCTTTTCCCTGCAAGGAAGGCTATGCCCGAGCAGGCATTCGAGAAGGAGACACAATGCGGCTTGGCGGACGCCTGCAGGCGGCTATCGAGGTATTGGATCAGATTGAAGCGGGTACACGCCCGGCTTCTGACGTGCTGAAGGATTGGGGCGCTTCCCATCGTTTCGCAGGTGCGGGTGACCGCGCTGTGATCGGCAACATCGTCTATGATGCGCTGCGCCGCAAATTATCCATCGCATGGCGAATGGATGCCGATGACGCACGCGCTCTGGCTTTTGGCGCACTATTGGCCGACGGCGGCATGGATATTGCGACCATCGACGCTGCTCTCGATGGAGACAAGTTTGCGCCGGAAGTGCTGGAGCAGCCGCGTCGTATTGCTTGGGAAAGCAGGGATGTCACCGAAGCGCCTGCCCATGTTCAGGCGGATGTGCCCGAATGGTGTGCATCGTCGCTTGAGGAACTTTTCGGCGCGCGCTGGGTGGATGAAGGCAGGGCGCTGGCAACGCGACCGCCAGTCGATCTTCGTGTGAACAGTTTGAAGGCGATGCCGGAAAAAACGCTCACAGCACTTGAAAAGGCTGGTGCTGCACCCGTGCCGTTCCTTGCGCAGGCGCTACGCATCCCGCCGATTGAAGCACTTGGACGCCATCCGAATGTGCAGGGCGAGCAGGCCTTTCTCGACGGCTGGTTCGAGGTCCAGGATTTGGGGTCACAGCTTGCTGCGCTCTTTGCCGGTGCCAAACCCGGCCAGCAGGTACTGGACTATTGCGCTGGAGCTGGTGGAAAGACATTGGCTTTGGCCGCTGCGATGCAGAATAGCGGTCAAATTCATGCCTATGATGCTGAACGTGCGCGGCTTTCGCCCATGCATGAGCGGCTACAGCGTGCTGGGGTGCGTAACACGCAGGTCCATGGAAATCTCGATGCACTGGACCCACTGACAGGGCAGATGGATCTCGTGCTGACCGATGCGCCTTGCACTGGTTCCGGCACATGGCGCCGCCGCCCGGATGCGAAATGGCGGTTGAACGACCAGCAGCTTGAGCGGCGCGTTCAAGACCAGAAGGAAGTGCTGGAATCTGCCAAGCATTATGTGAAGCCGGGCGGACGTCTGGCCTATATTACCTGTTCATTGTTCGCAGAAGAAAACACGAGACAGATTGCACAGTTTCTCACAGGGAATGCTGATTTTACGGAAGTTGCGCCAGAGGCTTTGTGGGATACAATTGTAGCGGACGCTGGTGATGTGAAGCCAGTATTCTCGTCGCACGGCGCGGTATTCTCGCCATTGTCCACTGGCACTGACGGGTTTTATGTGAGCCTTCTGCAGAGATCAAACTAAAGCATTTCCAGCAAAAGTGCGAAGCGGTTTTGCGTTGGATAATGCGTGATAATAGATGGAAAGAACGGGGGGACGATGTCAGCGCATCGTGTAGCAGAACCGGATTTCAAAGAGCGCGTCGAGGAAAGTTTTGGTCGGCAGGCAGCCATGAAACTGATAGGCGCTGAACTGACACGGTGTGAGCCCGGTATCGTTGAAGTTGAGATGCCGTTTCGTGAGGAGCTGACGCAACAGCATGGCATTCTCCATGCGGGTATGATTTCTGCCGCTCTCGATTCTGCTTGTGGCTATGCGGCACTGACGCTGATGCCTTCCGACGCAGCTGTACTGACCATCGAGTTCAAAGTGAATCTGCTTGCTCCGGGCAAAGGGGAACGTTTCCTCTTTCGTGGCGAGGTCACCAAACCCGGACGGACGATCATGGTTAGTGATGGACAGGCATTCGCCGTAACCGACACGGAAGTGCGCCTGATCGCAACCATGACCGGAACAATGATGGTCGTGCAGGACAGAAAAGGCCTGCAGGGATGATTAAAACTGTCGCCGGAAAGCGTCTCCTCTACGTCATGGCAGTGGATGCCGAATATGGACGTCATTTGGCGAAACTCTTTACGCCGGTCATGATCGGGGTAGGGCCAGTCGAGGCGGCTGCCAATCTCGCATATGCTCTTGCAGGTCTGGCGCAGGCGGGAGAAAAGCCCGACCTCGTGGTCTCGCTTGGCTCAGCAGGCTCGGCCAGATTACCGCAAGCTGAAGTGTTTCAGGTATCTTCCGTATCCTATCGCGATATGGATGGTTCACCTCTCGGGTTTGAAAAAGGTGCAACGCCTTTTCTCGATCTTCCCAAAGTGATCGAGCTCCCGGTTTCTGTACCGGAAATCCCTGTTGCATCGCTCTCTACAGGTGCCAATATCGTTTCTGGCAAAGCCTATACGACGATTGATGCGGATATGGTCGATATGGAAACCTATGCCTGTCTGCGCGCATGCCAGCTCGCAGGAATTCCGCTTCTTGGGCTTCGCGGTATCTCCGATGGTGCAAGCGAGTTGCAGCATGTGGGGGACTGGACACAGTATCTACACATTATCGATGAAAAACTGGCCCATGCTGTCGAGCGATTGGAGGCTGCAATTGCGGATGGTCTCCTGCCGGCTCCTGACAATGGTATGTCAGTATAGGTCGATTTTTGGCAACGCACTTGTTGAGCACGATGCCTATAACCCATATAGGCATTGCATCCCGGTCACTTTTTAAATAGATGCTGCACATGAGCACCACGGCACATCCCGACACAATCCTAATCATCGACTTTGGCAGCCAGGTTACGCAGCTGATTGCGCGTCGCGTGCGCGAAGCCAGTGTCTATTGTGAAATCGTCCCTTTCCAGTCTGCGGAAGAGGCTTTCAAGCGGCTGAAGCCGAAAGGTGTTATCCTTTCAGGCAGCCCCCATTCGACGACTGATATTGGGTCGCCGCGAGCGCCGCAGGCCGTTTTCGAAGAAGGCATTCCGGTCCTCGGCATCTGCTATGGTGAACAGACGATGTGCGCCCAGTTGGGTGGTAAAGTCGAAAGTGGCCATGATCGCGAATTCGGTCGTGCTTTCTTGGATGTGCAGGAAGATAGCCCTCTCTTCGAAGGCATCTGGGCCAAGGGCACCCGTCATCAGGTCTGGATGAGCCATGGTGACCGTGTTACGTCGTTGCCCGATGGTTTTACCATTATAGGCACTTCGCCAAACGCACCTTTTGCGGCTATCGCTGACGAGAAGCGCAAATATTACGGCGTGCAGTTCCACCCGGAAGTCGTGCATACGCCGGACGGTGCAAAACTTCTTCAGAACTTCGTTCATCGTATCGTCGGTGTGAAGCCGGGCTGGACCATGGGCGCCTATCGCGAACAGGCAGTCGAGGCGATCCGCAAGCAGGTTGGTAGCGGCAAGGTTATCTGTGCGCTTTCCGGCGGTGTGGATTCTTCTGTTGCAGCACTCCTGGCGCATGAAGCCATCGGCGATCAGCTGACCTGTATTCTGGTTGATCACGGGCTGATGCGTAAAAACGAAGCTAACCAAGTCGTTGAAATGTTCCGCGAACATTACAACCTGCCGCTCATTCTCGTTGATGCTGCTGATCGTTTCATCGGTGAGCTGGAAGGCGAAACCGATCCTGAAAAGAAGCGCAAGACGATTGGCCGTCTCTTCATCGAAGTGTTCGAGGAAGAAGCAAAGAAGCTCGGCGGTGCGGATTTCCTCGTGCAGGGCACGCTCTATCCGGACGTTATCGAAAGCGTTTCGTTTACCGGCGGTCCTTCTGTCACGATCAAGTCGCACCACAATGTAGGTGGTCTGCCGGAGCGCATGAAGATGCAGCTCGTCGAACCACTGCGTGAACTGTTCAAGGACGAGGTACGCTTGCTCGGCAAGGAACTCGGCCTGCCGGATAGCTTCATCGGCCGCCATCCGTTCCCGGGACCGGGTCTCGCTATCCGCTGCCCGGGCGGTATTACACGCGAGAAACTCGAGATTCTGCGCGAAGCCGACGCGATCTATCTGGACGAAATCCGCAAGGCTGGTCTCTATGATGCCATCTGGCAGGCTTTCGCCGTTCTGTTGCCGGTTCAGACTGTGGGCGTGATGGGCGATGGCCGTACCTACGAATTCGTCTGCGCACTGCGCGCCGTGACGTCTGTGGACGGCATGACTGCCGATTTTTACCATTATGACATGAACTTTCTTGGCAATGCGGCAACTCGCATCATCAACGAGGTACGCGGCATCAATCGTGTTGTTTATGACGTGACGTCAAAGCCGCCCGGCACGATCGAGTGGGAATGATTTGGGTTCGCCTATCACACCAAATGTGATTTAAATCGCCGAAAACCCTTTGGATTTATGCCCGTCAGTTCTTGCTGGCGGGCATATCATTTTTATAGCTCAGCATTGGCTGCTCCTGATCAAAACAACAACGACGCGATTAAAACTATGAGCGTTTCAAGTTCTGGACCGCGTAGGGATCGAGAGTAATCTTGGCGAACTGAGCGATGCTGACAGTCTGAGGCTGTGACGTGATGTTTACCAGCCAGAATTCTTGCTCTGTTGCGAAGGCCAGAACGTGGTCAGGCCGCGACGAAATAAGCTGCCGCCATTTTTTTCCTGCAAGCCGGGACAATGTTTTTATCGTGGTGAAGAGTGGACGTTTCCCACCTGCGAGTGTTGGTTCGCCTTCACCTGCAGTAAGTCCGAAAGGCCCGGTGAGGGCGGAAAGTGTCAGGCTATCGAGGCCAGCATTCAGCACAGATATGGCATAGGCCATCGCGAAGCTCGCAGCGAATCTTCCATTGTGGCGAGGATCGCGATTGGCCATAGCAATGCGCTTGCCATTCGGGTTTTCCATCGTTCTGCTGCCATAAGGATTCTGGCGCATCGGGATGGTAGACGGCCCGATGCGATAGGGCTTGTCGCCGTAGATAGCCCGCACCGAACGGGTGATGAACGGCAGAGCTTCCAGTGTTTGTATGACGCTTAGATCGTCAGCGGCATGAACAATTGGATTGGTGCAATGGGTGACGAAATCAACAAGCTCGCCCGGAACGCGCTTGCGATTAAGTTCGGTGAAATAGCTCAGCATTCCGCCGCCAAGCTGCGCATTCAGGAATGCTGCTCTTGCTGCCGCATAAACATCTTCAAGCGGCGGGCAGGGCGGCCATTCGCTGCCGGGCGGTGTCGACTGCCGATCTATAGCCGGTGAAACAATGACCGCATCCGGGGTAAAGCCAGCCGCTTTCATGTCAGAAGCGATTGCTGTCGTCTCTTCGATGAGCGATTTCTCGCAAGGCAATGCAATTTCGAGCGAAACGCGGCCACTGTGCTTCGCAGCCATGGCTGCAAAGTCGGCAAAGGCTGAACCTTTGTGCCCTGCCAGTGGATCGTAATGAAATAACAAATCCTGCGGGCCAATTTCCTGCAACAGATCAATTGCGGCAAGGCTTACTTTGGCTTCTTCCGGTGTGATGATGATGCTGATATTTGGCAATGTGCCGCTTGTGTCACCAAGCGTGATGCTCACCGGCTCTGCATACCGGGTGTTATTTGGTGTCGCCGCGCGCGTGTCGGAAATGTTGAGGACGATGCGCTGATTCTGGGGTTTGGCGGCTTCGATCTGGTAAGGCCATGGCAAAGCCAACGGACGTACATAGGTCTTGTAAGATGCATCGGACCAGTTGCGCTGATCTTCCATCTCAAAGGTATCGCCTTCCATGCGGCATTCGACCGTAACGCCGGGCATGGCCTCATGGGTGATCGCACGCATATCCTTGAAAGGCTGCCACGGTTCGATCAGATCGGGCAGGCGGGTCTTGTTGAGTGTGCCGTCTACATGCTCGACCCTCACAGGGGAGCCTGCCACGCCGACGATTGGATGCAGGATGCAAAAGCCGCAACGGTTGGTTTCAAAGCCTGTCGTTGTATTCGCTACGGCGTCGAAAGTGAGCGTGCCGCCAATCTCTGCCTGAATGCGAACATCAATGGTGAGTTGGGTCACATCCGGGCCTTCGCAACGTGCCTGATAGGTGACGATAAAGCCGCTGTCGTTTTGCTCGACATTCAGATCATGGATTTCCGGGTTGTAGGTTCCCCAGTCTCGATCCCGCACGAGATAGGAGACAGCGCGCAGAACTTCGATGCGGTCGTAAGTGATGGTTCGTAGATTACCTTCACTCAGATCGACGGCGAGCAGGCCCGCTTTCAGATGAAGTGGTTTGGCTTCCGTTTCGCGCGTTCCATAGAGCAGGAAAGGATCAACGTTGCTCATTTTAGCAACGCCGTAATGTCGACGCGGTTGCCGCTTGCGGCACTGTCATAGGCGGCTTCGACAAGCGCGAAAGTCTTGAGATTATCCGCGCCCGATGTCGAGGTTTCTTCGCCTGTTACGAGCTTGTCCACCCAATGTTGCTGAATGGCAAAGACACTTTCCTGAATATTGTTCCATGGACGCGAGGCCCATGAGAGCAGTTTTGGTGAAACGTCGGAAACCGTGGTGCCGTTCGGCGTAATCACTTCAAGGCGATAACCCTGATAAAGACGGATAGAGCCTTCGGTGCCATCAATTTCAACGAGTGTTTCCGGGAAAGGATCGGTTTCGAGCTTGGTGGCATAGCTTACGTCAACAATGGAAGTAGCACCATTTTCATGGTCCATGAGGATGGTTGCTACATCTTCACCCTTGATCTTCGGGTTGACGCGCTTGGTGCGTGCGACGAGGCTGGTCACATCGCCCAGAATGAAGCGTGCAATATCAAGCGTATGAATGCCTAAATCTTCGATGATGAAGCGTTCGCCTTCCGCAAGATAAGGCTGGCCGGAGAAAACATCAAAGCCCGAGCGGAAGGAAAAGCGTCCCCAGAAAGGCGCGCCTATGACGCCGCTATCGAGCGCTTTACGCACGGCCTGAATAGGTGTCTGCCAGCGAAAGTTTTCATGCACCATGAGCGGAATGCCTGCTTCACCGCAGATCTTCACCATGGCCTTTGCATCATCAAGCGTTTTGGCAAAGGGCTTCTGGCAGATTGCTGGCACCTTGTGGGCGGCGGCAAGCTCCACCAGAGCACGATGGCTTGAAACTGTGGTGGCGATATCGACAAAGTCGATGCCGCCATCTGCAAACAGCGCCTCAGCATCTGTGTAGCGTCGTTCGATGCCGAACTGGTCGCCGACAATCTTCAACCGCTCAGGATCGCGGTCGCAGATCGCCACAATTTTGGCACCCGAAACGTCGTTCCATGCGTGCATCTGATTGATTGCGAAGAAACCACAACCGATGAGAGCGCCATTCAAGTCTGCCATTTTTATCCTGCTTTTGCCATTTGCATGAGTGTAACGCGCTGCTGGAGGCGGCGCTGTGCCTGATCAACTACCACGGCGATGATGATGACAAGGCCCTTGATGACCATCTGCCAGAAGGACGATACGCCCATCATGACCAGACCGTCGGAGAGAATACCGATGACGAATGCACCGATGATTGTGCCGCCAATGGTGCCGCGCCCGCCCGACATCGAAGTACCGCCGAGAACGGCTGCCGCAATGGCGTTCAGCTCGAATGAGTTGCCTGTTGCCGGATGCGACGACATCAGTTCGGACGAGATAATAAGCCCGGCGATCGCAGCGCAGAAGCCCGAAAACATGTAAACGAACATCTTTACGCGGTCGACGCGGATACCCGACATGCGTGCCGCACGCTCATTGCCGCCGACTGCGAAAATCTGGCGACCAAGCGGCGTGTATCGCGCGATATAGGCTGCGGCCAGTGCAACGACGATCAGAATCCAGATCGAGACCGGAAGACCGAGAATGCTGCCTGATCCGAGGAAGGCGAAGCCGGTTGTGCCCAGGTCTTCACGGCCCACGAGGTTCGGGAAGGTCTGGCCGTCCGAGGACAGAAGCGCCAGACCGCGTGCCACATAAAGCGTGCCGAGTGTCGCGATGAAGGGCGCGACATTCAGTTTGGTTATCAATAGCCCGTTTATGAAGCCGACTGAGACACCAACGGCCAATGTGATCAGCGAGATTTCGATAATGTTGAAATAGATCGTGTAGCCGATGCCAAGATCAATCCCGTAGATCAGAAGACCGCCGGCAACCATGCCGCAAAGCCCGACAATGGAGCCGACGGAAAGGTCGATGCCGCCTGTGATGATGACGAAGGTCATGCCCATTGCAAGAAATGCATTAAGCGCAACGTGCTTCGACATCAGGATCAGGTTGGCGGCTGAAAGGAAGTTTGGTGCTGCGAACGAGAAGAAGATGAACACCGCGAGAAGCGCGATGAAGGTTCTCAGTTTCATCAGCGTCAGCAGGGCCGAGCCGCTGCTAAAGGTTGAGTCAGTGGCGGCCGTCGTCGTGTTGGCTGTCATGACGCGCGTTCCCTTGTTTGTTTGTTGTGGTCGTTGTCATGTGTGTGCCCGTGGCCCTTGGCCGATGCGGCAACAATGTCGGCTTCCGTCGCTTTATCGCGGTCGAATATGGCAATCAGCTTCCCATTGCTGAGCACCGCGATGCGATCGGAGAGCGCCATGACTTCTTCCAGATCAGAGGTTGAAAAAAGAATGGATAGCCCTTCGGCAGCAAGCCTACGCATGGTGCGGAAGACATCGGCCTTCGCACCCACATCGATGCCGCGCGATGGCTCATCCATCAGAAGAACTTTTGGATTGGTCATCAGCGCCTTGCCGATGACGACCTTTTGCTGATTGCCGCCTGACATCGAAGTGACTTCGAATTCGGGGTTTGGTGCCTTGATCGAAAGGTCTTTGATCGCCTGTTGAATGGCCTGTTTTTCACGCTTTGGCGTGATGTGGAAGACGCGAGCCAGACGGTCGAGACTTGCCAGTGTCAGATTGCTGGCAATCGACAAGATCTGCACCAGACCTTCGCGCTGACGATCTTCCGGTATGAGGGCAAGGCCGCGCCGGATGCGACGGGTCGTATCGCGTTCCTTCACTTGCCTGCCATCGATATAGATATGGCCGGTGGAGTGCCCATGCTGGCCCATCACACATTCGAAAAACTCAGAGCGCCCCGCGCCCATAAGGCCGTAAATGCCCAGAACCTCGCCCGCGCGCACGGTCAGGGAGACATCATCAACTGCAAGCCCGCCGGTTGCCCGGGGCAGGGTGATGTTTTCAGCACGAAACCGTTCGGCGCCAATCTTGTGGGTAACAGGCTTGGCAAAATCCTTGGCATCGGAGCCGATCATCGAACGCACGATCCATTGCGTATCGATATTTTTGATCTCTTCCTGGCCGGTGATTTTTCCGTCGCGCAGAACCGTGATGTAATCGCCAATCCGCATCAGTTCTTCAAGACGATGCGAAATATAGACGATTGCAACGCCCTGGCTTTTCAGCTCGGCAATCACCTTGAACAGAATATCGACTTCGGCTGCAGAAAGGGCCGATGTCGGTTCATCCATGATGACGATGCGTGCATCGAGCGAAATAGCCTTGGCGATTTCGACAAGCTGCTGCTGACCGATTGGCAGATCGGCGACGAGCGTAGTTGCACTGATGCCTGCGTCAAGGCGGTCGAGATATTCATTGGCCTTGACGACCTGCGCCTTGTGATCAATGCCACGCAAACCGCGTGTAATTTCGCGCGTGGCAAAGATATTCTCGGCCACCGTCATGTTTGAAAACAGGTTCAGTTCCTGAAAGATCATCGCAATGCCGCGCTTTTGCGCGTCGGCAGGGCTGTCGAATGACACTTCCTCGCCATCGAGAATAATCTTCCCCATGGTCGGACGCTCAACGCCCGCGATGATCTTCATCAGCGTTGACTTGCCAGCACCGTTTTCGCCGACAAGCACATTGACCGAACCACGGCGCAATTCAAGATTGGCGCGCTTGACCGCGACAATGCCTGAATAGACCTTGGAAACATCCTCAAGCTTGAGGACGATACCGTTTTTCTCGTTCAATTCCGTCTCCATGGCTTATTTCTCCAGAGAGATGGAAACAGGCGTCACAAGAGGAAGCTGGCCCTTCGATGGCAACGGGAAAGCACCTTCGGCCTTCAACTTCATGCCAACCAGATCCTCGCGCGGGAGCTTTGAAAGAACATCATCATTGACGCGGGTGTTGAAAGCCTTGCCAAATTGCGCCCAGTCGATCTGGTTGCGGAACTCGTTGAAGTTCACAAAGGACAGGCTGTCACGGATTGCGCTGCCGCGAACGGTCGGCCCGATCTGCACGCGTGCATCGGCCTTGCCATCGCCATTGCTGTCGACATCAACATAGGCTGCGCGCGACTTTGTTTCAGCGGCGACCACTGTGCCTTCAAGCTTGGCTGCAAAGGTCCAGGGGGCATTGCCCTGCTTTTCGCGATGACCGTATTTCGCTCCGGCTGCATCCGCATCTGTATTTGCAGCCTGCATCACTTCATCGAGCGTTGCAGTTTTCTCGGCAAAAAACGGCTTAACTTTTGAATCCCAGATGTCGGCAACCGAACGATCGGGATTGAAATTATCGCCGCGTGCTTCTGCGGCTTCTTCTGCTGTCGGCGTCTTGATGATTTTGCAACCCGAAAGCGCGACACCGCAGGCCAGCAGGATAATGGAAGCTGACTTCAGCACTGACATGAATTTATCCTCGGTATTAGGAGCATTTCGGGAGCGCTAATATTTGTCGGCGCTCCCGATGTCGCAAGCCTTGGGAGTTAGTCCTTCAAAGCGAAAGTTTCGAGCTTGTCTGCGTTGTCAGGATTGATGAGGACGCAGTCCATCAGCTGCTTTTCTTCAGCAGGGCCCTTACCGGTCTTGATGAATTCGTCAGCCTGAACGACAGCCATCTGTGCCTGAGCATAGGCTGGCTGAAGAACCGTTGCCTTGATGCCACCGGCCTTGATGGAGTCGCGGACATCGTTGGAGCCGTCGAAGCCGACAACGATGACGTCCTTGCGGCCTGCAGCTTCAAGCGCTGCCCACGCACCCATGGCCATGGTGTCGTTGCCGGAAATCACACCTTTGATGTCAGGATTTGCCTGCAAAATGCTCTGCATTTTGGAGAAGGCTTCGGTCTGGCTCCAGTTGGCCGACTGCTGCGCAACCATCTTCATGTCTGGATATTCATCGATGACGTCGTGATAGCCCTTGGAGCGGGTGCCAGCGTTGAGGTCGGATTCACGGCCGAGCAGCTCGACATAATTGCCAGCTTCGCCCATTAGCTTCACGAATTCTTCCGCACCGAGCTGTGCGCCCTGATAGTTGTTGGAAACAATCTGCGACACTGCAACGCCTGAGGCATTGATTTCACGGTCGATCAGGAATGAAGGGACTTTGGCATCCTTGGCCTTCTGAACGGCGGCAATCGATGCTTCCGAGCCAGCATTGTCGAGGATGATTGCCTTTGCGCCACGACCGATGGCCGTATCGACAAGCTGCGACTGCTTGGTTGGATCGTCGTCATGCTGAAGGATCAGTGTTTCGTAGCCGAGTTCCTTGGCTTTGGCTTCAGCGCCCACGGCTTCAGCTTTGTAGAATGGATTGTCGTGCGATGGTGTGATGATTGCGATCAGATCAGCGGCCCATGCTGGCATGACAACACCGCCTGCCAATGTTGCCGAGATGGCTGCAATCGCAAAACCGCGCGCAATTGTCCTGCGTGTAAACTTCATATTTTCCTCCCAAATCAAGCCCCGTTTCCCAAGAGGCGGTAAAAAAGGGGAAGGCGCATTACGCCCTCCCGGATAACGTCACGTAATGCGACGAATGCTTTCTGCTATTTCTTCCGGTTCGAAAACGTTTTTCCAGTCGTCGCGCATCAGCGCAGGAATGCCGAATTCGATTGCCTTGTTGCAGGCATCGGAGAATACGCCCTGGACTTCGCCAAAGATGACGGCGCCGAGAACATTCATGTGGCCGAGCAGGAAGTCGCGTGCTGCTTCTTCAGGAACGCCGCGGCGAACGGTTTCGTCCATGGCCTGCTTCATGACAACGAGAAGCGAAGCTGCAACGGTTTCCGAAAGACCTGGCTCGAGAATTGCGAGCTGCTCAACGGTTACGCGATGCGAGCGCATCACTGGTGCCCAGATGACCTTGGCGATTTCTTCGCCCAGTGCATAAGCTTCTTCCGGTCCCTGCATCAGAGCCGAAACGATGTGCTGCTTTGCAAACAGACCGCCGAAGTGGTCCTTCTTTGCCTGCATATCCGTTTCGTCGTTGAAGATCGGCGGATGGCAAGGATGGGTCACGAAATAGGTGAGATCTGCACGCTCTGGCAGATGACCGGCAAATGGCGCGGCTGCGTCGAGTGCAACAACCATCGTGCCCGGCTTCAGCTTGTCAACGATGGATGAAGCAACTTTACCGATGATGGTATCCGGCACAGCCAGAATGACGACTTCCGCGCCTTCAAGACCCGCATCAACATCGATGGTATCGATGCCGAGGTCGTTCTTCAGGCGTGCCTTGCCTGCGTCGCTGACTTCGATGTGACGGACGTCAAAGCGCGAACCTTTGAGGTTCTTGGCCAGACGGTAGCCCATCTTGCCGCCCGCTCCGAACAAAGCGATAGCTGTCATGATTGTAGTTCCTTCCCAGACTTTTGGTAGCGTAACTGGTATAACCAGTCAATGAGTATTCCAGATTCAAGCGGTCAGGCCGTCGCGAATCTGACTGAAATAACCGTCAGAACCGACCTGACCGCCCTTGAGGGCAATCTGGAGGCCGTTGGTGGCGGCGTGAGCGCCGTGCGCCGTGCAAAGCGGCGACCCCGGTGTTTGTGGAAGTGGCAAAAGCGTGGTGAGTGCATCGACATGCAATTCACGCAATGCGTGGCTCGAAGTGTCGCCGCCTGCAATGACTGCGCGGGTAAGCCTTTCGCGCTCGACAAGGTTGCGGAGGATGAAGCCGAGGCTGCGGGCCAGCTTGTGGCGGCTGCCTGCGATCTTGTCGATTTCTGTACCGCGATCAGCCGACGGACCAAGGGCGGTGTTGAGGATAACGCTGTTGCCCTGCTGGAGCGCCTTCTGGCCGTCAGCAATGGCAGCTTCGATTGCCTGATTGCTGTTTTCGCCAAGCAGATCGAGCGGGTTGAGATCAATGCCGGTAAAGCCTGATGCCGTTGCGTGACGAATTTGACGTTCTGTCGTCGGTGAGACGCTTCCTGAAACGACCGCGATGCGGTCGGCTTTGCCCGGAAGCGGAAACTCTTTTTTCGCGCCGATCAGTCCGGCCTTGGCCCATGCGGCCAGAAGCGCATATTCAACACCCGACGAACCTGCAACGAACCAGCCGTCGCGGGAACGCAAACGCCAGAGCTGTTCGCCTGCCTGCAACTGGCTTTCATGGCTGTCGACGTCAAGCAACAACATGCCGTCAGCATCTTTGACAATTGCGTTTACACGCTCATCCGCATCTGCGGCTGAAAGCGCTACGAGATCAGCAAGAACAGCTTTAAGCACGGTCTGCTTTGCCAGATGCACGCGCAGGTCGGCTTCATGCATCGGTGTGACCGGATGGCGGCTCATGACCGGATGACGGTCGATGCGGTAGGTTTCGCCCTGATAGGCCGCAAAGAGATTGCCGAAAGCGGTGTAACGCTTGAGCTGCGGCGCACCGACAATCAACGGCACATAGGCCTGATTAAAGATCGCTTTGCCGATTTCGACGGCCTTACCAATATTGCCGACATGAGGTGCGGAATCGAATGTCGAGCAGACCTTGTAATGCGCAATCGCAGCATTCAGACTTTTGAGCCAGTTGAACGCTGGCGTGAGATTTTCCTGCATCCATTCCGGCGTTTCGCTGCGGCTAGTTCCAGCAAGACCGATAGCCTTGCAGTGCGAAAAGCGTGAAAGAAGCTCTTCATCCGGCACATTCATGAACAGCACAGTGTCGACGCCATTGGATGCCATGGCTTCCATAACATCGGTCGAGCCGGTGAGATCGTCACCGTAGTAGGACAGCAGCAATTCGTTGGAAGCCTGTGACATTACTCGTCACCTTTCCCGAATTTCGTGAGCGAAGCTGCAAGTTCAGGATGGTCCGTTGCATAGGTTTCAAGCGGGATGCCAGCGACTGCTGCTTCCCATGCCTGTTGCACGGCGCGAACACCGGCTGCCGGGCCACCCGGATGGCTGACAATGCCGCCGCCGCACAGATAAAGCAGGTCTGTCGTGCGGCCCGTGCGCTCATAGGTTTCAGGCGCCTGTCCGCCCCATTGCCCGGAACCAGCGACAGGAAGCGGGCAATCGGCAGGCGTGAACAATGGCGTGCTGACAGCCTTGAACGAATTGACGAAGCTTTCGTCCGGCTCCCAATATTTCACGCGGATGCCGTTGATCTGGAACTGATCGACGCCGAGCAGCCGCCAGAACTGCTGATAAACGCGGAAATCCATACCGGCGCCCGGATTGCGGGTCAGGATGTCCCAACCGTTGCGATGGGCATGAAGCACGAGGCCCGAGCGCTTGCGCAAGAAGCTCATGCCCCCAAAGCCAACCGAGTTGATGTTGACCACAGCGCAATTGCCGCCAGCCTCTAGCACCATGTCGTGGTTGCGCATCATCTCGTCAGGATCGGCATGGGAGATGCCGAAAGCATACATGACCTTCTTGCCGGTCTTCTGTTCGTGATCGAGAATACGTGGCATGATTGCGGCGATGCGCTCTTTAAGCGGTGAGTAGGCCGGGCTCATCAGTTTTTCATCGTCCTTGATGAAATCGACGCCCGACTCAATGAGTTCGCCTACGAGTTCTGCTGTCTCATGTGGACGCAGGCCGAGTGCCGGCTTGACGATGGTGCCGATGATCGGACGCTTTTCAACGCCTGTCAGACGACGGCTTCCGGCAATGCCGAACTGTGGGCCGGGATGCGCGCTTTTGAAGGCTTCCGGCAGCTTCATGTCGACAACGCGGATGCCTGTCATGCCCTTGATCGAATAGACGCCGCCGACGGCAATCGTCATCAGTGCTGCAAGATCAGTACCGATAGCATCAAGCGGAAAGGCAATATCGACATCGGCGCGCCTGATCGGCCCGTGACCTGGTTCAAGCTCCGGCCATGCAGGCACCGTTGCGTCTTCAAGTGGGCGAATTTCGAGCACGCGTGCTGCGACGCGCGCCTTCAGTTCTTCCGTCTCACCCGGAACGGCGACGAAAGTGCCGGTTGACTGATCGCTCGCGATCTTGGCCGCCATCTGTTCGATGCTGCCGGTGGTCTCAATGCGATAGGTCAAACATATGTTCATCGGAATTGTCGTCACTCACGGTTTTCGTTGCGCCTGCAATAAGCGCATGGTGTTTGAGTACGAACTGGTATAATGAGTATTCCAATATCTGCAAGCGGAAAATTGTTAACCGGTCGCGAGAGTGTGGGTAACGGCTTTCCTCAGAGCATTTGAAGATGCATAAGGGAGAAAAGCTCATGAGCAGTGAGACGCTATGACCCAAGCAATTGAACCCATCATTCGCCGCAAACTATCCGACGAAGTTTTCGACCGGCTCGAAAACATGATTACTTCCGGTGAATTGACGCCGGGCGATGAGATGCCGTCCGAGCGTGTTCTGATGGAGCGTTTTGGCGTTGGACGGCCCGCGATCCGCGAGGCGATGCAGTCACTTGCCAAGATGGGACTGGTCAGCATCTCGCATGGTGAGCGTGCCAAGGTTTTGAAGTTGACGGCAAAGTCGATTTTTCAGCAGGTGGATCCGACTGCGAAGATCATGATTGCGCAATCAATGGACACGCTGGAAGACTTGAAGAGCGCGCGAATTTTCTTCGAACGTGGTATTGTTCGCGAGATTGCACAGAAGACAACGGAAGATGATATCGCCGAGCTGCGGGAGATCATCGAACGGCAGCGGAAATCGCTCGGTGATGCAGACGCATTCATCGCTGCCGATATGGAGTTTCATGTCCGGATAGCTAGAATTGCTGGTAATCCAATATTGGTCGCAGTAAGCGAAGCTATGCTCGCTTGGCTGAAAGAGTATCACACCCATATGCTTATCTGGACTGGCAAAGAGAAATATACCCTCGTTGAACACGAGGAAATATTAGATTGCTTGTCGGCTAAGGATGCGGACCGCGCCGAGGCTGCCATGCTCCGCCATCTTGAGCGGTCGCGCACGCTATACAAGAAAGAATAGAGCTTCTCGCCTGAAAGCTATTGTCGTTTCATCAGGCAGTAGACCAAAAGCGAGGAGGCGATGGCCACGATTGCAGAAACCAGAATTGCAACCGAGAAGCCAGCAGAATAACCTCGCATGGCAAGTTCGGTTGCGGCAATCCTCGCTGAAGGTGCGACCATACCAAGTGCGTTAGGCAAGTCGCCCGCGACTATCGCGTCAGCAAAATTTCCACTGCATGTCGGATCGTTGCAGCCCGTTTGCATTAAGTGAGTCCGAACAGCACTTGCCAGCACTCCGCTCAGGACTGCGAAGCCCAACAGAATGCCGGTAAATCGGGCGGTTGTGCTGATGCCCGATGCCATCCCGGCACGGTCGCGTGCAACGGTACTCATGATCGCTTTCTGGGTTTCACCATTCAGCAAGCCGCCACCGCTCCCAATCAGAAACATACCGCACATAACGATAGACCAGGCGCCGGAATGTGCGCCGAAGCTTGTCACAAGACTACCGATACCCACGATCACGAGTCCAAGGGACAAAATTTCCGGCGACGACATTTTCTTTCCGAGAAAGCGCCCGACATTGGGGAAGATGAGCATCGCGCTTGCAAATGGGAGCATAGCAAAACCAGCTTGCAATGGCGGCTGACCGAAGCCGTTTTGAAGGAATAGCGGCAGCATGGACGCCATCACTTGAGCGCAGGCTGCATAGGCAAACATCGCCCAAACCCCGCCTATAAAGCGAGGATTGCGAAATAGGCTGAGATCGAGCATCGGACGCTGCTGGACAGTCTCCGCAACCAAGAAAATAGCCAGACCGGCCAAGCCGCCGACAAATCCTGCAATCGCGGTTGAAGAGGTCCAGCCATGTGCCTGTCCATTGATAAGTCCCCATGTGAGGCCGAACATTGTACTCGCAAATGCAACGATGCCGATTGGATCAACGCGCCGCGCATTTTCATCTTTTGAATCGGTGATGGAACGCAGCGTAGCCAGTGCCAACACAATGCCGATAGGTATGTTTATGTAGAATGCCCAGCGCCAGCCGAGACTATGGGCGATAAGGCCTCCGATAATCGGTGACAGCACCATGGTCAGGCCCATGATGCCGCCCCAGATTGACCATGCACGGTTACGTTCCTCATCGCGATGGAACGTATGGCCAATGATCGCGAGCGCAGGCGCGAGCTGGAAGGCGGCACTGGCGCCTTGCAACGCGCGAGCAAGGTAAAGTGAAGTGGCTGAATCTGCTACACCACAAAGCCAGGATGAGAATGCGAACGCACCAATTCCAATCAGAAAAACAGTGCGACGCCCGAACCGGTCGGCTAGAGCGCCAGCTGGCAAGAGCAGCGACGCGAAGCAAAGGACATAAGTGCTGATGACCCACTCTACGTCAGCAAAACTTGCCGAAAACTCCCGTGCAATGGTCGGTAGGACCATCGCGACAACATTTGTGTCCAGCACGGTCATTGCGCAACCGGTCGAGGCTGTCAGCAAAATGAAAGTTGAATTGGTAACGCGCGGCGCGGATGCGAGAACAGTTGTCATTTGATTGTCAATGCTGCTGCACCAGCCTTCGCAATCTGCTGGTCATGATCGGGTGTGTCGGCTGATACGCCAATGGCGCCAACAATCGTACCATTCACCGTGATTGGAACTCCTCCGCGCATGAGTACGAAACCGCGCGCCGTGATAGCGGCAGGGCGTGCCCCGTTGATAGCATCCTCGAGAGCGCCGCTTTCCCGACGGAAAAGCGCGGCTGTGCGAGCTTTGCCGGGCGCGAGCTCGACGCCAGCGGGTACTGACGCGTTGTCCATGCGTATCGTGAGGATCGGCAGACCTTCTGCATCGACGACTGAGATCACGCAGGGCCAGCCGTTCGCTGTCGCTTCTTTTTCGGCAGCTGCTACGACGGAGCGGGCAGCTTCAAGGGTAAGATAAGGCTTTGTCGGCAATTCGATTGCCAATGCCGGGAAGGCTGCGGCGAGGGTCATCGTTGCGGTCAACGAGGCGAGGATTCTGACAGAATGGGCGGACATTGGACTTCCTTCATTACATTTGAGGTGCCAATAAACAGGATGTTTGAATTTCTTTCATTCGTGGTGTTTTGAGATAATATTAGTTTTTACCTAATTATTGGAGCCACTCATGGACCTCAGGCATCTTCGTTATTTTTTGACACTCGCTGAGGAGCTTCATTTTTCCAGAGCGGCAGAACGGTTGAACATTGCGGCTCCGACGCTCACGGTTCAGATACAGGAAATCGAGCGGCGGCTCGGTACGAAACTTTTCTTCAGAACCAAACGCTCAGTCGCAATCACTCCCGCGGGTGAGGTGTTTCTGAAGGAAGCGAGATTGGTGCTGGATCAATTCAATAAGGCGGAAAGTGTCGGCCGCAGAGCTGGACGAGGGGAGATCGGGCGGATCGAAATTGGCTATGTCGGCTCGGCGGCTTATGCCGGGGCCTTGCAGATGCAAATCAGTCGTTTCTCGCATGATTGGCCCCAAGTGGAGCTTCATTCGCGCGAATTTCCGATGGAGGATCTACCGAAGCTCATTGAGGGCGGGCATCTCGACATTGGCTTCGTCCGTATGCCGATGACGCTCCCACCGTCACTCAGCGCCCATGTTTTGCTACGAGACTATTTTTGTCTGGCGCTGCCCTCTGACCATCGGCTTGCGGTTGCTGAGGTGGAGGACCAGTACGCTTTTCTTGCGGAAAGCCGGTTCATTCTGCCGGAACAGGAGGCGGGCACATATGAAGTCGCGAAACGAGGAGGTTTCACTCCGAGGATTATTGCAAAGCCGGGCGGTCTTCTTGCTGTTCTGACACAGGTGTCGCTGGGTGCCGGTATATCAGTCATACCGGGCGTGGTGAGAAACGTCGTGCACATGCCCAATACGGTTTTCCGTCCAATAATCGGAAAGCCGATCATGTCGGAAGTGGCCGCCATTTTCAGAAGTAAGGAATACGCGGTCAGTGTCAAAAATTTCATCGACCAAATATGCGCTTCGCCACCGATCCAGCTTGACTATAAGCGAAATGAACAAATATTGTGAAATATATTTCATATACTGAATTATATTGACAGTCGCGTTTCTTTGCGATTAGCTATCGATACCGGTCTTCGAGGAGGAGGGCCGGTCTTCATAAAGATCAACGGCGTTTTTGGGACGCTTCCCGCGCGTTTGGGAGGGGCTTCGGCCTCGAGGAGGACACTTGCGCAATTTTCTGAGCACGACCGCAATGGCGGTTCTTGCGGCAACGCTTCTGGCCGGTTCCGCAACGGCAGCCGAGACCGAGAATCCGTTCCGCTGTAAACCGGGCGAAAAATATGTGATGAACGTCATGGTTTCTGGCGTTGAATACTGGTTTCCCGTCTATGAAATGTTCAAGCAGGCTGGCCAGCAGTTCGGCTGCGAGACGGAATATACTGGCACACCGGAATATGACGTGAACAAGCAGATCGCCACGTTCGATCAGGCGTTGGCGCAGAATCCAGCTGGTATTCTTGTTCATCCGATGAACTCCGACCCGTTCATCGAGCCCATCAACCGGGCGATCGATCAGGGTACGGCGGTCGTCACATTTGCAGCAGATTCTCCGTTGTCGAAGCGTGTGTCCTTCATCACCTCGGACAACACACGAGAAGGCACCTATGCGGCCGATGCCATCGCCCAGAAAATGGGCGGCAAGGGCGAATATGCTGTTCTTGAAAATCCGGGACAGGATAATCACGACAAGCGCATTGCAGCTTTCATCGCCCGCATGGAAGAGAAGTGGCCTGACATGAAGCTGGTTGGTCGTGCTGCTTCCAATCAGGACCCGACGAAAGCGTATCAGGGGCTGTCGAGCCTCATTCAAGCCAATCCGAACCTCGGTGCGGTTTTCATGCCGGAGGCCAACTCCGCAATTGGGGCTGCGCAGGCGAACAAAGAAGCTGGTGGCAAGGTTCTCGTCATGTGTGCCGACGTCAACGCCAACATCCTCGACATGATCAAGGCTGGTGAAGTCTTCGGTTCGATCAATCCGAACCAGGGCATGCAGGGCTATATGGGCTTCATGCTGCTGTGGCTTGCCAAGCATCCGGAACTGATCGACCCGATGAATGACGCCAAGCGTTCCGGCTTCAACCCGATGAGCATTCCCGTTGTCGATAATGGCCTCTCGATTGTGACCGCAGAAAACGCGGACGACTTCTATTGGGACAAATATCTGAAGCGTCGCGGTACTAAGGGCATTGAGGAATAGGCTCCGTTCAAGAAGCCATCCGCGCCCTGTGGTGCGGATGGTTGGAATGGAGAGGGAGGAAAAAGATGGCTGAACCGGTGCTTACCATCCACGGTGTAACCAAGCATTTCGGAGCGGTGAAGGCGCTGACGCAAGTGGATTTCAGGCTTGAACGTGGTGAGGTCCATGCGCTCTGCGGCGAGAACGGTGCTGGTAAATCGACACTGATGAGCATTATCGCTGGCGTTTTGCAGCCGACTGAAGGTGAGATACGCATTGACGGCAAAACCGTTCACATTGCCTCCCCCGCCGTGGCGCAATCGCTTGGTATCGGTCTGGTGCATCAGGAAATAGCGCTTTGTCCGGACGCTACAGTGGCCGAAAACATGTTTATGGCGACGACCAATCGCCGTCGTTCGCCGTTCATGAATTACCGCGCGCTGGAACGTGATGCGCAGATCGTGATGAACCGCCTGGCGGCTATCGATGTTCGGCAGAAGGTCGCCAACTTGCCGATTTCTAGCCAGCAGCTCGTGGAGATCGCCAAAGCGCTGACACTCGACTGCCGTGTGTTGATTCTGGATGAACCGACGGCTGCGCTCACCGAAACCGAGGCACAGCAGCTCTTTTCGATTATCCGTGATCTAAAGGCGAATGGCATTTCCATCATCTATATCAGTCATCGTATGGCCGAGATTTTCAGCCTCTGCGACCGGGTGACGGTTTTCCGCGATGGTCGTTATGTATGCACCGATCGCATTGCAGATGTGAAACCCGACGATGTGGTGCGTCGGATGGTAGGACGAGAGATCACGCAGCTCTATCCAGATAAGCTTGGATCACACGAGGCGGCAGGCGAAATTATTCTCGAAGTCGACGGTATTGGCGATGGCGTGCGCTTTAATGAAGTAAGCTTTGCCGTTCGCAAAGGTGAAATTCTTGGTGTCGGTGGCCTTATCGGATCGGGGCGAACGGAGATTGCCGAAGGTATCTGCGGCCTTCGTCCACGCACTGCGGGAACAGTTCGCCTCCATGGCAAGACACAGAAGATCAGTTCATATTCTGACGCAGCCAAGGCCGGCATTGTTTATCTTTCAGAAGACCGCAAAGGTTCTGGCGTATTCCTGGAGATGTCCATCGCGCAGAATATTTCCGTGCTGGACCTGAAATCATTGACCAATGCCGCCGGACTTCTGAACGGTCGAGCCGAGGCTGCACTTGCAGAGGATTTTGCGAAACGGCTTTCCGTGCGCATGGGTGGCATCGAAGCGCCTGTGAAATCACTTTCAGGCGGCAATCAGCAGAAAGTGGCAATCGCCAAGCAACTGGCGGTAAAGCCCAAAGTCATTCTGATGGATGAACCGACACGGGGCATTGATGTCGGCGCAAAGGCGGAAATTCATCGCCTGCTGCGGGAGCTTGCGCGTTCCGGTATTGGCATCATCGTCATCTCGTCGGAAATGCCGGAACTGCTTGGTCTTGCTGACCGCGTGCTCGTCGTTCGGGAAGGGCACATCGCGGGAGAGCTTTCTGCGGACACCATGTCGGAAGAGGCAGTGATCCTTCTTGCTTCAGGCGTTGGCGCGGAACGGGCATCGCATCATGCCGCATGAAAAGAAAATGGGAGAGGGTGAAATGGCAATCGACACAATGGCAGCGGCTGCGCCAAAAAATTCGTCGATAAGGCGCATCGGAACCATGCGTGAAGCCGGTTTGATTGCGATCATTCTGGCATTGGCCGTGGTGATGAGTTTTGCGTCGCCGCATTTTCTGACGCTCGGCAATTTTCGTGCGATGTTGATGAGTTTCTCAGTGGAAGGCATCGTCGTGGTGGGGATGACGATCCTGTTGATTGTCGGGGGCATCGACCTTTCGGTGGGCTCGGTGGTCTGTTTCTCCATGGTCCTTTCCGGCGCACTCTTTCTGGCTGGGCTCGATCCATGGATGGCTTCGCTTGTAGGCATTGCGGCGAGCGCAGCCATCGGCGGTATTATGGGTTTCTTTGTAACCGTCGTTGGCCTCAACCATTTCATCACGTCGCTGGCAGCCATGGTAATTGTGCGTGGCCTCTGCCTTATCATCACCAAAGGAACGCCGCTGTCGCTTTTCACGCTGCCGCCAAGCTTTAAAGCGGTGGGGCAGGGCACATTCTATGGCATCCCCTATGTCATTTTGATTTTCGTCGTCGTCGTCATTCTGTTCGATTTCCTGCTCCGTCGCGCCACGGCCTTTCGCAAGGTGTTCTATACCGGCAGCAATGAGAAAGCGGCGCTCTATTCAGGCATAAAGACGAACCAGGTTAAATTCTGGGTTACGGTGTTGTGCTCGACGCTCGCCGGTGTTGCAGGCGTCATTTATATGTCCCGCTTCGGTGCTGCTACGCCTACTTTTGGTGTTGGCATGGAGCTGAATATTATCGCTGCCGCAGTCATCGGCGGTGCATCGCTCAGCGGCGGTTCAGGTACTATCCTTGGCGCTATTCTCGGCATGGCTCTGCTTTCGCTGGTCACATCCTCGCTGATCCTTCTCAATGTTTCGGTGTACTGGCAGGACATGATCAAGGGCTGCATTCTTCTTGCCGCTGTTTCGATCGACCATTTCCTGCACAAGCGGAAGGCGTCCTGATATGCCCATTGCTAAACTGAAACCAAGAACAACAGCGCCACGTGAGGAAATCGTCGTTGCCCGCCAGATGCATCAGGCTCTCGTCCTGCATTTTCTGGAAGGGTTGACGCAGGCGCAGATTGCGGACCAGCTCGGGATTTCTCACGCAACTGTCAACCGGCTCATCAAACGCGGCCGCCAGCTTGGCCTTGTAGAAATCAAGATCAAGTCGCCGGTTGAGCCTCTTATCGATCTGGAAGAACGATTACTGGCGCTTGGTGGCATTAGCCGCGCCATTGTTGTGCCGACCGCATCCGACAACCCGCAAACGGCTTTGCTGGCGGTGGGGGAAGCCGCTGCCCGCCTGCTTCTTGAAGAAATCGCCGATGGTGACACGATCTGCATCACTGGCGGAAAGGGCGTGAGTTCCGTGGTCGCTGGAATTCAGACCCCACGCCGTTTCGATGTCGAGGTTATTCCAGCAACGGGCTGTGTGCAGGGAAAGCACTATACTGACGTCAATCACGTCTCGACCTTGATGGCCGAAAAACTCGGAGGGCATTCCTATCAGATACATGCGCCCTTGTTCGCAGATGATGCTGCGCAGCGCGCTATGCTGATGAACATGCGCTCTGTCGCTGACGTGTTCCAACGGGCGAGGGAGGCCAAGGTGGCCATCGTCGGTATCGGCTCTATCGTCAGTACGGATTCGACCTATTACGATCTGCACCCGTCGTCGAGTGAAGACCGGACGGCTATCGAGCATTCCGGTGCCAGTGCGGAACTTCTCGCCCATCTGCTCGATGTGGAGGGACGGATTTGCAACTATAGCCTCAATCGTGCGCTGGTCTCGCTTACGCTGAATGAGTTTGCGCACATCCCGACGAAGATCGGTGTCGCCAGCGGATTGAACAAGGCCGAATCTATCCTGAGTGTTCTTCGCGGCAATCATCTCGATACGCTCGTCACCGACGAAGCGACTGGCGCCCGCATTCTCGAACTTGCATCCCAAGAAGGATATTTCGCATGAGCGGCGAACAGTTGATCCGCGAAATCGGGCGCTCCGGCGTCAGGGCGTCCGCAGTCGGTCTCGGTACATGGGCTATAGGCGGCTGGATGTGGGGCGGAACGGATGAAGCCCAATCCATCGCAGCTATCCAGGCATCGCTGGATGCTGGCGTGACGCTGATCGATACGGCGCCGGCCTACGGCCTCGGACGATCTGAGGAAATTGTCGGCAAGGCAATTGCCGGATGCCGCGACAAGGCGGTGATCGCGACCAAATGCGGCCTCGTCTGGCATACCCGGAAAGGTAAGCACTTCTTCGATCAGGATGGAAAGCCAGTCCATCGCTATCTGGGGCGGGATGCGATCATCCACGAGGTGGAAGAAAGTTTGCGCCGCCTTGGTACCGATTATATCGATCTTTACATCACTCATTGGCAGGACCCGACGACACCAATCGAAGAGACCGTCGCGGCGCTTGATGACCTGAAACAGGCAGGCAAAATCCGGGCTGTTGGTGCCAGCAACGTCAATCGGTCGGAACTGGAGCACTATGTCCAGACTGGCGCGCTCGATGCGATCCAGGAGCGGTTCAGCATGATCGATCGGGAGATCGAGCAAGACTTGCTGCCGCTTACCACTGCAAACAATGTATCGACGTTGAGCTATTCCTCACTCGCGCTTGGTCTTCTGTCTGGCATGATCGGACCGGAACGTGTGTTTTCCGGGGACGATCAACGCAAGGACAATCCACGCTTTTCCGTTGCCAACCGGCAGAAGGCAAAGGATTTTGCGACGGCTATAAAGCCGGTCGCCGATCGCCATGGCGCGACGATAGCCCAGATCGTGATTGCTTGGACGCTGGCGCAGCCGGGAGTGACCTTCGCACTTTGCGGGGCGAGAAATCCAGCGCAGGCGCTCGACAATGCGCAGGCAGGAAGGCTCCGGCTTTCGTCCGATGACCTTGCGGCTATCGACACGGCCATTTCGGCACAACTGGTTAACATGGACGGATAACGGACGGCCATCATGAACCGAAAAGAGATATTAGACGGGCTCCGCCAGAGCCCGAAGGTGGACGTTTGTGTCGTCGGCGGTGGCGTTAACGGGCTCAGCGTTTTCCGTGAGCTTGCGCTGCAGGGCGTGAACGTGCTGCTGGTTGAGCAGTCCGATTATTGTTCGGGTGCCAGCGCTGCGCTTTCACGTATGGTTCACGGTGGTTTGCGTTATCTGGAGAATGGCGAGTTCAGCCTCGTGAAGGAATCCCTTGTCGAGCGTGACAGATTGCTGCGCAATGCTCCCCACTATGTCGCGCCGCTACCGACAACCGTTCCGATCTTCGACATTTTCTCGGGGTTAGGAAATGGGATTGTACGTTTTCTGGGGCTTACGCGCCGTCCGAGCCGGCGTGGTGCAATCGCCATCAAAGCAGGATTAGGTATCTACGATTTTCTGACGCGCAAACGAGCGCTTATGCCAAAACACCGTTTTCGCAGTCGCAAAACGACACTTGCAAAATGGCCTTCGCTCAATCCCGCGATCCGCAGTTCCGCTACCTACTTCGATGCTTGGGTCAGCCATCCAGAGCGGATTGGGGTCGAGCTTCTGCGCGACGGCCTTTCAGCTGGACCGAATGCCAAGGCGCTGAACTATGCGGCAATTTGTGAAAGTGGCGGTGGTGATTTTCAGTTATTCGACGGTATTTCCAGCGAAACACTCTCTATCCAGCCGCGGCTGGTCATCAACGCGACGGGTGGCTGGATCGATATTGCGAATGGCACACTGTTTCCGAAAGAGGCACAACCTGCCCCGCTGATGGGGGGCACCAAAGGCTCGCATCTCATTGTCGATAATCCCGCTCTCAGTGACAGTCTTGATGGGCACATGATCTATTACGAGAACGAGGACGGACGCATCTGCATCCTGTTTCCCTATCTCGGCAAAGTTCTCGTCGGCTCGACGGATATCCGCGTCGACGATCCCGGCACCGTGCGCTGCGAGGCAGACGAACGGGACTACATTTTGCAATCGCTCGCTTTCGTGCTGCCAGAGATCAAAATACGTCCTGAGGAGATTGTCTTCCAGTTCGCAGGCGTGCGCCCGCTGCCAGCCAGCAACGACAGTTTTACGGGCCGTATCCCACGCGACCATTTCTGCACGGTGCTTGAAGGGCAGGATAACCGTCCTCCCGTACTCTGCATGATTGGCGGAAAATGGACAACTTTTCGCTCCTTTGGCGAAATGGCTGCTGACATGGCGTTGAAGCGGCTGGGGTTGTCGCGACGGATCGACACGACGGAACGTGCCATAGGCGGTGGACGCGCATTCCCGAAAGATCGTGCAATCTGGATCGAAAAATTGACTACCGCCACCAGACTTCCCGCAGACCGCGTTGAAATACTTTTCAAGCGCTACGGTACGGATGCCACCGAAATCGCCCACTTTATCGCGGAGGGGGCGGATTATGCCTTGCCCAATGCCGCCTACAGCAGGCGGGAGCTTTCATATCTTATCCGTACCGAAGCGATCGAGCATCTCGATGACTTGCTTTTGCGGCGCACGACATTGGCGATTTCCGGCGAACTGTCTCTCTCCATGACCGAGGCCGTGCTTGATTTGCTGGCGACGGAGAAAAACTGGTCGCCAAAGTACCGCGACGCAGAGTTGATGCGATTTCTAACCCTCATGCGCGAGCGCCACGGCGTCGCCGCAGAAACCCTTTCCGCAAGGAACGAACAAAGGAGTGAATTATGCGAGAAAACCGCAAAGTCCGGATGAACCGGCTGTTCGGCAACGGTCGCTGTCTGGATGTGGCTGTCGACCACGGCGTGTGCAATGAGCCCTCTTTTCTCGACGGCTTGGAGAATATGCCAGCTGTCATCAAGGCATTGATCGACGCAAAGCCTGATGCCATCCAGATGAACTATGGTCAGGCCGATCTGCTGCAGGATGTTCCCGGCAAGGATAAACCGGCTCTGGTTATGCGTCTCGATATGGGCAATCCCTATAACCGCATTCGCCATCGCGACATGTGGGCTGTGCTGCAGAACGAGGCCGATCCGCTGATCGGAGCGTTGCAGATGGATGCGGCCTGCGTGGTGGTGAACCTCTTCATGCTGCCGGACGAGCCAGACCTCTTTCGTCAATGCGTGCAGAACATTTCCCGCGTCCGGGCAGATTGCGAAAAATACGGTATGCCGCTGATGATCGAACCGCTCGTCATGCAGCCAGTCACAGAGCGCGGCGGCTACATGGTCGATGGTGACGCCGACAAGATCGTGACGCTTACGCGGCTTGCCCGCGAAATGGGAGCTGACATCATCAAGGCAGATCCGACAACAAATGCAGAGGATTTCCATCGTGTCGTAGAGACGGCGCGCTGTCCGGTGCTGGTGCGTGGCGGCGGTAAGGAAGATCTCTCCGCAGTGTTTGCAAAATCTGCAGCCTTGATGCAGCAAGGTGCAATGGGCATGGTCTATGGACGCAACATATATCAGCATGCCAATCCAAGCGCCGTGGTGCGTGGGTTGATGGCGATTATTCATAAGAATGCGAGCGGCGAGGAGGCCTACTCGCTTTATCAGCAGGGCTGAGTTACTGGATTAGTTGGACCTTGGGAGGGGTTCTTCATGCAAAAATATCTGTTGGGGCTCGATGCGGGCAACACTGTCATCAAGGCGGTGGTTTTTGATCTTTCGGGACGGGAGCTCGCCCATGCAGGTGAAGAAGGACATAGCCGCATGCCACATCCCGGTCACGTCGAGCGTGACCTTGGCGAGCTCTGGTCCAATGCCAAGCGGGTTATTCGGGCTTGCCTTGATAAGGCGGGGATAACGGCGAGTGATATTGCCGCTATCGGCTGTGCCGGACACGGCAACGGGCTCTACGCGCTCGACCGGGAGGGAGATCCGCTCATAGGTATCCAGTCGCTCGACACCCGCGCGACCGGTCTCGTTGAAGAGTGGACGGCAAAAGGAGTGGGCGCAAGGACCTATCCGATAGCACGCCAGCGTCCATGGCCCTCCCAAACCCCGACGCTGCTTGCCTGGCTGAAGCGCTACCAGCCTGAACTGTTTGACCAGATAGGCACGGTATTTTTCTCCAAGGACTTCGTGGTCAATCGCTTGACGGGCAAACGTTTCAGCGAAGTTTCCGACATGTCGGGGGCGGGCTTGCTCGATCTTGCAACGCGCCGTTACGACAGTGCTTTGATGGAAGCTTACGGTTTGGGCGACTGTATGGATATCCTGCCACCGCTCATCGAAAGCGACAATATTGCAGGCAATGTAACTGAGGCTGTGGCGCGGGAGACCGGGCTTGCGGCGGGTACACCCGTTGTTGGAGGTCTCTTCGATGTCGTAGCTTCGGCGCTAGGTTCTGGTGTCTCACGCACAGGAAGTGCATCGATCATTGCGGGTACGTGGAGCATCAATCAGATTATTGTCGACGGCCCTGATCTCAAGGGGCCGGTCTTCATGACCTCTACTTTTGATCGCAGCCGTTACATGGCGATGGAAAACAGCGCTACGTCTGCGGCGAATCTTGAATGGCTGGTGCGGGAATTCTTTGAAGGAGACCATCATGCCGATGTCTCGCCATTTGATGTTTGTTGCAGTCTCGCCGCAGCCATCGAACCTGCAAGTGATGATCCGCTTTACCACCCTTATCTCTACGGAGCGCAGCAGGACGGCCACGCCCGCGCAGGGTTTTACGGTATTGCGGGCTGGCATACGAAGGGGCATCTGATACGCGCTTTGCTTGAAGGCGTTGCCTTCGGTCATCGCCAGCATGTGGAAACCATCCGAAAAGCAGGCGCGACCTTCGAGGAGGCTGTGCTTTCCGGTGGCGGCTCACGCAGCCGTTTATGGCCCCAGATATTTGCCGATGTACTCGGCGTGCCAGTTTCTGTTGCCGTCTCACGAGAAACAGGCGCACTTGGCGCAGCCATTGCGGCGGGGACCGGTGTTGGGCTGTTCTTCGATTTCACAGAAGGTGCCAATGCCATGGTGCGCACCGATCGGCATTACAAGCCGAACGCCGCGCTGGATGGACACTATAATCGCCGTTACATGCTTTATGGAGACATCACAGCTGCAATGACGCCGCTATGGCGCCAGATACAGGCTAAACCGGTACAAAGCGTCCAGTTAGCGGAGACTGTTTAGTCAATCGTGAGTCAGGTGGGAATTGCCCAAGCTGCTTTACCCACCTCTTGGCTCGCCGAAACTGGTATAAATATCCGCTCTCGTCTGCGGCACAGCGGAAATGCCGCGTTTGCGTTTTGAAGCCACGGTCTGGTTAATCTGGACGGTGCCTCTCTCAAATGCCAGTGAACATCCCGCAAGATAGAGCAACCAGAGACGCGCTTTTGGATAACCGATTTCGGCAACGGCCTTGTCGAAATTGGAATAAAGTCGTTCGCACCATAACCGGCAGGTGCGGCCATAATGTTCGCGCAGATTTTCGACGTCGTGGACTTCGAACCCGTGCCCTTCGAGGTTTTCTACCGTCATCCCAAGATGATCGAGTTCCCCACCGGGGAAAATATACTTCACAAGCGCCTTATGCTCTGCACTTTTGCGTTTGAAGGATTTCTTGTCCTTCTTCATTCGCCGTGTGATTGCGTGGTGCATGTAAAGCCCACCGGGGCGCAGAAGCCGGTTCACGGCACTGAAATAGCTGTCGTAATTGGCGATACCAACATGCTCGAACATTCCAACAGACGAAATTTTGTCGAACTGCCCGTCAAGCTCTGCATAGGATTTGACGTGGATGGTGATCCTGTCTTCGAGACCTGCCTGCTTGATCCTCTCTCGGGCAAGTGCCGTTTGTGCCTCCGACAATGAAACGCCGGTTCCGATGACGCCAAAGTTTTGCACTGCATAGATCAGGAGGGCACCCCAACCGCAACCGATATCCAGAAGACGGTCACCTGGTTTCAATCGTAGTTTTCGGCAGATGAGTTCCAGCTTGTCCTTCTGGGCCTGATCGATATCATTGGCCCAGTCCGTGAAGTAGCCGCATGTGTAAACCATTCGCTCATCGAGGAATAAGCGATAGAACTCGTTGGACACATCGTAATGATGGGTAATTGCCTCCTTGCTCGACCCACTGACGAAAGGCTCCTTACCGTCAAGAACCTCGCGCGCATCGGTTTTGCCAGCGAGCAGAAGAGCCGGAAGATCCTTGAGTAGTTGCCATTTTGGCAGCTCTTTCAGCCTGTTCTTCACACTTCCATCGGTTTTGGCATTTGCGAGGTCGAAGATCGTACCATTGCTGATATCCACACGACCGGATGTCCAGATATCGATCAGAGAATCATAGTTGGGCTTGAGGAGAAGCTGTCGAACGATTGTCGGATCGTTGATTACCAATGATGGGCCATCGAATGCACCGATGCGCGTGCCGTCCCATAACTCCACGTTGAACTGTGGGCGCAGTGTTTCAACAACTGTCCGAATAATGCGAACGGACTTGGTTTCAACCGTCATGCCATGCCTCTCTATTGAGGTTTCAGAAGATAATCTTCCCGCGCTGACCCTAACCGAAGGCATCTGCGATTGCAGTCATAAAATCGTGACAGTTACTGCTATGCCTTCAACAGGAACAGCACCTGATATGCAGGATTGCTTGCGCGTCGCGTTTCGGTCAAAACAACGCCGTTGATTTACGATTCAGGAAAAGGAGCCGCCGATGGGTAAACGTTCGAATACAATTCGATGGCTTGTAATATTCTCGGCCATTTCTTGTATTCTGAGTTTTCCAGCGGACTTGCACGCGCAACAGGCAGCAGGTGCTGAGGTGTCGGCAGGGACTGAAGAGACATCGCATCATTCTGCACCGGCAACCGACACCTTTGGTCAGACCCAGTTCGTTCTGAGTGGCGATCCCGTTGTCCCCCCGCGCGATTATGCCAAAGGGCTGGAGATACCAAATCCTGATGAGTATGATCCTATCGAGTCCGGCACGATTTTTGACATCGTTTATTTGGGCGTCGCCGATGGCAGAATGCGTTTCGAGATTCGCGGTTATACCGCGACTGATCTGCAAAACCCGGATACGGGACAAACAGTCGATTTTCCGGTCGAGCAACAATCTATCGAAATCAGGAATATCCGGATTGACGTGGAGGCTGCCGAGTCGGGAAGCCTGACTTACAAGGCAAACAGGTTTTCTGAAACTTCAGGAAATTAGTTCTCTGATGTATCCCAACCTGGGTAGACGCCCGAACGTATGTTGCCCCAGGTCGGATCAATGTCGTGGTACTCGTGATAAAGTCTGATAATGATGGCAGTCACAAGGAAAACTGCGCATAAAGCCAGTATGATTTTAAAGAATAAGTCCGGCTTCAAGCTCTGCCTCGCCCATTGCTAAATGTAGCCCTCAGCGTTTTATATCCGTGCACATCAATGTTTTCCGTTAACGGGTGCTGTCGAACGAAAGTTTCGTTCAATGCGGCATTGTTGAGAAGTGCCTGCTATATTGAATTGTGAAACGATAGAAACAGCGGGTAACAGCTTGCGATTCGACGAGCCGAAATTTTTGCGCATTGAACCACGTGAAGAGGCAAACGGCATGGAACTTCCCCGTGATATTGAAGATGCGGCCAGAAATTTGTGGCTCGAAGTCTCAGAAACGAACGAAAAAGTTGCACCCATCGATATAATCGCACTTGCTATCCTGAGGGAGAGGCAGCGATGTGCGACAATTGCGCTTTGCGTATTTGATGATGAAGAATGGTCGGATGAATACCGCATGGCAGGTGGATTGGTTGCGGATGCAATACTTGCAGGCAATAGCAATATTTCAGATTAAGCGGTGGCATCGCACGTGAAGCCTGTCGCATAAAGAAACGGAATGAAATGGTATTCGAACGTTTAGGGGCAGGGATTGCTGGCCTGCTGTCAATGACTTTGGTTGGATGCACGACATCGCCGCAGAATTATGCGTCTTCGCTTTCAATTCAGGATCCCAAATGGCAGTCGCCACAGTGCGAAGAAATTCGTGCGGAGGCCGCGAATTATGAGGCGAGAGAAAAGAAGGTTTCCGACCTGGCTCCCGGACTTCTCATCGGCCCGTATGGGCTGGGTATAGCGGCGGCAATAAAGGAGAATGACGAGAAGCGGCGAAAAGTGTTCGTTCGCGAGATGCACCTGCGCTGCTCAAGTTTGCCTCTTCCGAGAGAGCTCGAAAATACACAAAACGAAACGAACCAATCAAAACCAGCTGATACATTTCGATAGTTTGCGTACTTCTTCACATAATTCCGATCCGCAATAGCGACGTCAACAGCGAGTTAATGCAGATGCCCGAATTTGTACCTGTCATCGCGTTGCATGGCGGCGCTGGAACCATTCTTAAAGCCAATATGACGCCAGAGAAGGAAGCAGCCTATCATGCCGGCCTGCGGGAATGCCTGCAGGCTGGACTGGATGTTCTGCGTAAAGGTGGCAAAGCACTCGATGCCGTGACGGCATCTGTGATTGCCCTGGAAGAAAATCCGCTTTTCAACGCCGGGCACGGAGCCGTTTTCACGACGGATGAAACGCATGAGATGGATGCGGCCATCATGGATGGTGCAACGCGGGCATGCGGTGCCATCTCCGGAATTTGCGGGCCACGCAATCCTGTTCTGGCGGCACGTGCAGTCATGGAGCAGACCGAACACGTATTTTTCGCAGGCGAAGGGGCAAAGCGATTTTGCGAAGCTGCCGGTCTGGAAATGATGGCGCCGGAATGGTTCTCGACGGAACAGCGTCGCAAGGCCTTGCACGACGAAATGGCACGTCGTCGCAGTGGTGCCGCCGACGATGGCGATCCTGCCCGCAAACATGGCACTGTCGGAGCAGTTGCACTGGATCGTTTCGGTCATCTGGCGGCAGCCACATCCACGGGCGGCATGACCGCCAAGACACCGGGACGCGTTGGCGACAGCCCGGTCATCGGTGCTGGAACCTGGGCGGATGACGAGACGGTAGCGCTTTCCGCCACAGGTCACGGAGAATATTTCATTCGCTGGGCGGTGGGTCACGAAGTGGATGCACGGATGCGCTGGGCAGGGCAATCGCTCAATGAGGCAGCTGGCGCGGTTGTCCGCGAGCTGGGTGAAATCGGTGGCTCTGGCGGTCTTGTTGCGGTGGATCGCAAAGGCAATGTCAGCCTGCCGTTCAACAGCCCAGGCATGTATCGTGCATGGTGCGGTTTGGACGGGGAGATAAATACGGGTATATATAGATAGGGTCGAAGCGCTTGCCTGTTTTTAACAGGGCTTGTTCAACAAGCGTCAGCTTTTCTATTCCATATTGGAATGGCAAGTCTAAAATTGCATTGGCCAAAGCCTAAATTTGCTGCCTATAAATTTCAAATAATAAAATTGACGGTCAAGGGAGATTACTCCTCGGCTTTTCTTCAAGCTCTTGAAAAAGCAAGAAGATTGGCTTCGGGTAACGATGGCTGGTGCGCCTTTCAAACGAGCGCGAAAATGGGGAAATGAATGACGGAAGCCAAGCGCGTTCTGGAGGGGAAGATTTACCCTTCTGACGAAAAGGCGCAGCTATTCAACAATATGGAGCCGCAAAGCAGTGCCAGTGGAGCGGCAAGTCTTGCGCAACCAGTGCAGGAATTTCGCTTGCCGGTCAGCGATCTGCATGAACTTTCCGTTTTGGAATATGGCAATCCAAAAGGGATCCCAGTTGTCTTTCTACATGGCGGTCCCGGTGCAGGTGTCTCGGCCAAGCAGATTGCGAGTTTCGATCTCAACACTTATCGTGTCATTACCTTCGATCAGCGCGGTGCGGGCCGTTCCACCCCTATCGCGGAAATTGCTGAAAACACCACGCAGCATCTGATCGCGGACATAGAAATCCTGCGCAGGAAACTGGGTATTGAACGTTGGCTCGTGGCCGGAGGCTCTTGGGGATCGTGTCTTTCGCTTGCCTATGGAATAGCGCATCCGCAGCACTGTCTCGGGTTTCGGCTGCACGGAATATTTCTGGGCGGGCAGGAGGATGTTGACTGGTGGTTCCATGGCTGCCGTGCCATTTTCCCGGATCACTGGCAGGAATTCGCCGAATTCGTACAGGAAAGTGAGCGCGCCGACCTGCTCGCCGCCTACTATACGCGGCTAACGTCTGGGGATCCGGTACAAGAACAGACGGCGGCCCAGAGCCTGCGCGGATTTTCGGCGCGCACGCAGACCTTCGAACCGGACACGAACCACGTCTCCGAACTTCTGAAGCCGGAAGCGGCCTTGGCCGTATCACGCATTTTTACCCACTATTGCATCAACCGCGCTTTCTTGCCGGAGAATTATCTCATCGGGAGTATTGATCGTATTCGTCACCTGCCAGCCGAAATCGTGCAGGCGCGATACGATACGGTGACGCCGATGATGACGGCCTGGAAACTCAAGGAAGCCTGGCCGGAGGCCGGATTCACCATCGTCACACTTGCCAATCACCAGTCGACAATCGGCCCGATGGCTGATGCGCTAGCAGCTGCATCTGCCCGGCTGGCGCGGCAGTTGGTGTAATCCAATTCATCAATGCTTGGAATTGAGGACAATTCGATGTTCGATACAAGGACCGCCGATACATCGCTTTCGATGACGTACTACGTCGATATCTGCAAGGCGGTGAAGCCCGCCGTGTCGCCGGACGGTGAACTTCTGGTCTATCTCAGCGATGAAAGCGGTACGGCACAGGTTTGGGCGCGCTCGCTTGCAGGTGGCAAGCCACGCCAACTCACCAATCTGCCGGAACCGGTCGGCAATCTTGCCTTCAATCCCAAGAACCGTGATCTGCTGATCACCACAGACTGGGGTGGCGACGAACGTCACCAGCTGTGGCTGATCGAAGACGCCGAAGGTGAGCCGCGCCTCCTCACCACCGATACTACGGTGGTGCACGCCTGGGGCTGCTGGTCGCCGGATGGCACCCGGATCGCCTATAGCGCTAATTATCGCGACCGTTCGCACATGGATATTCATGTGATGACCGTTGCAACGGGCGAGACGAAATGCGTCTACGAGGGTATCGGCTGGCGCAGCCCGGCAGCTTTTGTGCCCGATGGCAAGTCGCTTCTGGTCAATGATTGCCAGCGTGCCATGACGGATCAGGACTTCTGCCGCCTCGATCTCGAAACAGGCGCCTATGAAAATATTCTGCCGCATGAAGGCCGGGCGCACTATCAGGCGCCGAAATTCTTCAAGGATGGCTCCGGTATTCTGTTGATTGCCGATCAGGAACGCGAATATCTCTCGGTCATGGTCAAGCCGCATGACGCGGCATCGCTGACCGAACTCGCCGCTTTTGAAGGGCAGGATGTTGAAGCGCTCGCAATCTCACCTGATCAGAACAGGATAGCACTCGTCCTGAACCGTCAGGGCTGGAATGATCTGGTTCTGATCGGTCGCGACGGAGCGGTGCTGAAACAGCTAGAGATGCCGGTTGTCGGGGTCGTTGCTTCGATTGCATGGACGCCCGATGGCATGTCGTTGATCATGCCTGTGGAAGGTGCTGCGACGTCGGGCGATATCTGGCGCTGCGATGTTGAAAGCGGTGTTTTTACACGCCTGACAGATGCGCCGAAAGCCAAGGTGAAATTACCGGCCTTTCTGGAACCAACGGTAACGAGCGTTGCAAGTTTCGACGGTCTGGACGTTCCGTATTTCGTCTACAAGCCGGAGCGTGCACCGGGTCGTGATGGTTATCCAGTTATGATCATTGTGCATGGCGGTCCTGAAGCCCAGTGGAAGCCGGATTTCCGGGCGGACATCCAGTACATGCTGGCACGGGGCATCATGGTCATCGCGCCGAATATTCGCGGCAGCACCGGTTATGGCCGCGACTACCAGCATCTCGACGACCGTGAACTGCGCATGGACAGCGTCGCCGATCTCAAAGCGGTGCGCATGGCGGTCGCAGCACGTAGTGACGTAGATGAAAGTCGTATTGGCGTGTTTGGCCGGTCTTATGGTGGATTCATGGTCCTCTCGGCCATGACAGAGTATCCCGACCTGTGGAAGCTTGGTGTCGAGTATTACGGGATCGCCAATTTTCTCACTCTGCTGCAGACAACGGGACCGTGGCGCAAGGAACTGCGCGCCATCGAATATGGTGATGTCGAAACCATGCGGGATGAGCTGGAGCGGTTCTCGCCCATCAATCGCATAGGCAATATCGCCGCGCCATTGATGATCGCGCATGGTCTGGAAGACCCGCGTGTCACGCCGTGCGAAAGCGAGATGGTTTATTCGTGCCTGCGCGGCCTCGGCAAACCGATCGAATATCTGCGTGTACCGCATGAGGGCCATGGCTTCGCGCGTATCGAAAATCGGCGCCGCGTGTTTGGCGCGCTGGCCCGTTTCATTGACGAGAATCTTTAAGAGCATTGTTGGGAGAGAACACCGTGAAGAATGGTGAAGATATCTGGGATCTGGTGGACGCGAAGAAGGCTGATTTTGAAGCCTTGAGTGACCGCGTCTGGGGCATGCCGGAGATCGCTTATACCGAATATAAGTCCTGTGCCGAGCATACTGCAATGTTGAAGGAACAGGGGTTCCGTATTGCCGAGAACGTAGCGGGCATTCCCACCGCCGTGATGGGTGAAGCCGGAGATGGTGGACCGGTCGTCGCAATCTTGGGTGAATACGATGCCCTTCCGGGCCTCAGCCAGGAAGCGGGTATTGCGGAACCCCGTCCGATCCCTGGCACGGGACATGGCCATGGTTGCGGCCACAATCTTCTGGGTTCCGCCGCCATTTTGGCTGCGACGGCGGTTAAGGACTGGCTAGAACAGACCGGCAAGAAGGGACGTGTACGCTATTACGGTTGCCCGGCGGAAGAAGGTGGGGCGGCGAAGTCGTTCATGGCGCGTGCTGGCGCTTTCGATGATGTCGACATTGCCATCTGCTGGCATCCGGCTTCGTTCACCCAGGTAGATGACGCGCAGTCGCTCGCCAATACGCGCATGGATTTCGAGTTTACCGGACGGGCCTCCCACGCCGCCGCGGCACCGCATCTGGGGCGCTCGGCTCTGGATGCGGTGGAGCTGATGAGCGTCGGTTGCAATTATTTACGTGAACACATCCCTTCTGATTGCCGTCTTCACTATGCCTATCTCAATGCGGGCGGTATCGCGCCGAATGTCGTTCAAGCCAAAGCCAAGGTGCGCTACGCCATCCGGGCAACCGATCTTCCGGGTATGTTCGCTCTCAACGACCGGGTGAAGAAGGTTGCAGAAGGCGCTGCGATGATGACGGAAACGACCGTCAACATCTCCATTATGAGCGCGGTGTCGAACTTGCTCGGTAATACGCCGCTGGAAATCGCGATGCATTCGAACATGGAACGTCTGGGCGGTGTGCCGTTTGACGATGTGGACCGTGCCTTCGCAGCCGAGATTCAGGCAACGCTTTCGAAGGAAGACATTGAAACCGATTACTTGCGCGTCGGCCAGCCGCTGGCAGCAAATGAACCTCTTTGCGACTACGTCTTGCCACGTGAACAGAAGGGCGTGCCGATGATCGGCTCCACCGATCTGGGCGATGTAAGCTGGGTCGTCCCGACCGTTCAGGCGCGCGTGGCAACACATGCGATCGGCTCGCCCGGTCATTCGTGGCAGATCACGGCACAAGGCAAGATGCCAGCCGCGCATAAGGGCATGGTCTACGCCGCCAAGGTGATGGCGGGCACTGCGCTTGATGTTCTTCAGAACGAGAAAACCCTGAACGACGCCAAGGCTGATCACAAGGCTCGTACGGCAACGACGCCCTATACCTGCCCGATCCCGTCAGACGTCAATCCGCCGCTCCAGCCGCGTCCGGCAGACTGACTGGCTGAATAATTGCATTTCGTGCCGCGCGGACTCGCGCGGCACCTTTTAAAAATGCTCAACCATAAAAGGGGATAATAATGCAAAAACAAAAGACAACCATCTTGCGCCGTACCACAGCACTCGCACTTGTCGCCGGTATGAGTGCTGCGACGTTCCCTGCTGAGGCCGCGTCGCCACCGAACGCACTTGTCATGGCGTGGAACATCGACGCTATCAGCACTTTTGACCCAGCACAGATCGGTGAGGCGGCTACCAACGAGATCATCCAGAATATCTGCGACCCCATGGTTGATTTCGATCCGGCTGACGAGACCAAGATCGTGCCGCAACTCGCCAAAAGCTGGGACGTCTCGCAGGACGGTCTGCAGATCACGTTCCACATGCGCGATGACCTGAAGTTTGACAATGGCGACAAGGCGACGGCGGGCGATATGGCCTGGTCGCTCCAGCGCGCAGTCAAGCTCGGTTTCGGCAATGCTGCGACACTGACGGAGTACGGTTTCACCAAAGAGAATGTGGATCAGACCATCTCGGCGCCAGATGACAACACGGTCGTTTTCAAGCTGGACAAGCCTTATCCGGTCAATCTCATTCTGGCGGCGATTGCCGCCAACCGGGTTGCCAGCCTTCTTAATCAGAAGGTGTTGATGGAGAACCAGGTCGATAATGACATGGGCAACAAATATCTGGCCACTCGGTCGGAATGCGTCGGCCCCTACAAGCTGGTGCGGTGGAACCCCGCCGAAGTGGTCCTCCTCCAGGCAACCGACAATTACTGGGGAGAAGCACCGAAGCTCAAACAGGTGCTGATCCGCCATGTTTCAGAAGCGGGAACTCAACGGCTTCTGCTTGAAAAAGGTGACATAGACATTGCTCGCGATCTGACGCCGGAGGACCTGCGCGATCTCGAAGCCCAGGACAAGGTGACCGCTTCACGCTCGCTAAAGCCTTCGCTGTTCTATTGGAATTTCAACAATGCCGATCCGATCTTCGCCAATGAAAAGGTGCGCCTCGCGATGCGCTATCTCATTGATTACGAGGGCCTCGGCAAGACGGTCATCAACAATGTCGGCGTGCCGCGTGCGAGCTTCGTGCAGCTAGGTGCTTTCGGTGCACTGGATGAGAAGGAAGGGCAGCCCTTCAAACTCGATGTGGAAAAGGCTCGTGAACTACTGAAGGAAGCCGGTTACGAGAAGGGCTTCGAGACGACGATGTTTATCAGTACTGCGCCTTATGCGGCTCCGATTGCCCAGAGCATTCAGGATGCCGCCACCAAGGTCGGCGTGAAGATCAAGATCGAACGCATGGCCAACGCGCAATTGTTCAGCCGCATTCGCGGTCGTGAGTTCCAGACGTCGCTGATGGGCTGGCAGACCACCGTTCCGGACGCGCATGGCAATGCTTCGCGTCAGATTTTCAATCCTGATAACCGGGCTGAGGCCAAGCAGACCATGTATCCGAGCTGGCGCGCGAGCTACTTCAACGAAGCCGTAAACAAGGAAGTCGACACGGCTTTGTTCGAGAAGGACGAGGCCAAACGCAAACAGATGTATATCGATCTGCAGAAGGAGATGATGGAGAAGGGGCCGCACGCCTTCATTTTCCAGATCTATAATGTCGCTGGCGTTAACAAGGCTATGAAGAACTGGAGCTGGAACGGCTTCCGCGTCTACTACGATCTGGCCGCGAAATAGCGAGAATAGCGTTCCCGGTGGCTTCCTCGTAGTCGCCGGGCGTTCTTCGCTTCGATGGATGACCGTGTGACCGCTTGTGGCTCGCAGTGCGATCCTGGCCCGGCATCCCGTTTTTCTCTTTCGGGAATTTGCAGATGACGACGCACGAAATCATGGAAGACGTGGAGGAGGCGGACCGCGACAGGGAAGCCGGTCCGGTGCTTCAGTTTCTCGCCGCCACAGTGCGCCTGATCATTTCAGTGGCGATTACGCTTCTGGGACTGGTCACACTGACCTTTTTCATCAGCCGCCTTTTGCCGCTCGATCCGGTTATTGCCATGCTGGGGGACAATGTTTCCCAAGAAGCCTATGACACGATGTATCGTAAGTTGGGTCTCGACCAGCCGTTAATCGTGCAATACGGCCTATACCTCAAGAATGCGCTTATGTTTGATTTTGGCAACGCGCTGACTTCCGGTCGTCCGGTACTGGAAGATATTGCACGCGTCTTCCCCGCCACCATCGAACTGGCGACCGTGGCTATCGTCATCGGCACCACGCTTGGTATTCCGCTTGGTGTTTTCTCTGCCATGTATCGCAATTCGCCGCTGGACCATGCTGTGCGTATGGTCAGTTTGCTTGGTTATTCTACGCCGAACTTCTGGCTCGGTTTGATGGCGCTGCTGATCTTCTACGCCACGTTGGGTTGGATCGGTGGGCCGGGGCGGATCGACTTCATCTACGAATATTCCGTCGAACCGACGACCGGATTCTTGCTTCTCGACAGCGCAATGCAGGGGCAGTGGGATGCTTTTTGGAACGCTGTAAGCCATATCATCATGCCGGCCCTGATCCTCGCTTTTGGTTCTATGGCTTATATCAGCCGCATGACGCGTGGCTTCATGATCGAGCAGCTCAATCAGGAATATATTATCACTGCGCGCGTCAAGGGGCTGTCCTGGGCGCGCACCGTTTGGGGGCATGCATTCCGCAATGTTGCGGTTCAGGTCGTGACGGTCGTGGCGCTATCCTATGCCTTTCTGCTGGAAGGCGCTGTGCTGACTGAAACGGTGTTCGCATGGCCGGGTTTTGGGCGCTACCTCACCAATGCGCTTCTGGCTGGTGACATGAACGCGGTGGTCGGCTGCACGCTGATCGTCGGCATCCTGTTTGTTGGTATCAACCTGATCAGCGATCTTCTGTATCGCGTTTTTGATCCTCGCACACGATAGGACACTGCCGATGAACACCCACACCAGCACATCGTCGGCCCAAACTTCCAATTCTCTGCGGGGTTGGCTGACTGCCCCCGTGCCTACATCTGCCTTTCAGGCCAATATCCAGCAGTTACGCCGTTCCTGGTTCAAGCTGATGGCCAATACGTCTGCCGTATTCGGTCTGGCCGTAATCGTGCTTTTGGTACTGGTAGCCATTCTTGCGCCTCTAATCGCGACGCACGACATTGGTACAAACAATCTCGCGAACCGGCTTCAACCCCCGTCATGGGGACACTTCTTTGGCACAGACGAACTGGGGCGCGATATTTTCAGCCGCCTTGTCTATGGCTCGCGCATCACGCTTTACATCGTGACGCTGACTGCTGTCATCGCTGCGCCTATTGGTCTCGTCGTTGGCACCACTGCAGGCTATATGGGCGGCTGGGTTGATACGGCACTGATGCGTATTGTCGATATCTTCCTTGCTTTTCCTAGTCTCGTGCTCGCGCTGTCCTTTGCTGCAGCGCTTGGGCCAGGCATCGAAAATGCCGTCATCGCCATTTCGCTCGCCGCATGGCCACCGATAGCCCGTCTTGCTCGCGCCGAAACACTGACCATCCGCTCGTCTGACTATGTGGCCGCCATTCGTCTGCAGGGGGCTTCCACGATGCGGGTGATTACGAAACATGTCGTGCCGATGTGCATTCCGTCGGTGGTGATCCGCATCACGCTCAACATGTCTTCGATCATTTTGACGGCCGCCGGCCTTGGCTTTCTCGGTCTTGGTGCACAGCCGCCAAGCCCGGAATGGGGCGCGATGCTTTCCAGTGGTCGCGAATTCATGATGACTTCGTGGTGGCTTGCCGCTGTACCCGGCACTGCAATCTTGATCGCGAGCCTCGCCTTCAACCTGTTCGGCGACGGTTTGCGCGACGTTCTCGACCCCAGAAACGGATAAGATCGATGACAAAACCATTGCTTGAAGTTGATGATCTGTGGGTGTCGTTTCCCGGCGCTGACCGCAACATCGATGTTGTTCGCGGCATCAGCTTTTCCATAGGGCGTGAAAAAGTCGGTATTGTAGGCGAATCCGGTTCCGGTAAGTCGATGACTGGGCGTTCGATCCTCAAGCTAACACCAAAGGTGGCACAAATCCGCGCCAAGAGCCTGCGTTTCGGTGAGATCGACCTGCTGTCGGCCAGCGAACGTCAGATGCGCGGTGTACGTGGCAACCGCATTTCGATGATCCTTCAGGACCCGAAATATTCACTCAACCCGCTGATCCGTATCGGTGATCAGATCATGGAAGCCTATCGGCTACATCATCGGGTGAAATCGGCGGCGGCACGACAGAAGACAATTGCCATGCTGGAGGCCGTGCATATACGCGATCCCGAGCGTGTCATGCGTCTGTTCCCGCATGAGATTTCCGGTGGCATGGGCCAGCGTGTGATGATCGCCATGATGCTGATCCCTGAACCGGACATGATTATTGCTGACGAACCGACCTCCGCGCTCGACGTGACTGTGCGGCGTCAGGTTTTGACTGTGCTCGATGAATTGGTCAGCCGTTCAGGCACTGGGTTGATGTTCATCAGCCATGACCTCAATCTGGTGGCGGATTTCTGCGACCGGGTACTGGTTATGTATGCGGGGCGCATCATGGAAGATCTGCCGGCCAAGGACCTGCACAAGGCCCGTCATCCCTACACGCAGGCGCTTCTGGCAAGTCTTCCTCGGCTGGATCAACCGGTCGATATGCTGAAGGTGCCCGAACGCGACAAAAGCTGGCTCACCGAGCCGACGCTGGTGGGAGAAAACTCATGATACATGTAGGCAACTCTCCCTTTGTGGATGTTTCGGACCTTTCCATCAGCTTCGGCAAAGGGCGCAAGCGCGCCACTGTCGTCAGGAAGGTAAAGTTTCATATCGAGCGCGGCGCGGCCTATGGCCTGATCGGTGAATCCGGTTGTGGCAAATCCACGATCCTGCGCGCTCTCGCAGGCCTCATCCCGCACCATCAAGGCAACTTCGTTTTTGATGAACAGAAGATGGGCGGCGAGCGCGACAAAGCGTTTTTCCGTCGTGTGCAGATGGTGTTTCAGGACCCCTATGCTTCGCTGCACCCGCGCAAGCAGGTGCACAAGGTGTTGGCGGAATCGCTTGCCATTCACGACATGGATCGCAAAGACGAGCGTATTCGTGACGTATTGCAGGCGGTCGGTCTCGGCCCAAGTTTCCTTTATCGCTATCCTCATGAATTGTCCGGTGGTCAGCGTCAGCGCGTCGCAATAGCGCGTGCGCTTATCATCGAGCCGGATGTGCTTCTTCTGGATGAACCAACATCCGCGCTCGATGTTTCCGTGCAGGCGGAAATTCTCAATCTGCTCAAGGTCCTGCGCCGCGAGCGCAATCTCACCTATCTCATGGTTTCGCACGACCTCGCCGTAGTGGCGCATATCTGCGAGCGTGTCGGGGTCATGCACAAGGGCATCATTCTGGAAGAACTGACGGCAGACGATCTTCGTCATTTGCGCGCCAAGGCTGAATATACGCAGGAATTCCTGCAGGCCAGCGTGGAAGCCGTCGCACATAATCAGGCTAGGGAAATAGGGGTATGAACTATCATTCGGCGGCTAATCCGGGACAGAAATGGGAACGTTTGAAGAGTCCTGCCGCGGCGGGTTGGTCGGAAGCTGGACTTCGTGCTGTTGATACTTGCGCGGACCAACAGGAAACCGATGCGTTGATGATCGTCCAAGGTAACAAGATCGTCCACACATATGGTGACATCACACACAAATATCTCTGCCATTCCATTCGCAAGAGCATCCTTGCCGCACTGATGGGGCAGGATGTCGCCGATGGCACCATTGATCTCAGCCTGACGCTGGAACAGCTAGGTATTGATGACAATGAAGGCTTGAGCGAAGTCGAAAAGCAGGCGACGGTTTATGATCTCCTGACTGCGCGTTCCGGCGTCTATCATCCCGCGGGCTACGAGACGCCATGGATGCGGATGATCAAGGAAAAGCGCCATTCCCATGCGCCGGGCACCTTCTGGTGTTACAACAACTGGGATTTCAATGCGCTCGGCACTATTTTCGAGCAGTTGACCGGCAAGACCGTACACCAGGCTTTCGATGAGCGTATCGCAAAGCCGCTCGGGCTTGAGGATTTCAGACTGGATGGTGGCAAGCCGGATGGCTGGCATGATCACTTTACGGAAAGCCGGCACGCCGCCTACCCGTTCCGTCTGTCGACACGTGATCTGGCCCGCTTCGGCCAGCTTTATCTGCGCAATGGCCGCTGGAATGGTGCATCCGTTCTACCTGATGGGTGGGGGCAGGAATGTGTGATGCCTTACTCTTATGCTGGTGCACGTGGCGCTTATGGCTATATGTGGTGGCTGGAGCGTGATGGCGTGTTTTTCCCCGGTGTGGTGACGCCGAAAGGCAGTTATGCAGGCTTCGGTGCAGGTGGCCATTTCTGCGTTGTCTTGCCTGCCCTTGACATGGTGATCGTGCATCGCGTGGATACTGACATTGCTGGGCGCCAGCTCAATCGACACAAGTTCGGGCGTCTTTTGAAGCTCATTCTCGACGCATTTCAGGGGTGAAATCATGCCGCAGGAGGAAATGACGGTCGCACTCGCGATAGCTTCGGCATGCGCAAAACCAGTGTTGAGCACCAATGCGCGGAAACTGGCGCGTGACGCCATTTTAGATACCTTGGCCTGTATGGTGGCAGGCCGTGACGACGACAGCACGCAAAGCGTTGTGAAAGCCTTTGCAGAATTCAGCGCTGGTGGAATTGCTTTGTCGGTTGCGGGAGGAACAGGCAGCCCGATGTTCGCTGCGCTGGTCAATGGTACAGCAGCACATGCGCTCGATTTCGACGATAATTTTCTGCCCGGCATGAGCCATGCTTCGGCGGTGATCGTGCCCGCTATCCTGGCGTTGGCCGATCTAGATGAAACCGCAGGGGGGCGTCTGATCGACGCTTATCTGGCAGGACTGCAGGCGCAGGCGCTGGTAGGCAACGGCCTGGGACAGGCACATTACACAGCTGGCTGGCATGGCACCTCAACGGTGGGGAGTATTGGCACTGCTGTCGCCACGGCTCAAATGCTTGGTCTCGACATCCAGGCGACCGCACAGGCGATTACTATCGCTGCCAGTTTCGCATCCGGCACGAAAGGTCAGTTCGGCACGCTGATCAAGCCGTTTCATGCGGGCATGGCCGCGCGCAATGCTGTTGAGGCTGCATTGCTCGCAAAAGCTGGAATGGAGGCACGGCCCGATATTCTGGAAGGTGAGCAGGGTATTCGTGAGTTATTTGCAGGGGATTCACGTCTCGGTTGGGATATCGATGATATCCTCACCGATAAGGCGCATGTGATCGAAACGGTTGGTGTCATGCCGAAACGGCATCCTTGCTGTGGGTCCACCCATATGATCGCCGACGCATTGCTTGATCTTAAGGAAGATCACGGGTTTGATGCCGAGGATGTTGTGGCTGTAGACGCTTTGGTCGGGATCGCGAACTATCGCAATCTCGCATATACGCAGCCGACCGACCAGATGCAGGCACGCTTCTCAATGCAATATTGCGTCGCACGCGCCTTGCGGCAGGGCTATCTTGCACTTGCAGATTTCACCCCAGAGACTGTTGGTGCTTTCCGGGACGACCCACTGCTCGATGTTATCGCCATGCGAAGTTATTCGATGGAGGAAGAACGGGTATCAGCGGAAAAGCTGCCGCATGTCGCAACCGTTACACTGAAAAACGGACGTGTTTTGCAGGCGTCGCGCAGCTTCGCTGTTGGTACTCTGCAGCAACCTTTCAGTGCCGATGATCGGACGCGGAAATTTCTGGATTGTTGTGCGGCGATTCCGGCGGCGGATCAAATCTATTTGGATTTACGCGATCTTGACGATGCAGAGAACCTGAAAGCTGTTGCGGCACTTTTCACGCGGCCTTGATGTTTTAACTCGGCGCAAGACTTCCGGCGTTGTGGCCACTTTTCTGGGAAACCAGTTGTGAGGCGCGGCGCCAGAAGAGTTCCGCCTGCTTGTTCCTGAATTGGGGTGTTCGGTACACGCGGATTTCAATCAACAGATCGGTGTTTGTTTCACCGGCGCGGACCAGCACGCCACGCTTGAGTTCATCATCGACAAGGCTTTCCGGTATCCATGCAACACCATGTCCGGAGACCGCCATTGCCTTGAGCGCAACAGACATTCCGTTTTCGTAAACCGTGTTCAATTCGAAACCATGTTTCTCAAACAGCCAGGGCAGAGCGAGAGAAAAGAACGAGTTGCCACGATAGCTGAGGAAGTCGATCGGTAGCGACTTTTCCTTCAGGCTATGCAGGGCCTGTCCATTCGGCGCAGGAGCGGATACAGGGATGACCCTCTCGGTGCCCAGTGCCAAAAACGGATAACCGCCAAGATCGTCCATCTGCGGAACAGCCGGATGCGCATAAGTCAGGAAGAAGTCGCAATGCCCGCTGACGAGTGTGGAGATATTACCGACGAACGATGAATGCGGATCGGCAAAACGGGCGCGGAATGAAGCCCCAGAAGCTTCAATCTGTGCCATCCAATGCGGGAAGAATGTGAGCGACAGCGTGTTGAGTGTTGCGAAAGAAATGATTTCCCACGTTGCGCTGTAGCCGTCGCTGACACTCTTGCGAGCACTGAGCAGCATTTCGAGAGCATCTTGTGCCCGCGGAAGAAAGCATTCTCCTGCCTTTGTCAGGCATATCGGGTTGGATGAGCGATCGATTAGTGGCAGACCAACCCAGTCTTCCAGTTGCTTGATGCGCTTACTGAGAGCGGACTGCGTGATATTGCGGTCACCTGCAGCACGGGAGTAGCTCCTGTGTTCCGCGAGGCTGACGAAATCTTCCAGCCATTTTAGTTCCATAGTCTGTACCAATGCATCGGATAAGCGAAAATGATCCCGCCCTGATTTATAACGCGATCCGGCTCCATTGAGTTAGAACCCATCCGATGTTTTCGATCAAACGATAATCTGACTGATAGTGATAAACAGATAGAACTACCCACCTGATTGCCTTTACATCGAGTCGCGTACGCGCTCCCATGCCTTGGTCAAATGGCGTCCCAATACTTCAGACAGTCGGGTTGCGTCGCGGGCTTCCAGCGCCTCGATCATTTCTTGGTGCTCAGATACAGCCGCCGCCCATTTCTCGGAGCCTTCGTGGCCGACGAAACGGATCCGCTTCAATCTCGTCTGCAGCATCTGGTGAATGTCAGCCAGCGTGGGGTTCTTGGCAAGACGAACGATGGCAAGATGAATCTGCTGGTTCAGTTTGTAATATTGCAGTCGGTCAGCATGCTTGTAGCGTTCGATCATTTCATCGTGTAGCGAACGAACCTCGGCGATTTCCTTGTCGGTCGCAAGCTCGCAGGCGAGTTTCCCAGCAAGTTCTTCCAAAGTACGCAGGACGGTGAGCATGTCCCTGACATCAGCTGCACTGAACCGTTTCACAACAGCACCGCGGCTTGGAACAAGCTCGACGAGTCCCTCGCTGGCCAGATATTTGATCGCCTCACGCAGCGGTGTCCGGGACACGCCGAGTTGTTCTCCGAGCTGGCCTTCATGCAGGCGCGTGCCGGGTTCCAGCTGCCCTTCGATAATCATGTCGCGCAGATGGTTGACGAGCATATCGTGCAAGGCAGTGCGGCGGAACGCTTGTGAGCCGTTGTCGGCTTGCCCGGTTTTCTGAATTTCGTCCATCGGCCTTTTTCTCAAAGAGTGGTTTCGAATCCTCATCGCACCAACTGAGGCGAAGATGGCTGGCCAGCTTTCAACCGTCAACATAAAATGCTGCATACAGAATACAAAATGCTTGCGCCGTGCGGAGGGCTGCCTTATGAACGCTGCATACAGAATGCAGACGAGGAGGATGCTAATGACCGTTACTGGCGCTGAACCGAGCGTGATCGCGCTTGCAATGGGGGATCCAGCTGGTGTCAGTCCAGAGCTGACAGCCCGTCTGCTCGCTTTGCCGGATGTCAGAAAAGAAGCGCATATCATCGTCTTCGGTGATCGCCGCATTCTGGACGAAGGTGCGCATATTGCGGGTGTTAAGCTTGATCTGCAGGATGCCAACCTCGAAAATGCGCCTAACATGCCGGTCGGCAAACATGTCTTCGTTGACTTGAAGAATCTCGATCCGAAGGACGTTGTGCGTAGCGAAGCCACGCTGGTTGGCGGAACTTTCGCAACCCAGAACTTTCGTACCGCACTGAAATTTGCTGATGCTGGACATGCGCAGGCTGTTTGTTTTACGCCGTTCAACAAGCAGGCGATGCGGTTCGCTTATCCGGGTTACGACGACGAAATCCGCTTTGTTGCCGATGTGCTGAGCTTCACAGGCAGGGTGCGTGAGTTCAACGTTCTGGAGAAAGTCTGGAACGCGCGCGTGACTTCGCATATTCCGCTCAAGGATGTAGCCTCGACCCTGACTGTTGAAGGAATTCTCGCCGAGCTGGAACTGGCTTGGGTGTGCCTGAAGAAAGCGGGATACGACAATCCGAAGATTGCAGTGGCCGGGCTCAACCCACATGCCGGTGATGGCGGTAGCTTTGGCATGGAAGAAATCGACATTATTGAGCCTGCAGTAAGGGCAGCGAAAGCCAAGGGTTTCGACGTCGATGGCCCGTTTCCGGCTGACACAGTGTTCCTGCGTGCGCTGAAAGATGATTTTCAGGCGGTACTGACCATGTATCACGATCAGGGTCAGATCGCGATGAAGCTGATGGGCTTCGACAAAGGTGTGACAATGATGGGCGGATTGCCATTCCCGCTTTGCACGCCGGCCCACGGAACAGCCTACGATATTGCTGGAAGGGGGGTCGCCGACGTGGGAGCCACGCGCGAAGCGATCCTGCTCGCGGCACGAATGGCGAAAAGAGCAGCAGCACTTTCAGACGCTGCCTGATTTTCGTCATTTTGACACTATCGGCATGGGGGGAGGCCCATGCCGCTTAACTGGGAGGATAGACCATGAAGAAGTCTTTGCACATTGCCTGCCTGGCAGCAGGAGTGGCAATAATCGCATCATCCGCTCTGGCATTCGAGCCGACACGGCCGGTGGAGTTTGTAGTGACTGCAGGACCGGGCGGCGGCACGGATATTTTCGCGCGTACGATCCAGTCGATCATCGGCAAGTATGACCTGATGAGTGCGCCAATCGTCGTCACAAACAAGGGCAGCGCGGGCGGAGCAGAAGGTTTTGTTTACACTGCCGGCTATAAGGGCGATCCATACAAGCTCGCTTTCGGCACGAACAACGCCTATCTTTTGCCGGTGCGCGCAAAGGTTCCTTATAAATCGGCAGATCTGGTCCCGGTTTCGGCACTGGCTTCGGATGAATTCATTCTTTGGGTCAACGGAAAGTCTGAATTCAAGACAGCCGCAGAGTTCATCGCCAAGGCGAAAGATGATGCAGGCCTGAAGGTTGGCGGCAGCCAGTCCAAGGACGTTGACCAGATTTTGACATCCATGATCAACGATGCCACGGGCTCGAAGCTCGGCTACATCCCGTTCAAAAGCGGTGGCGAAGCTGCCGTCCAGCTCGCGGGGGAGCACATTGCTGCCAACGTCAACAATCCCAGCGAGAATCTTGGCCAATGGCAGGCAGGCATGGTGAAGCCGCTTTGCGTCTTCAAGGGCGAAAAGCTCAAAGGTGACGGCAAGATTGCTGGCGATATGGGGTGGAGCGACATCCCAACCTGCAAGAAAGCGGGGATTACAATCGAAAATTACGCCATGCCGCGTACTGTATGGCTTCCTGCGGGCGTTGATCAGGACGTCGTTGATTACTATGCAGGCGTACTCAAGAAGGTTGCCGAAACACCTGAATGGGCGAAGTATCTTGCCGATAGTTCGCAATCTGCCGCCTATATGAGCGGTAATGAACTCTCATCCTTTATCAAGAACGATGAAACAGCGGTAACGGCCGTGCTGAAGCGTGAAGGCTGGCTTGCCAACTGACGTTTCGTGCATTTGTGCAGACGCCGCCGGCGTCTGCACCATTCATTGAAGGAGCTTATCCAATGAGTGACAAAGGCGAGGCCGGAATTTCCCGCTTCATCGTCGAGGCGAGCGTAGCTCTTTTGACGGGTGGGTTGGGAGCGGTGGTCTGTTATGGCTCACTACAGGCTGGTACAGGCTGGACGGAAATGGGCCCGGATGCAGGTTATTTTCCGTTCTACATCGGGCTACTGATCATGTTCGGAAGCACGGTCAATCTCGTTCTGGCATTTGTAAAACATCGTGGTAGCGGAGAAGTATTCGTTGAACTCTCTCGGTTGAAACCTGTTCTCGGTTTCGCCTTGCCGCTGGTTGCCTTCGCTGCCATATCGACGGTTCTCGGACTATATGTCGGTACCGCGCTCTACATCGCTGCAGCGATGATGTTTCAGGGGCGCTACAAATGGTGGGCTTCATTGCCAGCCGGTATTGCCGTTTCCCTCTTCTTTTTCGTCATTTTTGAAATCGGCTTCAAGGTTCCGCTCCTTAAAGGTCCGGTGGAGGCTTTCTTCGGCATTTATTGATACCGGAAAGTCCGATGTCTTGGGAGGAAAGACATGGAAAACTTCAGTCTCCTGATGGATGGCTTCGCCCACATACTCAGTTTCAATCATGTTTTGCTGATGATGCTGGGTGTAACGCTTGGAATTTTGGTTGGTGTCCTGCCGGGATTGGGTGCGCCCAATGGTGTTTCCCTGCTTTTGCCACTGACTTTTACAATGGACCCCATCTCCGCGATCATTCTGTTGTCCTGTATGTATTGGGGGGCATTGTTCGGTGGATCAACCACGTCCATTCTTTTCAATATACCGGGCGAGCCTTCGTCCGTTGCCACCACTTTCGATGGATATCCGATGGCGAAGGCCGGACATGCGAGCCGCGCCCTGACGCTGGCATTCGTTTCGGCTGGCATCGGCGCGCTGGCTGGTGTGATGATGATTACACTGCTCTCTAGTTGGGTTGCCAATTTCGCCCTGCGATTTTCATCGCCAGAGTATTTCGCTGTTTATTTTCTGGCTTTCGCCAGCTTTATATCCATGGGTGCTCAATCGCCCTTCAAGACGCTCGTTTCCATGATGATCGGTTTTGCCTTTGCCTCGGTGGGCATGGACACTATCTCCGGCAATTTGCGCCTGACATTTGAAATACCGGAACTCATCAAGGGTATCTCCTTTCTGATTGCAGTGATGGGCCTGTTCGGGATCGGCGAACTGTTGCTGACGACGGAGGAGGGGCTGCGCTTTGATGGCATCAAGGCACGGGTGCGTCTCGGTGAGATCGGGCGTACGCTACTGGAGATACCGCGTTACTGGTTCACGCTTGCACGCTCAACGCTGATCGGTATCTGGATGGGCATAACGCCCGCCGGACCAACGGCTGCATCCTTTATGAGCTATGGCGTGGCTCGTCGTTCCGCCCGCGATAAATCGAAGTTCGGCAAGGGGGACCCGCGGTATCGTGGCTCCGGAAACCGCTGACCATTCTGCCGGTACATCTGCGCTTCTCCCCATGCTGGCACTTGGTGTTCCGGGTTCGGCTACCGCTGCTGTGATGATGGGCGGCCTGATGATCTGGGGCCTCACTCCCGGCCCGACATTGTTCACGGATCGCCCGGATTTCGTCTGGGGTCTGATTGCATCCATGTATCTCGGCAATATTGTCGCCGTTATTCTGGTCATTGCGACCGTGCCGCTCTACGCATCTATTCTGCGCGTGCCGTTCTCGATCATCGGGCCGATCATTGTCGCGGTCATTTTCTCCGGCGCTTATCAGGTCGCCAACTCGATAACCGACGTCTGGCTGGTGATCGCATTTGGCGTGCTGGGCTATATCTTCAAGAAACTCGACTATCCGCTGGCACCGTTGGTTCTAGCCATGGTTCTCGGAGACAAGGCAGAAGATGCATTCCGTCAGTCGATGATGATGTCCAGCGGTCAGCTTTCGATATTCTGGTCGAATGGCCTGGTTGCATCGCTGATGACGCTCGGCGTCTTCCTGCTTGTTTCACCCGCCATCTTCTGGGGCATTGGCAAACTGCGTAGCCGGAAACCCGAAATTCCCTCCGGTAACGGCAACGTGGCCTGATGTCGATGGATCACGCAAAAGAACAGGAATGTAAGTTGCAACAGACGATTTCCAAATGGACACGCGAAACCTGGCCAATTGCAGCAGCGATGATCCAGTATCCCAATATGCTGCCGGACGGCAGTTCGGTGCAGGATCAGTCGGTGGAAGATTGGGCCCGCACTTTGTCCGATGTTGCGGATGCAGGGTTTACCGAACTTGATCCGACCGACAGCTGGCTGCGACTGGCTGACTTGTCATCGATTCGTCTCAGTGAATTTATGGCGGTCGTCAAATCGCTCGGCTTTACTATTCCTGCAATTTCGACGTCGCGACGCAGCGTGATCGACGCACAACACGGCGACGAATATCTGGCTTATGGTCACAGGGTCATCGACACCGCTAAGGAAATTGGCGCGAGCTGCGTTTCCTTCGGGCTTTTTGAACCGCTGACGGACGCTCAAAAACAGGCATTGTGGTTCTGGACGGTCGATGGTGCTAAGAACCCGGACGATCCGGCTGTGTGGAACAAGGCTGTTGAGCGAATTCGTGAACTCGGTCGCCATGCGGATGAGCTTGGTATAGAGCTGTCGCTTGAAATGTACGAAGATACCTATCTTGGCACTGCGGACAGTTCAGTCCGTTTCGTTGAGGAAGTTGGCCTCGACAATGTCGGGATCAATGCCGATCTTGGCAATCTCATCCGTCTGCACCGTCCGGTCGAACATTGGCAGAAGATGATGGAGAAGGTGGCGCCTTACGCAAAGTTCTGGCACGTCAAGAATTACACCCGTACGGAAGACCCAGCATCCGGTGTGACCGTCACGCATCCAGCTCCCCTTGAAAGCGGGATCATCAATTATCGCACAGCTATCAGGATGGCGCTGGATCACGGTTTTGCCAGCCCCTTCTTATGCGAACATTATGGTGGCGACGGGCTCTCCGTTTCGGCTACAAATCGTGACTACCTGCGCCGCATCCTGCCACGCGGCTAATGACCCAGACCAAGGACTGTTTCAATGACGACGATTTTCGACGCGCCGGAGGAGTTTGCCTCGACCGCTCTTGCCGGGTTTGCCAGTATCTATAACCGCTATGTTCGCCACGTGCGTGGCGGCGTTGTTCGTTCCACAAAGGTGCCTCAAGGTAAAGTTGCTGTGGTTGTCGGAGGTGGCTCGGGTCATTACCCGGCATTTGCTGGTTACGTCGGGCCGGGCTTGGCGGATGCAGCAGTTGCTGGTGACGTATTTGCTTCGCCTTCCACTGCGGCAGTGGCGCGCGTCTGCCGACAGGCGCACAAGGGCGGCGGTATTCTGCTGGGATTCGGCAATTACGCCGGAGACGTTCTTAATTTCGGCGTTGCTGCCGAACGCTTGCGTGCCGAAGGTATTGATGTCCGCATCGTACCCGTAACCGACGATGTGGCTAGCGCTCCGGCTGATATGCATGAGAAGCGGCGCGGCATTGCTGGAGATCTGGTTGTGTTCAAAATCGCGGGTGCCGCTGCCGAAGCCGGTCTGTCACTGGACGAAGTCGAACGGCTGTCACGCCACGCGAACGCGAACACTGTCTCCTTTGGCGTTGCCTTCAAAGGCTGCACCTTGCCGGGCGCACCGCATCCGCTCTTTACGGTACCGGAAGGTCAGATGGCGCTTGGTCTCGGCATTCACGGCGAACCGGGGATCAAGGAGGAGGCGATCCTGCCTGCCTCCGGTCTGGCAAGCCTGCTGGTGGAAAAACTTCTGGCGGAACGTCCAAAAGGAACGCAAAAAGTTGGCGTTATCCTGAATGGCCTAGGGGCCACCAAGTACGAAGAACTGTTTGTCCTGTGGACGGCGATTGCGTCGCTGCTGGAAAAAGCCGGTCTCGATACTGTAGCACCGGAAGCGGGTGAATTTGTAACCAGCCTTGATATGCAAGGTTGTTCACTGACCCTTCTTTGGCTCGATGACGAACTCGAGCGCTACTGGACCGCAGCTTGCGATACTCCGGTTCTACGTCGCGGCGAAGCGATCGCAGTCGAGCCTGCGAACAATGTCATTGCCAACGAGGATGCAGCCCCCGATTTTGCTAAGGCGGATGAAGCCGGGCGTGCCGGTGGCGTTTGCATTCAGGGAATTTTGCACGCCGTCGCAGACGTGTTGGTCGAGGCTGAAGAAGAACTGGGCCGCATCGATGCCTTCGCCGGCGACGGTGATCACGGTCAGGGCATGCGACGTGGCTCTGCAGCTGCAAAAGATGCAGCTGATCAGGCCGTCAAGGCTGGGGCCGGGACCGCAAGCGTATTGGCTGTTGCAGGCGATGACTGGGCAGATCGGGCCGGAGGGACCTCCGGAGCTCTGTGGGGGCTTCTGTTGCGCTCGTGGAGTGCGGAGCTCTCCGATAATGGCAACATTGATGATGGTGCAGTCGTTCGCGGTGGCAGGCGCGCGCTTGATGCCGTAACAACTCTCGGCCGCGCGAAACCCGGCGACAAGACATTGGTGGATGCATTTGTGCCTTTCGTGGAAACGCTCGAAAACGCATTTGCATCGGGAAAACCACTTGCTGATGCATGGAAACAAGCCGCTGAAGTCGCCAAGGTGGCTGCGGAAGCGACAGCTCCGCTTACTCCGAAACTCGGTCGGGCAAGACCGTTGGCAGAAAAGAGCATTGGCCATCCCGACGCAGGCGCCATTTCACTGGCTCTGGTCGCAGAAATCGTCGGCAAGAAACTGAAAAGCTGAATTGTCAATCAGGCGGGCTGGTTCGAAGCCGGCCCACCTGACAGGCATTAAATGATTGTCTAAATAGCAATCAGGACGGGAGGATCTGGTAGAAATTATCAAGTTTTCCCGGCTTTGAGTGGGCTACCAGCATGACCAGTTTTTCCTGATCGAACACGCGAAACCAATCTTCCCATTCCACGACTTCAAGACCGCCAGCATCCAAGGGTCGTTCGACATCGGCGACGAATTCCGGTTCGAAAACAATTCGCAAAACGGGCACTGCATCGGGGTCTATGGAAGTGCTGACAAAAGCCGGGTTTCCATTGCGAGCGGCCACCCAGTCCCGAATGGCTTCATGCGTATCTAGGGTGATCGTTTCACTCATCGGGAGCATTCCTCTGGTTGCTATCATTAAGGGCATCTTTGGCTCGGCTGGCGGACGAGTCAAATGCAAGCTTTCGTAATGTGCCATGATATTCAGATAGGTCCGCCCAGGTTTCTGAAAAGACACTGCTCCGTTCACTTTCTTCATGAATCTGCAATCGGGGTGAAATCTTTCAGTCCATCCTGTTGACGACGGCTGTGCGTTCATTCATGTCGTAAACCGACTATCTGCTGTTACAGCTTGGAAATCCCCAAAATGACTGAACGTCTCTCTCTCGCACGCGACCGCATCAATGTTCTTCTACTGGAGGGCATCAATCAAACGGCCGTCGATTACTTCAAAGCTTCCGGTTACACCAATGTCACGCATCTGCCGAAGGCGCTGGATAAAGTCGATCTGATTGAAGCGATTTCGTCTGCGCATATCGTCGGAATTCGTTCGCGGACGCAGCTGACTGAAGAGATTTTTGCCGCGGCTAACCGCCTGATTGCAGTGGGTTGCTTCTCGGTTGGAACTAATCAGGTTGAATTGAAAGCTGCCCGCAAGCGCGGCATTCCGGTCTTCAACGCACCATTTTCGAATACCCGTTCGGTCGCAGAACTGGTGATTGGCGAAATCATCATGCTGATGCGCCGGATTTTCCCACGCTCCGTCTCCGCACATGCAGGCGGTTGGGACAAAACGGCAAACGGCAGCCGCGAAGTGCGCGGCAAGACGCTTGGTATCATCGGTTATGGCAATATCGGTTCGCAGGTCGGCAATCTGGCCGAAAGCCTCGGCATGACGGTGCGCTACTTCGATACTTCCGACAAGCTGCAATATGGTAATGTCAAACCGGCTGCGAGCCTCGATGAGCTGCTGAAGATTTCGGATGTCGTCAGCCTGCACGTGCCGTCCAACAAGTCGACTTCGAAGCTGATTACCGAAGCGAAACTGCGCAAGATGAAGAAGGGAGCCTTTCTCATCAACAATGCGCGCGGTACGGTTGTTGATCTGGAGGCTCTGGCGAAGGTTCTGCAGGAAGGTCACCTTGCAGGCGCTGCCATTGACGTGTTCCCGGTTGAACCAGCCTCCAACAACGACAGGTTTGTCTCCCCGATTCAGGGGCTGGAGAACGTCATTCTCACACCGCACATCGGCGGATCGACAGAAGAAGCGCAGGAACGTATCGGTTTGGAAGTCACCAGAAAACTGGTCGAATATTCTGATGTCGGTTCCACGCTGGGCGCTGTCAACTTCCCGCAAGTCCAACTGCCGCCGCGTCCCACGGGTACGCGCTTCATGCACGTGCATGAAAACCGCCCGGGCATCCTCAACAGCCTCGTGAATATTTTCTCGACGCATAACATCAACATCGCCAGTCAGTTTCTGCAAACCGATGGCGAAGTGGGTTATCTTGTGATGGAAGCAGACGGCGTCGGTGAGGCCAGCGAAACGGTTCTGCAAGCCATTCGCCAAATTCCCGGCACGATCCGGGCCCGTCTGCTCTATTGAGTGTATTTCGCAGCGCCAACTATCTCTGGCGCTGCGATTTCTCAAAACGTTTGATGAGGCGGTCTCGACGCAATCGCGAGAGGCGCTGAATCCAGAAAATACCGTCGAGCTGGTCTATTTCGTGCTGATGGCAAACGGCGAGCAAGCCTTCCGATTCCTCGGTTTGCTCGGTGCCACTCAGGTCTTGATGGCGAATTTTGATGCGGGCGTGGCGCTCGACGTCGTCGACTACGCCCGGCATCGAAACGCTACCTTCCTGATGATGGATTTTTTCGTCCGAAGCCCAGACTATTTCCGGATTCACATAGAATTTCGGGCTTGGCTCGGTCGGTAGTTCTAAAACCACCAAACGTTTCGATATGCCGACATGTGGCGCGGTGATACCGATGCCCGGTGCTGCGCGCATTGTATCGAGAAGATCGGTGCCTAATTCCTGCAAAGCGCTGTCGAACAGGGTGATCGGCTCGGCAATAGCGCGCAGTCGTTTATCCGGATAGCATACAATCGGGCGAACAGTCATCGGACCTCACATTCTGCACGCGGATAGACCTCGTATCCGCACACGATCTTTTGGCCGATTTTCACTGTGACTTGCAAACACTATCGCAGGTGACCGTCACAATCCTCGCGCTATAACGAGACGCTGTACGTCGCTGGTGCCTTCGTAAATCTGGCACACGCGAACATCGCGATAAATGCGCTCAACCGGATAATCAGCAAGGTAACCGTAGCCGCCATGAATCTGGATCGCGGCGGAGCAGACCTGTTCTGCCATTTCGGAGGCGACGAGTTTGGCCATTGATGCTTCGGTCAAGCAGGGTTTGCCCGCCTCGCGCAGCGCAGCTGCATGGAGAACCATCTGACGGGCTGTCTCAATCTTCGTTGCCATGTCGGCGAGTCTGAAAGCGACGGCCTGATGCTCGATAATCGGCTTACCGAATGTAATGCGCTCTTTGGCGTAAGCGCATGCAGCTTCGAACGCTGCGCGAGCCATACCGACTGATTGTGCCGCAATGCCGATGCGTCCGCCTTCCAGATTGGCAAGCGCGATTTTGTAGCCCTGGCCCTCATCGCCCAGTCGGTTCTCTACTGGGATGCGCATGTTGGTGAAAGCGAGCGCACAGGTATCCGACGAATGCTGGCCGAGCTTGTGTTCCACGGAAACAACTTCGTAGCCCGGAGTATCGGTCGGCACGATGAAAGCCGAAATGCCTTTCTTGCCTGCCGATGGATCGGTGATGGCAAAAGCGATCACCACGCTGCCATTCTTGCCCGATGTGATGAACTGCTTGGAACCGTCGATCACGTAATGATCGCCGTCGCGGCGTGCACGGGTTTTGAGCGCAGACGCATCCGAGCCGGCCTGTGGTTCGGTCAACGCGAACCCGCCGATCCATTCACCGGCTGCCATCTTGGGCAAAAAACGCTTTTTCTGTTCTTCGGTGCCGAAACGCAGGATCGGAACGCAGCCGACGGATGAATGGACCGAAACGATGGTCGAACATGCCCCATCGCCCGCAGCAATCTCTTCCAGCGCCAGAGCGTAGGCAACCGTACCGAGATTGGCCCCCCCCCATTCTTCCGGCACCAGCATTCCGAGAAAACCAAGCTCGCCCATTTCGGCGAGCTCCGCGCGTGGAAAAGTGTGCTCCCTGTCACGTGCGGCGGCACCCGGCGCGAGCCGTTCCTGCGCGAACTGCCGGGCGGCGTCGCGAATCTGCTCCTGCGTATCGCTCAAGAGCATCAGACGATCCTCTCGATACCAACCGCAGTCGCTTCGCCGCCGCCCAGACAGATGCCAGCAACACCGCGCTTCAGACCATGGGTTTCGAGGGCTGAAAGCAGGGTGACAAGTATGCGCGCCCCTGACGCGCCGATGGGATGGCCAAGGGCGCAGGCGCCACCATGAATGTTGACTTTGTCGTGCGGTAGATCAAGATCACGCATGGCCGCCATGGTTACGACCGCAAAAGCTTCATTGATCTCAAAGAGATCGACATCTTTCAGGTTCCAGCCGATTTTCGCGGAAAGCTTGTTTATGGCGCCGATCGGGGCGGTCGGGTAGAGATTCGGCTTGTCGGCATGGGTCGCATGGCCGACCAGAACCGCACGTGGGGTGAGGCCGCGCTTTTCCGCTTCGGAAGCACGCATGAGAACAAGGGCTGCCGCCCCGTCCGAAATCGAGGAGGAATTGGCAGCCGTCACGGTGCCGCCATCACGAAATGCCGGGCGAAGGGTGGGAATTTTGTCCAGTTTCGCCTTGCCGGGCTGCTCATCAATGGAAATTTCAACTTCGCTACGTCCAGCTTTCACTGAAACGGGGGTAATTTCGGCAGCGAAAAGGCCGTTCGTGATAGCATTCTGCGCACGTGTCAGAGAGGCAATGGCGAACTCATCCTGAGCTTCGCGAGTAAACTGGTAGGCTTCCGCGCAGTCTTCGGCAAAGGTGCCCATCAGACGACCTTTGTCATAGGCATCTTCAAGCCCATCGAGGAACATATGGTCGATAATCTGGCCGTGTCCCATACGATACCCACCACGTGCCTTTGGCAGCAGATAGGGGGAGTTCGTCATGCTCTCCATGCCGCCGGACACGATGACATCGGCAGAACCTGCCAGCAGCAGATCGTGCGCCAGCATGGTTGCCTTCATGCCTGAGCCGCACATCTTGTTGACCGTCGTCGCGCCGGTTGAAACCGGCAATCCGGCTTTGATTGAGGCCTGTCGTGCCGGAGCCTGCCCCTGACCGGCAGGCAGAACACAGCCCATATAGACATCTTCGACCGCTTCCGGTGCAAGACCCGCGCCCGCAAGTGCGCCGCGAATGGCGGCGGCACCAAGATCGGTCGCCTGGGCGTTGGCAAAATCGCCCTGAAAGCCGCCCATGGGAGTACGCGAAGCACCGACAATGACAATAGGATCGCTGTTGGACATGATTGTTCCTCGTTACTTTGCTGCCATGCGAAGTGCGCCATCCAGACGGATGACTTCACCGTTGAGCATCTGGTTTTCCACGATGTGGCGGGCAAGAGCCGCATATTCGTCCGGGCGACCGAGGCGAGGCGGGAAAGGCACGGAAGCGCCGAGGGCATCCTGCACTTCCTGCGGCATGCCCGCCATCATCGGCGTGGCGAAAATTCCAGGCGCAATGGTCATGACGCGGATGCCATATCGCGCAAGCTCGCGCGCCACAGGCAAGGTCATGGCAGCAACGCCGCCCTTGGAAGCGGAATAGGCAGCTTGCCCAATCTGGCCGTCAAAGGCTGCAACCGACGCCGTGTTGATGATGACGCCACGTTCTCCGCCTTCACCGGGCTCGTTCTTTGCCATAGCTTCGGCAGCAAGGCGCAGCATGTTGAATGTGCCAATCAGATTGATCGAAATTGCGCGCGTGAAGCTTTCCAGCTTATGTGCGCCGTCGCGACCGAGAACTTTTTCGCCCGGTGCCACACCCGCACAATTGATGAGTATATCGACGTGCCCGAAAGCCTCAAGCGCAGCCGCGATGGCAGCCTTGCCATCCGCATCGCTGGTGACGTCGGTGCGATGAAAGTTCGCCGCCGAACCAAGCGTCTTGGCCTGCGCTTCGCCAGCTTCCGCATTTACATCGAGAAGCATGACTTTGCCACCGGCATTGACGGCCATTTTCGCAACTGCTGCACCGAGGCCAGAGCTTGCGCCAGTAATCAGAAATACCCGATCCTTAATCTGCATATTCTTGTCCTCAGGCCTTCGCCTGTTGCTGTTTGTCGATTTCCGCCTTGCGTAGGAGGAACCGTTGGATTTTTCCGCTTGGTGTCTTGGGAAGCTCGTTCACGAAATCGATTTCGCGCGGATAGGAATGGGCGGAGAGCCGCTTCTTCACGTGCAACGCCAGCTCATCCTTCAGTTCATGCGTACCTTCGAAACCGGGTGCAAGAATAACGAATGCCTTCAGAATTTCCGTTCGTTGCGGGTCAGGTACGCCGACGACCGCTGCTTCGTTGACGGCTGCGTGTTCAAGAAGGGCGCTTTCGACATCGAAGGGTCCAATGCGATAACCTGATGATGTTATAACGTCATCGGCACGGCCTATGAAGCTGATCGAACCATCCGGCTCGAATTCCACTGTATCTCCGGTGCGATAGTAACCGTCCGCAATGGCTGGTGTTTCCTGCCTGTAATAGCCGGAAAACCAGAGAAGCGGCGATTTTGCAATATCGACAGCAAGAATGCCGGGCTGATTAGGACCGAGCTCATTGCTCTGTTCATCCAGAACGGCGATGCGATAGCCGGGCATTGCATAGCCAGCCGAACCGTGTCGAACGGAATGTTCAAGGCCGTGATGATTATTCACCACCATGCCGAGTTCGGTCTGGCCGTAATGATCGTAAATCGGTGCGCCAAGATATACGTCGAACCAGCGAATGACTTCCGGGTTAAGCGGTTCTCCGGCACTCGACACCACACGCAGGCGACCTTTGACACGTTTCGCAGCTTCCGGTCCCTCGGCCATTAACAGACGGAAGGCAGTCGGCGAACCGGCAAGGCTGGTGACGCCAAGGCGCTCGATAATCTCGTAGGTGCTTTCGGCGGTGAAACCACCTTCGTAAAGCGTGGTTGCCATGCCAAGCTGCAACGGACCAGTCACAGCATAGTAAAGGCCATAGGCCCAGCCCGGATCGGCAATGTTCCAGAAGATATCGTCGGAACGCAGACCGATGGCTTCGCGCATATAGGCACCGAACGCCAATAGCGCATAAAGCGGGACCGGTACGCCTTTGGGCAGGCCAGCGGTGCCGGAAGTCGACATCATCATGAACAGATCGCTGCCCTTGCGAAGCACCGGCGCGCAGTCAACTGAAGCAGAAGCCGCTGCCACGCGAAAATCGATGTCGCCGGCTGGTAAGTCTTCGCCGGGTGCCAGCACGATTGCGACTTTGGAGCAGTTTTCAACTTCTGTCAGCTTGGAGCGGTTAGCCGTGTTGGTGACGACCAGTTTTGCGCCGCTGGTTTTCAGGCGGTGTTCGATTGCTTTTGGGCCGAAAGCGGTGAAAAGCGGCTGATAAATAGCGCCGATACGCCATGCGCCGAGAATGGTTGCAATGAGTTCTGGTGCGCGCGGCAACAGGCTGGCGACCACGTCACCAGCGCCGACACCTGCATCTTTCAGTACATTGCCGACACGAGCGGCCATATCGCGCAGGTTCTCGAAGGTAAATTCGGAAAGTTCGCCATTGGCTGCAATCGCGCGCAGGGCTACGCGATTATCACCCGTATGCCGGTCGCAGCATTCAATACAGGCATTCATGCCTGTTTCAGGATTGCCGTGAAGCTTTGCAATGGCATCTTCGATGCGAAATTGCGCGACGGCATCATCATAACGCATCAATCGCGCTGAAACGGACGTTTCAGTCATCCAGTATAACCTCCCTGACCGCCACCTCCTCGTGGCCAACCATGCCTAAAGGTTAACGCGTCACGCATTGCAAACAATGACATTAGATGCATTAATGTGTGATCGATTTTGCAACATAGAGAAGCCATGGAACGCCATAATATTGCACCGGGCTTTGTCGAGGATGCGCTCGAAAGCGTGCGTGTCCGGGGCATAGATACGGCTGCCCTGATGGCGAAGATCGGCCTGCCGGAGACAGTGACAGAACCCGTCACTAATGTGGAATATGGTCGTTTGTGGTGGCTGATTGCCGAAACGATCAACGACGAATTCTTTGGGCTGGCTGCAAGGCCGATGCGCCCCGGCAGCTTCAATCTGCTTTGTCATGCCGTGCTGCATGCTGGCACGCTGGAACGGGCTTTGCGACGGGCTTTGCAGTTTCTCAATGTAGTGCTGGATGATCCGCGGGGCGAATTGCGGATCCGCGATGGCATGGCCCATGTCGTTCTGACCGATGCCGGGCACCCGAGACCTGCCTTTGCTTATCGTGCCTATTGGCTGATCCTGATGGGTGTGGTCTGCTGGCTGATCGGGCGACGTATTCCGTTGCGGACGCTCGACTTTGCTTGTCCGGCACCGGTCCACCGTCAAGACTATCACAAGTTCTTCGGAGCGCCGGTCCTGTTCGACCAGCCGGTGACGCGACTGGTTTTTTCATCGTCTTATCTATCACTGCCGATCATTCGCAGCGATGTAGCGCTGGACAGTTTTTTACGAGAAGCTCCCGCCAATATTCTGATCCGCTATCGTCATGATAATGATCTTTCCGCAAGGGTACGCGCACAATTGAATGCTTTGCCAATCACAGACTGGCCTTCTTTTGAAGAGCTCGCGAAGGGACTTGGCATGTCCGTACCGACCTTGCGACGCAGGCTGCGCGGGGAGGGGCAGAGCTTCGGCACGATCAAGGATGAGTTGCGGTTCGTTATTGCTGAAAGGCTTTTGCAGGAAAACAGGTTGAGCGTGGCGGAGGTGGCTGCCGAACTTGGCTACAGTGAGCCGAGCGCCTTTTATCGCGCCTTCCATAAATGGATGGGGCAAAGCCCTGGGCGGTTTCGGACAGTACAACAGGAGGAATAAAAATGCCGGACGTTAAGTCCGGCATTTTGTCGCTTGGGAGGCAGTATCAGTCTTCCTTGATCATGCTGTCCTTGCTCGTATCCCGCATACGCAGATAAACGATAAGGGAAATGCCGATCATGATGGTGACGTACCAGTAGAAGCCGCGTTCCCAGCCACCATTCTTGAAGCTTAGTGCAACATATTCGGCAGTACCACCGAAGAGAGTGTTGGCCAGTGCGTAGGGCAGGGCTACGCCGAGTGCACGGATATGCGCCGGGAAAAGTTCCGCCTTCACCACAGCGTTGATGGAGGTGTAGCCGGTGACGATGATGAGCGCACCCATGACCAGCAGACCAGCCGTGATCGGGTCGCGGGTCTGTTCCAGCGTCGTGAAAATCGGATAGGTGAAAAGAACACCTGCGGCGCCGAACGCGATCATCAATGGCTTACGACCAATCCTGTCTGACAAAGCGCCAGCGATGGGCTGCAGGCACATGAAGACGAAAAGGGTCACGGCATTGATCTGGCTCGCTACTTCACGGCTGAAGCCGGACGTATTCACTAGGAATTTCTGCATATAGATCGAGTAAGCGTAGAATGCGAGCGTACCGCCGGCAGTCAGAAGCATGACGAGAGCGGTTTCCTTCGGATGATGCTTGATAAGCGTCCAGAAACCGGACTTTGGAGTGTCTTTGGTCTTGGCGTTCTTGAAGCTTTCGGTTTCCGCCAGGCCGCGACGCAGCCAGAATACTACAACGGCAAGCAGTGCGCCGATGAAGAACGGAATACGCCAGCCCCAGGCCTCCAGTGCCGGGGTTTCCATGGTCGACTGAAGCACAATCAAAAGCAAGATTGCGAGAAGCTGGCCTGAAATGAGCGTGACATACTGGAACGAGGAGAAGAAGCCGCGACGATCCTTGCCCGCCATTTCCGACAGATAGGTGGCGCTAGCGCCATATTCGCCGCCGACTGACAGGCCCTGCATCAAACGTGCGAGCACGAGAAGGGCCGGAGCTGCGAGGCCGATGGTCTGGTAATCGGGCGTCAGTGCGATGATGAGCGAACCTGCACACATCAGCGTCACGGACAGTGCAAGACCCGCCTTGCGACCCTTGCGGTCGGCGTAAATACCCATGATCCACGCACCGATGGGGCGCATGACAAAGCCGACTGCAAAGACTGCGGCAGCACTCATAAGCTGCGCGGTCTGGCTTTCAGACGGGAAGAAGTGCGGTGCAAAATAGAGCGCGAATGCTGCGTAAACATACCAGTCGAACCATTCGACCAGATTACCGGTCGAGCCACCGATGATGGATTTCAGGCGGCTATTGGTGCTTTGCACTTCACTCCGTTCACTTGTAATTGAGACCATGGGTTGCTCCTTCCAATCTCTGGATTTTTGAATTTCACCCCTTGTTGTGGAACCGGATCAGCGAAACGGTTTCAGGGTGTTTTTCCGTCGCCATCAACTCGTCTCTCTGCACTTCCACTTGGGTTCGTGAGAGAAGGCTTGCTTGGCGCTGGTGAATAATCTCATTCCGCGCTCCGCTTCAGCTTCGAGCACGCAATATCAGTGACCCGGTCGATAAGAGCGGCTCTGGAAGTGATTGCGATGCGGGTGCTATATTGATGCGGTTCACGGTTAAGCTCCTCCCTTCGAAACTCCCTTTTCGAAGTAGCGCTAACATGCTGTAGCTGAACAATGATCACCAGAGAGCGAATTTAAAAAGATTAAAATATTGAAATTAAATGATTTTCTGCGGATTTCGATTTACTTTCGTGCGGGTCTTGTGCAAGATTCTGCGTGACTATTCGTTTGAATTTGCATAAATATGCACAAATGAAGGTGCCATCGAAGATTACAAAATTCCTTTTGGTTGCCCTCGCTTTCTTACTGGCAATCGGTGTGTGGTTTTCCGCCCGGCTGTGGGCGGAAAACGAGGCGCTTGATGGACTTCGGCAAAATGCGACGCTTGTAGCGCGTCAACAGACCCGCCTGATAGACAGTGAACTGGCAAAGTTCCGGTTGTTGCCTGTGGTTTTGAAGGAGTATAGCGATCTGCGTGATGTGCTTGCTGGCAGATCGGAGGACGCGACCACTCGTCTGAACCAAAAGCTTGAACTTCTTGCACATCAGATCGGTTCGCCAATCATCTATGTGATCGCTCGTGACGGAACTGTTATTGCGTCATCGAATGCTAATACGCCGGAGAGCTTTGTCGGACGCAATTACGATTTCCGGCCTTATTTCAAGGGCGCGATGGCAGGAGGTTCGGCAGAATATTATGCCATAGGTGATTTGAGTGGGCGTTTCGGCCTTTTTTTGGCGCGGCGCATCGGTGATCAGGCTAATCCGGTTGGTGTGGTCGTCATCAAATTTGAATTCCACAGACTGGTGCAAACATGGGCAAATGACCCCGGCCAGACCTTCGTTGTTGATCCTCGCGGGATCATACTGGCCTCCACTGATAAGGCCGAAGACCTTCGCTCTTTTCAGACTATATCAACTACAGAACGCACAAAGATTATCGAGAGTGGACAGTTCAATGCTGCGGATATGAAGCCGAGCAATTATCGTTTTGCGCCGGATGGGATGATGATCGGGCCGTCCGGCCAATATTCAGTTGCGGTCGACGAGCCGATTGCCGAAACGTCTCTGAAACTGGTTCATATCGAACCTATGGGGCGGGCGCTACGCGCTGCCAACGACCTTGCGCGCCTGATAACGGTGGCAGTTATGCTCGTTTTTGTCATGATCGCCGGTGCCGTTTACTGGCGAGTGAGCCGCGCAGCGCGTGCGGCAGCCTATCGTGCCGAACTCGAGACTGCAGTTGAAGAGCGCACTGCCGCATTGAGCGCGGAAATGGCGGAACGTGAACTGGCTGACAAACGCTTTCGTGATGCGCGGGAAGAGCTCGCCCAGGCGAACAGGCTCGCCTCCCTCGGATCGATAACCGCAGGGCTGGTGCATGAAATCAACCAACCTGTTGCGACCATTCGGACGCTCACCGAAAACGCACAGCATCATCTAGCACATGGCAAGCTCGATAAGGTCGCCCAAAACCTCAATACATCTGTGGAACTGACAGCGCGCATAGGCTCTATCACACAGGAAATGCGCCGGTTTGCGCGCCGTCGCAGCGGTGTCGTTCGCTCGCTCCCTCTGAATGAGCTTGTGGATGGCACAATGCTGCTAATGGGAGACCGGTTCCGCAACGCCAACGTTCAGCTGGATATACCCGAGCGTTCCAACTTGGTGATACTTGCCTGCCGCGTCCGATCAGAGCAAGTGCTTGTGAATTTGCTGCAGAACGCGTTGGATGCAGTGAGGAATACCGAGAATCCACGTGTTTCGTTCAGCGTCCGCGACGAGAGCGACCAGATTTCTCTTGTCGTGGACGATAACGGACCCGGCATTGATCCCCAATTGGCTGACGAGATTTTTAGCCCATTTGTTACAGGAAAAGCGGACGGCCTCGGTCTGGGGCTGGGCATCGCGAGAGACCTCATGACTGAATTGGAAGGAACGCTACGCGTCGTTCCATCGCAGCTTGGCGGTGCAGCTTTTGCGGCAACCTTGAAGCGGGCGAAAGAGGAGGGTGGCCTTGACGGAAAGTGAGCCTTTGCGCGTGATGCTGGTCGATGACGATGCGGCATTTCGTACGGCCTTGGCCGATTCATTTGAAATCGCAGGTCTTGATATTGAAGTGCACGGTGACGGTCAGTCCGCTTTGACCAGTTTGACGCCTGACTATCCGGGAATCGTTGTGACCGATATCCGCATGCCGCGGGTTGATGGACATGCGGTGATGGAAACATTGTTGACGCGTGACCCGGAACTGCCGGTTATTTTGATGACTGGACATGGCGACATTGGAATGGCCGTGGCCTCGCTCAAGAAAGGCGCCTTCGATTTCATAGCCAAACCATTTGCTGCTGATCATCTGATATCGAGCGTTCGCCGCGCCCTGGAAATGCGCCGACTGGTGCTGGAAAATCGCCGCCTTCGCCGGGCTGCGGCAGATGCCGAGCAGGATTATCCTCTACTTGGTGAAACTCCGGTGATGGTGCGATTGCGTGACACGATCCGCCAGCTTGCCAGTGTCGATGTCGATGTGTTGATAGAAGGCGAAACCGGGACCGGAAAAGAATTGGTGGCTCGCCTCCTGCACCGCTGGAGCGCACGTCATGCCCGCAGTTTTGTTGCTATCGATTGTGCCGCCTTGCCCGACGTCATTGCCGATGAGGTTCTGTTCGGCAGTCGCATCCAGCGCGGGAGAATAGCCGACGCGGATCGCGGCACGTTATTTCTCGACGAAGTCGACAGCATGTCACTGTCCGTTCAGGGCAAGCTGCTGCGTGTTGTCGAAGAGCGTGAGTTGCCTTCGCTTTCAGGAGAGCCGCGCGCGGTCAATCTAAGGATCATAGCGGCTGCGAAAGGCAATCTGGAGGAAGCTGTGACTTCCGGTCGCTTTCGTTCCGATTTGTTTTATCGCCTTGAAACGGTCAGGCTCCGTGTTCCGCCTCTGCGCGAGCGGCGGAAGGATATCGGTCTGCTTTTCTCCTATTTTCTTGACGAAGCGGCAGCACAGTTCAGCCAACCGCGACCTGCAATTGATGCAGTCATTGAAGCGCGATTGAACTCGGACGAATGGTCGGGAAATGTCCGCGAACTACGCAATTATGCCAAGCAGGTCGTGTTGGGATTGCGCCACGATCCAATTACGGAGCCCAGTCCGCTTTCGCTGTCGGAACAGATGGACCGTTTTGAAGACGGCGTTATTCGCGCGACGTTGGATCGTTGCAACGGTGATGTAGGGGTTGCTGCAGTTCTGCTGCAATTGCCGCGGCGCAGTCTCTACGCCCGCCTGCAAAAGCTTGCAATTGACGCTTCGACCTTCAGAAAGCGTGATTGATGTTTTCATTACGGGGTTGGTTTGATAACGATGCCAGCGAACCCGCTGATATTGACGCCAAGTTTTTGCCAGACGGCGGTCTGGCAATGAGGATGTGATGGCTACCCCCCTTGATAAAATACAGATCCGCTCCCTGTCGGTCTTTGCCGGCATGGATGATGCGGGTTTTGATCAGTTTCTTGGTCTGGCTACTCGGCGCGCTGTTCCGAAAGGAGCCGCCGTCTTCAATCAAGGTGACGATGCAAGCCACTTTTTTGTGTTGTTGCATGGACGGTTGAAAGTCATGCAAGTTACTGCCGATGGGCAGCAGATTATTGTGCGGGTCGTCAATCCCGGAGAACTTTTCGGCTTCGCGGTAGCGTTGGGGCGCAAAGACTATCCCGGTACGCCTCTGGCCGCGGTCGATAGTTCCGTCCTTGCCTGGCCGATGGAAATGATGACTGATTTCATGGCGCGCAGCCCCGCACTCGCTGTGAATACGATGCAGATGATCGGGCGCAGACTGGATGCCGCGCACAATCGCATCAGAGAGATATCAACGCAAGAAGTCGAACCGCGCGTGGCACATGCAGTGCTGAGACTTGTTCGCGAAGCTGGGGTAAAAGAAAGTGGCGGTGTGCGTATCGATTTTCCGGTTTCGCGACAGGATATCGCTGAACTGACCGGAACAACTTTGCACACGGTTTCGCGTATTATCAGCCAGTGGCAGACTAAGGGCTGGGTGGAAGGTGGCAGACAATCGTTGCTCGTTCGCGACCTCCGGCATCTGAAATCGATTGCCGAAGGCGAGAGCTAGAGTTCTTCCGATAGAAGTAAGAACGGTCTCGATCTAGTTTGCAGCCGCCGACCGCTGACGGCTGATCCATGCAGCCCCGATGTTCCCATGCAAGAACCCGTTGGAGAGCGGGACGCCCGGATAGACAGTTCTCAAGCGCGCAATGCCGTCGTCAGGGCTGATAGATCGGTTTAGCACCTCGTCATGGATATGGGCTACTTCCACCATGTCGCAGTCCTGCGGTGACAGTCTAAAACGCCTGATCCCTGCTTCTTGCAGCTCAGGCAGGTCCTCAATCAGTGACTGACAGGTATGAGAGAGCGTCTGCACACCGTTCAGTGCCAGAAATGGTTGGCTATCCAGGGTCTTGACTGGCAGTCCGTCGGGCTCTTCACCGCAAACAAATTGGCAGTTGTCCTTTATGTGGCCCTTGGATCGCGCATGCGCACAACGAGCTGAAATGGCGAGCGGCACTCGTCCGAACGTGAATACTTCAAACGCAATCTCAGGCGCGGCTTTGACGATCTCCCGGATTGAACTGATTGGTAACTCTGGCGGCAGGCAGATAGACTGTGCACCACGGGCCGCAAGAACCTTGGCAGTCGCAGCATTATAAACATTGACCAGTGGACCGACTATATGCGGCACACCGGACAACAGCCCCAGTGCCGACAGATCGTTTGCTTCCACCGGTAGTGTCGCCTCCTTGATCGTGTGACGAACCTGTTTTGCTTCCCGTTCAAGCATGACAAGCGCCAGCGAACCGACGTTCACCGTTTTTCCTGCGCGTTGCAGCCGCTCGATCACAGCATCCATATAAGGTGTCAGGAAATGGAACCGTTTGGAGCAGACGATTTCACCGACGGTGACGCGGTCGATCGGGGCTTCATCGGCGATACGAAAATAAAAATCCCGCCATTTTGGGCCGTCCCACAGGAAGAGAACGGGACCAAGGCTGAGGCTGGGTGCTGACATATCTATCTCCAGCGTTTGTCGTAAGCGCCCGAAGTCGTTTGCTGGCCTTCGCTCAGCAGACGGAGGCGGGACAGAAGGGCGGCGCGGCTTTCGGGACTTGCTGCGAGTGTCTGACGAAGTGTGGAGACGACTTCACCAACATAAGCCTTGCCACGCTGGCGCCCTTCAATCTTGAGCGCCGAGACGCCTGCCGCCCGCAACTCATCGATATGATTCATGACATCGAGCGAAACCGGATCTTCAAATGCATAACCTTGATCGTCTGCGATATTGAAGCGGCCTTTGCAGAGTGTCGGATAGCCGGTGGGTTCGCCCAAAGGAAAACGGTTGATCGTGTAATCACCGAGCTCGGAGACGAGTTCCTCTCCGTCTTGCCGGTAGCGGACGTGGCTGGCCGGTGAGCAAACACCGTTCATGTTGGGCGATCTGCCAGTGGCGTAGGACGACAGAGAGCATCGTCCTTCTGCCATCACACATAGTCCACCGAATACGAATACTTCCATTTCGCAGCCGATCTTGCGGCCGAGTTTCGCAATATCAGCGATGGTCAGTACGCGTGGTAACACGACACGCTTAGCCTTGAATGCATTGACGAGAAACTGAATCGCGTCTGCGTTGGAAGCTGAGGCCTGTACGGATACGTGGAGCCGCTGTGTCGGATGCTTCTCGGCAGTATAGGCCATGAGCCCGAAATCGGCGAGAATGACTGCGTCTGCACCAAGGGAGGACGCATCGTCTACGGCTTGATACCAAATGTGCTCATCGCCTGCGCGCATGAACGTATTGATGGCAACGAAAACCTGTGTTTTGCGGGCATGGGCGAACTGGATTGCATCGCGCAGTTCGTCACGGCTGAAGTTAAGGCCGGGAAAGTTGCGTGCATTCGTTTCGTCGCGAAAGCCGCAATAGACCGCATCCGCTCCAGCACCCACTGCTTCACGCAAGGCCGATGGCGTTCCTGCAGGACAAATCAGTTCCATCCGGTAGCTTCCTTGCCGAGGGCCTTGCTGCGTACGTAGTTTGCAATGCCGCGGACCATCGGGGCAAACGGTCCGGCACTTGTGCCGAGGTCGGATGGAAGGTCTATATTGCAGTCATCCAGCGCATTGCGAAGCGCCAGCATGGCCTCCATGTCGCCCGTGACGGTAATATCCCTGGAGAAGAACAGCGCATCTCCATCAAGCTTACCTTCGAGAAGCGCGAGCAGCATAACCAGTGGCCCTTCGATGCCTGCATCGACTTCCGTCGCTTCGTCGTCGCGCACGATTGTGATGCGCGGCTTATCCGGCTCAATCACAAAAGCGAATGGTATGTCGGACGGGCGAAAACGGAACCGCTTCTTCGCATAGTCTCCGAGACGCTCGAAGAGGCCCGGATGCGCGCGCATTACTTGAAAGAAAATGCGCGAGACAAAAGGGGCGATCAGAAAAGGCGGAACAAGCCGGGCTGGAACAGCCACAGCCGGAGGTATCTTCATCATCATTCAGCTCCGGTGAGCTTTACAAGGTGAGTTCAGAACTAGGCGATTCAATACAATGACAGTTTGATTCAGATCAAAGACGGCGAAAGAATTCGATATTCAAAACTAGGGGCATGAAAACGGCTCGCTCTCTTCCGTCACATTACGACTGCCTGCAAAGCTTTTTGTCGGAGCTTGAACGGCGCAACGATCTCATTCGGATCAAACGTCCGGTCTCGCTCGTCCAGGAAATAACAGAAATCCACAAGCGTGTGCTCGAAGTGGATGGTCCGGCATTACTCTTCGAACAACCGGTCGATGCAGACGGTCATCAACATTCAATTCCACTCGTGGCCAATCTTTTTGGTTCCGCGCGACGTATTGCATTGGGACTTGGTCGTGCCGTCGAGGAAATTCCCGATCTTGCGGAGATGCTTGCGGAACTGCGTGCACCAAAGCCGCCCCGTTCAGCGGGGGAAATATGGAGCAAGCTGCCTTTGGCAAAGGCAGCATTGAATATGCGTCCTCGGCAGGTCCGACGCGCATCGGTGCAGGCGACGATATTGGAAGGCGAAGCAGTCAACCTCGATCTACTGCCGATCCAGTGGTGTTGGCCGGGAGAGCCCGCGCCGCTTGTTACCTGGCCGCTGGTTATCACGCGGGCGCCAGACGATCCATCCGACGTAAATGTCGGAATTTACCGGATGCAGAAGCTTGGCCGGGATAAGTTGATCATGCGCTGGCTCGCCCATCGCGGCGGTGCGCGTCATCATCGCATGTGGCAAAAGCGAGGCGAGGATATGCCTGTTGCTGTTGCTATCGGGGCCGATCCGGCGACAATCCTTGCAGCCGTTATGCCCTTGCCTGAAGGGATGAGCGAACTGGCCTTCTCGGGCCTGCTTGCTGGACGCAGGCCTTCCGTCGTTGATGCGCACACTGTGCCGCTCTCCGTGCCCGCTAACGCTGAAATCATTCTGGAAGGGCGAGTTTCTGCATCAGAGACAGCGCCAGAGGGTCCGTATGGTGATCACACGGGCTATTACAATAGTGTCGAGGAATTTCCGGTCATGCAGGTGGCAGCGATGACCATGCAGAAAAACCCGGTCTATCTTTCGACCTATACTGGTCGCCCGCCGGATGAACCCTCAAGACTTGGCGAAGTGATGAACGAGCTGTTCGTGCCAATTGTACGAAAGCAGTTCCCGGAAATCGCCGATCTGTGGCTGCCTCCAGCGGCCTGTTCCTATCGGGCAATAGTCGTTTCGCTTGACAAACGCTATCCCGGTCAAGCGCGGCGGGTGATGATGGGGCTTTGGTCGATGCTGCCACAGTTCAGTTACACGAAGCTCATAATCGCCGTCGATCCCGACATAAATGTTCGCAACTGGGATGACGTCATGTGGGCACTTGCCACACGCTTCGATGCCAGTCGCGATGTCATCACGCTTACCGACACACCAGTGGATTATCTCGATTTCGCATCGCCGCGCTCAGGTCTGGGCGGGAAGCTCGGACTTGATGCGACCAACAAAATCGGTACGGAAACTGACCGGGAATGGGGTGCGGTGCTGAAGATGAGCGACGATGTAATCGCCCGCGTGGATGCAATGTGGGGCGAGCTTGGGTTGATTAAGGAAAGCATGCGATGAAACGGGTTGTTGTTGGCATTTCCGGCGCATCGGGCGCTCTCATCCCGCTCAAACTGCTGGAACAACTTTCCACTTTAAACGATGTCGAGAGCCACCTGGTCGTATCGGACGCAGCGCAGCAAACATTGCGCCATGAGCTGGGTCCTGACGGCTATGCGCTTCTGCACAGGCTGGCGCACAGAAGTTATTCCGTCAGCGATATAGGTGCACTGATTGCAAGCGGATCAGTCGCAACGGCCGGTATGATCGTTGCGCCGTGCTCCATGCGGACGCTCGCGGCGATCGCAACGGGGCACAGCGACAGTCTGTTAACCCGCGCTGCGGACGTTCATTTGAAGGAGCGGCGCAGGCTGGTCCTGATCGCGCGGGAAACGCCGCTGCATCTGGTCCACCTGCGCAACATGTGCACGGTGACAGAAATGGGCGCGATTGTGATGCCGCCGGTTCCGGCCTTTTACTTCAAACCCCAATCGGTCGATGAAGTAGCCGATCAGATCGCGGCGCGAGCCATTGATCTGATCGGTATTGGCGAAAAGCAATCGGAAAGCTGGGCGGGAGTACCCGGCAATCGATAGCAGTAGTTACGGCATTATGTGAAAGGTTCGGTTGGGCCTTTCGCGGGCTGGGTGAACCATTTTGGTCCGGTCGCCGTCATATGGATATGGTCTTCCAGACGAATACCGAACTGGCCCGGGACCACGATCATCGGTTCGTTGGAAAAGCACATGCCTTCAGCGAGCGGGAGCGAATTGCCGCGAACGATGTATGGGGCCTCATGAATTTCCAGACCAAGGCCGTGACCGGCTCGATGCGGAAGGCCGGGTAGCGCATAATCCGGTCCCAATCCATGCTTCACGAGCGTAGCGCGTGCCGCATCGTCAAGGGTTGAACAAGCCGCACCAAGCTTTGCTGCATCAAAAACGGCTTGCTGTGCTTCGCGTTCAATTGCCCATATGCGCGAAAACTCTGCGCTTGGCTCGTCCAGCATGTAGGTGCGCGTGAGGTCGGAGTGATAGCCATCGATACGGCATCCGGTGTCCACAAGGATAACGTCACCGGGCTGATAGAACTGTTCGCCATCTGCGCCATGTGGCAACGAAGTCGCCGTTCCGAACGAGACGATGCAGAATGTCGAGCCACCTGCGGCGCCGAGGGCACGGTGCTGTTCATCGATAAAGCGCACCACTTCGCTTGCGGCAATGCCGGGCTTGATCAGCGCATGCGCCCGGCGATGAACTTCAAGCGTCAGATCCATCGCGTGCTGAATAATAGCGATTTCATTGGTTGACTTGCAGATGCGCTGTTCACGGATCAGTTCGCCACCGTCAAGCAAGCGCTCCGGCGAGATTTCCTGTTTAAGGGCATTATAGACGAACAGCGGTACGGCATCGTCCACGGCAAGTGTAGCACTTGCCGGAATGAGTGATGCTATCAGCGCTGCGCTACTTTCTTCTTCCTGCCAAACACGGATTTCTCCTGGCAGATGCGGCAGGCTTTCTACGCGGCTCTGTTCAAAACCGGGAACGATATAAATGACTTCCGACGGTGTGACGAGGGCACCCAGAAAACGTTCGCTGATGTGCCAGACAAGCCCGGTATAATAACGCAAACTTGCCGTTGGCCCGAGCAGAAGGCCGCCAATCCCGCGCTCTCTCAACTTGCCTTGCAACAATGCCAGTCGTTCCAGGCGCTCTTCCTGTTCGATCCGCGGAGGAGATGACGGTGAAGTCATAATGCATACCTTTGTGATTTTGTTTGTGCGCAAGCCTGTGTCTGAAAGCAGCTCGCTTGTCGCCAGATATATCACGGCTTGCGCCGTCTGAAAGTAATCTCTCTGCTCTTGTGTTCAAAAATGCAGGACTGCATGGCCGATCGGCGAAACACGATGTCGAGTTCGTTTTTCAGCATTTATTGCGACAGATGCGAGACCATTCCCGCAACAGCATGAGAGAGGTAAGCGATCACAAATTGATGATTACCGGACTAAACGTCCTATGGTACATTGCAGGCTTGAATGTGAAACATTAAGTGACATCACACTGTAGTAATAATGTTTTGATATAATTCGCGCAGTTTCAAAATGAGTTCAGCGTTTGTGAGGTTTCATGTCCGAGATATGGCAGTGGGTTTCCGCTTTCGGTTTTTCGATTGTCATCATCGTCGCTGCGTTGGTCTATCTCAACATGTCCAACCGTGAAACGCCTGGCGACATGTTCAATCTTTTCACAAAGGTCGGTGCTGTCGCAGTGGCATTCCTTGCTGCCTTCGCGAGCCTCGCCGCCGCAGCTATTATTGATTGATCCAACCGCTTATATTTTCAGCGAAGACACTGCCGCTTCGCTTTTATGTACGTAGTCATTGGCATCCTGTTGTCGCTGAAATAGCAGGATAAAAAGCAAATCGGTCAGAACCAGTTGTGCATCGCGTGCGGTGATCGATGATGAGCGAACGCGTTCTTCGTCTGCGACTGTGTACAGACGAATGTCGGCGATCTTATTGAGCAGGTTCTCGTTGAGGCCTGTGACGGCAATCACAGTCGCTCCCCATTTTTTAGCCTGTTCAGCAATGCGAAGGGTTTCAATGCTCGTTCCTGAATAGGAAAGGGCAAACAGAACGTCACCCTCGTGCAATGTGGAAACATTGGCCATCTGGATGTGACTATCGCTGTCGTGCATCACATTGCGACCGAGCTTCATCAGCTTGTAAGAAAAATCGCGTGCGACGAGTGACGATGCGCCAACGCCGGCGAGGTGGATACGCCGGGCGCTGATCAGGGCTTGCAAAGCGCCGTCGATACCTTGTTCATTGTTGGCGGAAATCGTTTGCTGCATGGATTGCAGTTTACTGCCGATAAGCTTCTGCAGAACCGTGATATAGCTGTCCCCGGTCTCAATGCTGCCATGGACCATGCCTGCCGGAACCTGCCATTCCTTGGCGCGCGCCTCACTGACGGCGAGTTTAAGTTCCTGATAGCCGTCAAACCCGAACTTCTGACTGAACTTGACGACACTGGATTGACTCCGACCGGTTGCGACCGCGAGCGCGGAAGAGGAAAGCTTCAATACCTGTTCTGGATGATCGACGATGAACTGGCCGATCCTTCGGTCTGCAACAGTCAATTCGTTCAGTTTGGCGTTGATCTTTTGCAGGATCGACATGCGCGATTATTCCCAATTCCGGCACCGGAGGGCTCGATATTCGGTCGCCTTGCCTCATAGGACAACCGAAATTGATTTGGAATATAAAATTCCAATCTTTTAAAATTTACGGAATGAGCTAACAATCCGCAAGAGAGGAGTTGGTGGAGAGACATGGAACGATTGCGAATTGTCGGTGGACGACCATTGCAGGGAGCGGTCAATATCTCCGGTGCAAAAAACGCCGCGCTGCCTCAGATCGCGGCTTCCTTGTTAAGCCCTCACCCTGTTGAACTTACCAACCTCCCAGCGGTGAGTGATGTCGAAAACATGCTCAATGTCGTGCAGTCACATGGAGTACAGGTCTCCCGCGCGCCGCACTCGACGACAATAACCGCCACAGATGTTGTCGGAGGAGAAACTCCTTATGACACTGTAAGACGAATGCGTGCGACGGTTCTGGTGCTGGCACCCTTGTTGGCGAGACTGGGCAAGGTTCGTGTTTCCTTGCCGGGCGGGTGTGCCATCGGTGCGCGTCCCGTGGATATGCACTTGAAAGCGCTCGCAACACTTGGCGCAGATGTTTCCATTGATCGCGGCTGGATCGTGGCTTCGACTGATAACGGCCTGATCGGAAGCCGGATTGTTTTGCCAGCGCCTTCTGTTGGCGCGACGGCGACGGCGATGATGGCGGCAACTTCCGCTCGTGGCGAAACGGAAATATTGAACGCGGCTCGTGAGCCGGAAATTGGCGACCTCGCCGCATGTCTCGGGGGCATGGGTGCGCAGATTGAAGGAGCGGGTACGCATCGCATTCTGATCCAGGGCGATACATCTTGGCGGACTGCCCGCCACCACGGCATACCGGATCGTATCGAGGCCGGAACTTACGCTGTTGCTGCCGCCATTACAGGCGGCACGCTCGAACTCACGCATGCCCGTCTTGAACATCTCGCGTCTGTTGTGCAGGTGCTTGAAACGATGGGCGTCAGCGTTTGGCCAAGCGATCGCGGTCTGGTTGTTTCGCGCAACGGCTCCTTGCGTGGCGCAGATCTGACGACCGAACCCTATCCGGGTTTCCCGACGGATTTGCAGGCCCAGTTCATGGCGCTGACGGCTTGTGCCGAAGGAGCATCGCTCATTCGCGAAACAGTGTTCGAAAGCCGGTTCATGCATGTGCCGGAACTGATGCGGCTTGGCGTCGACATCAAACTGCAGGGAACAACTGCGCTGGTACGCGGCGGACGCCCGCTGCATGGCGCACAGGTTATGGCAACGGATTTGCGGGCGTCCGTGTCACTTGTTCTTGCAGCACTCGTGGCCGACGGAGAAACTGTCGTTAATCGCATCTATCATCTGGATCGTGGATATGAACAGCTTGACCGCAAACTGAAGCTTTGCGGTGCAGATATAGAACGGCTGTCAGAATGACGTCGGACAGGGTTGGGAAAGATCAGTTCTATCTTGGTGTGGATGGCGGCGGTACGGGCTGTCGAGCCCGGCTGGAAAATGAGACCGGCAATGTGCTGGGACAAGGATTGTCTGGCCCGGCAACTACACGGCTCGGGATAGACAAGGCGTGGGAATCCATCGCACGTGCGTTTGACGCAGCAATCAGCGAGGCGGGCCTGGTTGCTGAAGAGTTGGCCAGAACACATGCAGGCGTTGGGCTGGCGGGCATAGGCAGGCAAGGTGCGCTCGAAGCACTTCAGGCTATACAGCATCCCTTTTCGAGTATTCATTTCATGAGTGACGGCAAAGGCGCATGTCTCGGTGCACATTCGGGTAGTGATGGGGCTATCGTTATTGCCGGGACCGGCTCAATTGGTCTCGGCTTCGTGAATGGTATCGACATTCGCGTCGGAGGCTACGGCTTTCCAATTTCCGACGAGGGTAGTGGTGCTTTTCTGGGGCTGTCAGCGATTCAACAGGCCCTTCAGGCTTATGATGATCGGATCGAGCGTACGCCGCTTCTCTACGAGGTTATGGAGCGCTTTAATCAGACCCCGATGGACGCTGTGGCGTGGATGGACCGCGCAACCGCTACAGAATATGCGTCTCTGGCGCCTATGGTCATGCGTCATGCGGACCAGGGAGATGCAGCGGCACGCCGTATCGTTCAGGCGGCTGCGGGCCACATAGATACTATCGTACGCGCGCTTTTCGAAAAGGGGGCGCCGCGCGTGACCTTGCTTGGCGGGCTTGCTACCCCACTTGAACCGTGGTTGGCGCCAGACGTCCGCAGACGGTTGAAACCTGCCGACGGTGATGCGGTTTCCGGTGCGATCATTCTTGCGCGAAACATGGCTTCTGCAAATAAGGAATAATTTATTCCTTATTTTGATTGACTGATGGAATTTATAATCCTAACATTTATTAACCATAAGGCGGCGCGTTTTGAACGCTGCTCGATAAGCAGGCAGAGGCATGACGGAACAGGCGTTGTTATCTGAACTGGATAGGCTGGTTTCTGAAGAGCGAAACCCACGCACGATGGATATCGATCTCTTGTCGAGCCTTGCTATCGTATGCCGCATCAACGACGAGGATCATCTGGTTCCCGCTGCTGTTGAGCAAGTGCTGCCTCAGGTCGCCCAGGCCGTCGATAAGATCGTCGACGCATTTCGGGTTGGCGGCCGGCTGATTTATTTGGGCGCAGGAACAAGCGGACGTCTTGGCGTTCTCGATGCATCGGAATGTCCTCCGACTTTCAGCGTACCGGAAGGCATGGTGATCGGGCTGATTGCAGGCGGCGTGGATGCTTTGCAACATGCGATCGAAGGGGCAGAAGATGATCCGTCGCTCGGGGAATCTGATCTGCGCAACATAGGTCTGACTTCGCACGATGTTGTCGTGGGAATCGCCGTTAGCGGGCGAACGCCCTATGTAATAGGCGGTCTCGCCTACGCAGCATCTATCGGCGCGACGACCGTGGCGCTCTCCTGCAATCCCGATTCGACCATTGCGACCATGGCTGAAATCGCGATATCGCCGGTTGTCGGGCCTGAAATACTGACGGGCTCGACGCGGCTCAAATCCGGTACGGCGCAGAAGCTCGTTCTTAATATGCTGACGACGGCGAGTATGATCCGAATAGGGAAAACATACGAGAATCTCATGGTGGACGTCAGTGCCACCAACAATAAGCTTGTCGCGCGGGCATCGCGAATTGTCATGCAGGCAACCGGTTGCGGGGCGGGGGAGGCAAAACGCGTTCTCGCTTTGACAGATAATGAGGTCAAGCTTGCAATCCTCATCACGATCACCGGAATGCCAGTGGATGAGGCAAGAAAGGCATTAAAGAATGCTGGGGGATTTCTTAGACAGGCAATAAATGCCAATAAAGCGTGAGCCGAAGCGGGGAAGCAGTCGGACATTAGCATTGCAGTCATTTGCGAGGGAAGAAAATGGGAGCGAGTTTCAAGAAAAGCCTTATTGCAGGCGCGGCCGCAATAGCGTTGAGCATTGGAAGCTTTGGTGGAATGGGTATTTCGACGGCTTTTGCCGCGACGCTCCGAATGGCCTGGTCGCAGGATGCCACTGGTCTCGATCCGCATAAGCAGCCAGCATTTTCATCGATTCGTCTGCTCGAGCTCATCTATGAGCCGCTCGTCCGTCTTGGTTCCGACCTGCAGATTGCGCCTGCCATTGCCACAAGCTGGGAATTTTCCGAAGGCGGAAAGGTTCTCACATTCAAGCTCGACAAGAATGCGAAATTTCAGAACGGTCAGCCGGTAACGCCAGCCGATGTGAAGGCCTCCTTCGAGCGCATTCTGGATGAAAAGACAGGCGCCGTCGCGCGTGCGAATTTCGGTTCCATTTCTGCTATTGAAACGCCGGATGCTGAAACGGTCGTCTTCAAACTCTCCCAGCCTGACGTTCCGCTATTGGCTGCAATCGCCAGCATCAATGCGGCGGTCGTTCCAGAAAGCGAGATCAAGGCTGGAACTATAGGTACGAAAACTGTTGGGTCGGGTCCATTCATCCTTGAGCGCTGGGAACCGAATTCCAAGGAAGTGCTGAAAGCCAATCCCGACTGGGCGGGCGGTAAAATAGCGATCGACGGGATCAATATCAGTGTCCTGCCGGACGAAACAGCAATTCTTGCGGCGCTTCGCGCCAAGCAGATCGACTTTGCGCTCCTCAACGACCCGCTGGTCGCAACGATGGTGCCAAACGAAAGCGCTCTGGAACTGGTGCGCACTCCGGCTCTTGCTTATCATGTCCTGCAGTTGAACCCGTCGCGCAAGCCGATGACGGAACTGGCCGTGCGTCAGGCAATCTCCTGCGCTGTTGATCGTCAAGATGTGCTCGATACAGCCTTGCTCGGTGAAGGCAAGGTAACGGGCCCGCTGACAATGCCCGCCTATGCGAGCGATCCAAACACGCTCTTCTGCTACAAGCGCGATGTCGAAAAAGCGAAGAAGCTGATGGCGGATGCCGGTTATGCGGATGGTTTTTCGGCAACTATCATTGCTGCAAATGGAGAACCTGCAACCGCTGCGGCTGAAGCTCAGGTTCTCCAGTCGCAACTCGCCGAAATCGGCATCAAGCTCGATATCCGCATGATGGAACTCAACGTCTATGTCGATACGTGGTTGAAGGGCGACTTCGACATGGCGGTGGCGCTTAACGGTGGTTCGGCTGATCCCTATACAATGTATGGCCGTTACTGGACAAAGGCAGGTAACCTGCAGAAAGTCGCACAGTATATTGACGATACGCTTGACGATCTGATGCAAAAGGGAAGAGCCGAAACTGATCCTGAAAAACGCAAGCTTATCTTCTCTGACTTCGAAAAGCACATAACAGAAGTTTCTCCGTGGATATGGCTTTATACGGCCAATAATTACGTCGCCCACCAGAAGAACGTTACCGGTTTTGAGCCTCGCGCTACCGGTTCGCTGTTCGGCGTAACCAAGCTGCAGATTGGGCAGTGATGTCATGAAATCCGCCACGTCTTCAATATGGAGGCGTGGCTTTCCAGTGCCTTCCTTGACGGCAGGCCGTGAGTAATCTGACATGAATTATCTGACACGTCGGCTGCTGACATTTCCCCTGGTTATGCTGGGGGTGTCGATCCTTGTCTTCGTCGCGATCCGTATGGTTCCAGGTGATTCCATTACGGCTATGCTTGGAACGGAAGCAGGGCTGCTGACGCCGGAACAGCGGCAGTCTCTGGCGCAATATTTTGGTATCGACCAAAGCTGGACCACACAGTACTGGCGTTGGCTCGGTGACGTAGTGCAAGGTAATCTGGGTGTCTCGGTCACATTCGGGAAGCCAGTTCTGACAGTTATTCTGGAACGCTTCCCGCTGACACTGCAGCTGGCATTGATGTCGATGATTATTGCCTTGCTCATCGGCCTCCCGGCTGGGGTTTATGCAGCAACGCGCAACGAAAAAATGTCCGATCTCGTGGTTCGCATTTTTGCAATGATCGGGCAGTCGACTCCGAGCTTCGTTCTTGGTCTCCTCTTCATTTATATTCTTTCGGCAGGGTTCGGTGTGTTGCCGACTATGGGCGAATTCACGCCACTATGGGTAAATCCGTGGCAGAATTTTCTACAGATGATTTTGCCCGCCATAACGCTCGGCTGTGCATTTGCGGCGTCGGTCACACGCATATCGCGTTCGGCTATGCTGGATGTTCTCAGTGATGATTATGTTCGCACTGCCCGCAGCAAGGGTGCCTCGGCCCGCTCTGTCATCTGGCGACACGCATTGCCGAACGCACTCATCCCTGTGGTGACGCTGAGTGGTGTAGAATTCGGTTACCTTCTGGGCGGAGCTGTGCTGGTCGAGCAGATCTATGCTCTGCCGGGGCTCGGACGCATGGTGCTGGATGCCATATTGCAGCGCGACTATGCGCTGGTACAGGGTAGTATTCTCTTCATCGCGTTCAACTTCATGATCGTCAATCTGCTTGTTGATCTTCTTTACGTTGCGCTCGATCCGCGCATTCGTCTGGGGGAAAACTAATGCAGATATTGCGTTCCGTTTTTGCTCATCCGAGTGGCCGTATCGGCGGGCTCATCGTATTGATCTATCTGATCGTCGCGTTTCTGGGGTATTTCGGTTTTACGCCGCATGACCCGTTGATGCAGTACCGGATAGACAGGCTGCGTCCTCCAAGTACTGCCCACTGGATGGGAACTGACCTGTTCGGTCGTGACGTCATGAGCCGCCTGATGGCAGGCATCGCGCAATCCTTCATCGTTGGCTTTTCTGCGGTCGGAATTGCCGCCATCGCGGGCACCGTTCTGGGATTGACTGCGGCATGGTTTGGGCGCTGGTGGGATGGAACTGTCATGCGCGTCATGGACGTGCTTCTGGCATTTCCGGCAATCTTGCTTGCGCTTCTGATCATTGCCGTTGTCGGACCGGGAACAGGAACAAGTATCGCCGCCATCGCCATCGTCTACACCCCGATTTTTACGCGGGTTGTGCGTGGTCCGGCCTTGTCGATCAAAACACGTGAATTTGTTGATGCAGCGCGTACGTTCCACAGTAGCAACCGTTACATCCTTTCGCGCCATCTGCTGCTTAATCTGATCGCGCCTTTGACCGTCCAGATCACCTTGGCGCTTGCCTGGTCGCTGCTGACTGAAGCAGGCTTGAGCTTCCTCGGTCTCGGCACGCAGCCGCCGGCTTCGTCGCTTGGTCTCATGCTGGCAGATGCGCGCAATCTCATGGAAACCGCGCCATGGCTGCTGGCATTTCCGGGGCTGGCGATCATGATCGGTATACTTGGCTTCAACCTTCTGGGTGATGCTCTACGCGACATTCTCGATCCCAGAATGCGGAGGGTAGCGGCATGAACAAGCTTCTGTCCGTCTCAAACCTTCGTGTCGGTTTCGGGCGCAATCCTGAAGCCAATGAGATTGTGCGCGGTGTGAGTTTCGATCTCGCCGCCGGGGAAACGCTGGCGATTGTCGGGGAAAGCGGTTCCGGTAAATCTGTAACGGCCTTGTCGATCAATCGTCTTGTGGACTTTGGCGGCGGGCACATTATCGATGGAACGATCGAGTTGAATCGCGCGAACGGTACCACCATCGATCTTGCGACTGCGAATGAAGCTGAGGTGACGAAAGTCCGTGGCGCGGAAATCGGCATGATTTTTCAGGAGCCCATGACGTCACTCAATCCAGTGCTCACTATCGGGACACAGATTGAGGAATCGTTTCGTCTTCACCGCGGACTTACCGGCAAGCAGGCAGCTTCCGCTGCCAAGGACGTACTTGATCGCGTACGCATTCCAGATGCTGCACGGCGTCTCAAATACTGCCCGAACCAGCTTTCCGGCGGTATGCTGCAACGGGTGATGATTGCAACGGCGCTTGCCTGCAATCCGCGCCTCATGATCGCCGATGAGCCGACCACAGCGCTCGATGTTACGGTACAGGCACAGATCATGGCACTTCTGGCAGAGCTGAAGCGCGAAACCGGCATGGCGATGATCTTTATCACTCATGACATTGGTCTGGTCGCAGGTATGGCCGACAAGATCATGGTCATGCAACACGGCGAGGCAGTGGAGCAAGGTGAACTGAATGTCGTTCTCGATCAGCCTCAGCATCCTTACACGCAGCATCTCCTGAAGGCTGTGCCACATTTTGAAAGCGGCAAGGCGGTACGAACGGATAACGTACGAGCGGCCAAACCCGGAACGAACCCAATTCTGGCTGTGGAAGGGCTCACAGTCCGGTTCCCAGTCAAGGGCGGCATTCTTGGCCGCAGACTTGGTGCAGTTCATGCCGTGGAGAGTGTCGATTTCGATCTTGTTCCGGGCGAAACACTGGCGGTCGTAGGGGAGAGTGGTTCGGGTAAGTCGACGACTGCGCGGGCGATTCTCGGGCTCGTCAAAGCGTCACACGGCAAGCTTGAAGTCGGTGTAACAGATACCGCCGACACTCGAAATTCATCTTCTGTGCAGATGGTTTTTCAAAATCCCTATGCATCGCTTAATCCTCGTCTGCGTATCGATAGCATTCTTGCTGAGCCGGTCATAGCTGCTGGCGGGCGCGACGGGCCGGAAACACGACAGAAGATGCTGCAGTTGCTTGACCGGGTGGGGCTGCCTGCAAACAGTCTGGAACGCTATCCGCACGAGTTTTCCGGCGGGCAGCGCCAGCGGCTTTGTATTGCCCGCGCCTTGATGCTGAATCCTTCAGTGGTGGTACTCGACGAAGCCGTCTCAGCTCTCGACGTATCCGTACAGGCGAAAGTGCTGGAGCTGTTGATCGATCTCCAGAAGGAACGTGGTCTCGCCTATCTGTTCGTGTCGCATGATATGGCGGTAGTGGAGCGTATCGCGCACCGCATCGCCGTCGTTTATGCTGGGCAGATCGTGGAAATTGGCGATGCCGCTTCCATCCTGTCTGCACCAAAACACTCCTATACGAAGCGGCTGATCTCTGCCGTTCCAAGTATTGATCGGCGCAACGAGCATTTTACCCTCGATACGCGACAAGTGCCTTCACTCGTACGCCCGCTGGGATATGAGCCGGCACCGGCAAACTGGCAGACATATGGTCATGATCACATGGCCCGGACCGAGGCATAACTATCATGGCAGAACCGAATGTCCGCCACTCCGTCGATACTGCTTTTACGGCTCGCTTTGAAAAAGCTTTCAGCCTTCTGACAGGTGCGTGCGACTCAGACCGTATTCCGGGAGGGGTGCTTGGAATGGTCGATCTCTCCGGCAACCGGGCTGTCCGGGCGACTGGCTATGCGCAGATCATTCCGGCCCGGCGCGCGATGACAACCGATACGTGGTTCGATCTCGCCTCGCTGACCAAAGTGATTTTCACGACACCTCGCATCCTTACGCTGGCCGAGGAAGGTGTCATTGACCTCGATGCACCATTGATCACGTTGCTTCCGGATCTTCGGCAATATGATAATGATGCCTGGGAGCGCAAAGTCACCTTTCGTGAATGTCTCGGCCACCAGACGCCATTTCCGTCGGTCGAACCGATCTATACATATGGACGGGATCCGGAATTGTTGCGCGCATTCGTATTGCAACGCGAATGGAGAGAATCCGCGCTGGTTTATTCAGACATCAATTTCATTCTGCTCGGTTTTGCGATGGAAAGATTTTACGGCAAGACCATTCGCGAGATGGACCCCGGCGAAGGCTTTGCCTTTTCCGCGGAGCCGGAGATTAGTGCCGCTACCGAAGATTGCACCTGGCGCAATCGTGTGCTCTGCGGTGAGGTGCACGACGACAATTGTTCAGCGTTGCAGGGTGCGGCGCATGCGGGTCTGTTCGGTACGGCTGCGTCCATACTTGATTTTGCGCTTGGCTTGCTTGACGGCACGGGTGCATCGCAAAACGTTATCGAACACATGCGCCGACCACTATCTGCCACCCGCACGCATGGCTGGGAACGACCTTATGACGGTTGGTCGGGGGGCAGTTTCAATTCGAAGGATACAATCGGGCATACCGGTTTCACGGGAACCGGCTTGTGGATTGATTTTGAAGCGGGCAGGGCATGGACCTTGCTCACCAATCGTATTCATCCGACACGTCACTTTGACAGCGGTATTCTGGCGCTGCGTCAGGGTGTCGGCGACGCAATTTCATTGGGATAGGAGACGTCTATGCAGCCAATATGGGCCGTTGGCCTGATGACCGGTACCGTTCTTGATGGAAACATCGATGTTGCCCTGTTGAAAACTGATGGCGAAACCATTGCGGAATTCGGCGCTTACGCGTTGAAACCTTATCCGCGTTGGATTCGTGATCTTCTCGAACAGGCGCAGGCCGAGGCTCGCGTCTGGAATTTTGAAGGTGCGGAACCTGCGATTTTTGCTGAGGCAGAGGAAGCGCTGACACGCGCTCAGTCTGCGGCTGTGCGCGAACTGGTTGAGGAAAGCGGGCTGTCGATGGCGGATATCGGCGTTGTCGGTTTCCACGGGCAGACGGTTTTGCATCGTGCACCGCAGGCAGGCAGGTTTGGTGATACGAGGCAGCTTGGCGATGGAAGGCTTATGAGCGAACTGCTCGCTACTAAAGTGGCTTATGATTTCCGGACGGCAGATATTCGGGCTGGCGGGCAGGGTGCTCCGCTTGCGGCCGTCTATCATGCTGCCTTGCTGCGCAGTGCTGATGCGAGTGGCAATACTGCGATTCTCAATCTCGGTGGTGTCGGTAACATAACCTGGTGGGATGGTGATGATGCGCTTGTGGCATTCGATACCGGTCCAGCCAATGCGCCTATCAATGACTTTATGAAAAAGCAGGGATTGGGCGAAATGGACCGCGACGGGGTACTGGCAGCAAAAGGTAAGGTAGACGAAGACCGGCTCGCCGAACTGCTCAAGCACCCCTATTTGACTGCTCCGTATCCCAAGTCGTTGGATCGCTTCGACTTTACCGAGACGATGGCCGACGGCCTGAACGAGGAAGATGGCGCGGCGACATTGACCGCGTTCACAACTTCAGCGGTTGGGAAGGCTCTGGACATTCTGCCGCGTCGGCCGAAACGGCTTGCAGTCAGTGGCGGTGGCCGTCGCAATCCAACCATGATGCATATGCTGGTCGAGCGCGCCAAGGTGGAACTCGTGCCTGTCGAAACGCTTGGCTGGCGAGGCGATGCTGTAGAAGCTGAATGTTTTGCTTTCCTCGCAGTGCGAGCCTTGCGCAGTTTGCCTATCAGTTTTCCGAGCACAACCGGCGTTCCTGAGCCGATGACCGGCGGAAAACTAGTCGGTTGATGCGACAATAACTACCCAATTTCTCCAAAGGGCAGCGTCAAACACGTTGTCCTTTTTGTTTTTGACAGCACGAATTGAGCCTGATTGACCTAGTGCTCAGCTGATACGGCATATTAAAAGCGTTACTATCCAATAAAAACGATCTAACATTAGGGTAATTCACTAACTGCGGTCGTTTGAAGTTACGTTGCGGCAAGCTTGACGCCGATATTCCATTTTTATTGCATAAGAACATGAAAAAATACAAGACTCATGCGATCTTCACGTTGATTTAGGCAATTCTCTTTATTGTTCTAATTTATCATGGGGAAATGCAATGAAACTAATTCGAGTCCTTGCCTGTCTGCTCTTGCCTTTCGTCTGGCTATCCGGGGCCGCTGCTGAACCGCTGGCCAAACCGACGGGTAAGCCGATCCTGGTCATATCCGGCAATATTTCGAATACAAATGTTGGCGATACAGCGCAATTTGATCGGGATATGCTGGAGGCCCTGGGTTTGGTGACCGTAGAAACGGCAAATCCATGGTATGATGGTCGTGTGCGTTTTGACGGCGTGTCGATGGACAAGCTTATGACGCTTGTCGGCGCCAAGGGAACGAAAGTGACTGCGGTAGCGTTGAACGATTATGTTAGCTCGTTACCGATGGAAGACTTCAAGAAGTTCAATGTTATTCTTGCCATGAAACGAGATGGCAATTACATGCCGGTTCGCGATAAAGGACCATTGTTTATTATTTACCCGTATGACAGCGACCCACAGCTCCAAAGCCAGACCTATTACACACGTTCTGCGTGGCAGGTTGCCAAGCTGATAGTTGAATAGAGGCAAAGTGTGAGACGAATTCTAGGCGTCATTATCTGTTGTTTCGTGGTGGCAACGGCCTATATCGCCTATGTCATTGCCGAACGACAGACAGCGCTTCAGAAATTCTCCCGTTATAATGATTCCTGGGCTGTTGGTCAGACAGTATCGGAATATATGCGGCTTGAGCATGTTCTGGCTGGATACGTCCTGGATATGAACGAAGAAACGCGCGACGAAGTGCGGCTTCGCCTCGATATTATGCTCGGGCGACTGGAACTGTTGCAGCAAGGCAATCTGCGCTCCTTCATTCAAAACGATCAGCGACGACGCGATCTCTTTTTGAAGTTAAGCGACGTTCTTCAGGCACTTGACGTCCAGCTGGATAAACTTGATGCAGACGAGGTCAAAACCCATCTGCAATTAATGAGTGCGCTTGATGGTCCGATGACAGCGCTTGCGTCATCTGCAGTTGAGTATGATGTCGGACTTATCGATGCTGCCCAGGCAGAAGTTCGCCAGTTGCATCTCATCTACACCGGATTGGCGGCGGGCCTCATTCTCTGCGGCGTCGTGCTCGTTATTCTTCTGCTGCGTCACAACAAGCTTCTTGATCGGGCGCATGGCAGCATGCAACGCCTGACAAGCGATCTTCGGCAAGCGACAGGTGAACTGCAGTCGCAGAATTTTCGACTGGAGCACGATGCACATCACGATGCGCTGACCGGATTGCCCAATCGTGTCCTGTTCCGGCAGGATTTGGAGAAAAGGCTTGAAGCCGCACAGACGGGAAGCCAGTCGGCCATTATTCTTCTTCTGGATCTCGATGGGTTCAAGGACGTAAACGATACGCTTGGGCATGATGTTGGCGACGCACTGTTGCAGGCAGTTGCACGACGTCTTACCAAACTCGGCGAACGAGGTGACATGGTGTGTCGCTTGGGCGGGGACGAGTTTGCCGTGCTTTCCACGGGATTACGGGAAGAGGAAGCACTGGAACTTGCGGATCGCCTGATGGACGTGATCAGCCAGCCTTATCATGTCGGCGAGCTGGAAATCAAAATCGGAACCTGTGACGGTGTCGCAATCTCCGAGGGTGAACCCGACACGGAGGAACTTTTCAAACATGCCGATTTGGCGCTTTATGAGGCAAAGGCTCTCGGGCCTGGTCATGCGAGCGTATTCAAATCGCAGATGCAGACGCGTTTGCGGGAGAAGAAGTCATTTGAGGCCGATCTTCAGAAGGCACTGGAGAATGGTGAAATGGAAGTTTACTATCAGCCGCAAGCCTGCACCATAACGCGTGAGATATGCGGTTATGAGGCTTTGCTCCGTTGGACTCACCCTATCCGGGGGGCAGTTTCACCGGTAGAGTTTATTCCCGTGGCCGAGAAGATTGGCTTTATTCACGCGCTAGGGGATTGGGTGCTCAAGACGGCCTGTCTTGAAGCTGCTCATTGGAATAAGCCGCTCAAGATCGCAGTCAACCTCTCTCCTGTTCAGTTTCGCAGCCTGAACCTCATTCAAAGCGTTATCGATGCCCTGGAGCAAAGCGGCCTCGAAGCGAATCGGTTGGAGCTCGAGATCACAGAATCAGTTCTGCTGGACAAAAATGAGCAGACCTTGAGCACTCTACGCCAGCTAAAAGCATTGGGTATCCAGATCGCGATGGACGATTTCGGAACAGGCTATTCCTCGCTTGGCAGTCTCAGCGGGTTCCCCTTCGACAAGATCAAGATTGATCGATCTTTCGTACGCGATGTGACAACGCGACCGGACGCACTGGCGATTGTCGAACTCGTAACTGGGGTCGGGCGCAGCCTCAGAATGGTAACAATTGCAGAAGGCATTGAAACTGAGGAGCAGTTCGAGTGCCTGAAGCGGTTGGGATGCGATCAAGTTCAGGGTTACCTCATAGGTAGGCCGATGCCGGCTTCAAAACTCAAACATCTTCATGGTCGGAGTGGGCAGGACGTCAAGGCGGTCGGTCATGCATCAAATCGCTGACGATATAGCGGTGTGA